>NZ_CP120737.1:0-675000 GCF_029581195.1 Solwaraspora sp. WMMD791
GTAGGCCACGCCCAGCGGTGCGCGTCAGATTCGCCGCAGAAACCTCGATCGACTCCATCCGATCGGCTTGATGCACCCATAGAGGTAGGAAACATTGTTTGTGACGGCACGCCGGGGTCGCAATCCCCGGCCCGTCGCCCACCCGAACCACACGACCGGAAAGGGGTGCCACCGTGGCACACGAACTCGAGACGTTCGCCAACGGCGAGACCGCCTTCGCCTCCGCGCGACTGTCCGCCTGGCACCAACTCGGCACCGTCACCGACTCCTGTATGACCGCCCAGGAGGTTATGAGCAAGGCATGGCTCGGTGGCTGGGAGGTCCGCAAGATCGCCATCCAGGGCATCGAGATCACCGACAAGGGCGTGACGAAGGTCGACTGCCCCGACAAGTACATGACCGTACGGACCAACCCGGTCACCGGCGAGACCGAGTACCTCGGCGTGGTCGGCGAGGACTACAGCGTGGTCCAGAACGAGCAGGTAGCCGAGACACTCAACCTCCTGGTCGACGCCTCCGGTGCGCACTTCGAGACCGCCGGCTCCATGCGCAAGGGCCGGTCGGTGTTCGTGACCATGAAGCTGCCGAGCGCGATGCGGATCGCCGGAGTGGACGACATGGACCTCTACCTCGCCGCCACCACCAGCCATGACGGCACCGCCTCGCTGCGCCTCGACGCGACCCCGGTACGGATCGTGTGCGCCAACACGCAGGCTCTCGCCTACCAGCGGTCGCGCAGCTCCTACACGTTCCGGCACACCTCGAACGTCACCAGCAAGATCGCCGAGGCGCGCCAGGCACTCGGTCTGATGTGGAAGGCGTTCGACGCCTTCGAGAGCGAAGCCGAGAAGATGATCAACGAGTCGCTGACCATGGGCGAGTTCGAGAAGATCGTCGCGCAGGTGTGGCCCCTCGCCGACGATGCCTCCGACACGGCGCGCAACAACGCCAAGCAACGGACGAACACGTTGCGGTACCTCATCCGCGACGCCGACACGCAGAAGGCGATCAAGGGCACCCGGTGGGCCGGCTACCAGGCCATCACCGAGTACGTGGACCACTTCGCCCCCGCCAAGACCGACCTCGTCCGGGCCACCCGGGCGCTGACCGGTGCCGGAGCGGACCTCAAGGCCCGCGCGTTCGAGCTGCTGGCGGTCTGACGTGGGCCGGCACGGGGGCCGGGCCACCACGCCCGGCCCCGGTACCGGTGGGCACCCCGCCACCGGGACCGCACACATCCCCACCGAGCCCAGCATCACGCCGCTGTACGCACCGGCACCCACCGCCGAGACGGTGGTCGCGCTGGCCAACGAGATGTGCTCCACCTTCGCGGCGGCCGAGGTCGCCCGCGCGTTGGCCGAACAGGCGACGAGCGAGGCCGAACACGCCCAGTTGAGCGCACGGGCCGCGCAGTGGGACGCCCTCGTCAACGAGCGGTGGCCCGCCCTGGTCGAGGCGATCAGGGCGGCTCTGCCGCACACGGGGCAGGTCGAGCACTTCATGCCGGTCCGGCCGCTGACCAACGGCCACGTCGAGCTCCATGTGCACGACGAGGCCGGCCGCCGCCTCGTCGTGCTGCTCACCGGCGCGCAGGCCCTCGCCGTAGGCGCGCACCTGACCGCGTACGGAGCGATCAGCCTCGACCGCATCGGGCAGAAGCTCGACCCGAGCCTGCCCCAGCTGAAGGCCACACCACCGTTCGACCCCCACGGGACCGCCGGGCAACCGGCCAACCCCGACCGTGCCGCCGGGCCAACGGCCACCCCAGCCTGACCGCCGCCACGTGTTGCCGCGCGGCCCACGGTCCGACCCCGGGCCGCGCGGCACACCACGTGACTTCCCCTCTTACTGACAACGGAGTACCCGTATGAACCCCGATGACCTGTTCGACCTCGCCGCAGACTTCGCCCAGGCAACCGGCAACGCCGAACGGTTCCGCACCTGCGCGGCAACCTCGACCGGCGACGACCACACAACAAACACGAGGAAAGCGTCACGCTGGGAGGCTGTTGCCGCCCGCCGACGCGAGCACCTGCGTACCGCGCTGCGCGAGGCGCTTCACGGGACCGTCACGGCCGTACCCGACGCCGAGTTGCCCGTCGCCACCTGGCAGCAACGCCTCGTCGAGATCCGCGCCATCACCCTCGACAACACCCGCGCCGTGCGGGTGCGGTACACCCCGACCCAGGCGCTCACCACCGGAGCCGATCTCATCGCCTGCGCCGCCGTCACCGACGAGCACAGCGGCGGCATCCTCGCCGGAATCCTCCCCGCCTTCCCACCCCGGCCAAGCACCGACAACGAGCCGGCCGGCGAAGAGGAGACGGGCGGCATGACGAGCCGAATCGAGCCGTCCGAGGACGCCAACGGCGACGGGCAGCACACCTCCAGCTTGACCCACCCCTGAACGGAGTCCTGATGTACCGATCCATGGAGTACGGCGACACCGCCCGGGTGATCGCACCAACCGACGCCACCGAATACCGCCTCGGCATCGTCATCGACGTGCGTTACTCCACCCCGCATACGACCCACGCACGCAGCTACACCCTCCGCTTCCCCAACGGCACCGAGCGCACCTACCCGGCCGCCCAGGTCGCATGGTGCACCCGCGCCGACGACTACGCCGCCCTGGAAACCGCCTTCGTCACCGCGTGCGTGGCACTACGCGACGCCTGCCGCATCGCCCACGACTACGACGCGGACCTCGCCAACGGAACCGCGAGCCTCCTGCGGCGCCTGGTCGACCTCGCCCGCCTACGCCTCGCGCTGACCCTCGACCCGGCCAACCCCACCCGGCCCGGCAACAACAAGACCGGAGGCGGACACTGATGCCCTCGTACCACCCCCACCCGGGACACTCCATCAGGGCGACCGAACCCGGCACGCCCACGGGCCGGACCGGCGAACCGCTCTACTGTCGGCGATGCCGCCGAGGCGTCAACGTCCGCTTCAACCCCCACGGCGTCATCGTCGAATACCTCCACGCGGCCGAGCAGCGCGGCGAACGCAGCGACCACAAAGCCGAGCCGGTACCGGTCACCGAGATCCCCGACCCGATCATCGAGTGCGACTTCTGCTCCGCACCCGACGCCACCTGGATCTACCAATGCGCGAACCAGCTGACCGATGTCCGACGAGTCACCGCGCAGGTCGTGGCCGTCAGCGACTACCGCAACCGGCACCACGCCGCACGCGTCCGCCGCACAGGCACCGAGCACGCACTCACCCAGGCATGGGGAGAGCGGTGGTCCGCCTGCGACGGCTGCGCCGACCTCATCGAGACCCGAGACATCTACGGCCTCATCCAGCGGGTTACCGACGCGATGCCAGCAAAAATGGTACGAGGCAAACACCTCGCACGAACCCGTGCCCTGCTCCACGACACGTACTCCACGGTCTTCGACACCCTCGCCCCAGGCCGTGGCCAGATCACACCCGGCAACCCGCTGGGCATCTGGCCCGAGGCCCCCGAGGCGGCGTCGTGAACACCACCTCGCGGCACCGCCCACTCGCATACACCCACGCCAAGTCGATCCGGCACCCTCGCCCGGTCTGCGGCCTCGACAACGGACCGCTGACCCGCGTCACCGAGGACCACCACCTCGTGACCTGCCCGGACTGTCAAGAACTGGCCGACATCGACGCGCTTCCCGACGACGCGACCGCCGGTGACCCCCGCGTGATCGAGGTCCTCCGCGAAGCCATGCGCGGCGCGACACGCAAGATCGACGGGGTCGTGGTGGACCCGACCACCGCCGCCGCGATCCTGACCGTGTACGACGCCGCCAAACCCGCTACCCGCGCCAAACTCGCCGCGCTGCCCCTACACCGCATGGCACAGGTCGCATGGCGAGTGCTGCGCCCACGCGTCTAACTCGGCATGGGTCGGTGGCCGGCGGGCACACCCGAGGGTGCGCGCAATTCCCGACCGGCCACCTCGCCCACCCGGGCCACCTGCCGGCCACACGACCACCAATACCCGGGCCGGACGTACCGCCGATCCTACGACCCGAGTCACACGCACCTCGACGACGCGGACGGCCACCGAGCCGTCCGCGAGGGAGGATGAACGGCGTGGCACGACGCGTGATCGGCGGACGGATAGCCCTCAACCGGGCCGGCGTCGCCGCGCACACCGGCGCGGCCTACTCCACCGTCAACCACTGGCACCGCCACCGCGCCCGATTCGGCTTCCCTGAGGGCTTCCGCAGCGACGGCCGCCAGTGGTTTTGGCTCGACGACATTGAGACATTCCACGAAGCGCACCAGGCCGCGAAGCGCGCCGACCTCACAAAGGTCGACCGCCGCGGACACCCCGACGACCTCATCGGCTCCGGCGCCGCAGCGAGGGCCCTCGGCTACGGCTCCTACCGCAACCTGCCCGACACCCTGCTCGATCGGCCCGACCGCGTCGAGCACCTGCCCGATGGACGGAAACGACGCCTCTGGTACCGGCGCACCATCTGGACCGTCGCCGACGCACGCACGGGCCGACAATCCACCGGCCGTACCCCCGGCACCACCGGTGCCCGTCAACCGCATCCCTACGCCGACGACCCCCGGCTCCAGACCGCCACTGAACTGCTGAACGAGGCCGCCGCTGCGGGGCGTGACCGACATGGGCTAGGTGCAGAGTTGGCACTCAAGCTCGGCATCCCGCAACGTACAGCGCAACGGCTGCTCTCGGAAGCGTGCCGCGTTACAGGCCTTCGGTGACGGGCCGCGAATGAAGGACCTGCTCACCCCTCGATGCTCGTGTCGTGGCTGTGCGCTATCTAGCGACACCGAACTTGACCTGCATCGGCGGCAGTCGCTGCAGCGGGCAGCGGATCGGCCGCAGATGAAACTCGACAGGGAAGTGGGGTTAGTCCGGCCGGACAGCTGGCCCTGACCCACGAGAATCGCCCACGCTACCGGAGCATGGTCACATTACGCTCAATTTACCGAGTTGACGGCTATCACCTCGGCAGCGACCATCTGCGTGTGCAGAAGAAGCAGAGGTGGTTCGACGAAGGCGCGCTCGTGCTGCGTTCCGTGCTGGAACGGCTTGGCCGAGGCAGTGATCTCCCTGCCGCCACTGATTACTACGCCTGCCCATGTTGCCTGGTGGCGTACACGCGGGAAGCCCTGGAAACCGGCGAGTTGACGGAAGAGCATGTACCACCGCGAGTGTTGGGCGGCCGAGGGCTGGTGCTTACCTGCAAGGACTGCAACAACAGCTCCGGCACCTACTTCGACTCGCACGCCCACCGGCGCGCGGACACCGAAGGCTTCCTACGGGGCCGAGTGACGGGCCGCTACCTGCCTGCCACGATGTACGCCGACGGCATCCCGCTGCGGGGCACGGCGCATCGGACAGGGGAAGGTATTCAGGTCTTCGGCGTTCCAAGCCAAAATGACCCTAAGGTGCAGGCGGCGCATTTCGAGGCGATGGATGCCTACGTTGACAGTCGTGACCCCAACCCGAGGATTTCCTTCACTATCCACGGCCGATACAGCGAGGCGCGGGCCCGGTACTCCTGGATCCGTTCGGCGTACCTGGCAGCGTTCGCCGCGCTGGGTTGGAGCTACGTACTCCGGCCAGTGATGAAGCCAATCACCGACCAGCTCAGGAACCCCACTGCCGAAGTCCTCCCAACCTACATGTTCCGTGACCTCAGCGCGCCGCCAGAACTCCGGCGCATATTGCTGGTCGACGACCCAGACGAACTGCGGTGTGTGGCGGTGGCGATGGGCGAGTTTGTGGTATTCCTGCCAGGTCTGTTCCGTCCGCTGACATGGCCACAACTTGCTGACGCCTTCGGGGAGCGGCGGAACATCGATAACCAGCTGACCGTGATCCTCAACGGCAAAGAGATGTCATGGCCACACTCGCCGACTTACTTCCTCGACCGATCTCCGACTGTTAAGGAGTGAACGACCGGACCAGGAAGTGACAGCGGGGTGTGATACCCAATGATCAGTGTGCCCGTCGGTGCCGGCGTAACCCAGGAACACTCCGACCTGGCTGTTCTCGGTCCGTCCTGCCGTCCCGGTGTACTGCCGCTGCACCCCGACCGTGTGGATGCCCTTCTTCAGGTCGTCGGTCTCGTCGACGGTCAGGACCGCGTCCGGACAGCCGAACCGTCCGGTGATCAACCGCCGCAGGTCGTCACGGACGGCGTCGGCGTCCCACACCGCCCCGATACAACAGTCGCTGCATCGCGTCCGGTCTGGCGTGTCCGGCCTGCTCGGCCAGCTGCCAGCACGTCTTGACCTCGAGATCGGCCAGCAGGCCGGACACGAACTGTCCTGCCGCCGGCGCGGCTCCACCCGAGCGAACCGGCCCGCGAAGCAGTCCAGTACCTCGGCCAGCACCCACTCCCACCGGCCAACGGCTACGCTGTGGCACGCGGCCACCGTAAGATCTGATGTTGTGTCCACAACGCACAGAGGATCATGCGGTGGCCGCCCCGCGTCCACCAGGGTTCACAAGCAAGATCTCAAACGGCGGCTGCCGTACTAGAAGGGATTGATCGCATCATCGATTGGGTACGGGGAGGTCGTGCGCGCTACTTCGCCAGTGCTCTGCTTGGCCCATGGGGTGTTGGATGAATCCGTAAAGTACACTGTTGATTCGGCCGCTATCGTCACCCTTCCGCTCAAATCGATTGAAGTATTAAGTATTGGAATCGGTCGCGGAAAAGCCTTATGGCGGTCGTTTTTCTGGCTTGGCGAAATTATTGGAGAGCGCTTCGCTATTATTCTCCTCCCGTCGGGAGTGGTTGTTACTACAATTACGTTGTGGATCGGTGTGGCGCTGAAATTTTGCACCGTTGCGTTTATGTAGTGGATGGCCGGACCGTTGGTAAACGCGAAGGTGGAACGGAAAACCACAACCAATTGGGCTGCGCGGACATCGGCCTCGGCGCGTTCCTGAGCCAGTTGCTGCTGTGCGAGTCGCGCTTGCTGGCGTTCGTGCATCAGAAGCGCTGCGGCGGCTCCCGCTGCCAGGAGGCCCGCGAGGATTCCGCCTATGCTGCCCCACGCCTGCATCCAGTCCGTGACCTTCGGAGCCTCCTGCCCTGGCGGCGGTTGGTATCGGATTGAGGTGTTGACCATTAGCAGCAGGAGGAAGGCGACCACGGACAGGCCAAAGCAGACTGCGCATCCGATCAAGAGGCGGCGGGGTGTCCAATCTCTCACGGGAACATTCTGCCGTCCGCCCGCAACCGCCGTCGGACACCCGCGCCCAACCCAGCGCCCGCTTGTCGCGGTAGACGCTGCCTGGATAGTCGCCCGTCCACCGTCGGCAACCATCCGGTACGCCGAGCCGACCGTCTTGGTCTCGGCCGCCGCGAGTGCCTGCGGGACGCTGGCGCCCATCCGGATCGCCCGCTTCACCGCGACCGGACCGGTCGCCAGAAGCGATGTCGCGACCTTTGCCGGGGGGTAGTGATCCCGCCCAGGCGATCGTGGGCATGGCGTCCAGCACGCTGGACGCGTTGCGGTGTGCCAGGTAGAACACACCGCCCAGGCCGGCGGCCTTCTTCCGTGCCTCATCGATAATCTTCGAGGCCGCGGTCGTGTAAACGGGGAAGGAGGCGTCGAGGTTTCCGGCGTTGAGCAGCGTGCGGTACGCGACGGTCACCTGCGCGGCGGCCTCGCTGGCGACTTTCGCCTGCGCTACCCGGTAGCTCTCGGCGAGCGCGTCCGTGGTCAGCACTGACACGGCGCACTCCTTCGAGGGTTTAGACGGCGGCGGGCTCCGCAGGTGCGGCCGGAGGCTGCGGCGTCAATGACTGGCAAGTCAGGGCCTCGGCAAGCTGGGCGAGTCCGTCTGCGGACGTCGCATGCCGCGCCACCGTTCGATGTCCTGGTCAGTGACGCCAGGAATGCGCTCCCATGCGGCCTCGGCCGGCACGGCGAGCATGGTCACCATCTTTCCGAGGGCATCCACGGCGGCGGCCAGTGAACGAGCCTCGGTGTCACGCCAGCGGACCTGCGCGGACAGGTCCCGGGCCGACTCGGGGTCCCCGGCGGCCAGCGCGGCGAGCCGGAGCGTCTGCTCCCACGACTCGCCGAAGATCGTCTCGTACTCGCCGATCTTGCGCTGTGTGGCAGCCTCGGCGGCGGCCAATGCGTCAGCCGAGAGGTTGACCAGGTCGCCGAGCAACACGTGCGGGCTGAGTTGGGCGATCGCGGCGAGAGTCCGCACGCCCGAGCCGTAGGTTTCGAGGTGCCCCTTGACGTCGGTTTGGTCGAAGCTGCCGAACTTCGCGTCCGGCGAGTCCGTGACCCACAGACGGTCAACGGCGGCCTGGAATGGCTCGACCGGCTGACCGAACAGCGGGGACTCGGGGTCGTCCACTGTCGGGATCGCCAGACCCGTTGCCCAGCGCTGGCGGAAGCTCGCGAACTGCAAGGCGATGAGCAGGTTGAAGACGGCTCGTTGATCCGGTCCTGAAGGACCAGCAGCGGTGCGATGATGCCCCGGTTCTCGCCGTCCAGCCGATCGCGGAAGCGGACCATCGGGCAGACCTTCAGGCCGTGCTCGTCGCTGCGGAGCAGGACCAGCCGTTCGCTGCCCTTCGCGCGGCCGATCAGGTGGACGGCCTCGTCGTCGAACAGCTCCCACAACCGCATCCCGTCGGCGGCGGTGCCCTTGACCCGTAGCCCATGTACGGGCCACTCGTCGTCGTCCTCGAAGAAGGCGATGGTCTTGGCTGGCGGGACCGGGCGGATGCTCGGGTCGGGCTCGCCGGGCAGGACGATCGTGTACGAGGCGCCGAACTCCAAGGCGCCCCGGTGGGCGATCGTCTGCCGCGCGTCGAGCCGGTTCGCCTGCCAGTACGCCCACGGCGGGGCGGACTGCGTCGACCGGGCCGGGCGGTAGCCGTCCACGAACAGCGACTTGACGTAGGTCTCGCTGATTAGCGGCAACCACGGAGTGATCGCGTTCTCAGCCAGCGACCGGTACTCGTTGCGGGCGCCCCGGGCCATGTACGGCAGGTCATGGTCGCCGCGTAGGTAACGGGCGATTCTTCCTGATCCGGCGCGTTCGTCGTTCCAGGTTGCGGCGTGGGCGTCTACCAGCTCGGCCGCGAGGCTGGCGACGGCCGATGGGGTGGTGGGCACCTAACCGTCCTTGCGTGTCTGTGATTGAATGCCATGCATGGCGCACGCGACCCCACGGACTATGACCAATCTACCAACGATGGAAATCGTTGTTGATCTAGGGGACGCTCCGAGATTGAGCGAGGTAGCGCGCTACTTTGAAGATCTGTCGTCGATCTACAACTACGCACTGACGATCTATTTGCCGAATTCGGTTGCTAGGATGGCGCTGCGAGTTGTTCGAGTTCGTATGAGTAGCCCGCTTGAGACCGTGCTTGCGGCTTCGTCTTCCTTTCAGCCGGTAGCGGCCGTCGTCGCCGCTCTCTGGGCTGTCGAGCGTGCGATCCGACTGCTGATGGAGTGGCAGATGCACCAGCTTGAACTGGCGGGGAGGCGGTCAGGGGGCTCGGGCGAGGACCGAGAAGACGATGATCTGGAAGCGCTTCTTGAGCGACAATCCGAAATTGCCAGCTCGGCAATCGATGCGCTAGAACAGGGTGCCGGCAGCGGAGGACTAGAACGTGCGGCAGAGGGTCGCGACGCTGCGTTGAGTGCTGCACGGCGGATTATCCGGTACCGGGTAATTCTCGTTGAAGTCGACGCTGACGCAGGTAAAGGAAAACGGAGGAAGCGCTAGAATCCGTACAACCGCCCAGTCCTCTTCCTTTGTTTTGCTAACACGCCCTCGGCGAGGGCGCGGGAACGGGCCATGCGGGCGAGGAACAGCGCGGCTAGATTAGGTTCTTGAGCAGGGCGCTGGTGGGCCGCTGGCGAGCTGCCCGCAGGGGTCACGGATCCTTTTCCACGGTCCCTCGACCGATCCACACACATTCAAAGGTCAGCGCTATTCGTGCGTGGGGTCCCAGATATCCAGGATCGCCCGCTCGTGGTGACGGTACCCGGCCTCGCTCAGCCAGTCTCGCAATGCCGCCGCCGTGATATCGCCGGGCCCTGACCGGTACTGGTAGACCTTGGAGTAGTGAGTACGAGTGACAGTGCCTTGCCGTGGGTAGCTGTTGAGGTCGACGACCGCGGCGAGTCCTTCGGAAGCTATCAGTGACATGTGTAGGAGCGCGGTTTCGGGTGGGGATGACTGGTCGTCGAATTGTGTCCACAGCTCTTTCGCGGTCTGCACGCACCGGACAAGCGCGTCGGTGAGCTCGAACAAGCCGTTAAGTGTGAACGCTGCGGGGAGGGGTACGGTCCGGGCCCGCGCCTCCGCAGGTTGATGCCGTTCGTCGAGTTCTGCTAGGTGGAATCCGATGCCGACGGTCAGCAGCAGCGCCTGCTGGTGCGGGCTCTGCGAGATGTGGCCGGTGATGAGCTGGGCACCGGCCCTGACCGGAATTGCCTGACTCTGGCCGAGAGTGCCGGGTGTGGCGGCCCGAGCGACCGATTGAGCGGTGGTGTGGAAACGACCGTCAGCATTGCTTATGAACCAGGGTTCGGCGGCTACGCCCCAGTCGGAGTGGCGCGCCCGGAGCCAGCTGCTGATCGGTGAGCCTTGCATCGCGGCGATCAGGGTTTCTTCACGTGTCCCGAGTGGGGGACCCCATCCGTTGGGCACACGCGCAGGAATCTCGTGGCCCGCAGGCAGCAGCACGGCGACCTGCAGCGTCAGGTCGAGCGATTCGCCTCCATCTTTTATCAACGACGGACGGTGGTTGGTGAAGGGGTGGAGTTGTTCCTCGGGCGGGTTCGGCAGCAGACTGCCCGGTTCCTTCGTACCGGCGTCTAGGGCCTCGATGAGGGTGCTGGCGGCGAACCGGCGGCGGTTCGCCCACGACACGTCGGCGCGGTCGAGGGCGCCGGGCCGGGTGCCCGCCGCAGCGTCGTCCAGGTGCGCCCGCACAGCAATAACACGGCGGCGGCCGATACGTCCCAGGAACGCCGTCGCGTCGAATCCGCCGATCCGGGCGTGAGGGCCAGCGGATGCAAACACGACCTCGATGTCGACCAGCCGGGCCGCGAGATGCACGATTGACAGACCCTCGTCGACTGCGGTGGCGATCCGCCGGTCGACGTCCGTGTCGCCGAAAGCAGACTCCAGCCGGGAGACGTACAGGCTCACCGGTTCGATGGGGGCGGTGTCGCCAAGACGCGTGTGCTCCTGGACCCGCGCCCACGTCGCTTCGTAGGCGACCTGAACGATGTCCGCAAGCCATGACGAGCCGGGAGGTTGGGCGACGAGACGCGCAATTGTGGCGTCGCCCGGCTCGGGGACCGCCATCCGGATCGCCTTCAACATATATGGCAGCAGACCGGGATCTCTCAGCGCTATTGCGGGCAGCGGCCCGCCGTCGGCCCGCCGCAGCAGCGCCGCGAGCCAAACGGTCGCTGCTTCGTCAGGACCGAACCCGCCCGCTGAGGGAACGCGAAGGTGGTCGAACTGCTCGAACACGTACGGGATCACTGCGGCGGCCTCGCCGCCTGACAGCTCCGTAGACAGCGACTCGGCCCGCCGGAGTGCCCGGGCCGCCCGAGCGCACGCATGAGCGTCGGTGAGGTCCGGTCGTAACGCCATGGTCAGGTCCTCGACCGCCACGCTACGGCGTCCCTCGGCCAGATCTCGGATGGCCCGAACGAGACTATCGTCGCTAATCTCTCCGGTGATGGACGTCAGGGCGAAATACCGCTCGATGTAGTCGCGATCACTGATCCGCCGCCGCCCGCGCCGCTGGTGCTGGGCCACTATCGATCTGACCGGGTCGGTGGTCAGACATGGAAAGAGCCGTTGCAGGGCGGCCGCGACCCGACCGGTGTGCGGCGCTGGGACGTCGAGCCGGGCCAGCCCCGACTCGTCGAATTCGGCACGGAGGCCAGCGAGGTCGGTGTCATCGACGAGTGCGCTGCGGTGCAGGGCGATGGCCTGGTACAGACGCGGATAGGTGGTTCGCAGGAATGTCAGGGTGATGAAGTCGACAACATCGACCTCAGCAGCGCCGACCAGTGGCAGGTAGATATCGATCTGAGCGAGCAGCCGGGCCACGCTGCGCGGCTCGGTCAGAACCCGCAACAGCAGCACCTCACGCTCTTCGCCCATGCGGCGTTGCGCATCCTCGTTCAACGGCGCGGCGGCTCGGCCGAGCGCGTCAGCGAGGCCGGTGTTGAACAGCGACTCAGCGTGTTCCAGGCGGACCGGTGGCTGCTCGAGACGCAACGTGACGATCTTCTCCAAGAACGCGACGGCCCGGGCACCGTTCTTGTAGGCGATCGGCGTAGCGGACAGCACGTCAAGGATGGTCTCCTGGTCGTACGCGAGGACGTAGTGCACGTACGGCAGCCGGCCCAGCGCGCGCACCGCACGGAACACCGCCAACAGCTGCTCGGGCTGCAGCCGGTCGACATCGTCGATGACGACCAGTATCGGTCGGGCCAGCGCATCTAGCGCGTCGCGGACCTGCTCTGCCTGCTCCTGAAAGGTCGTTCCCTGATCGGCAAGCCGCTGGATGGCCTCGTTGGCCACAGCGGTCGCGGCACTACCGACCACCGGCACCAACGACAGCGCTGGCGTGGCCAGGACGCCGTACCGGGAAAGCTGACGCCGAACCCGTGCGCCGGCGGTGCTCTTCTCCGGTACTGCGGCGCGGATCGCGCCGAGCAGCTCGGTGACGACCGCATCAGGACCGGACAACGCCCACGGGTTGATCCAAGTGACGCCCCACCGACCAAGGTCGAGTCCTGCCACGATCATCTGGATCGTGCTGGTCTTACCGCTGCCCCACGGGCCGACCAACCCAACCACCGTGCTGCTCGGCCGGGAGCCGATCTGGTCAAGTAAGTCGACCACGCGGGTCACAAACGGACCGCGCCCGAACAGGTCCTTGCTCGGCTCATCGATCGGGTCGTCGACCCACCAGTTGCCGTCAGACAAGCCGGACACCGCCATTCGTCAGCCATCTCCGAAGCGGCGGCCATTGTATCGAACAGACATTCCACACCTCATTGATGCATGGCCAAATATGCGGCATGCCGCGATCCGTTCGTCGCTAACTGTGACGGTGTGGGCACTCGCTCGATGAGTCGGAATCGGAGCGCTGATCTAGCCCACGGTCCTGGTGCCTGATGCGGGTGCCTCGTTCGCCATCGTCCGTCGATGTTCGCCGGTTGGCTGCTCGGTCCTGAGCCGAGGATGCGTTCGGCCAGATGATTCAGGGTGCGGCTGGACAAAAATCGTCACAGGGTGGGACAGCATGGCGAGGCTCGCGGTCGAGGCTTCGATTCTTGGTCGACAGCTGTCCTGAATGGAGCACCGAAGCTATCGAATCACCGGGCCTGCTGAACCCGCTCTGAGCTGCAAGAGCAGCTTGAAAGGCTCGCTGATCATGTCAGTTGGTCCGTGAGGAAGCAGGTTTGTGGCGAGTCTTGCGGTGCTGACAGTCGATGGGCCAGGGTGGGCAGTGTCGTGGGTGCGGCGGGCGGCTTCGTTCTTCTTCAGGGTCATGTTGACGGTCGGCCTTCCTCGCGCCTGCCCCTGCGTTCATGGCATGCCGGCATGCCATGAACGGGTCGTGGGACGGGAGCCGTCGACCGTTCGCGTCTCGCGGCGTAGCGCGGCGAGCATCTGCGACACGCCGCTGTTGCGGATGGAGTGGCCGTTGCGGCGTAGCCGACGCGCGAGGGCATCCCGACTGATGGTCTGGCCTTCGCGGGTCAGCTCGTCGCGGGCGGCACGGGCGGCGGGCAGCAGCGGTACCAGGTCCGGCGGGAGATCAACGTCCTCGCCGGCCTCGTCGTCCGTGTCTGGGTGACCATCCTCGTGTGTGCCACTTGCCGGATCACCTCCGTACCCGGAGTCGTCCGGCACGTGGTCCGCTGCCGAGTGCTGGTTGGTGGTGACGACATCGAAGTGCGGCCTGTCGGCCTCGGTGCTCGGGTGTTCCGACAGGGGGCTTGGGCGCGCTTGCATCGCGTCGCCTGTGCTCGGCGTTGAATCGGCGGTCGGGGCGGTGGCGGTAGTCGGTGCCGTGGCTGGTGTCGGCGGTTGGTTGTCGACCTCGCGACGACGGGCAGCGAGTTCGACGAGTGAAACCGACGCGACGATGATCAGCCCGTCCACCGAGAGCGGTAGGAGGTAGGGCACGGTTCCGGTTTCGCCGTATCGGGCGACGACTCCGACCATGTGGTGGTAGCTGATCCAGGCTGCGATTGCGGCGATGGTCGAGGCGGCGACCACCCGGATGGCGCCGAGCGTACGGCGGTGCACGGGTACGCGGGTGACCAGCTCGACCGTGATGAGCAGTGCCATTGGTGGCCATGCCGCGATGGCCTGGGAGATCGGGTTCGGCTGAGCGTGCAGGATGTTCGCGGTGACGGAGGCGGCCACGCCGAGAGCGAGCGTCGCCCGTACCGCCCACTGCAGTCGTTGAGGCGGGCGTCGGTCATGGTCGTGTCCCGGCGACGGGGGCGGTGGGTCGGAGCTGGCGTTCGGCGACGCGACGGGTGGCCTGGGAGGGTTCGGCGTCGCCGAGGTCGGCGAGGCGTTCCTCCAGCCGGCGCAGGGTGCGTCGTACGGCGTCGGGGCGGTGCTGGCGGCCGTGGATGCGCATGATCCGCTGGTACAGCTCTTCGTTGACCGGGTCGAGGTTGGCTGCGCGTTCGAGGGCGGCGACGGCTTGGTCGGGGTGGTCGGTTTCGAGAATTTCGGCGATGCGGGCGTGGGCGGCGAGAATCTGGTGGCGGTAGCTGGTGGCGTAGTCGGTGGCCCAGGTGTGGTCGTGGCCTTCGGCGAAGTCACCTGCGTAGAGGCCGGTGGCGTGGCGTAGGGCGGCGAGGGCCGTCTGCTCGTCGGTGGCGGTGGTGGCCTGGTTGATGGCGGTGAGCATCTGCCAGAGGTCCACTGTGACGGTCTCGTGGTCGAGCTGGTATCGGCCGGTGGCGGGGTCGTAGACGATGAACATGGGTTCCTCGTGGCCGGTTGCGGTGCGCAGCACCCGTCGGGCTGAGGTGATGTCCGTGCGTACCCGTTTGACGGCGGCGGACGGGTCGGCATCGGGGTGCAGGGCGGCGGCGAGTTGGTCAAGGGTCCGGCCGGCGGGGTGGGCGGCGAGCAGGGCCAGGACGGTGTACGAGCCGGTGCGCATTCCGGTCGCAATCGGGCCGGCTTCGGTGGCGACGGTGACCGGGCCGAGTACGCGGAGCTGTGCCAGGGCCGGTGCGTCGTCGGGTTGGACGGGCACCGGCTCGGTCGTCTCGATGGTCGCTGCGGCTGGGGAGGTCTCGGCGGGCGGGTCGTCGACGTCGGTGCCGGCCTCGGGGCGGGCGAGGGCGTCGGTGAGCATGCTCAGGATGGCGGCGAGGCCATCGGCGCCCAGGGTGGACAGCCTCGTCACGGGGTACGGCTCGCCGGTGCCTGTCGTGATGCCGTCTGCGGCGACATCGACGGTATGGATGCCTTCGTAGTCGCCGAGGATCACGGGGTGCAGGTCTAGGGCCGCGCGGTGGGTGGCGACGGCTTGGAGCCGGGCGGCGTGGCGGCTGGCCGACTCGATGAGCAGCACGTACGGCGGCTGGGTCTCGGCGTGGTCGGTGCGGGTGTTGAGGTCGGTGATGGTGTTTGCGTCGAAGGTGTCCAGCAGTCGTCTGCGGCCGATCATTTCTTCTTCAGCGTGGGTAACGGCCGCTGCGGTGTCGGCGAGGACGATGAGTCGTTCCCCGTCGTAGGCGGTGCCGTCGGGGTCCAGGCCCATCGCCGGGGCTTCCTCGGGGAGGAGCTGGTGAAGCAGGGTGCTGGTGGTGACGACCACGGGCCGTAGAGCGGCGGTCTCCGTGACGTTGGTGGTGAGGACGGCGGCGAGGACGGCGCGGGCCGCCGGGATGGCTCCGTCGCCGAGCAAGGCGATGCCGGGGCCGGGTAGCTGGAACAGGCTGACCTCGGCGGCGTCGGCGTCGAGGCCGACCGGTGCCGGTACGGCAGGCTGGTGGTCATGACCGCTGCGGCCGAGGTTGCGGCTGCCAACCGTGTCGGCTTCGGCGAGGGACGGTGGCATCGGGGATGGTTGCGGTGCGAGGCTGGCCGGTGTCGGGAAGGTGAGGCGGGCGCGGCGTCGTCGTTGTAGGCGTAGCAGTCCGGCGACGGCAGCGATGGCGGCGGCCAGGCCGAGGCTGATCCAGCCCTGCGTAGGCAGCGTGATGCCGGCCTGGTCGGTCGGCTCGTCGTCGGCCGGATCGGTGTCCGCTTGGGGTGCGTCGGCTTCGGCCGTGTCGGCGGTTGCGCTCGGTTCGGCGGTACGCGGTGTCGACGCGCTTGGCTCTGGGCTGCTAGGCGCTGGCGTAGCACTGATTGCCGGCTCAGGTCGTGCTGTTTCGTCGGCCTCTGGTGTACTGGTGCCTGGACTGTCGGCGGCGGGGGCCTCGGCGTCGGTCGCGGGTGTCGCCTGACGTGCGGGGAGAGCGAGAATCCAGCCGACGTGAATGTGGTCGGGGTCGGTGAGGGCGTAGCCGTTGGGCTGCTCGTGTCCCCGGTTGAGTTTGTAGATCTCCCGCCAACGGTATGGGTCGCCAAGGTGGGTCGCGGCCAGGTCCCACAGGTTGTCTCCGACGACGACCTGGTGTGTCCCTCCTGGGGCGTGGCGTGCCCAGACGGGGACGGCGGGATTGTCTCGGTGGGCGCTGAGTGGGAGCGCGGTGCTGGTGGCGGATGCGGTGACGGTTAGCGCTGGGCGTGGGCCTTGCTGCGGCGTCTGTGGGGTGTCGGTGTGTGCTGGGGTGACGGTCACAGCTGGGCGACGGGCGGCGGCGTCAGCGGCAGCAGCGTTGGCGGTGGGGCTGGTGACGGTACGGGCGGCGTCGAACAGCACGGCTCCGGCGATCGCTCCGACGAGCACAGCGGCAACCCAGCGAATTGGGCCGCGTCCACTCGCCGGGGGTCGGGGCTGGCCGCGTCGGGTTGCTGACGCGGCGGCGGACGTCTCGACGATCTCGATGATGGTGTCGCGGAGGAACTGTGCCCACAGCAACCAGCCGATCGTGGCGAGCAGCGCAAGGACCATCTGATCGGACCACGGACTCGTGACCGCAGTGTGCAGGTCGCTCGCGGTCGGTATGGC
Organism: Solwaraspora sp. WMMD791; assembly: GCF_029581195.1. Classification (NCBI taxonomy): domain Bacteria; kingdom Bacillati; phylum Actinomycetota; class Actinomycetes; order Micromonosporales; family Micromonosporaceae; genus Solwaraspora; species Solwaraspora sp. WMMD791. Next base: position 17,148 of record NZ_CP120737.1, read on the forward strand.
TACGAGGGTTGGCCAGCCGATCCAATCGAGGGGCCAGCCTGCGGTGACGATCAGCAGCCACGGGACCCCGGCGGTGAAGCCGGTCAGCGCGGCGAACGCGAGCAGGGCGCGCACGGTCCGGGCGATGACGGCGAAGGCGCGGGACATGCGTGATCGTCCTCTCCGGATGGGCGGGTCAGGTGGTGGGGCCGGTGACGCCTTGCACGGCGGTCGCGGTAGCGGTCGCGGAGACGTCGAGTTGGTGTACGCCGACGACTTGCAGGAGCTGGGTGTTGCTCGTGCGGTGCACGGTGACGGTAACGGTGGTCGCCGTGGCGGTGGCCTCGCCCGTGGCGCCTGCCGAGGCGAGCCATGCGCGTGCCGCCGACGCGGCGCGGGGCGGGTCGAGTTCGGCGATGTTGCGGGTGCGGTACTGGTATAGGTCCAGTTCCTGCGCTCCGGCGCGTGCTGCGGCCTGGGCGATGTCGAGGGCGCGGACCTTCTCGGTCAGGGCGAGCCCGGCGTCGAGGACGAGCCCTGCGACTGCGAGCAGGGCGATGATCATGAGTACGGCGAACGCGGTCACCTGGCCGGAGTCGTCTCCGGCGCGTTCGCGTAGCCGCCACCAGCGGTCGGCTCCGGGTTGCCTCATAGTGCGCCTCCGCGCCAGGCGTCGATTGGGGAGGTCGCTGTGGCCGCCAGGGTGCGGGTTCCGGGGACGGACAGCAGTGCGAGGTCGGACAGGGGAACGGTGCAGGCCAGGGTGACGGTGACTGCCCCGCCTGGCTGGAGTCCACCGGTGGCGACGGTGACGCTGACCTGCTGGCAGGTGACGGCGCGGGCGGCGAGGGTCTCCCGGGCGGTGTGGTCAGCGGCGGCGTGGGCGGCGGCGTCGGTGCGGGCGAGGGAGGCGGACCGGGCGGCGGCGCTGGCGGCGGCGTCGAGGTCCATCTGTGCGGAGACCAGCCGCCCGCAGAGCACCACGAACAGCATGACGGCGACCAGCAGCGGGGTCACGAGCGCAGCCTCGGTGGTGCTCGTCCCTCGGTCGCCGCCCGTGGCTCGCTGACCAAGCCGGGCGCGCGTAGCAGCCTTCATGGTGCGGCTCCGTCGTCTGGGACGAAGCGCTCAACGGGTCGTACGACCGTGGCTCGGACCGACCACCGTACGCCGGGGACCACGGTCGCGGCGGTGCCGGTGATCTCGGTGCGGACCTCGGTGGCGGTGCGGGTCACCGACACCGACGGGTCCTTGAGTACTCCGTCGCCGATCGCGGCGAGGGTCTGCTGGCCCGCGTCGCGGCCGGTGGCGGCGCTGGACTGGTAGCCGGCGGCGGTGTTGGCCGCGCGGTTCGCGGCACTCTGGGCGATGTGGGTGGCGTGCATGAACACTCCGGCCTGGATCACGAACATGACGATGAGGAGTAGTAGCGGCATCGAGATGGCCAGCTCGGCTGTCGCGGCGCCGGTGTCGGAGCCGGCGGCAACGCGGCGGCATCGGGCGCGTAGCCGCCTGGCCGCGCCGAGCGCCGGGGAGGGTCGGCGCTCGGCGCGGCGCTCCGCGACGGTGGTGGTCGGCGGCATCGGTGTCAGCCGAGGTTGATGCTGTTGGCCTTGCCCGCGACCTTGACCGCGATGATGCCGATGACCGCGATCGCCAGGGTCACCAGCAGGGCGGTGACGAGGACGGACTCGGTGGAGTAGCCGCCGTCGGGGTTGGCGCGGGCTGCCTGCCAGCGGTGCCGCAGCTCGGCGGCCAGGTAGGTGAGGAGAGCGGACATTGCGTGTTCCTCCAATGCGGTACGAGAATCTGGTTCCTGATGGGGCCTGGTGAACCGGAGTGCCTTCTAGAGACCGCCGAGGACGGCGGCCATCGCGGGATAGCCGAGGAAGATCAGGAAGCCGGCGAACAGGGCGACGATGGGCAGCGCCATCCGTTCGGTCGCGGCATTCGCCTCGCCCTCGGCGTCGGTGAGTTGCCGGGCGCGGAGGGCGATGGCGCGGGACCGCAGGGACGCGCGGACCTTGGCCCCCTCGGTGCCGGCTAGCCCGACGGTGGCGGCGAGCTGCTGCAACTCGGCGACGGCGACCCGGCGGCCGAGGGCTGCGAGGATGTCCCACGGCGGTACCCGGGCCAGCCGCGCCTCGGCCAGGGCGTAGCGCAGTTCGGTGTAGGCAGGACCGGAGCCGACCTTCGCGGCGTCATCGAGCGCTTGATCCACGCCGGCCCCCGAGGCGAGGCTGATCACGACCAGATCGAGGAACGACGACAGGGCGTCGCGGAACGCGGCCCGGTGCTTGGCGGCCTCCGACCGCACCGACAGTTCCGGGGCGAGGAACCCGGCCACGCCGAGCAGCAGCGACGCGGCGGCCGGCATCGTCACGCCGGTGCCCACTCCGGCCAGGGCGAGCAGCGACGCGGCGGCGGGAGGCAGCAGGAGCCCGAACACTGCCGCGGTCGCCTGCTCGGCCAGGTGCACCTCCACCGGCTTGTCGACGGTGGCGAGGTCCCGGCGGGTCGAGGCAAGCGGCAGCCCGGCGCGGCGCAGCCACCGCACCGCCGGACGGCCCCACCGCCCCGACCACCCCACCGGCGGGGCGGTGGCGGCGGCATCGACCACGTCGATGCCGTACGGGGCGTCGAGGGCTTTGTCCAACCGAGGTGGACGGGGAAACCAGCCCACCACCATCAGCCACAATCCGAGGCCGGTGCCGAGCCCGGCCAGCAACACCAGGCCGGTCATGTCGGCACCGGCCGCGACTCGTCCGGCGCGGCGGCACCCGCCAAGACCCTGGAGGTATCTCGGTCACGCATGAGCCGGCCAAGCCATACAAACGCCAACGCGAAGCAGCCGCCGGCGGCCAGGAGCACCAGCTGACCGGCGGGGGTGTCGAACGGGGCGAGGTAGCCCCGGTTGAGTAGGGCCAGCATCCCGGCCATAGCCAGGGTCGCACCGACGATGACCCGCGCGGAGGTGCGGTTGCGTTTGCGGGCTGCGGCGACGCGTTGCCGGGAGGCCACCTTTGCCCGCGCCGACGCGGCCAGCTCACCCAGGACGTCGCCGAGTTGCCCGGCGCTGCCCCGCGCGGCCATCACCAGCCCGGCGACCACAAGATCAGCGGTCGGATCGGCCAGCTCGTCGGCGAACCCGCGCAGCGCGTCCGGGAGCCGCCAACTGCGCTGCAGACGCACCGCGAGTCGGGTTACCTCTTCGCGGATCGGCTCCGGAGATTCGATCGCGCTGGCGGTGATCGCCTGCTCCAGCCCGGCCGCGCCGGACAGGTTGTCCCGCAACGCCTCCGTCCAGGTGGCGATGGCCTCGATCCGGGCCACCCGGCGGGCGTGGTCGCGGTCCGGGCCGATGATGGCCGGCAGCATCCACGTCCCGGCCGCTGCCAGACCTGCTGCGACCGGCCAGCGCGTCACCACCCCGACGGCCACGCCGACGGCCAGGCACAGCGCCACCCGACGCCGGTCAACCGGGCCACGGGTGGCTGCGAGCCTCGACCACCACGACTGCGTGGTGGAGTCGACGGGCCCGTTGTCATCGTGAGACAACAGTCCCCAGGTGACCAGCAGCAGCCCGAACGCGGTTGCGGCCCCCAGCACGGCGGCGAGGGGCACCGTCAACACCATCACCACCACCCCCCGCCCGGGGCGGCGCGGGCCTCATCGAGCAACCCCGGGTCGAAGCCGCACCCCGCCAACGCCGACAGCAACCCGGTCGACGCAGGCGCACCCGGCACCGCCCGGCCATCCGCACCTGGGCGAAAGATCTCGTTGCTGGACACAGCAAGCCCGTCCGCGCCGACCACTTCCCGCGCCGATGTCACCGCCCGCGTCCCGGCACTGGTGAACCCCAGGTGTACGACCAGGTGTACCGCCTCGGCGACCAGAAGATTGGTCGTGGCCGGGTCGAGGCGTTCCGGTGCCTGCGCGGCGTAGAGCATGAGCTTGTTGAACGCCCCGGCGCTCGACGAGGCGTGGATAGTTCCGAGGCTGCCGTCGTTGCCCTGCGACATGGCGTTGAGCATGGGGATGACCTCGTGCCCGCGGATCTCTCCGACGATGACGCGGTCCGGCGACATCCGAAGCCCTGAACGGAACAGGCTGCTCATGTCGACCGCGCCTTCGCCCTCGACGTTGGCCTCCCGCGACTGCAACGGCACCACGTCCGGATGCACGGCCTTGTCCGCGTCGAGCGCCAGTTCGTAGGTGTCCTCGATCGTCACGATCCGCTCGCCGGGTGGGATCGCCGACGCCAGCGCCCGTAGGAGGGTCGTCTTGCCCGCGCCGGTACGTCCGGCGATGAGCACGTTCAACCTTGCCCGCACCGCAGCGGCCAGCAGTTCCCGCAGCACGGGGTTGACGGTGCCGAGCTGCTCCAGGTCGGCCAGGGTGACCTTTACGTAGCCGTGCCGGCGGATCGACAGCGCCGGACGCCGGGTCACCGACATGATCGCGTGCAGCCGGGAACCGTCCGCGAGTTGCAGATTCATCACCGGGGCGGCTCGGTCCCAGCGGCGTTCCTCCGCGCCCTCACCGCCGGTCTCGGCGCGGCCGGCGTCGGCCGCCAGCCGGCGAATCAGCTCCACCATCTCCGCGTCGGAGTCGGCGATCGGACCGACCTGTGCCCGGCGGCCGTCGGAGTAGCGGACGAACACCTGGTCACACCCGTTGGCGTTGACCTCCTCGATCCGTTCGTCGTTGAGCAACGGTTGGAGGCCACCTGCCCCGAGCAGCATGTCCGCCACCGCTCGGCCCACCCGCGACTCGACATCCGGGCGCAGCGGCGGACGCCCGGCGTTCATCTCCTCCGTGGCGTAGGCGTCCAGCGCCTCGGTGATCAACCGCCGGGTCGTCGCCGAGCGGTCGTCGGCGGGCATCGGCGAACCAGTCGCCGTCTCGTGCGCCCGGGTGGCCCGGGTGAGCAGCTCGGCGACCTCCCGGCGGACACGCCGCACCACGGTGGCCTCGCCGACCTCACCCGCGACCGGAGCGGGTCGGAATGGGCTGGTCATGGTGTCGCCTCCGGCGCTGTGTCGGTCGGCTGCGATGTCGAGACGGGCAGGTACGGGGCGAGATCGGTCCACAGCCGCGTGAACGCGGCCATCAGCGGCAGCCGACGCCACCGCGAACCAGCGACAAGGTCCCCGCCGAGCACCGCCGCCGCCCGCCGGTCATCCGGCAGCGGGCCCAACACACTCACCGCCTCCGGATCACGCGCCAACTCCTGCCCGACGTAAGTCGCCACGACATCCGCCACCTCCGCCGCCGGATACGACCCACCCGCACCGAGCAGCACCACCAGCCGACCCGCACCCGCATCAACCAGGTCGCCCAGGTGCTCCCGCACATGCGCCACCTCGTCGGCGTTCGCCCGTGCCAGCACCAACACCACGTCCGCGAGCCGCAGCAACGGCCACACCGGCGAACCCGGCCCCAACCGACCGCAGTCCGCCACCACCATCCGATCCGGCGCGGTCAGCACCGCCCGGCCGCTGCCAGTCAACTCCGGCACCGCCGCCCGGGTCTGCGCACCACCCGCCGGGGCCACCACCACCGGCACCGCGATCTCAGCCAACGGCAACCGTTGCGACGCGACGGCGTACACATCTCCAGGGCTCGCCGCACCCCGCGCGGCAGCCGCCAGGTCCACGATGCTCGGCACCGCCCGCAACCGGTGCCGGCGCGTCAAGTCGCCACCGGCCGGATCGCACTCCACCACCACCGGCCGCGCCCACTCCGGCGCCACCGCGGCCAACCCGAGCGCCGTCGTCGTCGCACCCGGACGACCCTTCACATACGTCACCGCCAGCAGAGGCATGTCAGCCCTCCACCGGCGAGGTCTGCATCAGCACCACACCGCCAGCCGGAGCCGCCGCCAACACCGGCGCGTCCGAGGCATCCAACAACAGGGTGATCACCGTCGCGCCCTGACCGTCGCCAGCGAGGTCAACCCCCAGCACCACCGCCGACAACCGCTCCGGCGCCGCCGCCGAGCTCGCCGTTGGATCCGGCTGGCCGTCGCCCCGTACGGTCGCCGAGACGTAGACCGCGACCCGCGCACCAGCCGCCAGCCCCTGCGGATACTGGCCCGGCTTCACCGCCACCGAAGCGGTCACCTGACCGCCCGGCGGAAACGCCGCGTCCCCGAGCACCTCCGGCGTCAACAACATGCCCGCCACCAACGGCACCACCGCCGTATGACCCACCACCTCGACCGCGTCCACAGCCGGCACCAGCCGTACCCCCGGATCACGGGCGGCCGACACCTGCGTGAGGTCCGCAGCGGTGATCGCCTGCCCGGCCGCTACCGGCCGCGCCACCGCGAGTACCTGAACCCGGTCACCGAGCTGCGCCGCGCCGTACGCGTAGGACAGTACGCACACGATGACCAGCAGTCCGCCCAGCGCGACGAACGGCAACCGGCGACGCCGCCGGGCTGCCCGCCACGGCCCCCGCCCCGCACGGGCAGCAGCCGCCGCGCTACCTTCTCTGCCTGATTTTGGGCGCACGGAATCCAGCGCCATGACGTCTCCTCCTCGGACTCGGCGCTCAAACGAACCGGACTGGCTGGCCTAGCGAACGACCGCCTGTGACTCCTGAACTCGGGTCTGCACCTGCCCGCTCGTGGTCAGCCCCGGCACTGTGCCGGACTGCCCCGCACCAGCCCAGGTCACCTCCCACGTCACCGTGACCACCACCGTGTACGCGCCGCCCGGCGCACCAACAGACGACCGCCGGTAGACATGCCCGCAGTCAGGTGACGCCTGCGCTGGATCGGTGCCCGAGGCCCACGGCGTTCCCGGACCTTCGCAGGTCACGGTCGTCCCGTCGCCCATCGACCACCTCGCCTGCACCGGCCGCGCTGTCGCCGTCACCGAGACACCCGGTACGGACGCCGTCGCCGACTGCGAACGCCACGACCCCTCGTCGAGGGCCAGCCACACCGGCAGGTTGACCAGCTGCTCGCCGGAAGGATTCATCTGGATGACGACCGTCGGCAGATCGAGGCGAGCCCGCGCCTGCCGGGCCAACACCGCCGGAGAGATCACCGGCGGCTCACCAGCGATCCACACCACGCCCCCGAGCGACGCGTTCTCGCCGTAGCAGATCCGCATGTACCAGCCACCCTCGCCCGCCGGCTGTCCACCAAGAGCCTCGATCGTGGACGGCGACGGGTCGGTCGGCGCGTAGTAGCAACCATCGGCGCCTGCCCAGCCCCCGTCCCGCTCGCACGGAATCTCCTCGCCGGATGGGTTCCGGCACTTGCCGTCGCCGCTTTGGCCCCCGCCGTTCCCGCCGCCGCTCGGGCTTCCTGGCTCGCTGGGAGTCCCGGCGTTGACGTCGCAGACCGGGCGTGGGTCGTTCTCGCTGCACTGCACACCGCCGGTACCGCCACCGGCGTTCGCGGCTGCTGGCGATACCAGGAGGACTGCCAGGACGATGATGACCAGAGCCGCGAGGCGTCGCCCGCCGGTCAGCATGTCCCCGCCTCCTCCAGGATGAAGGAGCTGACCCGCCAACCCTCGGCGGTCCGATCGACGGTGGCGGTCGTACGGTGTCGGCCTCCGGGCTCCTCGTTGGCCAGACCGCCGGATGTCTTGTACTCCAACCAGTTTTCGTCGTTCACGCAGTCCAGGATCGTGACCGTGGTGGGGTCCTCGGCGGGTGTGAGGGCGGTGACCTTCGGGTCAAGCACCAGTTCGCCGAGGATGACCTCGCCCTGCTCACGATTGGTGTAGAGCGCGTTGACAATCAACCTTAGCGCCTGGTCGGAGGCGTACTCGCGCAGGTCGGGCGCGTCAGGGTCGGATACCTTCCCTGCCTCTACGAAGGCGTCCCACATGCCTTGGTATGCCGCGAGGGCATCGCGCTCGCTGGTCTCAGCGGCCCCGAGGCTCGGCGTGGCTGATGCCTCCACCGGCGACGGTGTAGGCGGCGACTCGTCGGGGCCACCCGAACTGCACGCTGCGCTCATCAGCGCCAATGCCCCGATAAGGCAACTAACAAGCTGACGGTTTAGCACCGGTAACCCTCCCCGACTTCAGCGAACAACACCCGCTGGCCTGCCTGCCCGGTGGGGCTCGACGCCACTCCAGGTCGACGACCCACATCAAGGTCACCGGTCGTGTCTACACCACGACCCCAGGGTGATGTCTACGTATGCACCTGCGGGTACGCGCGCTTGATGAGGGTTGAACTCACGCGCGTTGGCTTACGTACGTCGGCGTAACGCCGACGCGCCAGCGCCAGTGATCCGACAGGAGAACTGTCGCCCATGCGACAGAACCGTTGCTGTTGCTCCCGGCCCCGAGTCCGGAAAAATTGACGCCCATGAGGGGGTGAGCCAGGATGGGTGACCGCGATCGAGCGGGGCAGACACTGGCTCTTCTGGCCCGGCGCGGCACGTACGAGGTGCTGCTCGCCATGCAGGCGAGGGGTGGCACCGCCAGCTTCGCGCAGATTGCCGCTGGGATGAGGAGTCCGGTCGCCCTGCTCCGGGAGATGGCTGCGGAGGGTCTCCTGGTCACCCGCGATGGTGGCAGCCTGGACGACGAGCCCTGCAGCGAAACCGCCTTCCGCCTCACCGTCAAGGGTGAGGCAATTTTCGGTCACATGCTTCGTCTCCATCAGTGGTTGACCTCACGACCATCAGCGACAAGTACCTCTCGATCGAGGAGATTCGGCCTCGAATAGCCGCTTTCGGGAACTTTGTTCCCATGCTGACTGGTCCACCGTCTAATCCTCTTGTGTGGACGCTGACCAGCCGTTGGTGTAGATCCTTCGATGGAGCTTGCCTGATCACATACACTGTGCTGTCGGTGCGTCGCGCGCTCGTGACCCTGGGGAGGTGAGTTGCGCTGACAAACGAACTGGAACTCCTACTGGGCATCCTGGCAAAACGAAAGCTGTCCATCGCGATCTTGAACGCTCTTCACGACGGACCCCTCCGGTACTCCAACCTGCACCACGCGGTCTCCCAGGCCAGCCCTTCCGCCGTGCACGCCCGTACGCTCACCGACACGCTGACCTATCTGCGCGCCCAAGATCTCGTCGAGCACCATCAGGAGGACGACAGCGCCGACTACCGGCTGACTCCCGGGGGCGAAGAACTGGTCGGTCTCCTCGAGGAGATCAAACGTTGGAGCCGGCAGCACCGGGCCAGTCCCAAGCCCTGACTCAGGTGTGAGCCACACGGGTACCCCTGCGGGCTCGTCAAGATCGCAAATCCCGTGGTGATCCCAAAGGAGATGGCGCGGACATCAAGGGGTGGCAACCGGCAACGCGACGGGCGAAACCAGAGGGCGGCTGGAAGGCCTGCCGTGAGGGCGCGTCGACGCAGTGGACACCTAAGGGACGTCTCGCAACTCGGTGGAGGTCCTTAGTGGATTATGTCGCGATGCAGGTGACCGCGGCGGCCCGCCCGGAGTGGATCTTCCCGTTCACCGGGCTGCAGCCCGCCCAGTTCCGCAGGCTGGTCAGACTGCTCGCCGAACGCGGCGGAGGCGCGATCACCCACGGCCTGCCGGGACGGCCCTGGTCGCTCAACCTCGCCGACCGGGTGCTACTGGTGGCCGCGTACTGGCGAACGAACCCGACCATGCGCCAGATCGGCCCACTGTTCGGGATCTCACACTCCGCCGCGCACCGGGTCATCGACACCCTCGGCCCCCTGCTAGCCCTGGCCCCGGCACACCGACGGCGGGTCGACCAGATCACCATCGTCGATGGCACCCTCATTCCGACCTGCGACCACCGCCTGGGCCGCCCAGAGCAAGAACTACCGCTACAGCACGAACCTACAGGTCGCCATCGACGCCCTCACCCACCTCGTCGTCGCCCTCAGCGACCCGCAACCCGGCAACCGCAACGACACCATCATCTACCGCGCCTCCAGCATCGACACCAAATTCGCCGGATGGCCGGTCATGGCCGACGGCGATTTGCATGCTCCCATGATATCAAGTACGACCGAGTATAGGAGGTGGCTAATAATGGATGCTTTCGAATCCTTGTTCGACACCACGGGCGAAGTAGGCGTAGACGCGGCTGAGTCGCCAGACCTGGTGGTCGGGCCAGTCGAACAGGGCGCGTCGGGTGGTGAGGTAGTGGGTCATGGCGTCGGTGCCGGCGTGGCGGATGACGTCGAGGTCGGTGAGGTCTTTGCGATGCCAGGTGGGGTGGTGGAGCAGGCTGGGTTGGCGTACCCAGCCGAGGGGAGCCATTCGGACGGTTTCGAGGTCGCGGAGGGCGTTGAGGTCGTCGAGGACGGCCTGCTCGGTGTCGGTGGGGTTGTCGCCGGGTGTCTCGTACTGGGCGTTTTCGTAGTGGACGACGTATCCGTCGTGTTGGTAGCGGTCGATGTCGTGCAGCAGCTGTTGGTAGTAGGCGGGCTCGGCGTAGTGGTGGGTAGCGACGACGATGATTCGTTGCCCGCTGTCGGGGTGGCGGTAGGAGCTGATCGGTGTCTGGAGGATGAGGTGTCGCCGGCGGGCGGTGGTGAGTCGGAGGTAGGGGGTCATGTGCTGGTTGTCCTCGGCAGGGGTGGGTGGGCGTTGTCGGTGGCGAGGGTGGTGAGGATGTCGGACAGGGCGATGGGGTCGAGGTCGAGCACGATCTCGTGGTGTCGGGGGTCGTAGTCGACGTTGACGACGCCGACGAGGTAGTGCTCGCCGAGTCGGACGCTGACGGGGTTGGTGCGGCGTCGGTTGAGGAGGTCGATGATCTGTTCGCGGTTGAGGGTTTCGCCGCGGAAGGTGTGGCTGGTGGGCATGCTTCGGCTGGGGATCGCCTGGCGGTACCAGCGGAGGGTGGGGGTTTCGTGCCAGCCGGGCCAGTCGGTGTTGATGGTGGTGAGGCCGTCGCGTTGGCGTAGGACGATCTGTTCGTGGTGGATGAGGGTGGCGTCGCCGGGGTGTGTCCGTAGGAGGGTGACGACGCTGTTGATGATGTCGGCGGTTTCCTGGTCGGCGTTGGTGTGGTGGGGCCGGTGGCGGTAGAGGATTTCGAGGCGGGCGTTGTGTTGGCCGTAGGAGCCGGCGAGGTTGTCGTCGTCGGGGTGTAGGGGCCAGGCTTCGACGGTGATGCCGTCGCGGGCGAAGCCGATCTCGACCGGTTCGGCGTGCAGTACGGTTGCGACCAGGTTCAGGACGATGGCGACTGGTGCGGTGGCGGTGGTGTAGAGGCGGTACTCGGCGGCCATGTCAGCTGCCGGTGGGGGCGCGGCCGACGTGGGACAGTGCGAGGTTGCCTTTGACCACCAGGTCGGGGTGGAGCAGCAGTCGACGGAAGGCGTCGATGTCGTTGGGGGTCATGCCGGCGGCGGTGAGCCGGTCGCGGATGACCCCGGCGGTGGCGTAGGGCAGGAGACAGCCGGCCTGTCGGCCGGTCCAGGTGCCGGTGTGGCCGGTCGTGTCGACGTGCAGGCCGAGGGCGCGCATCGCGTGGTGGGCGCGGCGGCCCCACGTCAGGTCGTTGCCGGCGGCGGTGAGCGCTGCCCCGAACGCCCGGTGGTAGGCGGCGAAGAGCCGGTCGGCCTCGTCGGGGTCAGGGGCGGACAGTACGGAGCTGCGCCAGGTGGGTTCGAACTCTTCGACGATGAGCAGTCCGCCGGGGGTGAGGGCGTCGACGAGCCGACCGAGTACGGCGGTGCGCTGGTCGGCGGGCAGGTGCGCGAGGAGGAGCCGGACGTGGATGAGGTCGTAGCCGTCGTCGGGCAACGGGTCGGTGACGATGTTGTGGCGGATCAGCCGGACGCGGGGGTGTCGGCGGCTGGGGGTGAGGTCGATGTCGGTGGCGGTGACGTCGCCGTGAGGGGCCATTTCGGCGAGGGTCGCGGCGATGCAGCTGGCGCCGACGGCGACGACGAGGCATCGGGCGTCGGCGCGGACTCCGACGCGGCGTAGCTGTCGGCGGGAGAACGGGTCGAGCATGCCGGCCAGGGCGTCGAGCATGACCGCGTTGTCGTCGCGGGTGTCGGGTGGGGCGTCGCCGAACAGGTAGGTGGACGTGGTCACAGCTGTCTCCTTCAAACAGTAGGGGTCAGCGGGCATGGCCTGGACCCGGTGGCCGGGTGAGCGTGCCCGGGGGTCAGGCGGTCGTGTGGCGGATCCACGGCGCTGCCCTGGCGCAGGCGGCGGTGAGGAGCCCGTACATCGCGGTGCTCATGGCGGCGAGGACCGTGATGGCGGCGAAGGCCATGTCCGCGCGGGTGCCGGCGTTCTGGATGACGACGCCGAGCCCGGCGAGCCCGCCGAACAACTCCGACACGACGGCACCGATCAGGGCGAGGGGTAACGCGATCCGCAGCCCGGAGCACAGGTGCGGTAGCGCGGCGGGCAGCCGGACCTTGACGAACGTCTGCCAGCGGGACGCGGTCAGGGATCGGGCCAGCTCGACCAGATCCGCCGGGGTGGCCGTCAGGCCGGTGGCGGTCGCGAGGGCGATCGGCAGGAAGCACATCAGCCAGACCAGGACGATCTTCGGGCCGGTGCCGAAGCCGAGGGCGATGATCAGCACCGGCACGAGGGCGGGTTTCGGTAGCACGCTGAGGACCAGCAGGGTCGGGGTGAGTGCCCGCGCCAGCGGCCGGGACATGGCCAGGACAGTGCCGAGCATGACCGCTGTGCCGGCGGCGAGCGTGTAGCCGGCCATCGCCGTGGTGAGGGTGACGGCGGCGTGGTGGAACAGGTAGCCGGGCTGGTCGCGGATCACGGCGGCGACCGCGAAGGGCGGCGGCACAACATAGTCGGCGACGCCGGACACCTCGACGGCGGCCCACCAGACGGCGACCAGCCCGGCCACACCGAGGACCGGCGGGCAGGCTCCGGCGACCACCGTCCGCAGCCGGGCCGTGGCTGCCGAGGCGAGACCAGGCGTCGGCGGCGTGGGTCGGTTCATTCGACGAGGTCGGGGGCGATGATGTCCAGCGGCGTCAGCCCAGCGGGTATGGCACCGGCACCATGCAGGATCGCGATGTTGCGGGCCACCCTCGCCTCGTCGAAGTGGCCGAGGCGTCCTTCTGCCGGGGTGACGTAGCCGCGCAGCGCGGTCAGCTCGGCGGTGGCGAGGTGGGCCTGCTGGCCCTGCGTCTCCGGCTGCGACGCGTACGCCTTGCCGGCCTGGTCGGGATGGCTCATGCAGTAGACCAGCCCGCGTAGCAGTGCCCGGTTGAACCGGCGGACCACGTCGGCACGGTTGGTCGCGGTCGCTGTGGAGACGGCCATCGCCGAGCCGTGCAGGTCACCGATCCAGTCGACGAACGGCAGCACCGACAGGTCCTGCTTCGCGACGGACCGCACCGACTCCACCGCCGGCACGAACTGCGAGATGGCGTCGACTCTTCCTTCGGCGAGCAGCGCCGCGTGCTGGGCCGGCACCGGGTTACTCACCCACTGCACACCCGAGGCGTCGAAACCGGCCAGCTGCGCGTACGTCGGGAACAGCACATGGTTGATGCCGCCCGGCAGGTACGACAACCGCCGGCCCGCCAGGTCACCTGGCGTGCGGATACCCGACGACGCCAACGCCACGAAACACGCCAGGTTCCGCTGGTGCAGCACCGACGTCAGCCGGAAGTCCCGGATGCCACCGGGCATGCTGGCCTCGATCATCGCGGCGTTCACGTCCAGCGTCGCCACGTCGACCCGCCCGGCCGCCAACAGCTTCAGATTCTCGCCCGACCCCTTGCCCGGCAGCACCTCCACGGCCAGACCCTCGTCACGGAACCAACCCTGCGCCCGCGCCACCAGCAGCGGCGCTTCCCGACCCTGGAACCCCGCACCCGTCAACACCTTGACCGTCTGCACAGCGGCGGGGCCGGCAGCGGGCAACCGACCGCAAGCCGAGGCAGCCACCCCAGCCGCGACAGCGGCCCCACCAGCGAGTAGCCGCCGGCGAGTGATCGTACGCACCATCAAGACCTCGCTTACTTAGTAATACATGTTGGGGTGTACTCGTGCACGAAAGGCGCGGACGCCAGGAAGCCGCAGCAGGCAGAGCAGGATGGCCTGCCCTCCCGTCCTCGACGACGGGGGACGCCCAGGCGTAGGAGGGCAGGCCCTGGCAGAGGTGTTCCGCCTCAGCCCCTACGCGAGGAGACACCTCAACCAGACCGAAAACCTAGATTGCTAAGCAAGACAAGTCAACACGGGACACTTGACTTGCTTGCCAACACAGGTCAGGCGTGATGCGATGGCTCCACCTACGCGAGGAGCCCGCCGTGCCGACCCCCTCCCAGCCCGCAGAGCCGGTCTTCCGGCGGATCATGCGCGACATCGAGACCGCCATCGCCACCGGCGACCTCAAACCCGGCGACAAGATCCCATCCACAACGGAACTCCGCGAACAGTACGAATGCTCAGCACCCACCGTCCGCCAAGCCCTCGCGCGCCTCCAGGAACGCGGCATCCTCCAAGGCCACCAAGGGCGAGGCGTCTACGTCAGCAACGCGCCGAGCTGACCAGGGACTGGTACCTGCGGTTGTGTAGTCGGCACCGGCAAGGATCGCGCCGCGAAAGCTCGTCGCTCATCTTCGCTGACCGGTGACACTCGACCTTCCGGCCGCTCGGTGCCTGCTGGGCCAGGTCGGGTGCTCCAGCGGAGGTTGCTCGCACCGACTACGATCTGACTCCCGGTATCAGGTCCGACGCTTCTGGTGACCACGAGGTGAGTGCATGTCTGGTCGGCGAGTTGCCTGGGCCGCAGGCATCGCGGTGGTGCTCGCCGCCGCGAACAGCGCGGTGATCAACAGGTTGCAGGGCGGCTGGCAGTGGTGGCTCGCGGCAGGGGTGTTGACGCTGGTCGGGGCGTTGGTAGCGGGTTGGTTGGCCGGAGAAGCGTCGGAATCACACCGCCGAATCGGTGCTGGTGCGGTGGTCGCTGGTCGGGACCTCGGCGGCCGGGTCCGGACCGATCCGTCCACTACGGCTGGTGATGAGCCGATGCCGCAGTCCGGGGTCGCTCCGGGCGCGGTGGTCGCGGGACGGGACATCACCGGACAGGCGGACATCGACACCACCGGCGGCAGGGCCCGGTCGCCGCGACAGCAGGGACCGGTTCAGTAACGGTGGGACCGAAATGGCAGCTGGCCCCGGGCGCGGTCGCCGCTGGCCGGGACATCAACGGGACGGTGCGTACCGGACCGACGTACGTTCAGGTCACGGTGGGCCGGTTCGACCGGCTGAATGACGCGATCTTTGATCCGGCGCCGTTGTACGAGCAGCTGGATCTCGCCCGGTTTCAAGGCCGCTCCGGCCTGATCACCCAAATCGACAAACGGATCGCCGCCACCGACCGTGGGTACGTCGTGGTGCGAGGCGAAGCCGGGGTCGGCAAGAGCGCGCTGGCGGCGCATCTGGTGTGGACGCGGCAATGCGCTCACCACTTCACTCGGCTCGACGGCGGAGCGCGCAACCCAATCGAGGCACGCAAGAGCCTGGCCGCGCAGTTGATCGGCGCATGGGACCTAGCGGACAGGTTCACCCCGGGAGACGTGTTCCCGGCGGCTGCGCAGCGGCCAGACTGGCTGACCAAGGTTATTCGGGCGGCGGTGGCGGCCCGTGATGAGCGGTTCGCGCCAGCCGAGCGCCGACCGCTGGTGCTGGTCGTCGACGGATTGGATGAGGCCGAGGCGGATCCGGCGGGCATGGGTACCGGGGTTCCACTCGGGCTGCCAGCACCGGACGCCTTGCCAGCAGGGGCGTACATCGTGGCGACCAGCCGGTACGGCCTTCCTCTGGTCGCACTGCGGGATCCGCTGCGGGTCGGCTGGTCGCAAATCGAGGTGGAGGGTGCCGACAACCTGGCCGACATGGCTGCCTACCTGCACGCCGCGACCACCGGTCCGACCCCGGATCCGGCGCTGACTACAGTGCTGGCCGAGCGCCGGGTCCCTACGGAGACGTTCGTCGCGACGCTACTCGATCGCTGCCGCGGAGTGTGGATCTATCTGCGGTACGTGCTCGACGAGGTCCGCGCTGGGTTGCGCCCGCCGAACGATGTGGCGTGCCTGCCGGACGGTCTGCGGGGCTACTACGAGCTGCAGATCCAGCAGCGGTGGGCTACCCATCTCGACTGGCGATCGCTACACCTGCCCGCTCTGGCGGTGCTCGCCGCCCTCGGCCGCGCGATCGACCGCAACGACCTCGCTACGGTGCTCAACCGGCCGGATGCCGCCAGCGACCTGGCGGCATGGCTGGACGGACCAGCCCGCGCGTTCCTCGACGTGACCACCGGTTCGGACCGCCACCGCCAATACCGGGTCCGCCACCAAAGCCTGCGCGACCTGTTCGCCGCCGCCGCGAGCGGCAACGAAACAGTGGAATCGATCGACGCCGGGCTGACCGACGAGTTGCACACCGCCTGGCAGACCGCGCACCGGATGATCACTACGTGGCTGGTCCCACCCGAGAGCCCGGCCACTGGACGGCGCGACTGGTCCGGCATCGACGACTACACCCGCCTGCGGCTCCCCGCGCACACTGCCGCCGCTGGAATGCTCGACGAGTTGATGTCCGACCCTGGATTCCTGCTGTCTTGCCCGCCGGGCCAGATCCTGCAGCACCGGCACTTCCTGGTCACACGGCACGCCATCACCGCAGCTGCGGCACTGGAAAGCGCCTCCACCAGCGAGTGGATCGGCTGGTCCGATCCGAAACGGGCCTGGTGGCTGCACGTCTGGGCTCGCAAGATCCGATCAACCCGTTTGGCTGACGCCCTCATCCTCGACTACCCCGAGTGGCCCTGGCATGTGCAAACCGCCATCTGGTCAGGTACCACTCATCGTATCCTCGGCCATCCCTATGGGGTGGAGGCGGTGGCAGTGCTGCCCGGTCCGGACGGCCGACACCTCATCGTCACCGGCGGCAGCGACGGATCGGTGCGAGTTTGGAATCCGGACACCGGTGACCAGTTAGTCGAACTAACTGCCCACACCAGTGGAGTGAGAGCAGTGGCGGTGCTGCCCGGTCCGGACGGCCGACACCTCATCATTTCCGCCGGCGACGATCATTCGGTGCGAGTTTGGAATCCGGACACTGGTGACCAGCTGGCCGAACTCACCGGTTACGCCGGTGCAGTAAGGGCGGTGGGTGTGCTGCCCGGTCCGGACGGCCGACACCTCATCGTCACCGGCGGCAGCGACGGATCGGTGCGAGTTTGGAATCCGGACACCGGTGACCAGTTAGTCGAACTAACTGCCCACACCAGTGGAGTGAGAGCAGTGGCGGTGCTGCCCGGTCCGGACGGCCGACACCTCATCGTCACCGGCGGCGGCTTCGGCGACGGATCGGTACGAATCTGGGACCCCGGCACCGGCGAGCGACTGGCCGAACTCACCCGCCGCTCTGGTGAGGTGCGGGCGGTAGCGGTGCTGCCCGGTCCGGACGGCCGACACCTCATCGTCACCGGCTTCGGCGACGGATCGGTACAGATCTGGGACCCCGGCACCGGCGAGCGACTGGCCGAACTCACCGGCTACGCCGGTGAGGTGCGGGCGGTAGCGGTGCTGCCCGGTCCAGACGGCCGACACCTCATCGTCACCGGAGACCGTTACGGATCGGTACAGATCTGGGACCCCGGCACCGGCGAGCGACTGGCCGAACTCACCGGCTACGCCGGTGAGGTGCGGGCGGTAGCGGTGCTGCCCGGTCCGGACGGCCGACACCTCATCGTCACCGGCGGCGGCTCGGGCGACGGATCGGTGCGAGTTTGGAATCCGGACACTGGTGACCAGCTGGCCGAACTCACCGGTCACGCCGGTGCAGTAAGGGCGGTGGGTGTGCTGCCGGGTCCGGACGGTCGATATCGCATCGTCACCGGCGGTGGCTTCGGCGACGGATCGATACGGATTTGGGATCCAGACACTGGTGACCAGCTGGCCGAACTCACCGGCCACGCCGGCCGGGTGAACGCTGTGGCAGTTCTGCCGGGTCCGGACGGTCGACATCGCATAGTCTCCGGCGGCCTTTATGGGGGCGTGCGGGTATGGGACCCCGGCACCGGCGACCAGTTCGCCGAACTGTTCGGCCGCCTCGACGGGGTGAGAGCGGTGGCGGTGTTGTCCGGCCTGGGCGGCCGACACCATATTGTAATCGGCGGCCCTTATGGGGGCGTGCGGGTATGGGACCCCGGCACCGGCGACCAGCTGGCCGAACTCACCGGCCACACCGGTGAAGTCAGGGCGGTGGCGGTGGCGGTGCTGCCTGGGCGAGACCGCCCACACCGCATCGTCACCGGAGACCGTGATGGGTCGGTGCGAGTTTGGGATCCGCATTCCGGTGATCTGCTGGCCGAACTCACCGGCCACACCGGCCAGGTGGCGGCGGTGGCGGTGCTGCCCGGTCCAGACGGCGGACACCTCATCATTTCCGGCGGCGGCGATGGCTCGGTACGGATCTGGGACCCTGACACCGGCGACCAGCTGGCCAAGCTCACCGGCCACACCGGCCAGGTGGCGGCGGTGGCGGTGCTGCCCGGTCCAGACGGCGGACACCTCATCATTTCCGGCGGCGGCGATGGCTCGGTACGGATCTGGGACCCTGACACCGGCGACCAGCTGGCCAAGCTCACCGGCCACACCGGTCGGGTGAATGCCGTTGCGGTGCTGCCCGGTCCAGGCAGTCGACACCTCATCGTCACTGGAAGCGACGACCGTTCCGTGATGGTCTATCGCCAGTGACCAAAGAGCCGCGCGGCAGCCGGCAGTCCCGCTAGCGACACTCTGGGACCCCGTTAGATTGGAGCATTCTCGCGGTGATCTCGATGGTGACCTTCTAGCTAGTGCCGCGTCAGGCAACGTTGGCCCTGTTGACTACCTCGCGTAGGCGTTCGTCGGCGGCGTGCTTGTTCCGCCAGATGATGTAGCGGCGGATCATGCTGCCCTGCTCGGCGTGGCTGGTGTGGTCGGTGCCGTCGAGGGTGAAGTAGCGCAGGGCGGTGAACTGGGCCTCGATGCGGTTGAGCCAGGAACTGTTGGTCGGCGTGTAGGCGAACTCGACGTTGTTCGCGGCGGCCCAGTCGCCGACACGGGTGTCCTTCTTCGTGCTCAGGTGCGGGGAGTAGTTGTCGAGGACGATCGCGATTCGGGTCCGCGGCGGGTGCAGGCCGCGCAGGTAGCGGCAGAACTCCAGGAACCGTGTCCGGTGCTTCGTCGGCTTGATGTGGCCGTAGAGCTTGTCCGCGCCCAGGTCGTAGGCGGCGAACAGGTGGCGGACGCCGTATGGGCGGTTGTATGTCGCCCGTCGGCGGGGCCTGGGCCCACGCTCGGGGTCCTTGTGCCGTCCGCCGCGTTCGGCCCACTGCCGTCCAGGGTGGGGCTGCAGATTCAACGGGCCGAACTCGTCCAGGCAGAAGATGACGTCGGGCTCACCGGCCTCGGGTACGACCTCGTCGTCGGCGATCGCGTAGAGGTGCTCGACGCGGGCCTTCTTGGCGGCGTAGTCGGGGTCGCGGGAGGTCTTCCAGGTCTTCACCCGTTGAAAGGACACGCCCTCCTCGCGGAGCAGGACCCGTAGGCCCTCGTGGCTGATGTCGTCGACCACCCCCTCAGCGACCAGGAAGTCGGCCAGCTTGGCCAGACTCCAGGTCGAGAACGGCAGACCGTGCTCGGCCGGCTTGGACTTGGCGATCTTCTTGATCTCACGCCGTTCCGGCAGGGTGAACGTCCGCGGCCGGCCACCCTTGTACCTCGGGTAGAGCGAGTCGAAGCCGTCAGCGTTGAAGTTGTGGATCACGTCGCGGACCCGGTCCGCGCTGGTGAACGTCACCTCCGCGATCTTCCCCACTGGCATGCCCTGCGCGGACAGCAACACCATCTGAGCCCGTCGCCAGGTCACCACCGAGCCGGTGCCTCTACGGATGATCCGCAACAGGCGCTGGCCCTCGTCGTCGTCGATCTCACGGACGCGTACTCGCTCTCCCACCCGGACAGCCTGGCGGCACCCCACCGCCCGGACCAGCACCCGCACGGCGCGTCACGAGGCAAACGTTCCCTGACACGGCACTAGCCTGCAGCTGTCCCCGTTGGCGGTCTGCGGGATTGACCAGGCACCCACACTGCGGTTCACTGCCATGATCTCAGTAGCCGGCACGGTGGCGTGCCGGCTACTGGGATCGATGCGGTGAAGGCTGTCAGCCGCCCTCTGCGGACAGGGCCAACCCAGACGGCCTGTGGGTGCGGCGTCCTGGCTGTTAGGCGGTGAAGCGTTCGCGGCTCGCTTCGCGTACGAAGGACTGCCAGTCCTCGGGGTTGATGCTCAGGACGGGGCCGGCAGGGTTCTTGCTGTCGCGGACGAGGACCTGCCCGGTCGTCGGGAGGAGGTTGGTGGCCACCTCCACGCAGTCGTTGCCGTTGCCGCTGCGGCTGGACTTGCGCCACTGGGCACCGGTCTGGTCAGGCTTCACGGAGTGCCTCCAATGCAGAAGTGATCATGCTTCTCGACTCGTCCTCGTTGAGTGAGCGGCGGTCGATGTCTTCCCAGACGAGCTGGTAGGTGCCGGACTCGCCGGGCTTGTTCAGGTAGAGCGCTCCGGTCAGGGTGTCGACGTAGGCAAGCGGCGGCTCCAGCGGTTCACCGCTCTGCGGGTCCGCCGGGAAGGTCAGCAGCGCGAACGGGGTGGATGCAGCCATGCCGCCGTGGACTCCGGCGGTGAACGGCAGCACCCGGATGCTGATGTTGCCGCGCCGGGTCAGGTCGAGCAGGTGCTCGAACTGCTCGATCATCACCTCGCGCCCGCCCACGAGCCGGTGCAGCACGGCCTCGTTGAGGATGACGCTGAGGTGTGGTGCGCGAGGGCGGGTGAGCAGCGACTGCCGCTCCATCCGAACCTCGACTCGTCGCCGTTTCTCCTCGTCATCGATGTAGTCGGTCGGCACTCCGTGAACTTCCTCGGCGTACCGCCGGGTCTGGAGCAGACCCGGGATCAGCTCGACCTCGTACTTCCGGATCGTCTCGGCAGAGTCCTCCAGCGAGACGTAGAGCGCGAAGAAGGCGGGCAGCTCGGTCTCGGTGCGGTCGTGCCACCAGGATTTCCGCCGCCCGTTGCGGGTCTCGGCGGTGAGCGCGAGGAGGATCCTCCCGTCCTCAGGCTCCGCGCCGTAGAGCTCCAGCATGGCCTTGACGTCGATGTCCCGGAAGCGAACGGCCTCGTGCCCGTCCTCCATGCGGGCGATCGTCGCGCGTCCCTTCTGGAGTGCGTCGGCCGCCTGCTCCTGGGTCAGGCCGGCGCGCCGTCGCAGCGCTTCGAGCCGCCGACCGACGTACCGACGCAACAGTGCAGAACCCACCATATCCGACACCTGTCGACCACCTCCCGCTCGTTTTGGGCGTGTGTCTTGCCCAAATGATACAACCGATCTGCCATTACATGCATTGGCCCCGCCTAAATGGGCTGGACAATTACCGATGATCTCACGTCGGGTCGATTAATGGAAAGCTGATCTCCCTGAGGTGTTGATTTTTGGACACACTCAAAGTGTAATGAGGTGGTCGCAAGTTCTCTGCCGACCGTTCTGGTGTTGGCGTGCTATCGACTGGAGCAAGAGCGTGATTCTCGTGCTGGTAGCCGCGATATGCCTGTTCGCCGGAGTCTTCGTGGGGTTCTGCTTCGGTAAGGAAGTCAGCGGCTGGTGCGTGGAGTGCGGGGATCGAGTGCACCCACCCGATCTCCACCTTGCTGGCGGCCAGACCCGCACTCGAAGACCCTGGTCCTGATCAGGCGGACGCGTGACTGACCGACGTGCGCGGCCGACGGCGGCTCGCGGAGCTTCGGCTCCCTACACCTCGCCGTCCAGGCCGGGACCCGGCTCAACACCTATTACATAGCAACTCAAGGAAGGAGGCGTGATGCCACCACCCACCCCTGCCACCGACCCGCACCAGCGCCGCCCCGACGACATCGCCGACGCGGCCACCTACCGCCCGTCCGACCGCGTGTGGGTATGGCCCCCGCACACCGACCAGTGGCGGCCCGGCGTCGTGGAAGCCAGGTCGAACCTTGCGGTGCTGGTGACCTACCAGCGTCCCGGCGGCGGGACCAGCGTCGACTCGCTACTCCCGCACAACGTCATGGCCCGTACCGAGCCCGACGCCGACCTCGACGGCACCTCGTCCCTGCCGATCCGGATGCGCGACGTCCGCCCCGTCGTCGCCGGAGCCACCGCCTCGGCGTGACCAGCCAACTCTCGACGTGAAAGGGCTACGTATGGACAGCGAGCTCCCAGCACAATCCGACATCCTCGACCACCCCGACTGGTGTGATCTCAGCGAGTGCACCGCCGCCGGCCCCAGTGAGTTCCACCCAGAGTCGTCGCCGCCCGCGCACTGGGGCCACCGGTATCCCTGCAACCCCCAGCCGGGGCGGTACCCGACCGAGGTAGCGGTCCAGCTCGTCCGGTTCGTCGATGACCCGCCGAAGACCGACTTCATCCGGGTGGAGCTGGGCAGCTACGAGGAGCAGCGCTCACACTACGTGCGCCTCGCCCAGGGCGCGGCGATGCGCGACGTACTGAACGTGCTCCTCGCGCAGGCGCAGACGGGTCGCGACGTGGCCCGCGAGTCGGGGGCGTGATCCGATGCCCTCCGGCTCTGTCGACGTGGAGGCTGCGGAGCGTGCCGCCCAGCAGTTCCTGACGGAGCTGGGTATCACCTTGGACACCGACTCCAGGTCGCGCAGCGCGGCTCGGATGGTGGCGGCCTACCGGGAGTTGCTGGCCGGCCCGCAGTTCGTGCCGACGACCTTCGCGAACGACGCAGGGCACCGGGATCTGGTGCTGGCACGCGCGGTGCCGTTCGTGTCGCTGTGCGAGCACCACTTCTTGCCGTTCACCGGGGTCGCGCACGTTGGCTACCTCCCCGACGGCCGCATCCTCGGCCTGTCGAAGCTCGCTCGACTGGTGGAGATGTTCGCCCGGCGTCCGCAGGTCCAGGAGAGCCTCACCCAACAGATCGTGGGCTGGCTGTTCGAGGAGTTGAGCGCACGCGGTGCCGGGGCTGTCGTCGTCGCCGAGCACACCTGCATGACCCGCCGAGGTATCAGAGCGCACGGTGCGACAACCGTCAGCGTGGGATGGCGCGGCACCCTCGCCGACGATCCGTCCGCGAGGGCAGAGTTCCTGACCCTTGCCGGAGTCGCGCTACTCGCGGGCGGCGCGCTGTGACCAACGGTCCCGCTCGCGAATCGCGACGTGATACGGAAGCGCCGCAGCTGATCAGCGCAATCGGTTGGTACGGGACGACATCGCGGCGGATATCGAGGCGGTCAAGCCGCCTATCGAATCCCACAGCCGTTGTAGCGGGTTCCGCACCTACAAGAGCTCACGAACGTACGGCAGACCTCACGCACGTTTCAGGTGACGCCAGGAGGGGCGATGAGAAACGGACCTAGCGGGGCGAACGCGGGATCGCCAAGGAAAGTGGTACTGGTGCTTTCCGGCGGGTTGGACAGCACCGTACTCGCCCATCGCCTGCGGGCCGAGGGCTGCGACCTGACGATGCTGTCGTTCAACTATGGGCAGTCGCATCGCCGGGAGCTGGAGTTCGCCTACCGGACAGCCGCAAGCCTCGGAGGTGCCCACCGGATCGTCCAGCTCGGCGCGATCGCTGAGCTGCTCGCTGGGTCGTCGCTGACCGACCCAGCGGTGGCGATGCCCGACGGGCACTACTCCGACTCCTCGATGAGGGCGACGGTCGTGTCGAACCGCAACGCGATCATGCTTGACGTGGCGGTGGCGCACGCGGTTGCCATCGGAGCCAACGCGGTGGCGTTCGGCGCTCACGCTGGCGATCATCCGATCTACCCGGACTGCCGGCCGAGCTTCGTCGCCGCCTACGAGCAGATGGTACGGGTGGCGAACGAGGGTTTCATCGATTCGGACTTCGTGGTCCTCGCGCCGTTCATCAACGCCAGCAAATCGCAGATCGTGGCCGAAGGTGCCCGACTGGGGGTGCCGTTCGAGGACACCTGGTCGTGCTACCGGGGCGGCGCACGGCATTGCGGCAGGTGCGGGACCTGCGTCGAGCGCCGCGAGGCCTTCTTCGTCGCGAACGTGGCGGACCCGACCGAGTACGAGGTGCCGTAGGTGTTCACGATCAGAAAGTCGTTCCGGTTCGAGGCGGCTCATCGGATCTCCGGTCTTCCCGCCGATCACAAGTGCGGGCGGCTGCACGGGCACAGCTACACCGTCGAGGTCGTTGTCAGCAGCTCCGATCTCGTGCCGCCGGGGTTCGTGGTGGACTTCGCCGACCTGGCCCCGCTCGGTGAGTACCTGGCCGCCACGTTCGACCATCGGGACCTGACGGAGGTGCTCGACGTCGCGCCGACGAGCGAGAACCTGGCGTGGTTTCTCTACGAGTGGTGTCAGGAGAACCTGCCCCTGCCCGGGACGGTGCAGCTGACGGCCGTCCGCGTCGGTGAGACCGCCTCGACATATGCGGAGTATGCCCCGGTGGACGGTCGGTCATGAGCGCGGCGGCCGGCGGGCTGCTGGTGGCGGAGATGTTCGCAACGGTGCAGGGCGAGGGGCCGAGCTGCGGCCAGCAGGCGTTGTTCGTCCGGCTGTCGCGGTGCAACCTGTCCTGCCCGTCGTGCGACACCCCGTACACCTGGGATTGGAGCCGGTTCGACCCGGCGCGTGAAGCGACGCGGCGTTCGACGGACGCCGTGCTGCGGTGGGTGCTGGACCAGCCGGCCCGGCTGGTGGTGGTCACCGGCGGAGAGCCGCTACTCCAGCAGGCCGAGCTGGTGCCGCTGCTCGCCGAGCTGGCTGCCGCCGGCCGGCGGGTGGAGGTGGAGACCAACGGCACGGTGGTGCCCGACCCGGCGGTGGCGGACCTGGTGGACTGGAACGTCTCGCCGAAGCTGGCGAGCTTCAGCGCCCCACGTGACCAGCTGCGCCGGACAGTCGGCGAGGCGTTGGAAGCGTTCGCGCGCACCGGCCGGGCGCGGTTCAAGTTCGTCGCGTCCGGACCGGCGGACCTTGACGAGATCGCAGGCCTGCAACAGCGGTTCGGACTGGACCCGGTCTGGGTGATGCCGGAAGGCACCGCAGCGGATCAAGTGCTGACCGGGCTGCAGGGCCTGGCCGACGAGGTGGTGCGGCGGGGATGGAACCTGACCTCGCGGCTGCACGTATTGGCGTGGGGTGACGTCCGTGGCCGATGACTCGACCCATCACGAGGGCGAAGGGCCTGGACGGGGCCGTCGTTCCCGGCCCCATCGGCCGCGCGTGTCGGGTAGCGGCTCGGGTGACGCTGTGGGGGGCGGGATCGTTCCTGCCGTCCAGGCTGGATCGAGCGTACCGGATTCGGCCCTCGCGGCGCACTCCCTGATGTCGTACCTCGTCAATCCGGTCCATCTGGTCGCGGCGGCCCGCGCCTGTATGCGGCGGGCATCGGCACCCGGTGTCGACGGGATGACCTGGGCGGCGTACCGGGTGGGTCTACGGGACCGGCTCGCGGACCTGGCTGAGCGTCTCCGCGTCGGCTCCTGGCAGCCGGCTCCGCTGCGGCAGGTGTGGATTCCGAGCTACACCGGCAAGACCTTCCCGGCGGCGATCCCGACAGCGGAGGACCGGATCGTGCACCGGGCGATGCGCGACGCCCTCACTCCGATCATGGAAGCAAGGGTGCTGGCCGGCTGGGTGTCGGGATACCGGGCCGGCCGTAACCGGATCACCTCGGTACGGCAGGCCGACCAGCACCGGCGAGCGGGAAGGCGATGGGTCGCGGACATTGACGTTGCCGGCGCCTCACAGGGCGGCACCGTCGACGAGTTGGTCGGCTGGCTCGCCGTACACGTGAAAGACGGTGCGTTCCTGGCACGGTTCCGCCGCGCCCTGGACGCCCTGCCTACCCCGATGATGCCCGGCAGCGGCCTGTGGCCGGTGGTGTTCCACCTGCGGCTGGCACAGGCAGATGCGCAGCTCGACGGCCTGTCAGTGGTGCGCTTCGCGGACAACTACGCCGCGCTCGCACCCGACCGCCGAGGTGCGGCCATCGCGTACGAGCGGATCGGCTACGCGCTCGCGGCGATAGGGCTCGCCCCGAACGTGCGCAAGAGCCGAATCCGGCCACCGCATCTGGCGCATCCCGAAGACCTGTTCCTGATCGATGGATGACGGGAGAGACATGCACAGCACCGGCACCACGCGGACCGCCAACGCGGACGATAAGGCTGGGCGGGCGTCGCCACTGCGGTGGCTACCCGTTCCCGGCGGCAGCGGCCGGTTCGGGGACGCGGCCCGGAAACGTACGGTGATCGACCTCCTCGTAGCGGCCACCCCGTTGACGTACCGGCACCTGAACCGGGCCGATGAGACGACGGACCCGGACCGGCCGGTCGTCGAGGTCGACCATGCCCAGGCCGTCCGGCTCGCCGCCGACGTGGGCGGACGGCTGCCCACCTCGACCGAGTGGGAATGGATCGCAGGCGGCCAGCAGCGACGGACCTGGCCGTGGGGCGACGACGCATGGCGGCCGGACCTCGCCCGACTCCGCGGCACGGAGGTCGAACACACCCGGTGCGGCCCGGTCGGTGCACATCCGGCCGGGGCGACCCCGGAGGGCCTACTCGACCTGGCCGGCAACTGCTGGGAGTGGACGTCAACACCAACCATGGGGCACGGGTACGTGATCAGAGGCGGCTCCTACGCCTCACCGCCGTTGTACGCCCGCTGCACGTTCCTCAACGCCGTGCACGCCGAGTGCCGCAGCGCGGGAATCGGCGTACGCCCGGTGAGGCCAGCATGAACCACAAACTTGCGCTGCCGGTCAGCGACGGTCTTGTCCTCGTCGGCTGCTCGAAGGAGAAGTCAGCCACCCGCCGTGCGTTGGCCGCGTTCGATCTCTACGACGGCGGCTGCATCCCGCCGATGCGTGCCAGGCTCGGCTACTGGCCGCACCGCGACCGGGTCCGCTTCCTCAGTGCCGAACACGGACTCGTGCACGCCGAGACCCCTTTGCACACCTATGACCGGCCGCTCGATCCACACCGTGCCGTCGAGTTGCGGCCCCGGGTAGCGGCAGCACTGACCGCCGAGTTCGACGCCGCCGGCGTGCCGGACGAGATCCTCGTCGTCGCCGAACCGCTGTACCTGGTCCTGCTCGCCGACCTGCTCGCCCACCCGGCACGTCCCCGCATCCATTGGATTCCCGATCACGCTTCCGGGTGGCCCGACGCCGCCCGTGTCCTCGACACCTGGGGGTGGTGACCATGCCGACCCTGGCCCAGATGCTGGCCGCCAGCGACAACGACCACACCGACCTGACCGCAGCGTTCACCGCCCGTACCGGGCTGGGCTGGCACGACCCGACACCAGCAGCGATGGCAGCGGGGACCGTGCTGTCGGTGGTGATCCCCGCACACAACAACGCCTACAGCCTGCCCGCCGTGCTCGACGCACTCGCGAAACAGGACACCTCCGGAACCGTCCAAGTCATCGTGATCGACGACGCCTCCACCGACGACACCCCGGCCATCATCCGACTGCACCCCGCTGTCGACACCGCCTACCGGCTGCCCGTACAGGTGGGTGGCGCCACCGCCCGCAACGTCGGCACCCACCTCGCCGACGCCGACACCATCGTCCACCTCGACGCCGACATGGTGCTGACCGCCCACGCCCTCGCCGACATCGCCGTACGGGCCCACCCCAGCCTCGTCCAGGTCGGATTCCGGCACAACATCGCCTACCAGCCCGGCCGCTACCTGCGGGCCGAGGTCCCCGACGGGGAACCGGACCTGCACGCTGACCACCGCGTCCGGTGGAGCCCACCAGTCGGCAAACCCATGTTCTACACCGGCGACGTCTACCACCAACCGATGGACCTGCGCCCGCTCGACGACACCCACGACTTCGTCGATCTCGGCCACGGCGCCCGCTACTTCGACTGGGACCTGCCGAGGATGGTCGTCACCGCCCTGGTCGCCATGCCCCGCGCAGCCGTCACCCACGTCGGCGGATTCGACCCCGGATGGACCGCCGCCGGCTGGGGAGCCGAGGACACCCACCTCGGCGCGACGCTGATCGCCGCCGGCTGCAAGATCACACCCCTGCGTCAGCTCCGCGCCTGGCACATCGACGCACCCGACGCCGCAATCCAGTGGCGCGCGAAGCTGGCCAGCGTCCCAGCGCGCATCGCCTACTACCGGCATCTCCTCGGCGAGCCCGCCCCCGCCCGGCGAGAAGCCGACCTCGCCTCCCGGGCACAGGCCCTGCTCGCGCATGCGGAGGTGCTGCGGTGACCTCTCGTGTGTACGGCGTCGATGGCCACCTCGCCCACGACCCGGCGACCGGACTGACCCACCACGCCCCACACCCGCTACCCACAGGCAGATGGAGCGGAGACCCGGCCGAGGTCAACCGCTGGCCGGTCGTCGCCCCCGACCAGCACGCCCGATCCCAACCAGCCAGCATCTGCTGGTCACCAATCGTCCGCTGCAACCTGCACTGCCCACACTGCCTCGACGACACCAGCGTCCGCGAACTGAGCCCCGCCGACCGCAACCGCATCGCCCAGATCCTCGCCAGCAGCGACATCCTCGGCGTCGACATCAGCGGCGGCGAACCGCTGCTCCTCAAAGACCTACCCGACCTGGTCCGCACCGTCACCACCGGCGGACGCGCCGCAGTGTCGATCACCACCAACGGCACCCACCTGCAACGCCGCGTCCCGCACCTCGCAGGCGTCGTCGACGCCATCCGGGTCTCCCTCGACGGAGCAACCGAGGCCACCCACGACCGGCTACGCGGCACCGGCAGCTTCACCCACGCCATCACCGGAATCCGCGCCGCCGTCCAGACCGGCGTCTGCGTCCAGATCCAGACCGTGCTGATGGTCACCAACCAGCCTGAGACCCAACGCATGATCGACCTCGCCCACGACCTCGGCGTCAACGGCCTGACCCTGCTCCAGATGCTGCCCATCGGCGCTGGACTGCACCAACAAAACCAGATGCTCACCGACGTCGCCGCACTCGACCACGTGCACCGCCTACACATCCCGGACCCCCTGCGCGTCCGGCTCCGCACCCGCGAACTCGCGGGCGGATTCACCATCGTCCGCGCCGACGGACGCATCTGGCGCAACGACCAGCGCGGCCTCACCATCGCCGGACTGAAGCCGCTGACCACCCCCGCCGACCTCACCCTCACCGCGAAGGACGGATCCGCATGACCAGCCCCACCGCCCAGCGCACCTTCACCCACCGCCGCGTCCTACGGCTCACCGCCGACGCCTACGAGCAGGCCGTCAACCTCCTCGCCCGCGAAGTGACCAACCGGATCGGACCCATCGAGGCGATCATCGGCATCGCCAACGGCGGCGTACCCCTGTCCCACAGCCTCGCCGGACGCCTCGACGCCCGAGTACTGCGGGTCGACGCCCAACACAACCCCACCGACACGATCTACACCCAGGCCACCGGCCACGTCACCCTCGACCTGCGGCCACTCACCACCGTGCTCCGCGACACCCGCCTCGTCGGCAACGTCCTGCTCGTCGACGACATCTGCGGCACCGGCGCGACCATCGACGCGCTCTACCCGAGACTGATCCCGTACCTCTGGGCAGGATCAGTCGTCCACACCGCCGTCCTGTGCCGCAACACCGGAGCCGACTACAACCCCCACCTGTGGATCTGGGACACCGACGACTGGGTGCACTTCCCCTGGGAAGCGCCCCTCCCGGGCACCACGCCCGTCGAAGACCTCGCCGTCCCCGACACCGCGCAACACCGATGACGACCGTCGCCTTCATCCTCGCCTCCTGGCGACCCGACGCCCCCGCCGGAATGGAACGCGCCGTCGCCGGCACCGTCACCGGTCTCACCGCCAGCGGCCACCGTGCCGTCATCATCACCGCCGACCGCACCGCCCCACCCCGCTACGCCGCCGCACCCGTCGTCACCCTCGACAACCTGCGCATTCCGCACCCCTGCGACGACGACAGCCTGCGCCACGCCATCACCGCCGCCGAAACGCCGATCCGCGCCGAGCTGACCAGGACGTTCGCCGCACACCAGGTCGAGATCGCCGTGTACGTCGACAGCCTTTGGGGACTCGGCCGGGTCATGCCCACCACCGACACGCCCCGCCGGATCCTCTGCATGCACGTCGTCGGCCATAAAACCGACCTGGCCGCCGCCCTGCCCCGAGCCCACACCGTCATCGCCCCCTCCGACATCGTCCTGCGACGCGCCACCGCCAACGGCTACGACACCTCCTGCTGGCGAGTCGTCCCGAACCCTCTGCTCACCGATCAGCCGCCAGCATCGGAATTCCGCCGCCGTCTACTACGCAGGGAGGGTCCGATCCGCGTCGTCGCACGCCTGGGCCCGGAGAAGGGCGTCACGCAACTGCTCGCTCTTGCGAGCGATCGCCCGTCCGGATACGCCGTCGAGATCGCCCTGGCCGCTGCCGGGTTCGAGGTCTCCACCGGGGGCCAATCGCAGCTGCTTAGTGAAGCGCGGCGTCTCGCCGCCGGAGCCGGAGTGCAGCTCCGGCCAGGTCTGCGATGGGCCGAGGTGTCCGCCTGGCTCGCCGCCGCCAGCGTCTGCATCGTGCCTTCCCTGGCCGAGACGTTCGGCCTGGTTGCCCTCGAAGCAATGTCCGTCGGCACCCCCGTGATCGCCCTCGACGTCGACCACCTCCCGACGCTCATCGGCGATGGTGGCGTCATCGTTAGGCAGGCCAGCGGCCACGCCGGGCTGTGGCGCGCCGCCGACCAGCTCCTGCACGACCCGGTACGCTACGAACGCATCTCCAGGGTCGGCTACTACCGCGCGCGGGACTATCGACCCGCCCACATCGCTGGCCAACTCCTGAAGGTGGTGAGCTGATGGGCGGTCGCCCCATGCAGCCAACGCTCCCGATCCCCGCCGGCACCACAGCCGCCCCGCCGCTGCTGCTCGTCGACGGACACAACCTCCTATGGGGAGCCACCTTCGGCTTCCCCGCACCCATCTACTCCCGCGACAAGACCCGCCTGCTCACCGGACTGTTCGCCTTCTTCGCCCTCCTACGGGTCGCGATCCGCAACGAGATCCCCGGCGGCAGCCCCGAAGTCATCGTCGTCTGGGACGGCGAACACGGCTCGCAGGCACGCCAGCAGGAACACGATGGGTACAAGGCCAGCCGACCCACCGACGACGACGCCCTTCTACCGTTGCGGTTCCTCTCCGACGTCAAGCGGGGACTCGACAGCTGCGACATCGGCTGGATCGAGCTCGAACACGCCGAAGCCGACGACGTCATCGCCACCCTCGTCCACGCCACGCCTGCCCCGCGATCCGTGATCGTCATGTCCCGCGACCGGGACTACTACCAACTCATCACCGACCGCGTACACGTCCTCAACACCCGCTTCCGCGCCGGCCACCGGCTAGTCACCCCCGACGAGGTGTACGCCCGCCACCAAGTCACCCCCGACCAATGGGCCGACTTCCGAGCCCTGGCCGGCGACCCCGCCGACGAGATACCCGGCGTCCACGGCATCGGCGCCAAAACCGCCGCACGACTCCTCGACGGCGGACTCCACCTGGAGGACCTCACCGCCTCCGGACGGCTCGCCACCGGCCGCGGCCGAACCGTCGCCGAGCAGTACGACCTCGCCCTCAAAT
This sequence comes from Solwaraspora sp. WMMD791, assembly GCF_029581195.1. Taxonomy (NCBI): domain Bacteria; kingdom Bacillati; phylum Actinomycetota; class Actinomycetes; order Micromonosporales; family Micromonosporaceae; genus Solwaraspora; species Solwaraspora sp. WMMD791. Next base: position 48,750 of record NZ_CP120737.1, read on the forward strand.
GGCGCGACCTCATCCGACTCACCACCACCCTCGACCTGCCCCACCACCCAACCGGCAAACCCAGCCCCGCACTACCCCGACCAGCCGACGTCGTTGAGGAACTCGTACTGTGGTAGCCACCCCCACCGGCGGAATCCTCACCGTCATGGCCCACCCCGACGACGCCGAACTCTGGGCCGGCGGAACCCTCGCCGTGCACGCCGCCACCGGCGTACCCGTCACCATCGCGGTCCCCGGCCTCAACCCGACCCGGCGTCGGGAAGCCGTCGCCGGCGCCCGAATCCTCGGCGCGACACCGCACCTACTCGACGCCATCACCGTAGACACGGTGCGGGAACTTCTCGTCGGCGTTCAGCCCGACGTCGTCATGACCCACAGTCCCGACGACATCCACCCCGACCACCAACATGCGGCGCAGACGCTGCTCACCGCGCTACCCGACGTTGTCATCAGCACCGGCAGACCCCGCGCCGTCTACACCTGCGACAGCTACCACAACCTCAACCGCCACGGACACCCACTGCACCTGCCCACCATCATCGACATCACCTCTGCCTGGCGGACCAAGACCACCGCGCTCGCCGTCCACCAGTCCCAGCCCATCACCGAACACTTCGGGCCCATGGCCGTCACCCTGGCCCGCCTCCACGGCGGACGCGCCGGCGTTCGGTACGCCGAAGCCTTCGCCCCCGTCCCTGTGCTCGGCAGGCTCCCCATCACCCCACTCGCCCAAAAGGGCATCTAAACCTGTACTCCGACCTAATCTGCGACAGGACTATGCCAACCCGAACGACACAAACGGAAAGAGCTCGCACTAGGCAAAATCCGGGTGGTGAGCGTGGCATCCCAGCGCCTAGGCGGTGATGGGGAGGCCGGACTGGCGGCTGAGATGGTCATGTGCTGCACGAAGCCGTCAGCGCTTGTGGACTCTGCGCGCTTCATGCAGCGCGGGGTAGCCATTGACACGGTTGATATAGTTGCTAACGGATATGCGGGTAATCCGCCCGATCGGTTGTATCGCACGAAGCTCGCGTTTCCTGCTACCCTGACCGCGTCTGTCAGCGTGATGCTGTTGCTGGTTGCAGCGTGTGAGCCATCAACCTCAGGGTGGTCTGCGTTCCGGTGGTTCCCCGTTGCAGACATTGGCTCAGCACTGCTGACGACAGGCCTCATCATGATCGTGTTCGAGTACCTTGATCGCAGGGACGCTGAAGAGCGAGCGACCCAACGCGTGCGCCAGGTCCTCAACCGGGAGGCGCCGGCACGCCGAAAAAACGCCGTGGTTGACTGCTCCACCTTCGAGCCGAAGGCCTTGGCGCAGCTTGCTTCTGCGGAGAGCCTCGACAGGACCATCCGGAACTGCCTGACTGTCGGACCAGGCGACAGTGACCTTGCTGCGGACCTCTACGGGGACCTCCGTTCGCAGGTGGTGTGTGCAACTGAACGGTGGCGCGGCCTGCACATGTCGGTGGTGCTTAGCCCATGGAAGGGTGGACCTGTATCGGGCAAGGGGGCGATGTTGGTTGCTTCCGCGAGGTACGAGTATCGGGTGGTGTCGACGTCTGCTGCCATGCGCTTCGTGAGCGTGTCTGATGACGCCGTCCATCGACGGCTCCTGCACGACGCAACCCTCGCAAAAGCCTGGCACTTCCGGCCTGTCGGCTGCCTCAATGGCTCATCACCTGAGGCCTTCCAGCTTGTTCAACTGATCGTAGATGGCTGTGCGCCCCCTGTGTGGCGCTTGGCATCGGGAAGTGCGCAGAGTTACATGGCAGGCCCTGGAGGTGGCCTAATTTCCGAGAGACCCTTGAGCAAGATCACCGACACTTACCAGTCGGTGGGGCAACGAAGCGGACACTTGTTTCAAGTAGACATTGTGCAGGCCAAACGTGGTGTAGCCGTTAGTTTCTGGTACGGAGGACGCGGCTTCCCGACGCGTGACGTCTTGGATTGCATTGCCAGTGGCAGGCAGCGGTGCAGCGCAGCCGGCGTAGCCTGGCCTCACCCTCGGTCACCGTGAGTTTTCACGGATGGGCTTCACCCAAGTCGGGCGTAGCTTTCGCCTGGATGCTCGATGGGGACATGGTCGAACCTCGACCTGCGGTTGTCCGGGAGGATGCGGCTTGAACCTGGTAGTTCATCGATCCGTTACAAGGAGTGCGGACTCTGGGTGCATACGTGAAGGTCTGTTTGGGTATTGTGCAGATGCACATGCAGCCTCCGCTCTGGCGGGACCGGAGGTGCCTTGTGCTTGCGGAGGGTGATTTTGTCGTACCGGCAGAGTATCGTTACCGTCACCAAGCCGTAGTAGGCCGACTACCAGAAGTGATGGCTGGGGCGCAGTGGTAGGGATGGGTCAGGTCGAGAGGTTGCCGGAGTGGTCTAGGCGCTTGCGTGAAGCGCTTACCGCGGGCTGCCCACGGCCAGTCGAAGATCTATACGAGCAGCTCGGGCTGCCTGCGGACGGTGGCTGGCTAGCTGATGCACTGGAGGGACGCGTGGCCCCTCGCCGCCACCAGCTGGCGGAGTTGTCGGTCTGTAGCGGTGTCTCTCTTGCTGTGCTCGTGGGTGATGTGCCGGTGAATAACGTAGCCAGGGTTCTCCGCTCCAGCGCGAGTGTGCTGGAGGAGGATATCCAAGCGGCCTGCCGCCGGGCCGAGGACGCGCTTGAAGACTTGAAGCTCTTGCTGGCTTGGTATCCGCAGGAAGCGATTCGTACAAGCGAGGCCGCAGACTATGCACGTCGTGCTGTCGCGACCGGTTCGTTCGCCAAAGGCGTGGCTGCTCAAACTGCTGAGCGGCTACGTGATCTGCTTGACCTGGATGACGAAGAGCCCGTTGGCGATATTGCCGAGCTTATCGAAAATCTCGGTGCAGCTGTCATATTCGAGCCTCTGCCTGAACCTATTCAAGGCGTAACCGTGCGAGATCTATCGCAGGATTCTTGGCAGGCTGTTGTGCTGGTGAACAGTACTACCTGGTGGGGTCGGCAGCGGTATACCTTAGCTCATGAGCTATGCCATATTCTCTATCGAGACAGCCATGGTGTCTTCGTGAATCGCAAGGACGATGAGGATATGGATGATGCTGAGATCAGGGCTGAGTCGTTTGCTCGACACTTTCTTGCTCCGGATTTGGCCGTTCGGGAATTCTGGTCGGAGCATGCGCCAAGAGGGGTTTACGACACGTACGGCGTTGCTCTCGCAAAGTTCATGATGCATTTCGGACTTAGTCGTCGCGCTAGCGTGCGCACTCTAGTCGAGGTTGCGGATGTTCCCGAAGAAGCCATGGGGCCGTATACGAGAACGGGCGCTCGAATTGAGACTATAATGCGCGAGGCGGGGCTTGAGGAGCAGTGGAACCGGGAGTGCGCGACGCAGCATGCCCGTGGTGCCTCGAACTGGTGTCTCTCGATGGCCCTCGACGCCTACCGGCAGAGTCTGGTTGGAGTTCCGACTGTTGCGAGAGTGCTTGGTCGTTCAACGGAGCTGGTAGAGGTCGAGCGCGAGCTGTGTGAGCAGGGCTATCGGCCTACACCACGGTGATCCTCTGCGTGCGGCGGAGGGCTAGAGTCTCCTGGCCAGGTCGTCGCAGGTGAGGCAGGAGCCGCCGGAAGCGAGACAGCTCAGCGCTCCGATCGCGCCGGGATTGATCCCGGAGTGCTGCAGTACCTCCTGGAGGAGACTGCTGGCTCGATTCGTGTCGAGTCTGCCAGCGCAAACGAGTTCTTGGAGAATGCTTCCAAAATGGAGCGTCGCGATCCTGTGTTCTGCCGCAACCCTGCTTGCATCGGTGTCGTTCGTCAGGAAGATGACCTTCTCGCCATCTTTGACAAGGGCGACGCAGCGGGCAATCGACTCGGCTTCGCCTGTATGCCGGTTTCCACCGACAGCTTTTCCGGCAGCCTCGGCTAGCGATTGCAGGCGCCGATGGACGTCATCGAAGATCTTGGCGTCGTACTGCTCGCTATCGTCCACGAGGCTGGGCCGCAGACCGATGACGCGAACCGCCTCCGACGCGGCAGACTGCTGTCAACGCCGCCCCAATCGTGACCACCGTGGTCCGGCTGAAACTGGACCACCCCGGTTTGGTTGATCTTCAGTCGTTGGTCTTGGTCGCTGCCGGGACGCGGCCGAGGTCGCGGTCCTTGAGCCGGTAGCTGTCGCCCTTCATCGAGATGACCTCGGCGTGGTGAACAAGCCGGTCGATCATGGCCGCGGCGACGACGTCATCACCGAAGACCTCTCCCCACCGGCCGAAGGGCTTGTTACTGGTGACAATCAGCGAGGCACGTTCGTAGCGGTTCGAAACCAACTGGAAGAACAGGTTCGCCGCTTCGGCTTCGAAGGGGATGTAGCCGACCTCGTCGACGATCACCAGCGGGATCCGGCCGAGTTTGACGAGCTCGTCCTGCAGCCGGCCGGCGTGGTGGGCGTCAGCGAGACGGGACACCCACTGAGCGGCGGTGGCGAACGCGACCCGGTGTCCGGCCTGGCAGGCCCGGATACCGAGACCGATGGACAGGTGGGTCTTGCCGGTGCCGGGCGGCCCCAGGAACACGACGTTCTCCTTCGACGCCACGAAGTCCAGAGTGCCCAGGTGGGCGATCGTCTCCCGCTTCAACGACCGCTGGTGTTCGAAGTCGAACTCCTCCAGGCTCTTGCGTGCCGGGAACCTCGCCGCCCGGATACGTCCCTCACCGCCGTGGGCCTCCCGGGCCGCCACTTCGCGTTGCAGACAGGCGGCGAGGAACTCCTCGTGCGTCCACGACTCCGCCCGGGCCCGCTCCGCGAGCCGGTCCACCGACGCCGCCAACGAGGGCGCCTTCAACGCACGGGTGAGGAAAGCGATCTCGGAGGAGACGTTGCGGTTGCCGGTCGTTCTGGAGGCCATCACGCGGCCGCCTCGGCATCGACACCGAACATGCGGTCGTAGTCGGCCAACCTGCGGTGCTCCACCTCGGCCGTGACCGCCGGTGCCGGCGCCTGCCGCGCGGCGGTCCGCAGATCGGCGGCGGCCTGACGGTGAGCCGGGTCGGTGATGCTCTGATGCCGCGCCCAGCACCGGTCGTGCCGGGCGACGAGACGGCCCTCGCAGAGCACCTGCACCCGGTCGGCGTCAGCGACCACGTCGACCCGGCGGCCCACCACCATCGGGTGCACCGAGTAGTCGTTGCCGTCCAGCCGGACGTAGTGGTCGCGGGGCAGACGGGTGCTCCGCCGCCAGCCGACCACCGGCGCGACCGGCGGCAGCGTCAGCATCGCCGCTCGGTCGGCCTCCCACCGGTCCACCGGCCGGCAGCCCAGCACCCGGTGCCGACGCTGGTTCGCCCGTACCAGCCATTCGGCAAGCTGGGCGTTGAAGTCCCGGGGCGAGCTGAACCGGCGCCCGGGCAGGAACGACGTCTCCAGATAGCCGTTCGCCCGCTCCACCAGGCCTTTGGCTTCCGGGTCCGCCGGCCGGCACTGGAGCACGCGGATCCCGAGAGTGCCACGGAAGCCGTTCATCGCCTCGGTCAACTGCGGCCTGCCGGCACGCCACTGGCCGACCGCGGACTCGTTGTCCCATACCAACGTCCTGGGCACCCGACCCCACCCGGAGATCAACGTCCAGTGTCCGACCAGCAGATCCGCCGACTGCCGGGACGGGATCATCACCGCCGTCAGCCACCGCGAGTACCCGGACACCATCACCATCACCGGCGGCCGTCCGACCTGACCGAACCCCAGGGGCACGTCCGCCGGCGGGAACCACAGATCACACTGCGCCAGCTCACCCGGCAGGTACTCGGTGCGCTGCGCCGGGTCAGGCCGGCGGAACAACGGCCGCAGCCGCTGCACCCGGTCACAGAACACCGTCTTCCCACGGGTCCACCCGACCCGTTCCATGATCACCGTCGAGGGCATGTCCGGGAACTCCGCCAACAACGCCCTGATCTGCGGCTCGACCGCGTCCACGATCGAGCCCTTCGCAGCCCGTCGGTACCGCGGCGGCTCATCACTGGCCAACGCCTTCTTCACGGTGTTGCGAGACATCCTCAACCGCCGTGCGATGGCCTGAATCGCCATACCCTCCGACCGCCGCAGCCGCCGGATCTCCGCCCAGTCCTCCACGCTCAGCACCTCCCGATGCTTCAGGAGGTGGTCCCGATTCAGCCGGAACCACGTGGTCAGTTTTCACGCGGAGCTGACAACTGCATCCAGCCACTGTTCTCGGCCCGAGGCTTGGTGCGGTAGCGGATCTCGTCCAGTACGGCGCTGGTGATCTGGACACGACCCGCGTAGTAACCGAAAAGTATGAACGATAGCCACTGCCGAGCAGCTGCGCAGAGCATGACACCAGTGTCGAGATACAGGGTAGTGTCCGGCGACCCTCGGCGGGGGAGGACCTGACTGAAGGCAGGCCGAGGGCGTTCCGGCATGGTCTCTGCCGGAGGTAGCCGCGTCTGCCTTTGTGGCATCATGCGCGGGGATGGCTTGCCCGGCCCTGACGTCACCCTGTCTGTCCTTCCCTACAGGAAGCTTGATCCGGCGGTCACAGCTGCGGGAGTCCGGTTCGCCCACGCATCCGCAGAGGCGCACCACCGTCGGACGCCACAACTGCTACAACCCGGGTTTGGTTGAGGACTCCAATCGTTGTCGGCGAGCCACCGGTGACCGAGTCGCCTGATGCGACCTCGAGCCATCTTCATCAGGGGTAGGTCATCCGTCGAGTAGTGGTGCACGACGCTGCCCTCGGGTGAAAGCAGCTCAAGCTCGACCTCGCCTCGGACCGCGCCGAAGCACTTGGCCATGCCCGCCTCAAGTGCCCGTAGTCCCCATGCCACGGCGAGGTAGCGGGTGAAGAGTTCATCCTTGTCGCCCAGAGGCAGCGCATGAACTGTCTTGACCTCGCGGAGGACAAAGCTGTCGCCAACACGCCACGCGGCGTCGACCTTCGTGGCGATCACCAGGTCGGCTGCCGGGTCGAAGCCATACAGTGTCTGCTCGGTCATGAACTCGTCGATCCGGCCTGCCTGCAGCGGGCATCCGCCCAGGTGCTGCAGGAGGTACGGATAGGCAAGTCGATACTCGTCGGGATCGAGGACGTCGGTACCGAAGTGCGCGGTGTCCGATCCTGGTACGGGGAGATCGGAGGGCGAGCATCGATGACCGCGACGGTGCGCAGCGGCCAGCCAGCGGTGGACGGACACGCCGCGAACCCGGTACTCGCTGTGCTCCTGCGAGCTGGGGAGGTGCAGGTCGCGTTCCATGTACCACTGGGACGGGCACCGGTCGTACACCTCAAGGTCAGATGCTGACAGCGACCCCGTCCAATCTCTCCGCTGTTTTGCTGCCAGGAAGCCAGGCAGGGACATTAGTTTGCCACAGGCACCCCCGATTCTGCACTGGGCACAGCCGTGTCCCGGCACGGCCTCGGTGCCCATAGCGGCGGCTTTCGCGGCACTCCTCCCGTGTAGTTCATACAGCTCGTCAGCGTGTTCAGGAGTGATGCCCGGTAGAACGTGGTGTTCAATCCCGTCAATCAGGCCGATCTCGCTGACCCAGATCCTCTGTACGCTGTTCTCGGTACCGGTATGTGCGGCAATATGCGCTGCGATGTATGCCCATGCGGTTGTGGGAGTCTGAGCTGAGCCCAGCCTAAATCTACGTATCTCGATGACGCCGCCCGGGGCCTCGTATGCTGGTCCCCAGACCGTGAGGGTTGCTGTGTCGGCCTTCCTGAGGCTGCTCGTTGGGCCAAGGAATCGAAGTTGTCCAAGCTGCTCCACCCGCGCCTCGTGGTACTGGTAGTACAGGTCGAGGGCGTGATCGAGGAACCGCCGCGCGCCGTCGTGCCACGCGGTGAAGGCGAGGCGTCCAAGTTGGACAGCCTCGTCCCGTGCGATCCCTGCTGCGAGATGCCGTTCAACCTGTTTGATGGCGTTCATCAGGGTGCCGAGCAGCATGGGCTGCCGTCGGAGGTGCCATCCGCCGGTATCCGGATAGGTCTCTGGCCTCGCCTTCAGCGCGAGGCTGAGCGAGCAGGAGTTGCCGCGGGTGGCGTTTTCGCCGTCGGTTGCGCTGACGCGGTACGTCGGCTCGCTCCGTCTCAGTGGAATGCCCGGATTCCAGGTCACATCATCCTGCCTTGCGTGTGGTTGCTCACAGGTAACCGAATTACCCAACAGGCTATTCCGTCCAGCGGCGTTCCCTGCTGATGGAACCGGGGTTGTGGACGCTCGCAGATATGTTCCAGCGTCCAACAATTCTGATCCTCGGGTGGAACTCTCGAGGCTCATTCACGAATAGCTTTGTGCTGCCGGTGCGTGGAGTCAAGCACCGCACGTCTTCGGCGTGTCGCTCTTGTCGGAGCGGCCCTCGAGGGTGCCCGAACTAGAACAAGTGTTCGATCTAGTGGTGCTCGGTGTCCTATCGGCTCATCGTCGGGGCGTCCCTGGTACCGGTGCGGTCGGCACTCGCCCCAAGGCGCTCCGGAGTGAACCTACTCGATCGGCAGCGAGGGTCCGCTCACTGCGACGAGTATCAGCAGGATCACAGTGATGAGCAGGATGGCCATGACCACGCTCTGGCTCATTGACAGGTGACTCCAGGTTCGTAGCTCCTGCCGGATGCGCTGTCGAAGTGGGGTTCGCGGCCGGCCCGCTTCCGCTTCGCGCCACTCTCCATCGACGAGTACCCAGTCGCGTAGATGGAACGCCGATGGCTTCGGAGACCCTGGACTGCGGTCGATGAGTTGATCATCGGCTTGTTCGAGCGTCACCTGGTCCGGGCGGGCGGTCTGAGAGCCGCTGGGGCGCTCCCCGGACTTGCCATCCTTGAGCCTCTGCCAGACACGGAGCCAAACTTCTTGCTCCGGACCTGGCAGGTCAGCGGCGATGAGGAAGCTCTCGACTAGCTTGCGGCTGGGTAGGCTCGTTCGCTGCAGGGCAGCGCACAGCGTCGATGGAGCTACGCGCTTGGGGAGATGCTCCGTCCGCTGGGCGACCTCCCGGAAGGAGAGGCCTGACCACTCGCGAAGCTTCTTCAGCGCGTCCACATACTCATCCGGAGTAGAGGCTTCAGCCGGATCAGGGGCAGGCAGGTCTTGGCTACGAGGCATCTGGCGCTGGTTCGCCCCCCGGCCTGCTTCGGCGCCGGCGAGGGTATTCCTGCGAGCGATCCACTCGTCTGGGTCACCACCACAGGCCGTCACGAAGGCTTTCAGGAGGTTGGGTGATGGGAGGTTGTGGCCCTGGTCGGCGCCCCAGACTGCGCTCTTTGAGTAGTAACTGCTGAGGGCGATAGCGCCGTAGCTGAGCTTGGCCTCTTGACGCAGCTTGCGGAGGTCGTACCCAAACTGGGCGATCGCGCTAGTCTCCGGGCTGGCCGGATGCTGTTCTTGATTTTTCATTGTAGTTGCCGCCATACGCAGGGTGACCCTCTGTCGCCCTGGCGCAGCGGAGTCAGTCCTCCCGTGTCCGACGGCCGGGCTGACTGGTGGCACCGCCCTGTCGGTGAGCCATGCGTCGGCGCTCCAGAGCGAGACGTGCCGGCGCGCGAAGCGTCACGGAGAGGTTCTGAAGCGGGGAGGCGAGATGACCGTTGGTCCCGGTCATCCGGTTGGGAACCGCAGTGCCGGAGCCCGCCAACTCCTGCCACCGACGGTACGGGTTGCGCTGTACAGGCGACAACGCTGTCTCCTTCGGATGTAGTGGAGGGCTGAGGGATGCACGCTCCGTAGTACTCCGCCCTGCGGTGGTTGGTCCTCCGCTGCAGGGTGAAGTGGTGCCCCGGTAGATAGAAATAGCAACGTGAGGACTGGTCGGGTAGGTGTTCACCGTTCGTAAACAGTTGTACGAGCCGTAAATGACAGTTTTGTCCGTTATGACCTGCCTGTGTTGTAGGTCCGTAACCATCGCTGCGGAACGCTCCGGGTGAACGCCGTGTCGTTCAGGCCGGTGTTCCGAACGCCCACTTCGAACCGGTTGACTACTTCCGCCGGGCGGAACCTTGACTTGAGAATTGCAGCGCGCTCAGGTGCGCCGTTCGTTGCATGCACAGGCGGCATGTTCCGGTCGGCCTCCTGTCCAGCAAGTGGAGGTAGATGAGCGCGGTGGGCAGCTGTTGGTCCCAGCTGCCCGTGCGGAGCGTGACGGATGCTTCCGGGGAGGGCAGTCCGTCGAAGACGTTCCGGCAGTCTACGGTCGGGAAACCACCCCCCGCTCGACCGCAGTCGCTGTCCGCACCCCATTCCTCGGTCGCCGTGCCTGGGTCGACGTCGGGTGGAAGCCCAGGCCCGGCGGCGACCCCCGGATCGCCTCGTTGGCGGCCCACTTCCGGCCACGCACCTCACCCCCAGGGTGGTCCGGTAGAGACAATCGATCAATCGGCCATTGATCAAGTGCAGTGTTCCGGACTGTACTGCCTGGTCAACCGACCGCACCAGTCACGAATGACCCTCTCGTTCGCTGGTGCCCTACCTGGACCTTTCCGTCCGAATAGGCGCTGGGCGGTTGCGTGGAACTTCCATGCGGATCAGGGCGCGAGTCCGTCCTCTGAGTGCTTGACGACACGGTGGCGGCTCAGGCGCTATGCACCGCAACTCGATGCTTGGTTGTAGCCGTGGCCCGCACGAGGGTGTAAGCAGCATCCGTGAGCAGCAGTGGCGGTCGCGGATGGAACCTCGGAGTGAGGCAACGCCGGCTGGTATGTGCGAACCTGATCATGTCCGAGCCCTGGGCAGACGGTCACCTCGTTCGGCCGCTCGCCGGTTCGCCCCGAACCAGGCACGGGGTAGGCCAGCGGCCATCCGCATCTACCGCGTCCAGCCACCACCAAGATCAACCTATGTCAACGGCGGACTGGGACTGGCTCTGGCGCACATTTTGTGATTGCTCCTGGCCGTCGCTCAGACTGCTGCGAGGACGCGTTTGCGGAGGAGGTCGAGGTTCGCGCGGCCGTACATCTGCCGTTTGATCGTCTTGATCCGGTTGACCTGGCCTTCGACTGGGCCTGAGCTCCAGGGCTGGGTGAGGCCGGCGACGACGGCGTCGCGGTCGCTGACCAGGCCAGCGGCGAAGCCGCGGAGTTCGGGGTATCCGCAGTTCCGGGCGCGGTCGATCCAGGTGTCGAGGTGGTGTCCGGTGCCCTGGTGGCGGACCAGTGCGGCGAACCCTCGGGCGAGGTCGGCGATGGTGTCGAGGTCCGGGCAGCGGCTGCGGGCGTCGGCGAGATCAGCGCGGTCGTCGTCGGTGAGTTTGTGGCCGGGTCGCATGATCCAGCCGGTGATCCGCCGGGCTGACGGCACCCGGACGGTCACGGGGGTGGGTCGGGTGCGATTCGTGGCGAGCCAGTCCCGTAGTACGCGCAGGCTGCCCTGGTAGCCGCGGGCCAGGATCTCGGCGTGCAGGTCGGCTGTCTGGTGGACGCCGTCGGTGAGTCGTTGCCGCAGGTAGGGGTGGAACGGGGCGAGGACGCTGGGTCGGCTGCTGGTGTTCGGGCCGATCAACGCCTCAGCGGTGGCGGCGCGGGCGTACCTGCGGGCGGTCCTGACGTTCATGTCGAGCCGGCGGGCTGTCGCTTTGATCGAGAGTCCTTCGGCTCGTAGGGCGTGTACGGCGGCGTGGCGGTGGCGGGTGTTGTCCGCCCGGCGTCCCGTCTTGGCCGGCTCGCCCAGGGCGGCAGGTGCGGCCAGGGCAGGTGTCGGGTCGGTGTGTGTCTGCAGGCACCGGCGGTGTCCACGGACGACCTTCTCGACGGTGTCGCTGAGGTTTTTGAGCAGGTGCCAGCGGTCGGCGATCTGGATCGCGTCCGGCGCACCCTTGCGGGCGCCCTCGGCGTAGCTGCCCCCACGATCCCGGCAGATGGCCTGGACTCCGGGGTGCTCGCGCAGCCAGTCGGCGAGGATGTCGGCGGTGCGGTCGGGCAGCACGTCGATCGGTCGGCGAGTGTGCATGTCGAGCAGCACGGTGGCGTAGCGGTGTCCACGACGGCGGGCGAAGTCGTCCACGCCCAGCACCGTCGGGGTGACCAGTTGCGGGTCGGGCATCCGCCGGATCATCCGGATCAACGTCGTACGGGACACGGACACCGTCAACCGCTGCGCCAGTCGGCTGCCCGGCCGGCCACCCAACGCCACGGCGACCGCTTCCAGGTCGCCTGCCGCCTCGACGGTGTGCCGGGCGTACCGTCGGGTCAACCCGGGCACCTGCTCGACGAACGTCCGCCGCCGACACCCGGCGTTCATGCAGGCGAACCGGCGGACCGTCAACGCGACCAGCACCTCGTGGCCGCCGAGTCTGACATCAGCCAACCGCCGCAGGTAGCGACCGTGCACTGTGGTCGACCATGTGCCGCAGGCTCCACACGCCGCCCGTACCGTTCGCGTCGCCGCGTTGATCCTGACTCCGGCGGCCCGGACCACCACCGCCTCCAACCGCAGACCAGCCAGATGCGGGAGCAACGCCGCAATGATCTCCACCCGGGCACCCAACCCGACCTACCAGCGAGCACGACTCACAAAATGTGCGCCAGAGCCAGTCTCAGCGCGTCGTCGACAACCTAAGCTGCGTGGCATTGAGGCCAGCATCGCCCGGGATCGAACATGACTTCGCGGTGGTTGCGCCTGCCGATTGCCGGCAAGGAGCGGTGGCCTTGTCGCATCGGCCCGCCACTGTGACGAGCATGGCGGCTGTTCGGGTGCGACGCCTGGTATGCCCCACCCACGGCTGCCGACAGACCTTCCGCGAGCAGACCCCCGGAATCCTGGCACGCTACCAACGACGCACCAACCGGCTGTCCCAGCACGTCAAGGCCGTCGTCACCGAACTGGCGGGCCGAGCAGGGGCACGACTACTCGCGGCCCTCACCATGGGGCTGTCCCGCCACACGGCCCTGTGGACCCTGCTGCGCATCCCGCTACCCACCGCACGCACGCCCCGGGTGATCGGCGTCGACGACTTCGCCCTCCGCCGCAGGCACCGCTACGCCACCGTCATCATCGACGCCGAGACACACGACCGCATCGACGTACTGCCCGACCGCGCCGCCGACACCCTGGAAGCCTGGCTGCGCGAGCACCCCGGGATCGAGGTCGTGTGCCGTGACGGCTCCGCCACCTACGCCCAGGCCATCCGCCGCGCCCTGCCCGACGCGGTGCAGGTCACGGACAGGTGGCACCTGTGGCACAACCTGTGCGAAGCCGCCCTCAGCGAGGTGAAGGCGCACAGCACCTGCTGGGCCGCCGTGCTGGACGCACCGGTGTACGACGGGCCCCGCGCGCAGACGACCCTGCACCGCTGGCACCAGGTCCACCACCTGCTCGACCAGGGCGTGGGCCTGCTGGAATGCGCCCGCCGCCTCCAACTGGCGCTCAACACCGTCAAACGCTACGCCCGAGCCGACCGACCCGAACGGATCCTCCGCGTCCCCAAGTACCGGCCCAGCCTCGTCGACCCCTACCGGGAGCACCTGCGTACCCGCCGGGCCGAGGACCCCGCCGTCCCCGTTGCGCACCTGTGCGACCAGATCAAGGCCCTCGGCTTCACCGGCTGCCTGAACCTGCTGCACAAGTACATCAACCAGGGCCGCGCGGACGCCGACCGCAGTCACATCTCCCCACGCCGGCTCGCCCGGATGATCCTGACTCGACCCGCCACCCTCACACCCGACCACCGCGACCTGCTGGCACGGCTGACCGCGGCCTGCCCCGAGATGACCGAACTCGCCGCCACGGTCGGGCGCTTCGCCGCACTCCTGACCCCTCACGCAGGAAACACCGACCGGCTCTCCCGCTGGATCGACCAGCTCCGCACCGTCGACCTGCCGCATCTGCACTCCTTCACCCGGGGCCTGGACCGCGACCGCGACGCCGTGAACGCCGCGCTCACACTGCCGTACAGCAACGGCCCCACCGAAGGCGTCAACACCAAGACCAAACGCATCGCACGCCAGATGCACGGACGAGCAGGCTTCACCCTGCTCCGCCACCGCATCCTCCTCGGATAGCGAACACGTTCCGTCACCACCGGATGTAAGCCAGGGCCGTTGTTCTTACAGACCCGTGACCTCAGACTGAGGTCCACGCCTGGTAAAGGCTGCCGTTACAGTCCATCACGCGGACGCCCTGCGAGATGCTGCCATCGAGGCAGCGGCCACTTTGCACGTGGCGGACGGGAGAGTTGGTGGATCCCCTGTCCCAGCGCTGGTAGACGCTCCCATTGCAAGTGATCACCCGGAGTCCCTGCGAGACGCTGTAGTCAAGGCACCGTCGGGTCTGCTCGTGCTGTAGCTCCAAGGTGATCCCCCATCCCTGGTACGTGCTCCCATTGCATGTATTGAGGCGGAGTCCTTGTGAGGCGCTGTAGTCCAGGCACCGCCCGCTTTGTGAATGGATCTTGGGGACGAAGACGGGTCCAAGACGCTTGGCCGCCGTCCACCCAGGAGACGCGGTGAGCGGGGTTACGGTCGTGACTTGCCACTGCTGGTACAAACTGCCGTTGCAGGTGATCAGTCGGATGCCCTGCGAGACGCTGCCGTCCAGGCATCGCCCGCTCTGGACGTGCCGGAGCTGCTGGCTGGTGATGCTCCAACGCTGGTAGGTGCTGCCGTTGCAGGTGATCAGTCGGATGCCTTGCGAGACGCTGCCGTCCAGGCATCGCCCGCTCTGGACGTGCCGGAGCTGCTGGCTGGTGATGCTCCAACGCTGGTAGGTGCTGCCACCGCTGCAGACGTTCAGTCGCACGCCTTGCGAGACGCTGCCGTCCAAGCACCGTCTGCTGCTTTGCGGTTGGCTGATGTACGAGAAGGGCGCGGCCTGCGCCTGCGGCGCAAGGTGGTCGCCTTGAGACGAGGCCCGTGCGGGTGTGTTACCGGCGACCAGTGCCGTGATGATCGACAGGGCCAAGATGCCCCAGCGGGTGAAAGTCTTTGACATGGATCCTCCTTGTTAATCATGGATTTTGTCTGAGGTCAACAGGATGCGGGCATACCCTGGCAGCGCCATCAACCTTGGTTGGGGCAGGCCGTATATGGTCCGCCGTCGTCCGACATTTCGGTGGTCATTTGAATGGCGAGCTCGGATGGTCACAAGCTAGAGACCTGTCTCACTCGGTGCCTTTGGCTCAGCGTCTATCGCTGATCAGGGCGCAGCTGGGGTCGGCAAAGGCTCGGAAGTGGTCGGCGTGGCTGGCCGCAGTATGCGAGTCGGTGACCAAGCCTGGGCCGGATGGTGGTTACGAGCCACCCGTACGACATCATGTGGGGTCGGCGTCCCGGTCGGTTAGCCTTCGGTGTCATGACCCCAGGATCTGTGCAGGTGCGCCGAGGTGGCATCACGGTACCCACCGAAGTGTTTGTCTACCATCGATGGTTTGTGGTCACCGGCCCGATCCGACGTGCGCAGATTCCCGGTTGGTCCGCCTGATCCATGATCCTTCTTGAACGTGATCACGAGCAGGTGCGAATTCGGGAGCTCGTCGCTGGTCTTGACTCAGGGATCGGGGCCACCGTGCTGGTCGAGGGTGCTCCTGGGATCGGCAAGTCGGCGCTACTGGTTAGTGTGTGTGAGGAGGCTCGGCGGCGGCAGGTCACGGTTCTCGCAGCGCGCTGCGGCGAACTTGAACGGGACATGCCGTTCGGCGTCGTACGACAGCTGTTCGAGCCGGCTCTGCGAACCGTCGCTGCGGCGGACCGGACGGACGTCCTCAGCGGTGCGGCCCAGCTCGCTGCTGTGGTGTTCGAGAACCGCTCAACTGCTTCCGACGCACCGGTCGGCGATGTCGTACACGCTCTCTACTGGTTGTGTTCGAATCTCGCGGAGCGGGGACCGCTGCTGCTGGCGGTCGACGATGTCCACTGGGCCGATGAGGCGTCGCTGAGGTTCCTCTCTCACCTGGCCAGACGCGTCTCGCACCTACCGGTGCTGCTGGTGCTCGCCACGCGCCCGGCTTGGCGGCAAGGCCGGTCACTGGCTGCCCAAGTGCTGAGCGGCATCCCATCGCACTTCCTGCCCCTGGCTCCGCTGAGCAGTAGAGCCGTTGGCGCGATGATCCGTGAGTCCCTGTCGCAGGACGCGGAGGAGGTCTTCTGCGAGGCGTGTACGTCGGCCAGCGGTGGCAACCCCTTCCTGGCCATCGAGGCGATCAAGACGCTTCGCGCGATCGGCATCGCTGCTCGGGCAAGCGACGTGCATCACCTGGAAGCCCTGCAGTCCGACTTCATCACGAGATCCGTACTTGAGCGCATCACCTCGGTGGGGCCCCGGGCTCTGCCGCTGGCCCGAGCAGTAGCGGTACTTGGTGGCTCGGCAACTCTGCATCGGGCCGCGACACTCTCCGGTGCCGCTAGTGGGATGGCAGACGCCTCGGAGCAGGCGGGTTCCGCCCAGGCCGCGATGATCATCGACCTACTTGTACGGGAAGGTGTCCTTGCCCCGGGGCTACCCCTCGGCTTCGTGCATCCGTTGGTCCGCACTGCGGTCTACACCGACATCAGCGGTCCGTTGCGCGCCCACCTCCACAGGGAGGCGGCCCTATTGCTGGCGGAGGAGGAATTGGCGCCCGAACATCTCGTGCCTCACCTCCTCGCGTGCGAACCCTTGCGCGACCCCTGGGTGTCCGCCGCCCTACATGCTGCGGCGCGGGCCGCCCTTGCTCGCGGTGCCATCGAGAGCGCCATCAAGTGCCTGGAACGGGCACTGGTTGAACCGCCCGAACCATCCGTCCATACCTCGATACTCGTCGACTTGATTCGGGCACTGGTTCGGTCGAACCGGCTCGACGCTGCCGCCGACCGGCTGCAATCGCTCCTGAACGCACCCGGCGTCACAAACGTCTCCGCCGAGACCGCAGTGGAAATCGGCACGCTGCTGGTGATCGCGGGGCGGCGCTACCACGGCGGCTACTTGCTGCGGTATGCGCAAAGCGCGGCGGGCGACAGCCCGGACATCGCCACCCGAGCCCTCGCAGCTGCCGCCTTCGGTGGTCTCACCGCCATGGATCCACCTCACATGTGGATCCAACAGCTGGAACAGGCGCTGCCCGACCTCTCAGGCAGGACAGACGCCGACCGGATGGTGTACGCGACACTCGCGTTCCTTGCTGCCGCGACCGGCGACCGCCCAGCAGACGAGGTCGTCCGCCTGGCATCTATCGCCGCGACCGGCCCCTTGCCGGCCAGGAGCTTCGGCATGCTCGCCAATCTGGCCGGGGCGGCGCTCGCCATCTCGGGAGACGGCCACCACGCGCTCCAGTTACTCAGCGAGGGGATCGACGCCGCCCGCCAGTTCGGGGACATCGCCACGTTCGGCTATCTCCTGGCCCTCCGGTCACATACCGCGATCGAAGTCGGGCAGCTCATGGAAGCCGAAGCTGACGGCCAGACAGCGGTCGAGATCTACCAGGAACGCCCCGAGGAGCTTCCACTCGCTGCTGCGGTACTCGTCGACGCGCTCGTCGCCCGTGGGGAGACAGCGGCTGCTCAGCAGCTACTCACCACCCTGGGCCTCGAAACGCACCTCCCGCTGAACTGGCTGATCTCCCACTTCTTCCACCTGGCCCGAGCCCGGCTCCGTCTCCAACAGCGCCGCCCGGCCGATGCGCTCGCCGACCTGACCATCTGCGGCGACGCACTCACCGCCGCCGGCTACACCAACCCGGCCTTCGCCAACTGGCGCTCCGAGATGGTTCAGGCGCACCTCGCCATTGGGAACACCGCCACGGCTCGTACCCTCGCCGCCGAGGAACTCGACCTCGCCCGGCGGTTCAAGGACCCATGCTCACTTGGCATCGCCCTACGCACGGCCGGAATGGTCGCGAAGGGCACTGAACGCGTCGCCCTACTCCACGAGGCCGTAAATACCCTCGAAAGCACCTCCGCGAGGCTCCACCACGCACATGCCCTAGTCGAGTACGGCGCTGCGTTACGCCGCGCCGGCGAACGCATCGCCGCCCAGGACCCGCTACGCCAAGCCCTCCACCATGCCAAGCGCTGCGGGGCGCAACCGCTGGCCAGCCGGGCGATCGAGGAACTGACAGCCGCAGGGGCCCGCCCCCGCCGCGCCACCCTGTCGGGATCCGACGCCTTGACCGCCCAGGAACTCCGCGTCGCCCGCCTAGCCGCGCAGGGCGCCACGAACAGAGACATCGCCCAGCAACTCTTCGTCACCCGGCGCACCATCGAAATCCACCTCACCAGCGCTTACCGCAAACTCAACATCACCTCTCGCCACCAACTCCCAGCCGCGCTCGCAACACCCAAGTGAGGCCTGACATTGGCGCGCAGGGCTTCCGAAGGAGGTGTTCATATCAGCACCGAAGCAGTAACGGGAAAAGCTCTGTGCTCCCGCCGGCCGAGGTGTTTGCGCTGTTCAGGTGCAGTGACCCGGGTGGGCGGGGGAGCGTTGGGCAATGTCTGTCGGGGTGATCGGGAAGTCGCGGGTGTGGTGCTCCCGGCTGTCCTGCCTGGCGGGTTGGATCATGGGGTGCGGCGACCGGGCGTGAACGGCGTCGAACGGATGTCAGCGGCGCTCAGGGGACTCGTCGTGACCTGCCCGAACCGCGTTTGAGCAGGTCGCGGCCGGTGTCCGGGCAATGTTGACACGGAAGAGGTCACTGGTTCAAACCCAGTATCGCCCACCAGCTGTACGAGCACGTCACGTGGCCCGTTGCCGGACATCCGGTAACGGGCCTGCTGCTGTCGCGGCCCTTACCGGGGGAGCGCAGGGGGAGCGGGTTCGCTCCCCAGGGGTTACCCCGCCGGCCGGTTGCAGCCAGCAGGCCGTCCTGCAGGCCCAGGCCAAGATCGGAGAAGCTGTCTCCTCGGCATGGCCTGGGCCTGCTGGCAGAGCTGGTCAGGCCGCCGGGAATTTCCAGGTGCGGCCCAGTGACGTGATCAGTGACTGCTCGACCGGGAACGACTCGCCGAACGCGGTGCCCACCACGGTGGCGGTCCGCCGCTGCGTGACGTAGCGGGTGCCCTCCTCGTCACTCCAACATTCCTCAACCACCTCGCCGGTTCCGGTCCAGGTGATCTTCACGCTGGTCGTATCCGTGGTGGCCGGGGCGTTCGTGCACGACTCCGGGCGTTCGCCCTCTTCGTCGACCGGCCCGTACGTGCACGTCCGGACGGTCTGCGAGTAGGTCACCACCCCGGTGGCCGAGGCACCCTGCAGCGACATCCTGGCCCGTGACGGCGTCTGGTCGTACGTGTGCCGGAAGATCGTCTCACAGGTCTCCAGGCCAGCGGATTCGGTGCAGGAGCGGGACCAGTATTCGACGTCGAGCTGGGCCACCCCGTCGATGCGGCTGAGGTCGACGGTCAGGGTCCGGCTGGTGCCCGGGTCGTCGAAGCCGACGTGTGCGCTCTCGGAAAGCGTGGGGGCTGGCGCGGCCGTCGCGGGGGTGGCGAGGGCTGCCGTGAGGAGAGCGGCACCGATCGGCACGAGGACATGGCGGAGCAGGGTCATCGGGTCTCCATTGGGGAGTGTCGAGGAGACCCGAATGTAATCGTCGGGTACGACTGGAACGGTCCGACCCGAGGTGTGGCACCTTCTCGATCGCCGGTTCTTGATCTGACCGGGTCTGCTTGCTGGTCGCCGCACCATATAGATCAACGTACATCGATTGACAGATTCTTGTCCGGTCGGGACACTTTCTGCAACGCGACCCTTCGTGCATGGCGTCGGGTCGTCGTTGCGGGAGGGTCGGATGAGGATCATCGGTCGGCGCCTGGTCGCGGGAGCGATCGCCGCCGCTGCCGCTGTCGCCGTCGGTGGCATCGCCACCTCGGCGTACGCCGCCACAGGGTGCCGGGTGACCTACACGGTCACCAGCCAGTGGCCCGGCGGATTCGGTGCCAACGTCGCCGTGACCAACCTCGGTGACCCGATCAGCGGTTGGCGGCTGACCTGGTCGTTCGCCGCCGGACAGCAGGTCACCCAGCTCTGGAACGGCTCCGTGAGTCAGGCCGGCACCCAGGTCACCGTCGTCAACGCGGCGTGGAACGGCAACCTCGCCACCGGAGCGGGCACCGCGATCGGTTTCAACGGATCGTGGAACAACGCCAGCAATCCGGCCCCGACCGATTTCGCGCTCAACGGCACGCCGTGCACAGGTAGCGTGACCCCGTCGGGTTCACCGTCCGCGCCGCAATCGCCGACGCCGAGCTGGACGCCGAGTCCGACGCCCACACCGAGCGGCACGCCGTCGCCGCCGACCTCGCCCACCCCGAGTACGCCGCCCGGCGGCACGGAGCCGACAATCGTGCCCGACCCATCCTGGACGTGCAACATGCCCACCGGCATCGTGTCACCGACGCGGGGGCGACTGGTGCTTCGCGTGACAGGCCAGCTCGGTGCCGTCCGCGAGGTGGGGACCACCCCGTACGGCCAGCGCCGCCTCCTCGACGTGACGGGCGGATCGTTCGTCGGGGATCGGCTCAGCGGCAGCGTTCTCACCGGCGGGCTCGACCTGGAGCTCACCCTCACCAACGGATCGCTGGAGGTCGAGCAGATCAACGTGCTCCGCGCCAGTGACGGCACCCTCATCTATCTGCGCAGCTGCGGTGTCGCCCCCGCCGGCGACGCCCCGGTCCGGATCGTTCCCGACTTCGAGGCACCGAACTCCAGCCCGTACGCCTGGCTGAACACCGGCACGTTCGTCGGCACCCGGGTGGTCGACACCACGACCAACACCCTCGTTCTCACCATCTACGACGTCGCCGGCGTCTCCCCGACCGAACCGCGGATCCAGCTCACGGATCCCGCCGGTCTGCCCCACCAGAGCTGGAACTGCGCGACGGGCAGCGGTACGCGGGGCGCCAGCGTGTTCACCGCGTCGGTCACCCTCGGCTCCACTCTCGCGGTCGGTGCCAGCAAACGCGGCACCCGTACGATCATCCCGATCACCGGTGGGACGCTCAGCGGTCGGGTGACCGGGTCGATCCTCGCCGGCGGGGCCGACTACCAGCTCAGTGGCTCGACCACCACCCTGGACGCCCGGTACACCTTGGCGACCAGTGACGGCGAGCTGATCCTGGTCCGCAACTGCGGGCAGTTCGGCCGGCTGGTGCCGACCTTCGAGACCCGGGCGGCCGGCCCGTACGCCTTCCTCAACGCCAACACCTGGCTGAGCTCCGACCCGGGCTTCGCGCCGGGCGGGGTGAGTATCACCTTCTACGAACGCCGCTAGCGTACGTTGGCGGAGCTCATCCGCTGCGGCTGTGCGGACCCGGCACCGCCGGGGGCACACCGTGCCGGGCCGGTCGGGTTGCCGTCCACCGTGACCTGGGACCAACCGCTGCTCTGGTAGCCCTCGGTTGCCATGATCATGTAGCCCATGGTGGTGCCGAGGCGCATCCCGGCCTGGGCCCACGCGTCGAAGTGGTCGCCGGTGTCGATGGTGCCGGCGGAGCGCTTCTGCTGGCGGACGCTGTAGTACCGGTAGTACGGCGTGCTGCCGACGCCGAGCTGCGCGCGGTAGATGTCGTAGGTGCCGCCCTCGCTGACGACGGTGCCCATCGGCGTGCCGGTCGGTCGGTAGGTGCCCCAGTTCTCCACGATGTAGTACTCGGTGAGCGGGTTGGTCGTGTACCCGTAGAGGGCCAGGTACGAGTTGCCGCCCGGGTGGAAGGTGCCGCAGTAGTCGAAGGTCCGCCGGCCGCCGGTCGCCCACCCCTTGCCGCCGAACCAGTTGTTGATGCCGGTCCAGCGGGCGCTGTACTGCCCCTGTGGGCCCAGGACCATGGTGCTGTCGCCCATGTCCTTCCAGTAGGCGTAGAAGTAGCCGTCGTGGGTGCCGGTCTGGTTGGTGGTGATGACCGGGCCGGTGCCGGCCGCGTCAGCGTGGGCGGTGCCGGCCGGTGCGGTCACCGTGACCGCCAGCAGGGCGGCGCAGGCGGTGCTGACCAGCATGCTGATCCGGCCGCGCCGGCTGCGGGTCGAGCTGGCACCGGGTGTCTCGCTCATCTCTTCCACCGTTCTCTCCACTCGGTCGGCCAATGGGGGAGCAGGCATTGCAATTGATGAACATCAATTGCAATGTGGCCAAGTGTCGATGGCGTCCCGGCGAGGTGTCAACGGTCGACTAGGGACCCGTCGGGGCGGGAGCGGCAGTGCAGCCCGGATCCGCACCGACGGCCGGCACCGGATCGGCCAGTGCGCCGTCGCGCAGCGACACCGCCCGGTCGGCCAGTTCGATCAGCGCGGGATCGTGCGTGGCGACCACCGCGGCCATGCCACGGGCCCGGACCAACGACCGGATCAGGTCCATGATCGACCGGCCCGTCTCGGAGTCGAGCTGGGCGGTCGGCTCGTCGGCGATCAGCAACGGCGGGTCGTTGGCGAGCGCGCGGGCGATCGCCACCCGCTGCTGCTGACCGCCGGACAGCTCGTACGGTCGCTGTCTCGCCTGGCCGCCGAGGCCGACCAGCTCCAGCAGCAGCGCGACCCGCTGTTCGCGTTCGGCGTACGACACCTTCGCCAGCCGCAGCGGCACCCCGACGTTCTCCGCCGCCGACAGGATCGGGATCAGACCGAACGACTGGAACACGAAGCCGATGGTCGACCGACGCAACTCCACCAGCTGCGCCTCGGTGGCGGCGGACACCTCGCGGCCGGCGACCCGCACCGTGCCGGCGGTCGGCTGGTCCAGCCCGCCGATCAGGTTCAGCAGGGTGGTCTTGCCGGCCCCCGACCGGCCCTGTACGGCGACCAGCTCGCCCCGGCTCACCCGCAGCGAGACGTCCCGCAACGCGTGCACCACCCGACCGCCGCCGTGGAAGTCGCGGCTCACGCCGTCGACCCGGACCATCTCGTCGCTCACCGTTGCTCCTCCGTCGCGTCCGTGTCACCGGAGCGGACCTCGACATGGTCGGGTTCCAGGTTCAGCCGTACCCGGTCCCGCAGCGACAGCGCGTCGACGAACGCGGCCGGTAGCTGGAGCCGACCGCTACGGTCCAGCACGGCGTACTCCTCGGTGACGGTCTCGGTGACCCCGTCGCGACCGATGCGGGCGGACCTGCGTACCTCGGAGGCGGTCCGGCCGTCGCGGATCGCGACGGTCCGGCGGACCTGGCCGGCGACGGCGCGGTCATGGGTGACCACGACGATGGTGACCCCCAGCTCGGCGTTGATCGTCCGCAACGCCGCGAAGACCTCCCCGGCGGTGGCCTCGTCCAGCTCGCCGGTCGGCTCGTCGGCGAAGAGCACCTCCGGGTCGTTGGCCACAGCCACCGCCACCGCGCAGCGTTGCTGCTCGCCTCCGCTGAGCTGATCCGGCCGTCGATCCGCGCGGTCCGCGACCCCGACCAGCTCCAGCAGCTCACCGGCCCTGGTCCGGGCGGCCCGGCGCCGCGCGCGACCGGCCAACGTCATCGGCAGCGCGACGTTCTCCCGGGCGGTCAGATACGGCAGCAGGTTGCGGCTGGTCTGCTGCCAGACGAAACCGACGGTGTGCCGTCGGTACCGCAGCCGGGTGGCCGCCGACATTCCGAGCAGGTTCACCCCGGCGACCCGGGCCACCCCGGCGGTCGGCGTGTCCAACCCGGACAGGATGTTCAACAGCGTCGACTTGCCTGAGCCGGAGGCGCCGACGATGGCGAGCAGCTCGCCGCGCTCGACCGACAGGTCCAGGCCCTGCAGGGCGACGACCTCGATCCCGTCGGCCTTGAAGATGCGGACCAGGCCCTCGCAGACGATGTGCCCGCCGAGCCGGTCCATCCCGCCGGCCCGGACGGCGGCCCGCTCGGCGGCCCGTCGCTGCAACTGTGCCAGGTCTGGCGTGTCGGTCGTGGTCAACGGTCGTCTCCTCCCACCCGCAGCACCCGCCCGAGTCGGGTGCTGCGGTGCACAAGATCGTCGGTCGTCAGGGCCGCCGCGAGTCCGACGGTCACGCTCGCCAGCACGCCGATGATCACCACCGGATCGAAGCGCGGCGGCGCGGCCACTCCGGCGGTGAACGCCGCCAGGCCCAGGGCCGGATCGAGCAGGCGGGGGAGGACCACCCCGACCGCGCCGCCGGCCACCACCGCCGCGCCCACCACCGGTACGAGTTCGTACACCAGCAGCAGCTGCCCCTGCCGGCGGGACAGCCCCATCGTGCGCAGCCGGGACAGCGCCCGCCCCCGGGCCGTCGACCCGGCGAGCACCGCCAACCCGACGGTGACCAGCGCCAGCACCACCGCACCGACGGTGCCCAGCGTGAAGACCAAGGTGAGCAGCTCGTTCGCGCCGGTGCGTTCCAGCGCCTGACGGTGTGCCGACCAGGTGGTGAGCGTGGCCGGCTGGGGCAGATCGTCGGGGGCGCTGCCCGCCACCTCGGCGATCCGCTGCCGCTGTCCGGCGTCGGCGAGGGCGACCACCGCGGCCGGGTCGAAGCCGTCACCGGCCAGCAGATACCGTTGCGGCACGACCGGCTGGTACGGCGGCACCGTCAGCGCCTGCATCGGCAGCACGACGAATCCGCGGGCATCCACCGGCAGCCCCGCGAAGCCGTCGGCGACGGCCGCCACCGAGAAGCCGTGCCGGCGCCCCTGCACGTCGACCAGGACCTCCGTGGTGCCGTCGGGCAGATCCTCGGCCAGCAACCGCGCGATGTCCGGTGAGACGACCGCCGGCACCGGACCGCCGGCCGGGTCCGCCACGGCGTCGCGCAGTACGGCCGGTAGGTCGAGCCGGACCCCGCTGACCTCGGCCACCTCCGCCAGGGCGGGTACGTCGACCACCAGCACCTGGGCCTGGCCCAGCTCCTGGGCCGAGGTGCCGACGGCGGCGACGAGTTGCCGGTTCGTCGCCAGCACCGCCGGCGCGACCGCCGCCACCCCGGGCAGTGCGGCGAGTTCGTCACCGGTGCCCACGGCGAAGCCGAAGCCGGTGACCACGGCGTCCCCGGCGACCTCCCGGTCGCTGACCCGGTCCCGGGTGTCGGTGATGGTGGTCGCCACCACCGCGCTGAACAGACCGACACTGACGGCGGTCACCAGCACGGCCAACGGACCAGGAGTGACCGGCGCGCCACGCCCCGCGCGGGCCAGCCCGAGGAAGAACACCGCTCCCCGGGCACGGGCGGCGAGCCGATCCAGCTGCCGTAACGGCCACGGGAGCGTCCGCAGGGTGACCAGCGCCGCGCCGACCGCGAGCAGCACCGGTACCGAGACCAGGAACGGGTCGACGCCGTCGTCGGCGGCGAGGCCGCGCCGCCGCAGCAGCCACAGCCCGCCGACGGCCACCAGCACCACGCTCAGTTCGGCGGTGAGCCGACCTGGCGAGGACCGCCGCCGGGCCAGATCGCCCCGGTCCGCGCCGACCGCCGACGGCGTACCGCCGCGTCGGACCGTGCCGGCGGCGGCGACCACCGTACGCACGGTCAGCAGCGCCGGCACGGCCGCGGTGGTGACCGCCGCGACGACCAGCAGCAGTGGCAACTCGCTGGCGCCGGGGCGGCCCGGCACGGCCGAGCCGAGCAGCCAGCCGGCGACGACCGCGGCCGGTGCCACCACGACGGACTCGACGAGGACGTACCGGCCGAGGGCCGTCACCGCCGCGCCCCGGGCCCGCAGCAGCGACAGTTCGTCGGCGCGGCGGCGCAGCTGCAGGCCGGCGGCCAGCCAGATCAGTCCGAACACGCAGGCGAACAACCCGGCACCGACGATGGCCAGCAGCGCCCGCGCGGCGCGGACCTGCCCGTCGAAATCGGCCAGTACGGTGTCGAGCGAACTGGTCAGCGTGGTCCCGTCCGGTGGAGTACGGCGGGCGGCGGCCGCCGCACTGGCGAGCGGCCCGGTGTGCGTGGCGTCGATCCGGTCGGTCGCGATCCGGTACCGCCACTCGTACCGGACGATGCCCAGCGTGCGGGCGGCGGCGTCGAGCCCGGTCCAGTCGGTCACCGCCGCCACGTACCAGGGATCCCGGTCGAGGACCGGGCGCAGCGGCGCCAACGCGTAGGTGAGGTCGTCCCAGACCGGGTCGGCGGCGTCCAGCGGCTCGAACAGCCCGACCAGTTCCAGCCGTGCGGTGTTGTTGCCCGCGCCGCCGGAGATCCGCAGCACGTCGCCGATCCGCAGGGACAATGTCTCGGCCGCCTGCCGGGACATGGTGATCTGGGTGGGCGCGGCATCACCTGCCGCGCCGGTGTCACCCGGGGACGCCGGCCACGCTCCGGCGACCAGCCGCGACGCCTCCCGCACGCCGGTCTGGGCGCGGAGCCCGAACACCGGCGGCGGGTTGCGCCGAAACGGTGGCGCGTCCCCGAGGGCGTCGACGCCGTCCGGGCCGATCGCGGCGGCGTACCAGGCGGAGCCGACCAGCTGCGGGACCGGTTGCGGCAGTTCGTCGCGCAGCGTACCGGTCCGCCGCTGCCCGGCGGCGGAGTCGACCGGTGGGGTGACGATGCCGGGGCCGGGGGCGATGGTCGGCCGTTCGGTGAGGACGAGGTCACGGGCCAGGTGCGGCATCGCGGACAGGTGTGGACGCAGCGCCTGGTCGACGGCGGTGTTGGCCGCCCGCGGCACCGCCGTCACCATCGTGGCCGCCACCATGCCCAGCGCCGCGAGCAGCGCGATGTGGCCGGCGTACGCGCGGAGCCGGCGGCCGAGGGCGCTCACCGGTCGCCACCCGCGTTCAGGAGAGCGACGTCGATCCGGTCGCGGAGTCCGGCGGTGACCAGCAGACCCGTCGCCGACGCCAGCACGAGCAGACCGACGGCGGTCGCGGCCACCGGCAACCAGGGCACCGCCAGCACCGGCTCCGGTGTCGGTCGGTCGGCCGCCGGGGTGAGGATCACCAGTGGCGCCGTCGTGGCCGCGACGGCCAGGCCGACCACGACGCCCACCAGTACCCCCATCGCGGCCAGGAACGTCTGTTCGGCCAGCAGCGCGCGGGCCAGCATCCGACGACCGGCTCCGAGGGTACGCAGGACCGCCAGCTCGGCGAGGCGTCGGCGGGCGGTGGCCCGCAGGTCCACGACCAGGCCGATGCCGGCGAGCAGGAGCGCGCCGAGCGCGGCGGCGAACAACGCCGACTGGGCACCGACCCGGTACGGGTCCTTGGCGAGGTCGTCGGCGACGGCCCGCCGGTCGAGCACCTGCAGTCCGCCGAGGGCGGCGGCCGCGGCGGTCACCTGGTCGGCGGGCTGCGACCCGGTCCGTACCCACCACTCCTGCGGGTGTCGCACCACGCCGTGTCCGTGGAACAGCCGCGCTGCCAGGGCGGGCAGATCGGCCAGTACGGCGGCGGGGGCGGTGTCACCCGGCAGGGCCTGCACGACGCCGGTGATCCGGACCGGCACCTGTGCGCTGGCCAGGAACAGCCGGGTGTCGTCGCCCACGGTCAGGTCGAGTGCGGTCAGCGTGGCCGGGGTCGCCAGCACCGGTACCGGCTCCGGCGGCAGTGCCCGGGCCACCCCGATCCGGATGGGTACGGCCCGCCACGTCGAGCTCACCGTGCTCCGCGACTGATAGTCGGCGGTCAGGGCGTCGCCTGTGGACCGGACCGGCTGCGCCTCTGCCCCGGCGTCGACGACCTGCCAGTCCGTGTCGGCCAGCGGCAGCGGTACGCCGTCGGCGGGTCCCGCCGCGGACACCGCCCGCAGCTGGGCCAGCCGCCAGGTCAGTACGGTGCCGGGCACGCCTTCGCCACTGGCCTGGAAACCCGCCAGGCTGACCGGGCCGGCGTCGGTGGGCACCTCCACGGCGAAGCGAAGTGGTGCCCGGTCGGCGCTGACGCCGAGCGGTATCCGGCGGTATCCGGCGGCGGTGGCGAACACCGCGTAGCTGCGGATCCGGGTGGGCCGGTCATCGTCGGTCTCGGTACGGAGCGTGGTGTCGATCCGGCCGGTCAGCCGGACCGCGTCGGCGGGAAGTTCCGTCACCGGCGCGGTGGCCCGGTCATGGGTCACACCGCTCAGCAGGGCGGCGGCGGAGCCACCGGCGAGGTCGTCGCGGACCCGCAGCACCCCGGCGGCCGCCGCGGTGTCGATGGCGACCAGCGACGCTGCGGCGGCGACGGGACCGAGCCGCAGGGTGTCCCGCCAGGTGGGCAGTACGGTCGGCTCGCCGGGCAGGTCGGCGAGCTGCCCGAGCCGACCCTCCGGCGGGAAACCCGCCGTCTCGACGAGCCGGAGGTCGGCACCGACCAGGTGGTCGGCCTGGTCGGCCAGGGACCGTCCAGCGGTGCTCGACAGACTCCAGGCAAGCGTGCTGACCGCGACGGCCAGGGCGAGCAGCAGCACCGGCCCGGCGTGCGGTCGGCGGCTGGCCTGCCAGGTGCCGAGCAGCGCGGCCGGCCAGGTTCGCCGGTCGAGCAGTCGTTCGGCGAGCCGGGCCGCGACCGGGAGCAGCCGCAGCGCCAGTACGGTCCCGGCGAGCACCGCCAGCGTCGGTGTGGCGGCCAGCAGCGGGTCGATGCCGAGGCCGGCGCCGGTAGCGGTCAGCGGGGACGCGTACTGGCGTAGTTGCAGCCAGGCCAGCACGGCGAGGCCGACGAGGGCGAGGTCCGCGCCGGCTCGTTGCAGGACCGCCCGTCGGGGCCGGGAATGTGCTGCCAGCTCACTGGTGTACGTGCCGCCGCCGCGCAGCGCCGGTGCGACGATCGCGAGGATGCAGCCCACCGCCGCCGACCCGGCGACCAGCCAGGTGGCGCCGTCCAGCTGAGGCTGCAACCGCAGGCCGGCGGCGGTGACGGCGGGCAGCCGACCGGCGTACCCGACGATCATGACCGCGACGGGGGGCGCGATCAGCGCGGCCGGCAGCACGACCAGGGCCGCCTCGTGCAGCGCCATGCCGGCCAGCCGGCCGGGTCCACAACCCCGGGCGCGCAGCAACGCCGTCTCGTCGCGCCGGCGCGCGACGAGCAGCAGGGCGACCAGCAGCAGGGTGTAGCCGGCGAGCATGGCCACCAGCAGCACCGGCGTCACCAACGCCGACGCACCGACCAGTCTCGCCCGGTGCAGCCGGTCGATGAGCCGAGGCAGGTCGGTGTCGACCGACGCCGCGGAGCCGAGTCCGGTGATCTCCGGTAGCTCCTGCGGCACTTCGACCGCGGCGGCCCGCAGCGGGCGGAGGTCGGCGTTGGTCAGCCCGGTCAGGTCCGGGTCGATCAGCCAGGCTGCCGACGCGTTGGCGGAGAAGTGGGTGTCGAAGTCGGTACGGTGCACGACCAGCGGACCGTAGGTGCTGCCCACGGACTGTGCGGTGGCTTCATTGCCGGTGCCGGTGACCGCGTCGGGGGCCAGCCGCCAGAAGGTGTCCTGTGGGTCGACCGCTCGCCAGACTCCGGTGACCTGCAGATCAGTGGTGCGGCCGGTGATTCGGTCCAGGATCGCGACCCGGTCCGACACCTCGATTCCGAGCAGGTCGGCGGTGGGCTCGGCGAGCGTGGTCTGGATCAGGGCACCGTCGCCGGCGGCTGATCCTGCCGGCCAGGTCCCGGCGACGAGCGTGGCGTACGTGGTCAGGTCGTCGAGGAAGCCCACCGAGGCGTAGACGACGCCGTCGGCGTCCGGGGTGGCCTCACCGGTCGGGCTGGTGAACTGGCGTCCGGTGGCGTAGCCGGCGGCGGTCACCACCGTGGGCCGGCCACCGACCCCGTCGGCCACGGCCGCCCGGAGTGCGGTGTCGCGCTGGGCGAGCTCCGTCGTCGACCGGCCGGCCGGTCCCCGCACCAGGATCGAGCGCTCCCGGGTCGCGGCGGAGTCGACGGCGGTACGGGTGCCGGCGTCGACCACCTGCCGGCCGTACCCGGTCAGACCGGTCAGCGCGACGATGGCGAGCGACGCCGCTGCGGCCGCCGCGAGCAACAACCCCGCTGCTGCCCGGGCCCGCCGGTGGACCAGTCCCATCGATCCTCGCTCGGTGTCGGCGGCGGACCTTTGCCGGCGGCCGTGGACGACGCCGGTGCCCGCGACGGGGCATCCGCACTCCCTTCTTGATGCGGTGAGTGGGACCGAGGGTTCGCGTGGATCGTCCCCGTGACGTGATCATGCTCGGATCGTGACCCGACCTCGTCTGAACCGAGATGGACTCGTTGTCGAAGGTGTGCAGCGGCACTGCGGGTGCCGGGTCCGCGACGCGATCCGGCCCAGGACGCAGCGGTCCTGGGCCGGAGTGGTGCAGGGTGCGTCGGTCAGACGATGTTGATGTCGCTGCACCACATGTACGTCTGGTCCATGTGCGACGCCTTCCAGATCACGAAGAGAACGTGGTTTCCGGAGCGCCCGGCCGGGACCGAGACGTTGAACGAGATGTTCTGCGACGGCGCGTA
This sequence comes from Solwaraspora sp. WMMD791, assembly GCF_029581195.1. Classification (NCBI taxonomy): domain Bacteria; kingdom Bacillati; phylum Actinomycetota; class Actinomycetes; order Micromonosporales; family Micromonosporaceae; genus Solwaraspora; species Solwaraspora sp. WMMD791. The sequence continues at coordinate 78,984 of NZ_CP120737.1, forward strand.
GCGGCCCGTCGTCGCGATCAGGTCGAGGTTGCCCCACCCGACACGCTGGGTGGCCGGGTTGAACCCCTGCTTGGTGACGTAGGCCCGGAAGTAGTCGGCACCATGGCTGGCCTGGTCGTAGAGCTGAACCGTGAAGTTACGGCCGACGGTGGTCGTCCGCCATGCTCCGGGCTGGTTCAGGCTGTCGTTGCGGGAGAGGGCGTTGCTGCACAGCTGCCCGTCCGGGGTGCGGGCCTGGTACTGGCCGCCGAGGCCGTCGCGCAGCGCGCTCATCCAGTTCCACATGGTGTCGGGGTTGGCCTGGAACGCGCGGTAGCACATCGGGTCCTGCTGCTGCATCGCCGGGTTGGTGTGCTGGTTGCCCCAGCTCTTCCAACACTGGTAGGCGCGGCTTGCCGGGTTGATGATCGTGCCGTGGGCCTGGGCCGCACCGGTCCAGGGCAGCATGGCGACCATCAGGGCCGACACGAGGACGAGCACTCGCAGGGACTTGCGGGCGGGGGTCCGGGTGGGTCCGTCGGACCGGTCGGACGTGAGTAGACGCACTGTGGATCCTCCGTTTCTCGGGACGAGATCGGGTGGGAACGCTCCCACCAAACTATGACATCCATGGATTCAAATATCAATGATCATCTATGTCTAATCTTGACGGGTTCGCCCGACCGACGGGTGGGGGCAGGTGTGGCCTGCTGGCGGAGAGTCGGTGCTCGTACCGGTGGACCAGGTCAGATCCCGGCTGCCGCGTCGTAGCGACGGCGCAGGTCGGCGGCCTCGGAGTCGGTCAGCGCCTCCGCGATGGCCAGCTCCGCGTACTTCTGCGGGAACATCTGCCGTAGCCGGTCGACGAACATGACGTCGGCGGTGGCCTCGACCACCTGGATGCCCGGGGGCTCGGTGGACATGTCCAGGATCAGCGGGCCGGCCAGTTTGACCGCCACGTCCCAGGGTCGTTGCGGCTCCGCGACTCCGCAGAGGTGGAAGCCGTAGACCGTCCGCACGTCGGCGAGCGTGGTGACGTCGGCTGGCTCGTAGCCGTACACGCGGACTCCGCAGATCACCGTCTGCTGCTCCGTGGCGGCCGCCAGTTCGACGGCGTGGCCGGCGTGGTTGTGCTGCTGCGGATCGGCCTGCTCGAGCAGGACGCGCATCCGGGTCTCGATCTGGCCGACCAGATCCGCCGGTGTCGCGTCCCGGTCGGCGCCGTCGGTCAACGCGACCGCACCGGCCGCCGTCGCCAGCAGGATCGCCACCACCCACACCGCGCGGTTGCGGTACCACCCCGCGAAGATCTTCTGGAAAGCCATCGGTTGCTCCTCACCCTGGTAGCCGGTTGTGGTGCGCTGGCGAACTGCGTCGATGTCGTGGCGTCGGGCCATCGAGGTACCCGGTGGATGCGCGTGGGCTCGGCAACGGCTGGCGGTCGTGGCCTCGACTGCCGGTGGGCCTGGGTGGAGTCGGGCGTCCCGGCACCGGCGGAGGCGCGGTGGTCCGGGCGCAGCCACGGTGGTCCCAGCGGGGGCGGGTGGTCCCGGTGATGGCGCTGCCCGCTCGGTGCCGTCCGCCGCCCTGTTGCAGCTCCCGCGTCTGCCGTTGCTCAGCGCGGTTGCCCCCGTGCTGCGGCGATATGAGCTATTTCAGCATGCACCGGCTTACCCTGCAACATCGATGATTGTCGACATCCGACAAGTTTGGTGCATGCTGTCGACAGTCGACGGTCATGCCCCTGGTGACGTCGTGTGGGCTGAGCGGTGTGTCAGCCGTCGGGCGTTGCTACATTGATGAGTGTCGCTCAATCTGAGAGGTGTGTGCCCATGAAGCTCAGATCCGTGGTCGGTGCCGTTCTCGCCGCAGCACTGGCGGCGACCGGGCTCGCCGCAGTGGCGACGGCCGCCACCGTCCCCGCCGCCGACCGGGCCACCGGCCTGCTCGCCCTCGGCGACTTCGACTTCTCCCGGCCCGAGGTGGTCGCGACCGGCCTGACGGTGCCCTGGGGGATGGACTTCCTGCCGGACGGCAGTGCGTTGGTCGCCCAACGCAGCACCGGCCAGGTCGTGCGGGTCCGGCCCGGCATGCAGCCGCAGCCGGTCGTGACGATCTCCGGCATCACACCGGTCAGCGAGGGCGGACTGCTCGGTCTCGCGGTCTCGCCGACCTTCGCCCAGGACGACTACGTCTACGTCTACTTCACCACGGCCACCGACAACCGGATCGCCAGGTTCCGGCTCAGCGCGCCGCAGAACCAGCAGCCGATCCTGACCGGGCTCGTCCGGGCGAGCATCCACAACGGTGGCCGCATCGCGTTCGGCCCGGACGGAATGCTCTACGCCGGGGTGGGCGACGCCGGTCAGACGGCCTCCGCGCAGAACCCGCAGAGCCGCAACGGCAAGATCCTGCGGATGCGTCCCGACGGGACGGTCCCGGCGGACAATCCGACGCCGGGCTCGCTGGTCTACAGCCTGGGGCACCGTCACGTACAGGGACTCGCGTGGGACGCCCAGGGCCGGCTGTACGCCACCGAGTTCGGACAGAACACCTGGGACGAGGTGAACCTGATCGTCGCGGGCGGCAACTACGGCTGGCCGACCGTCGAGGGCAGGGCCGACGATCCCCGGTTCCGGGACCCGCTGCTGGTCTGGACCCCGGCCGAGGCGTCGCCCAGCGGTGCCGCGATCGCCGGGAACCGGCTGTACGTGGCCGCGCTGCGCGGAAACCGGCTGTGGAACGTACCGCTCGACGGAGCCGGTGGGGTCGGCACCCCGACTGCGGAACTGATCGGCGCCTACGGTCGGCTGCGCACCGTCGAGTACGGTCCGGACGGCTGGCTCTGGGTGACGACCAGCAACCGGGACGGCCGGGGGACGCCGGCGGCCACCGACGACCGGATCCTGCGGTTCCCGCCCGTCGACGCCCCACCGACCACCGCGCCACCGACGACCGCGCCACCGACGACCGCGCCGCCGACCACCGCGCCACCGACCACCGCGCCACCGACGACCGCGCCGCCCACGACCGCACCACCGACCACCGCGCCGCCGGTCGGCGCGTGCAGCGTGTCCTGGCAGGTCAACCAGTGGAGCAACGGCTTCACCGCCGACGTGCGCGTCACCAACCGGGGCGCGTCGGTCAGCGGCTGGACGCTGACCTGGACCTTCCCCGGCAACCAGCAGATCACCAACGGGTGGAACGCCCAGATCGGCCAGTCGGGTCAGCAGGTGACGGCGCGCAACGCCGCGTGGAACGGCAACCTGCCGGCCAACGGTACGGTGAGCTTCGGTTTCCAGGCGACGTACAGCGGAAGCAACCCGCGTCCGTCGGACTTCCAACTCAACGGCGCCCCCTGTCAGGTGGTCTGACGGAAAAGCGCCAGTGTCGGCCTGGTCGGGTGTGCCTGCTGCCCTGACCAGGCCGAACTTAGTTGGTATCTTGACGTTAATCGATGGCGGCGCTACCTTTCCGGTACGTCCGGGCATGACGTCACCCCGCGAGTCGACCGCGTGGTGACCCAGACCGGAAGGAAGCCGTACCGATGCACCGACCGCACCCACCCCGGCGCCGGCACGCCCGGCTGGCCGGTGCCCTGGCGGCCCTGGCGGCGACCCTGACCAGCGCCGTCCTCGTCGCGCCCATTGTCGCCGCCCCGGCCGCGTACGCCGCGACCGTCGACACCTCGACCTGGTACGTCCTGCTCGCGCGGCACAGCGGCAAGGCCCTCGACCTCTACGATCTCGCCACCACCGACGATGCCCCGATCGTGCAGTGGGCCCGCAACGACGGTGCCTGGCAGCAGTGGCGGTTCGTCGACTCCGGGGACGGCTACTACCGGCTGCGGTCCCGGCACAGCGGTAAGGTGCTCGACATCCGTGGTTCCTCGACAGCCGACGGCGCACAGGTGGTCCAGTGGGCCGACCTGAACCGGGCCAGCCAGCAGTTCCGGCTCGCCGACTCGGCCGGCGGGCACGTCCGGCTGATCAACCGGCTCAGCGGCAAGGCACTGGACGTCTGGGAACGCTCGACCGCCGACGGTGCCCGGGTCAGCCAGTGGACCGACTGGGACGGCCAGAACCAGCAGTGGCAACTGGTGCCGGTCGGCACCGTCGGCGGTACGACCCCGCCACCGACCACGTCGCCGCCGGCGACCTACCCGGCCCCGATGCGGGTGGCCGGCGACGTCGGCGTGCACGACCCGACGATGGTGCGCCGCCCGACCGGCGGCTACCTGCTCGCCCACACCGGCACCGACATCGCGCTGAAGACCTCCACCGACCGGGTGACCTTCCGCGACGCCGGTGCGGTGTTCCCCGGCGGCGCGCCGTGGACCACCCCGTACACCGGTGGTAGCCGCAACCTCTGGGCACCGCACCTGACGTACCGCAACAACCAGTACCACCTGTACTACTCGGCCTCCACGTTCGGCTCGAACCGGTCGGCGATCTTCCTGGCCACCAGCCCCACCGGGGCGTCCGGCAGCTGGACCGACCGGGGACTGGTGATCGAATCCCGGACCAGCGACGACTTCAACGCGATCGACCCGCACCTGACCGTCGACGAACAGGGCCGCTGGTGGTTGAGCTTCGGCTCCTTCTGGTCCGGCATCAAGATGATCGCCATCGACCCGGCGACCGGCCGACGCGCCGACGCGACGGTGCACGCCCTCGCCGGCCGGGGCGGGGCCGCGATCGAAGCGCCCACGCTGATCCGCCGAGGTGCCTACTACTACCTGTTCGTCTCGTTCGACCGGTGCTGCCAGGGCGCGGCCAGCACCTACCGGGTGATGGTCGGACGCTCCACCAGCGTCACCGGGCCGTTCGTCGACCGCTCCGGCACCCCGATGACCGCTGGCGGCGGCACCCAGATCCTGGCCGGACACGGCGCGATCAACGGCCCCGGGCACCAGGACGTGCTGACCGACACCGACGGTGACTACCTCGTCTACCACTACTACGCCGACAACGGGGCCGCCCTGCTCGGCATCAACCGGCTCGGCTACGACGCGGCGGGTTGGCCGTACCTCTACTGACCGGGGTCACTCGGCCACGGACAGGTCGATGGTGTGCGCCGCGTGGTTGGCCTTCGCCGCCAGGTACCGCACGTTCGCCGCCGACACGTGCACGCCGGTCGGGATCTGTTCGCTGACGGTGACCCCGAGCTGGGTGAGTTGTGCCGCCTTGTCGGGGTTGTTGCTCAGCAGCGCGACCCGTCGGACGCCGAGCGCGATCAACATCTGCGCGGCGACCGTGTAGTCCCGCTCGTCCTCGCCCCGGCCCAGCGCCACGTTGGCCTCGAACGTGTCCAGCCCGGCGTCCTGCAGCGCGTAGGCGTCCAGCTTCGCGTACAGCCCGATGCCGCGCCCCTCCTGACGCAGGTAGAGCAGGAAACCACCACTGGTGGCGATCCGTTCCACCGCCTCGCGCAGCTGCGGACCGCAGTCGCACCGCTGACTGCCGAAGGCGTCACCGGTCAGGCACTCGCTGTGCGGGCGTACCAGGGGCGGTTCGCCACCGTCGTCGGCCCGGTCCAGCACCTGGCGCCAGTCGCCCAGCCCGAGCGCGACGTGCTCGCGCCGGTCGGCCAACCCGTCGAAGGTGAACACCCGGGCCTTGGTGGTGTAGCCGTCGGCGAACCGCAGCGGCACCGTGACCTGCCGACGGACCGCAGCGGTCGACGGTACGGCGACCGTCGGGCCGGCGGTGAGCTTACCGTTGACAGGTGCGTGGGGCGGCGGTTCAAGCATCGGTACTTCCTCTTCGGTGACGGGGCTGCGGCGACGTCGACATCGGCATGGCCGAGGTCGGCGCGTGGGCGGTACGGAAGAATGTGTGCCGGCCTCACCTGCAGGCTATCTGTCGATCGACGCGGAGGAGCCATCAGTGGTTGAGCGACCCTACGTCCTGCTCAGCTGCGGCATGTCGATCGACGGGTACCTGGACGACGCCGCCGGCGAGCGGCTGCTGCTGTCCAACGACGCCGACTTCGACCGGGTCGACGCGGTGCGGGCCGACTGTGACGCGATCCTGGTCGGGGCGGGCACGATCCGTCAGGACGACCCGAGGCTGCTGGTCCGCTCGGCGGACCGGCGCCGCCGGCGGCAGGCCCGGGGGCAGCGGCCCACCCCGCTGAAGGTCACCGTCACCGGACGCGGCGACCTGGACCCCGAATCGCGGTTCTTCACCCACGGGGACGTGGACAAGCTGGTGTACTGCGCGACCGGCCATCTCGACCGTGCCCGGCGACGGCTGTCCGCCGTCGCCACGGTCGTCGACTGCGGCGACCCGGTCGACCTGGTCCGGGTCGTCGGCGACCTGCACGAGCGCGGCGTCGGGCGGCTGATGGTCGAGGGCGGCGGCCGGATCCACACCCAGTTCCTCACCGCCGGGCTGGTCGACGAACTGCACCTGGTGGTCGCCCCGATCTTCGTCGGCGACTCGCGGGCACCCCGGTTCGTCGGTGACGGCCGGTTCCCGTGGCACGCCGACTCCCGGGCCACCCTGGCCGAGGTACGTCAGATCGGCGACGTGGCGCTGCTGCGCTACGCGATGTCGCCCCGGTTCGGCGACCGGTAGCCGGCGCACCGCCGCCGCCACCGTCGCCGGTCGCGTCACGTCGCAGGCTGCGGTCGCAGCCGTACCCGCAGCCGTCCGACCGGGACCTTGCGCAGCCCGCGCAGGGTCAGCACGGCGGCCCCCGGCAGGCTCGCGGTCAGCGCCAGCAGACCGTAGACGACGGCGACCGTCAGCCCCAGCTCCGCGCCGAGCCCGGCCGCGCCGAACGCCCAGGCGGTCGCCCCTTCGCGCGGTCCCCAGCCGCCGACGTTGAGCGGCACCGCCATCGCGAGAAAGGCCAGCACCATCAATGGCAGCAGCAGGTGCAGCGGCGCGGTCGCCCCGGCGGCCCGGGCGGCGACCAGGAAGGTGGCGAGGTGACCGGCGAGCGCCACCACGGACAGCAGCAGCACGCCCGGCCAGGTCCGTCGGGCCAGCAGCCCGCCGCGCAGATCGGCGGCGGTACGCCGAAGGGCCCGCCGCCACCAGCCGACCGACGTCGGCTCGTCCGCCGGCTTCAGCTGGCCTGCCGGTGCGGCCCGTGCCGCCCGTACGGATCGCGTGGTCGCCCGCCGCCGCAGCACCGCGCCCACGCCGAGCGTGACCGCGACCAGCGCCACCGTGGCCACCGTGAGCTGGGCGGCGGTGACCACACCTGCCGGCACCGGCACCGGCAGGGTCAGCAGGACACCCGCGGCGACCGCGAACAGCACGACCTGACCGGCGGTGCGCTCCAGCACCACCGCTCGGACCCCGCCACCGACGTCGGAGACCGTACGGCCGTGCCGGACCGCGCGGTGCACGTCACCGAGCACCCCGCCGGGCAGCGCCGCGTTGAGGAAGATCGCCCGGTAGTAGTCGGCGACGGCGGTGCGTACCGGCAGCCGTAGCCCCATGCCCCGGGCGACCAGACACCAGCGGGCCGCGCTGCAGACCGTACTGAGCAGGCCGATCCCGACGGCGAGCAGCAGCGTCTGGGCCTCGATCACCCGTACCCCGTCGAGGAAGGCCCCGGTGCCGAGCCGCCAGACCAGTACGGCCAGGATCGCGATTCCGCCGACCAGCCGCAGCCAGGGCCAGATCCTGCCCATCACGCCGCGCCACGGCCGATGCCGGCCGTACGCCACGGGCTGATCGCCCTGTGCATGCCTGTCCTCCTCGGTGAGCCTCCGATGTCAGATACGCGGCGACGACGCCTGCGGTTCACCTCGGCACCACCAGTAGGTCACGGTGCTCGACGGTGACCTGCAGCTCGCCGGCGGTAGCGGCGGCGAGCCGGCGCTGCCGGTAGCCGCCGGGCCGGCCGGCCAGTTCCGGCTGCTGCTCGTACGCCGCCGCGATCCAGCCGTCGAGCCAGCGGGAGGTCAGCTCCGCCTGCTCGGGGCCGAGCCGCCAGGGACTGGGCCGCACCAGCACGCTCGCCCCGCGCCGGGTGAACGCCTCGGTGGCGGCCTCCACGGCGTCCGGGCCCAGCAGTGGCCGGCCGGCGCTGTGCCGACGCTGGTGGTCGTTGAACGCGGCGGACAGCGCGTCGTCGAGCGGGTCGGCCGGGTGCATCCGTACCTCGCCGACCACCGTCAGGGTCAGCAGCGCCGGGCAGCCCACCGCCAGGATGGTCGCCGCCAGGGTGTCGACCTCGTCGCGGGTGAGCAGGTCCAGCAGCGCGGAGGCGGTGACCAGCCCGGCGTCGGCGAGGTCGTCGGCGGTGAGCGCCGTGACGTCGTCGCGGCGGACCGTCGCGGTGACCGGTGCGCCGTCGGCAGCCGCCGGGGGCATCGCGGCCTCCGCGTACCGCAGCAGTTCGAGGTCGCGGTCGTGCAGCACCCAGTGCTGCTGCCCGGCCAGGCGCGGCGCCAGCCACCGGCCCATCGACCCGGTGCCGCAACCGAGGTCGTGCACCTCGGTCCGGGTGCCGCCGGCGAGCAGCCGGCCCAGTTCGGCGACCAGTTCGGTCGACCGGGCCTGCGCGTCCGCCGGTTCCCGCAGCCCCAGCCAGGCCGGGCTGTACCCGGACGACTCGATCGTCTCCACATGCGCTCCCTCCGCCGCTGACGCGGCGCCGTGACGTTGTGGCGCCGGATCCGTGCGTGCCGGATCCATGGCACCGGGTGTGGTGCGGCCCTGGTGCGGCCTCGGTGCGGCCGACGTCAGCGCCGCCGCAGGTCGTGCAGCACCGCGCCGATCCCGGCGGCGGTCCGCGCCCAGTTGGGCAGCGTCGCCCGCCGCCGCACCGCCGCCGCCCGCAGCCGCTTCCGCCAGTCGGCGTCGGTCAGCCAACGACGCACCGCCGCGCCGAGTGTCGCCGGGTCGCCCGGTGGCACCAGCAGCCCGGGCAGGCTGCCGTCGCTGTCCTGGCCGAGGGCCTGCGGCACCCCACCCACCTCGCTGGCCAGCACCGGGATGCCCCGGGCCAGTGCCTCGGTGACCACCATGCCGTACGTTTCGGCGTACGAGGCGAGGATCAACAGATCGGCGTCGGCGTAGCTGCGGGCCTGCGCGGCACCGTGGCGGGGGCCGGTGAGCGTGACCCGGTCGCCGAGGCCGTGGCGGGCGATCCGGTCGCGGACCCGCTCGACGTGCCCGGCGGCGTCCAACGCCCCCACACACCGGCAGTTCCAGTCCAGGTCGGCGACGGTGGCCAGTGCGTCGACCAGCACGTCGTGGCCTTTGCGTGGGGTGACCGATGCGACGCAGAGCAGCCGGCGGCCGGCCGGATCCGCAGCGGTCAGGTCAGCGGGCGCGACGCCGGGCACCGCCACCCGGACCCGGTGCGCGGGCAGTCCGTGCCGCTCGGCCAACTGCCGCGCGGTCCAGTCACTGGTGGCGATGACGGCCGACGCGGCGCCGAGCACGGCGCGTTCGGCCCGGTCCAGGTCGGCGGCGTCGGCGGGGTCCAGCCCGGTCTCGTCGGCCAACGGCAGGTGCACCAGCACCGCCAGCCGCAGTCGGTCGGCGTGCGGCGTGACCACCTCGGGCACCCCGCAGGCGACCAGCCCGTCGAGCATTACCACCGTCGCGTCCGGCAGCCCGGCGAGCGTCTCGCCCAGCGCGGCCCGGGCCGTCGCGTCCGGGCGCGGCCACCGACCGGGCAGCGCCACCTCGCGGACCGGCCAGCCGGCGGCGACCAGCTCGGCGCAGACCTGCCGGTCGTAGACGTTGCCACCGCTGGGCGTCGCCGGATCGTCCACGTTGCCGGGCAGGAGCACGACGACCATCCGGGTCAGAGCGCCCGCTCGTAGCTCGCCCACGCGACGTGCGACTCGTGCAGCGTGACGCTGATCCCGGCCAGGCCGTGGGCCCCGGCGCCGAGGTCACCGGCGTGTACCCGGTCGGCCAGTCGGTCGGCGATCAGCTTGGCCAGCCACTCGGTGGAGGTGTTGACCCCCGCGAACGCGGGTTCGTCGTCGAGGTTGCGGTAGTTCAACTCTGCCAGTACGGCCTTGAGCTGCTCGGTGGCCAGGCCGATGTCGACGACGATGTTGTCGCTGTCGAGGTCGGTGCGCTTGAACGTCGCGTCGACGACGAAGGTGGCCCCGTGCAGTCGTTGCGCCGGCCCGAACACGTCACCGGTGAAACTGTGGGCGACCATGATGTGGTCACGGACGGTGACGCTGAACATTTCTCATCCTCCAGTCGGGTAACGGATCACATGGCACGACGCCGGTAGCTCGCCGGCCGCGAGCCGGGACAGCACCCGCGGCAGGTCGGCGAAGTCGCTCTCGCCGGTCAGCAGGGCGTCGAACCGGTCGTCGGCGAGCAGGTCCAGGGCGACGGCGAGCCGGCCGGCGTACCCGCGCCGGTCGCGGCGCGCCGGCGACACCAGGCCGACCTGGCTGCTACGGACGGTCAACCGGCGGGAGTGGAAGTGCTCGCCGAGCGGTACGGTGATCGGGCGGTCGCCGTACCAGCTGAGGTCGACCACCGTGCCCTCGACGGCGAGCAACTCCAGCGACCGGGCCAGCCCGGCAGCCGTGGCGCTGGCGTGCAGCACCAGGTCGCAGTCGCCGGTGGCGGTGTCGGGGTGGGCGAACCCGACGCCGAGCGCGGCGGCGACCCGCGCCCGGTCGGGGTCGACGTCGACCAGTTCGACCCGGACGCCGGGGAATCCGGCGGCGAGCGCGGCGACCGTCGCACCGACCATCCCGGCGCCGACCACGGCGATCCGGTCGCCGAGCAGGGGAGCGGCGTCCCACAGCGCGTTGACTGCGGTCTCCACCGTGCCGGCGAGCACGGCGCGGCGGGCCGGCACGGTCTCCGGCACCACGGTGACCGCGTCGGCCGGCACCACGTAGCGGGTCTGGTGCGGGTAGAGACAGAAGACGGTACGCCCGACGAGCGTGGCCGGGCCCTGCTCGACCCGTCCGACGTTCAGGTAGCCGTACTTGACCGGGGCGGGAAAGTCGCCCTCCTGGTACGGGGCGCGCATCACCGCGTACTGGCTGGGTGGCACCTCGCCGCGGAAGACCAGCGTCTCGGTGCCCCGGCTCAACCCGCTGAACAGGGTGCGGACCAGCACCTCACCGGGGCCGGGCGGGCCGACCTCGACCGGTCTGATCTCCCCGTCGCCGGGCGCGCGCAGCCAGAACGCGTGGTCGCGCGGTGTCATCGGCGTCCCTTCGTCGTCCCGGCCGGCCTCGGTAACCATACGCAGGACACGCAGGGTGACGAATGGTGATCGATCAGCGCGTCCGTCCGCCCGGTCGTGCGTCGTGGCCTTGACGGACGGCACGCGGCAGACGACCATCGGGAATTAAAGTGATTCTGATCAATGTAACGGGGGTAATTCAATTGCGACGGATCATCGCCGCGCTGGTCGCCGTCCTCCTGACCGTCACCGGCACGGTGCTCGGGTTCGCGCTGCGCCCGGCGCACGCCGCGCCCGCCTGCACCGTCGACTACCAACTGACCCGGGAGTGGTCCAGCGGCTTCGTCGCCGACCTCACCCTGACCAACCTCGGTGCCCCGCTGTCGAGTTGGGTACTGCAGTTCCGACTGGCCTATGGTCAGCAGGCCGACTACGAGCTGTCGGTGCTTCCACCAGGGGTCCGGATGAACACCGTCTTCGGCCCGGTGGTGCTGTCCGCCCCGGACGGTCCCGAACTGCCCACCGGCGGCACCGTCCGGATCCAACTCGGCGGGCACTACCAGGGGGACAACCCGGCCCCGTCGGAGTTCCTCTTCAACGAACTGCGGTGCAACGCCGCCGACCCGACTGCCAGCCCGCCACGGCCCAGTCCCGAACCGAGCTACCTCCATCCGCCGACCGTGGCGGTGACCAGCCCGCTGCCGAACGAGGTGTTCCCCGCCCCGGCCAGCATCCCGGTCACCGCGGCCGTCACCCCGGCGCCGGGCCGGCAGATCACCAAGGTGGAGTTCCACGCCAACGGAACCCTGCTGCACACCGACGTCACCGCGCCGTACGGCTTCATCTGGCGGGGAGCCGCCGCGACGGAGGTGCTGCGGATCACCGCCACCGCGCAGGACGACACCGGCTCCCGGGGCTCCGCTACGGTCCGTGGGCTCCGGGTGATCGATCCGGTGCCCGCCGGCGCGGCACCGCCGCTGGTCGTGTCGGGCAACCGATTGGTCACCCTGGACCGCGCTGCCCGGCCGTACCAGCTGCGCGGCGTGGTCCGGGCCGGCGCGCACGCGCGATGTGTCGCCGGGACCGGCATCTGGGACGGACCCGCCGACGACGCGTCGGTCCGCGCCATCCGCAACTGGCGGGCCAACGCGGTACGGATCCTGGTCGACAGGACCTGCTGGCTCGGTACGGCGGCGGAGCCCTCGCCGTACCAGGGATCGGCCTACCGGGCCGCGATCGTCGACTACGTTCAGCGGTTGGCCCGGCACGGCGTCACCCCGATCATCGCGCTGCACGGTGCCAGCACCGGTGACGCCAAGGACTTCTGGGGGAGCGTGGCCCGGCACCTGGGTACCGACCGTTCGGTGCTGTTCGATCTGCGGTCCACCGGGTACCCGCCGGCCGACGACGCCGACCCGGCGACCGCGTGGCGCTGCTGGCGCGACGCGACCGACTGCGGTACCGGAGTGCCGTACCCGGGCATGCAGGAACTGGTCCGGACCGTACGGGTCTACGGTGCCTTCAACACACTGCTCGTCGGTGGCCTCGACGAATCGAACGACCTGCGCGGCTGGCTGGCGTACCGGCCGGACGACCCGGCCGGCCGCAATCTCGCCGCCGCCTGGCGGGTCGACGACGACGCGGCCTGCGCCACCCCGACCTGCTGGCAGCAGCAGGTCGCGCCGGTCGCCGCCGAGGTGCCGGTGGTCGCGGTCGAGGTGAGTGAGGACACCGGCGGGCACCGGTTCGTCGGTACGGCGATCGACTGGCTCGACGAGCGCCGGATCGGCTTCCTCGCCTCGGTGTGGCACACCGGCGGCTACCCGGGCGTACCGCCGTTGATCCGTGACTACGACGGCCGACCGACCCCGTACGGGGTCGGGGTGAAGGATCGTCTGCGTCGGTGACGCCGACCGGCCCAGGTGGTTGCCGGGTACCGCCGCCGCCGGGGACCACTCGGGGCAGCGGATTGCGGTAACCTGCCCCGTCGTCGTCCGGATCGATGCTCCGGTCGGCGGCTCAACCCCCACCTCGGCCCGGCGGTGGTGCCGGCCGGGAGTTCATTCTTGGAAGGAAACACAATGTCGCAGACCATGGCGGGGCCGGCAACCGAGCAGAAGTCCTGGCTCGTCGCGCTGCTGCTCAGCTTCTTCCTCGGTGGGTTCGGTGCGCACCGGTTCTACGTTGGCAAGATCGGTACCGGCGTGCTGATGCTGGTCACCTTCGGTGGGCTGGGAATCTGGGCCCTGATCGACTTCATCATGATCCTGATCGGCAAGTTCAGCGACAAGCAGGGCCAGCCGCTCGCCAAGTGACCCACGACGGCGATCGGGCCGACGCGCAGCCGGCCACGGCTGCGCGTCGGCCCGATCCCGACACAGATCAGCTGACCGGGTCGCCTCCCCGCCACGGGGAGACGACCCGGTCGTGCGTCACCCCAGTGCGACGACGACCGCGCCACCGCCGAGCGCGGTGGTGGTGGCGTTGGTCCGGCTGTCGTAGACGACCGTCCCGGTGGCCGTGTCGGTGATCCGGATCCAGAACCGGTCCTTGCCACCGTCGCCCGGTGCGGGCTCCCGCAGCGCCTCGTCGTTCAACCCGACCATGTACGTGTAGTCACCGGCACCGTTGACGGTGCCCCGACCGTTGAACCGCACCTGCGGCCCGTCGACCACGTACCCCCGGTGGCGGGTGGCGGCGAACTCCCAGTCCCCGAGCCGCAGCCGCAGCGCCACCGCGCCCGGCCCGGTCGCGTCCGGACCGGCCGCCGCGACGAAGCCGAACTCGGCCCGCCCGGCCACCTGTTCGTCCGCGACGTACGCCCCGGCAGGCGAGGTGAACCAGCCGGATCCGGCGACGTGCCCGCCGTCGGCACGGTGCACCGCCACGTAACCGGCGGCCAGGGTGTGCGCGGCACCCCGGTCGTCGATCACCGTGACCGTCGGCCGGTACACGCCCGGCTCGGCGTAGCGGTGGCCGGCGACACAGGTGGACCCGTCGAGGGTGCCGGTGCCGGTGGCACCGTCGCCCCAGACCAGGACACACCGGTGGGTGTCGTCGGCACCGGAGTCGGTGAAGGTCGCGGTGACCCGTACCTCGGTGCCGGCCGCGACCGGCCCGGCCGGCCCGGTCGCGGCGGTGACCACCGGGGCGGTGTTGATCGGCCGGATCGGCGCGACGCTCTCCAGGGTCGGCACCACCGGGACGATGGAGCCGTCGGCGGCGAACTCCAGCCGGTCGATGGTGGTCTCCCGGTGGGTGCCGTCGCCGTCGGGGATGGCGAACCGGTGGTACGCGACGTACCAGTCGTCGGTGCCCGGCACCCGCACCACCGAGTGGTGCCCGGTGCCCTTGATGCCCAGCGACAGGTCCTTGCGCAGGATCGTGCCGCGCCGCTCGCTCCACGGCCCCAGCGGCGAGTCGCCGACGGCGTACGCCACCTGGTAGTCCTCGCTGCGGGTGTCGTTCTCCGACCACATGAAGTAGTAGCGGCCGTCCCGCTTGATGACGAAGGCGCCCTCGTTGTACCCGGCCGGCCGGTGCGAGGTGACCTGCGCCGGATCGAACGACACCATGTCGTCGTTGAGCTCGACCTGGTAGGCGTAGCCGTTGCCCCAGTACAGGTAGGAGCGGCCGTCGTCGTCGGTGAAGACCGCCGGGTCGATCATCTGACCGGGGTACGTCCCGGCCGGCACCAGCGGCTCGCCGAGCGCGTCGCGGAACGGCCCGGTCGGCGAGTCGGCGACGGCGACCCCGAGGTGCTTACCGGTGTCCCCGGTGGCCTTCCCACCGCTGAAGTAGAAGTACCACTTCCCGTCGCGTTCGGCGATGGTCGGCGCCCAGGCGCTGTTGTCCGCCCAGGAGATGTCCGTCTCCAGATCCAGGATGACTCCGTGGTCGGTCCAGTTCACCAGGTCGGCCGAGGAGAACACCGAGAACTTGGTGCCGCTCCAGCCGGCGAACCCGTCGGTGGTGGCGTAGAGGTAGAACCGGTCGCCGAAGACCGCGATGTTCGGGTCGGCGTACAGGCCGGGCAGCACCGGGGAGCGCATCAGCCGGGCCTCGACGGTCCAGGTCGCGGTGGCACCGTCGGCTCCGGTGACCGTGTACGTCACCGGTGCGCTCAGGTCCCGGACGGTGCCCGACGCGGGTGCGACGGTGGCGCCGGGGGCCAGGGTGAACTCCGGTGCCAGGGCGGTCAGGTCGGCGTCCGGGCGGACCGGCAGGATCACCCGACGGTCGTCGGTGTCGACGATCGCGTCGACCTTGAGCTGCGCCAGGGTCGCGCCGGTGATCGCCGCCGGGTCGCCGCCGAGGGCGTACACCTCGTCGGCGGTCAACGCCCGGCCGTAGATCCGGAAGTCGTCGACCTCGCCGGCGAAGTACGGGTCGGCACCGTACAGCGACCGTCCGATGTATCCGGCGTGGTCGCGGGTCGCGTCGTGCAGGTCCGCCGGGCGCACGCCCACGTCGGTGGCCCGGGCGATCGCGACGCCGTCGAGATACATCACGGCGGTACGGCTGCCCGAGTCGACGGTCACCGCGAGGTGCTTCCACTCGCCGCCGGTCAGCGCCGCCGACGCCCGCAGCTGCTTCTCGGCCTGCCAACTGCCGGTGGTGATCGCCGAGAACAGTACTCCGCCGCCGTTTCGGGGCGTGCTGAACAGGTAACGGTCGCTGTTCGGGCCGAGCCCGTAGATCCACTGGTTGGCGGTGCTGGAGGCGTCCCATTTGACCCAGGTCGCCACGGTGGTGCTGGTGACCCCGGCGAACACGCCGTTGGGGATGGTGACGTACGGCGCGGTGGTGGAGTTGTTGGCGCCACCGCTCATCCGGAACGAGCCGCCGTGCACTCCGGTGCCGAAGGCGGGGGTCCGTTCGTAGCGGCCGTGCCGGCCCTGGCCGGAGGAGTCGGTGGCGACGCTGCCGCCGGTCTCGTCGAACGCGTAGTGCACCAGCAGTCCGTCGGTCGGCTCCGGCCCGGGGTCCGGTCCGTACGCGGCGAGCAGCGCGTCGTACTCGGCCTGGGTGACCGGCAGCACGGTGCCGTGCCGGGGGCTGGTCGGCAGCGCGTAGTCACTCGACGGCGTCCACACCCCGGAGGCGAGGTCGGTGGTCTCGAACGGGATGTAGCCGCGCCCGCCGAACTCGTCGATGAACAGGTACCACTTCTCCTCGGTGTTCGACTTGAAGATCGTCGGTCCCTCGCCCTGGGACATCGCGTCCCGGCCGATGCAGTCGGCCAGGAACTCCCAGCCGGTGTCGCGCAGCGACGTCGACGTCTCGGCCAGGATGAACTTGCTGCACGGCGTCGACGACGAGTTGTTGCGTTCGTCCTTGGTGAACCGGTAGTAGACGCCGTCGTGGTCGATCACCGTCGAGTCGATGACCGAGTAGCCGGGGTCGACCCACACCTGCGGCTCGGAGAAGGTGTGGAAGTCGCGGGTGGTGGCGTACAACATCTTGTTGTAGGTGTTGCCGGTGTGGTCCGGGTCGTCGTCGGCGTACAGCTTGGAGGCCCAGAAGACGACGTACGCGCCGATCGTGGGGTCGTAGTACGCCTCCGGTGCCCAGGTGTTGCCGGCGGTGTCCGGGGAGACCTGCACGAGTCGCTGGTCGGTCCAGTTGACCAGGTCGGTGGACTCCCAGACCATGATCGACTTGCTGCCGTGGCGCTGCGCGCCGTCCCAGTTTCCGTTGCCGTGGATCCGCAGGTCGGTGGCGATCTGGTAGAACTTGTCGCCCTCCGGGGAGCGGATGATGAACGGGTCCCGCAGGCCCTGCTCGCCCAGCGTGGAGGTCAGCACCGGCCGGCCGTCGTTGAGCTGCTGCCAGTGCAGCGGGTCGTTGCCCTGGCTGAGCGCGAAGTAGACCTGCTCGCCGGTGGCGGTGCCCTCGCCGGTGAAGTAGCTGAACAGGTAGCCGGTGCGGTCGGCCGGTGCCGGCAGCGCGGGCACGGTGGCGGTGAACTCCCGGGTGGCGCTGGCCGCGTTGCGGGTGACGGTGGCGGTCAGAGTGACGGTGGTGCCGCCGGCGCCGGGTGCCGGTCGGTGGACCACCCCGTCGGTGGCGATCACCGCCGGGTCGTCCGACGCCCAGGTCACGGTCGTGCCGTCGGCGCCCGTCGTGGGCAGGGTCAGGTTCCCGCGTACGTCGTCGACGTCGTGCACGGTCAGCGCCGCAGCGGCGGCGGCGACGATCCGCGCGTCGTCGAATTCGGCCAGTACGGTCACCTCGAACGTCTTCGTGTCGGTGACCGACCCTCGGGCCAGGGTCGCGGTGAGGGTGGCGGTGGCGTCCGGCTGCCCCAGCGCCGGGCGGGTCACCCGACCGGTCGTCGATACCACGTCGGGGTCGCTGCTGGCCCAGGTGATCGTGGAGCCGGCGGCGCCGGCGGTCGGCAGGGTCAGGTCGGCGGTGACGGCGCTGGTGTCGCCGAGGTCCAGTGCGGCCGTGTCGTGGGCGACGACCCCGGCGGCCGCGCGGGCACCGAGCGCCGCGGCCTCGTCGGCGTCGACCGCCCGGTCGTAGATGCGGAAGTCGCGGACCCGGCCGTCGAGGTAGCGGTCGGCGGTGTAGACGGAGCGTCCGATGTAGTTGGCGGTGGTGGCGCCGCCGCCGATCGAGGCGGGGGTGATGGTCACCGCGGTGTTGCGGCCGACCTCGACACCGTCCTCGTAGAGCACCCCGGTGCTGCCGGTCTGGGTGTAGGTGAGGTGCTTCCAGACGCCCCGGGCGAGGTTACGGGCGGGGGCGGGCCGGGTGTTCTGCTCGGTGGACCAGTTGCCGCTGGCGATCGCGGTGCGCAGCTGGTCGCCGGTGGCGAACAGGTAGCCGTCACCGGTGCCGCCGCTGGTGTTGCCGAGCCCGTAGATGAAGTACGGCGTGGCCTGCGCCGGGTCGACGTACACGTCGAACGCGACGGTCACCGAGGTCAGGTCGCGCAGGACGTCGTCGGGCAGCCGTACGTAGGTGTCGGTGCCGTTGAACCCGAGCCCGCCGTCGCCGGACCAGTCGGTGGCACCGTGGACGGTGCCGTGCCGGGCGTTGCCCGAGGCGTCGGTGGCGACCGTCCCGGCGGCGGCGTCCAGCTTGTACCACAGCACGAGGCCGTCGGTGAGCTCGGCGGCGGTGGCGGCGGTCGGTCCGGCGGCCAGCAGACCGGCGGTCAGGGCGAGGGTGGCCAGGGACGCCAGCGCTGTTCGCGCCGGTCTGACGGCCGGCGGTCGGGCACGTCGGGGCATAGGGTGTTCCTCCTGATCGGTCCAGGCATGCGGTGGACGGTCGGTCCCCCAACACGCGCCGAGCTCGATGGATGTTTGCGTTAACATCACGGGGTGCGGTGCTGCCAGGTCGTCGAACGGTCACAGGGCTGGGCCGCCGGACGGGGGCGACAGACGGGCGGCGCTGCCGGCTCTCTCCCCGAGATGCCGGTCCTGACCTCGCCCGATTCGTCGCTGTCACGTGGCGGTTGCGAGAGTGTTAACCGCCTCGACCCTCGACGTCAAGGGGCAACCTCGGCCCACGACCCGCCACCGACCACCGATCAGCCAGCCATCCGGTGAACTGATCGGCGTCGGTCACCCGTACCGGAGGGTGTGCGGACGAAAGAGTTGGTGGCCTGCCCCCGTGATCCGGTCGACCGGCTCGGCCCGGCTGGTGTGAGAGGCGTGGTGATCCGCTGGCTACGGCTGGTCGCCGCCGACGCCGAACTTGCCCCGTACCTGATCGGGATCGACCGACCACACCTCGTGGGCCGTCTCACCGAGCAGCTCGGTGCCGCCTTCGGCGGCCCGGTGGCCACCCGGCGGCCCACCGGCGGGCACTGGCGGCGCCTCGGCCTCACCGAGGAGCAGCACCTGCGGGTGCTGGACTACCTGGCGGCGAGCCTCTACCGGCACGACGTACCGTTCGACGTCATCGTCGTCGCCCAGCGGATCGCCGCCGGGCGCGGCTGAGCACTGGCGGGAGCCGGGCACTGCTGATACGGCCGCCTCGGGCGACTGACCGCAGGCTGGCGGGTGGCATCTAGCATCCGCATCATGAGCTACCCCCCGCCCCCCGCGTCGCCGCCCGAGCCGAAGTCCGGCCGGGGCAGGCGCACCACGATCATCGTCGTGGCGATCGTGCTCGCCGTCGTCCTGCTCTGCTGTGTCGGTGCCGCCGGCGTCGGCTTCTGGCTGTACCAGACCATCTCGGCGGCCACCACCCCGGTCCGGGACGCGGCCAGCGCCCATCTCGACGCGCTGCGCGCCGGCGACCACGCCGAGGCGTACCAGCGGCTCTGCGCCCAGCAGCAGGCCCTGCTGACCGAGGCCGAGTTCGTCGACCGGGAGTCGGCCGGCCCGCAGATCACCGAGTACGACATCGTCGGCACCACCGTGTCCAGCACCAACGGACAGGCCACCGGCGTGGTCACCGTCGACATCACCGACGACAGTGGCGCCGAACGCCAGGAAGTGATCACACTGGTCGAGGAGAACGGCCAGTGGCGGGTGTGCTGATCAGCCCGACCCGGTGACACGGAGGGCCAGATGATCGAGAACTTGCTGCCGACCGCGGTCATCGCCCGCGAGGCGTTCGACGACACCGTTCCGGTCACCCTGTACCCCGAGGAGGAGGCGGCGCTGGGCACCCCGGTCGACAAACGTCGCCGGGAGTTCGGCACCGCCCGGCGGTGCGCCCACGAGGCCCTCGCCGAGCTGGGCTTCGTCGGCGTCGGGGTGCCGGCCGGACCCCGCCGGGAGCCGCGCTGGCCGGCCGGCGTCGTCGGCAGCATCACCCACTGCGCCGGCTACCGGGCCGCCGTGGTCGCCCGGTCCACCGACCTCGTCACGGTCGGCATCGACGCCGAGCCGCACGAGCCGCTGCCGGCCGGCGTGCTGGACAGCATCACCGTGCCCGACGAGTTGACCTGGCTGGCCGCCCGCCGCGCCAGCCACCCGCAGGTGCACTGGGAACGGCTGCTGTTCTGCGCCAAGGAAGCCGTCTACAAGGCCTGGTACCCGTTGGCCCAGCGGTGGCTCGGCTTCGAGCAGGCGTACGTCGAGGCGACCCCCGGCGCCGATGCCGCCGCCACCGGCGGTGACTTCACCGCCCAGCTGCTGGTCCCCGGGCCCGAGCTGCCTGGCGGCGGCCAGCTGACCGGCTTCACCGGCCGGTGGCTGGTCCGCAACGGCCTGATTCTCGCCGCGATCAGCGTCCCGGCCGCGCCCGCCGCTTGACCGAGACACCACCCCAGAACGCCAACCCGTCGATGTGGATCCTCGGCCCACCCGGGCTGCCCAACCCGGCTGCCCGCTGATCGAAGCCACCCATCAGTCCGAGGCCGTTGATCGACACCTCGGCGTCGTCCGGCACCACGATGTCGATACCCCCCATGATCGCCCAGGCCCGGATCCGGATCACGTTCGCGTCGAACTGCGCCTCCCGCAGGTCGATGCGGCCGCCGCCCCAGAACGCCAGCGCCCGCAGGACGCCCGGTGCGGCCCACCGGCCCCGCCGGTCGAACCCGCTCATCACCGCGACCGCCCAGGTCGCCGGGCGGGACACGGCGACGTCACCGCCGCCACGGCGCGCCACCGCGTCGGAGACCGCGCGGGGGATGTCCCGGGTGAGGGGCTCCAGATCGGCGTACGTGCGGGCCGCGTACACCCGGGTGAGCCGCTCGTCCAACTCGGGCAGGTCGATCCGACCCTCGGCCGCCGCCGCCCGCAGCACCTCGGCCACCCGTTCACGGTCGGCGTCGGAGGCCCGCAGCCGCTCGGCGGGCAGCCGGTCAGGAACGTCGTTCACGTCGTCAGGGTACCGACCGCCGCCACCCCTGACGCCTCGTCGAGCACCCGGGTCAGCACCTCGGTGTGCAACGGGAACGCCAGCTCGACCGGCTCGGTCGTCACCAGCCACTCGGTCGCCTCGTCGGTCGGCGCCGACACCGGCAGCGCCTGCGCGGGCCGGGGCGGCAGCATGCCGAAGATCAGCAGACTGGCGCCGCTCGGCACGCTGCGCACGTCGTAGAGCCGTACCTGCTCGGCCGCGCCGTCCAGCCCGGTCTCCTCGCGCAACTCGCGGACCACCGCGGTACGCCAGTCCTCGCCGTACTCGATGAAGCCGCCGGGCAGCGCCAACTGCCCGCGCGCCGGCTCGATGTCGCGGCGCTGCACCACCACACCGAGCCCCTGCGTGGTGACGACCGGGACCACGGCGACCGCCACCGGCGTCGGATTGCGCCACACCAATTGCCCACAGTGGCCACACTGGCGGGGCCAGCCGGCGTCGGGCGGATAGCCGGCACCACAGGACGAGCAGAACGAGTACGGCACACCAGTCACAGCGCCCGACGATACGCCTGCCGTGACCCCGTGGCCTCTGTCACCTATCCGACCGGCGCGCGGCACCCGGCGACGGTCGCCATCGGTGATCCTGACCGTAGCGATCGCGCGGGGGAGGTGCGTGCCGGATGCTGTTGAGCGCCGCGTGCCCGGTCCGGGAGACCGAGCGGGACTGGATCGACGGGTCGATGTCCTGGCTGATTCGCGAGTTCGGCGAGCCGGCGCTGCGCGGGCCGGTCGTGCTACCCACCGACGAGTTCTTCCCCGGCGCCTACCACGGCAGCGAGGCAGACGTGGCGGCCGTGCTGCACGGCGTAGCTCGGCACATGGCAGTCGACCCCGACCGGGTCGAACTGGTCTTCGAGCCGGACGACGACACCGAAGCAGCGCTACTTGCCAGCCTGCCGGCGTACGCGCAGGCCAGCTCCGGCGCCGCTGGTCACTACGTACGCCGGGGTGGCCGGGGCGTGATCACCATCGCCGGGGCGCAGGCCCGCCAACCGACGGCGCCGACCACGAGCCGCTCACCGACCTCACCACCGTCTTCTTCGGACTCGGCATCTTCACCGCCAACGCCGCCTTCGACCACCGGGGCCGGGCCGGCGGCTGGCAGTCGAGCCGGCTCGGCTACCTCACCGAGCCGATGTACGGCTACGCCCTGGGCCGGTACGCCTGGCTGCGCGACGACCTGCCGCCCCGCTGGGCCAGGTACCTCGACACCAATCCCCGCAGCTACCTGCGGCGGTCGCTGCGCTACCTGGCCCGTCGGCGGTAGCTGCGGCACCCGGCCCGCCGCCGGTAGCCTGCCCCGATGCGGCACACCCTGGAGCCGGACGCCCGGACCCTGCACGGCTACTTCTCACCCGACCATCCGCCGGTGCTCACCATCGACCCCGGTGACACGGTCACCGTCCGTACCCTCGACTGCTGGTGGTCGGCCGGGCCGTACCCGGGTGGACCGCACGACCAGCGGCCCCGGCACGCCGCGTACCGGCCGGGGTTCGGCCATGCGCTGGTCGGACCGGTCGCGGTCCGCGGCGCCCGGCCGGGGACGACCCTGTCGGTACGGATCGACGAGGTGGTGCCGGCCAGCTGGGGCACCACGCTCGCCGGCAGCGCGTCGACCCCGCACAGCGACCGGTACGGCATCGCCGGCACCGAGACGGTCCACGCCTGGCAGCTGGACCCGGTCGCCGGCACCGGCCGCAACCAGCTCGGCCACACGGTGACCCTGCGGCCGTTCCTCGGGGTGCTCGGCATGCCGCCGGCGCAGCCCGGCGAACACTCGACGATCCCGCCCCGGCGCTGTGGCGGCAACCTGGACTGCAAGGACCTGGTCGCTGGTAGCACCCTGCTGCTGCCGGTCAGCGTCGACGGCGCACTCTTCTCCGTCGGCGACGGACACGCCGCCCAGGGTGACGGCGAGATCTGCGGTACGGCGATCGAATGCCCGATGGACCGGGTGCGGCTCACCATCGACCTGGTCGACGACCAGCCGCTGACCGGCCCGGTGGCCCGGGTCGACGGTGCCTGGCTGACCCTGGGTCTGGGCGACACGCTCGACGCCGCCACCGCCGACGCCCTCGACGCGATGATCACCCTGATGGCCCGCCGGCACGGACTGTCCCGGGGCGACGCGGTCGCCCTGGCCAGCGTCGTCGTCGACGTACGGGTGACGCAGATCGTCAACGGCGTCGTCGGCGTGCACGCCCGACTCGCCGACGACGCCCTCCGCTGACGGTGCCGGCGGCCTCAGCTGGGCGGTAGCAGCGACGGGCGGCGGCGGGCGGCGAGGTCCTCGACCCAGCCGAGGGCCAGCACCACCGCGACCAGCAGCACGGTGCCGACGCCGAGAATGGTCGACTTGCCGGCGTAGAGGCCGGCCAGGGTGAGCAGCCCGGCGGCGGCCCACAGCACCGGCAGATGCCAGATGTAGATGGTCACCGCGCGGGCGTTGATCATGCGGATGAGTCGGGCCAGCCACGGCACCTGGGCCAGCCAGTCCAGCCGGGGCCGGGCCCGCATCAGCAGCAGCACCACCGCCCAACCCCAGACCAGCCCGCCGAGCTGGTCGTCCTCGCCCCGGTCGGCCAGCCACATCATCGCGCCGAGCGCCAGCACGCCGACGCCGAGCACGTACCATCTCAGCGACACCCGGTCGAGCAGCCCGGTGTGCCGGGCGTAGCCGATCAGCCAGCAGCTGCCGTACGCGGCCATCGACCAGATCACGTCGGTGACCGGGTTGACCGGCAGGTCGACCAGCGGCGACGTCAGCAGTACGGCGAGCCCGGACAGGCCCAGCAGCGCGCCGACCGGCCAGCGGCGGAACACCCACCACAGCAGCGGGGAGAACAGCACCAGCCACAGATAGGCGCGGATGTACCACAGCCCGAGGGAGAACGGCCCGCCCCACTCGCCGGACGGCGGGTTGCGTAGCGGCACCACCCACCAGGTGACGTCCGGCAGGCTGGGCCGCCAGCCGAACAGGACCATCAGCGGTACGGCGACCACGGCGAGCGCCCACAGCGGTGGCAGCAGCCGGCGCAGCCGGGAGCCGACCACCCGCAGCGGCGCGCCCCGGTCCAGCGACACGGCCGTGAGGTAGCCGGCCAGCGCGAACATCACCGGCATCGCCGGGAACGCCATCGGCAGCCAGGTCAGCCACAGGCTGTGCAGCAGGTAGACCCGCAGGATCGCCAACGCCCGCAACGCGTCGATGTACGGGCTGCGCTCGCGTGCCCGGACCGGCGTACGCGCCGAGGGAGCGGTCCCCTCGGAACGATCGCTCAGGGACCCGCTGACACGCATAGCGCCCGAACCTAGCCCGGGAATCTGGGTGTTCCCGCAACATACGGTTGCGCAACGGCGACGATCCGGTTAATGGCGGCGGTGGATCGTGCCGAACTGGTGGCCGGGGGTGCGGGGTGTCCGATCGGGCACCCCGCACCCCCGGTCGACCTACCGCTGCCGCACCGTCAACTCCACCGGCACGGTCGGCACCGGGTACGGGGTCTGCGCCCGCAGCGCCACCGTGGCGATGTACCGGCCTGGCCCGTCGACCCCGGTCGCGGCGTCAGCGGTGAACCGCAGCGTGACGGCCTTCGACGCACCCGGTGCCAACGTGAAGCTGGCCGGCCGTACCCGCAGCCAGGGCACCTCGGCGGGCGGCGCGCAGCCGTCCGCCGCCCCGGACCACCGGGAGATCGATGGCAGCGCCGCCCACTGCGGCGACATGCCGCCGATCGCCAGACCGCCGCAGGCGCCGGCACCCCGGAACGCGGCGTGCCCGGTCGGGGCCAGCTCCTGCCAGGCGTCGGCCACCGGGTCGTACCCGATGGTCCGGTCGGTGATCTCCCCGGCGGAGAGCATCCCGCCGGCCAGCACCAGGCGACCGGCCGCCACCGAGTACGCCATGCTGGTCACGTGCTCCGGCATGGCCGCGCGGGCCGACCAGCGGTCGGTGTCCGGATCGTAGGCGAGGGTGTCGGCGTAGTCGCCGTCGTGGCTGAACCCGCCGGCGCAGTAGATCCGCAGGTCGATCGCCCCGCAGGCATGCCACGCCACCTCGTGCGGGTAGTCGGCGCGGGCCCGGAACGTGCCGGTCGTCGGGTCGAACGCCAGCACGTCGGCCGATGCCCGGCACAGCTCGTCCCGGCAGCCGCCGACCAGGTAGATCAGCCCTTCGACGACCACCGCCGCGGCCGCCGCCCGAGGTGCCGGGTTGGTCACCCCGGCGAGGGTCTGCCACACCCCGGTCGCCGGGTCGAACACGTCGACCGCCGACTGTGGCCGGAACTCGGTGTCCCAGCCGCCGAACACGTACACCTTGCCGTCGACCGCCGCCACCGCCGGTTTGCCCCGGTCGCGGGGCAGGTCCGGCAGCCGTTGCCAGCTGTCGGCGGCCAGGTCGTAGGCCCACGCCTGCCGGGTCGTGCCCAGGTGGGTGCCGCCGCCGATCGAGTAGACGATGCCGTCGAGCACCACGGCGGCGTTGTCGGACAGCCCGTCCGGGGCGTCGGCCAGCCGCTGCCACGGCGGCTGACCGGACAGCGGCGGCGTCGCCGCCGGGGCGGGGCGCGCCAGCACCTCCACCGTCACCGGCGCGGTCCCGGTGTTGCGGACGGTGAACTCGGCGCTGCCGCTGCCGCCGTCCGTCAGCTCCGCCTCGACCGGTGCGCCGCTCACCGTCAACTGCCCGCTGCGCAGGTCGAAGTCGACCCGCCGGGCACCGCCGGCGACCACCGACGCGGTCCGCTTCCGCTGCTGGTACGGGGCCGCCTCAGCGACGAACGACCGCTGCTGCCCGGCTCCGCTGGCGAAGAACCAGTAGAACCCGTCCGGCACCGTCTCGTCGGCCGGGGTGGCCGCCGACGTGCCGTACTCGTCCGGGCGTTGCGGGTCGGCGACCCGCGCCCCGACGACCGGCTCCCCGGTGTTCGCGTCGCTGGTGAACCCGGCGATCAGCCCGCCCTCGACCGGCGTGCAGGTGCGGTCGACGATCGCCACGTCGTCGACCTGCCACCACCAGCTGTACCCGCCCCGGTAACGGAACCGGACCTGCACCTGGTCGGCGCCGGCCACCGGGGCCAGCGGAATCTCCACCAACCGCGGACCGCGCACGCTCTCGGTCACCTGGGAGACGTTGACCCATTCGGTGCCGTTGGTCGAGACGTCGATCGCGGCGACGTCGCCGTTGCCGGCGATCCGCGCGTCGGTGCGGAACCGCAGCACCGGGGCCGCGATCTGCGAGATGTCGACCATCGGCGTGTGCAGCAGGGTGTCCTGGCTGCGGCCGAGGCCGTGGCCGTCGCTGTCGACGATGGCGAACCCGCCGGCACCGCCGGTCAGGTTGCCCCGCTGGTGGTGGTCGGTGAAGGTCCAGCCGCCGCCGTCGGTGCGGTCCACGACCGTCCAGCCGGCCGGCTCGGTGGCGAAGTCGGCGGCGAACACCGTGGCGCCGGTGTCGGCCGTGTAGCCGGCGGCGGTGCAGGCGATGTGCGCCGCCACCGCCAGGTTCGCCGTCCGGGCCTGGCCGCCGACCGCCACCTCGGTGGTCACCGTCCGGTAGCCGGGGTACAGCGCGGTCACCGTCACCTGGTACGTGCCGTGCCGGGGCACCTGGACGGCGTACCGGCCGCTGGTCGGGTCGGTGAAGACCGGGCGGCCGGGCCGCCCGGCGATGTCGATCCGCGCGTACAGCGGCCAGCCCTGCCCGGAGCCGTCGGTGACCCGACCGGAGAGGGTGACCAGCGGCACCGCGTCGAGGGCGACGTCCAGATTCACCGGTACGGTGCCGACGGTCACCGGCAGCGTCCGGGTGGTCCAGCCGAATCCGGAGACGGTGAGGGTGTGTGTGCCGGCCGGCAGGTACGTCGCGTACCCGCCGGTGGGTCCGGTCTGCACACTGCGCCCGGCGACCGTCACGGTCACCCCGGCGACCGGGGAGCCGTCCGCCGCGTCGGTCACCGTGCCCGTCAGCCGGCCGGTCTGCGCGCGAGGCGACTGCGCCACCAGCTGGTACGCGTCCAGCCGGCCCTCGCCGGCCAGGTTGTTGTCCGCGACGGTGCCGCCGCACTCGGTGGCGTCGACGTCGATCGCGGTACGGTCCAGCAACGCGACCGTCGCGTCGTAGTCGTTACGCAGCGCCGGCGCGGCCGACCACAGCAGCGCGACCGTGCCGGCGACGTGCGGTGCCGCCATCGACGTACCGTCGGCGGTGCCGTACTGGCTGCCCGGGATCGCCGAGACGGTGCCGACGCCGGGGGCGGCGATGTCCGGCGTGATGTGGCCGTCCACCCCGGAGGCGCCCCGGCTGGAGAAGTCCGCGATCGTGCCGTCGACGTCGTGCGCGCCGACGGTGTAGACGCCCGGGTAGTCGCCGGGGGAGCTGGCGGTGTTGCACGCCGGCCCGTCGTTGCCGGCCGAGAAGACCGGGAAGATGCCGGCCGCCCGCCAGGCGGTGACCACCTGCTCGTACCAGAGGTCGGCCTGGCCGCCGCCCCAGGAGTTGTTCACGATGTCCGGTCGCAGGTCCGGGCGCGGGTTCTCACCGTTGCGGTCGGTCGGCGCCAACACCCACTGGCCGGCGGCCAGCAGCGCCGGGTCGGAGCAGCTTCGGGCCTCGCAGCCCTTCGCCGCGATCCACCGCGCCCCCGGCGCCACCCCGATCCGGGCGCCGGCGCCGTCGTCACCGACCATCGTGCCCACGGTGTGGCTGCCGTGCCCCTGGTTGTCGCAGGGCGTCGGGTCCGGGCACACCCCGGACGGGTCGAACCAGTTGTAGTCGTGGTCGAAGGTGCCGTCCCCGAGGTTCCCCCGGTAGCTGGCGACCAGCGCCGGATGGTCGAACTGGACTCCGGTGTCGATGCTGGCGATCACCACGGTCTCGCCGCGTACGCCGAACTCCGACCAGACCCGGGGCGCGCCGATCTGCTCCACCCCCCAGGTGGTCTGCGGGTCGTCGGCGACGGACGGCTGCGTGACCGGCTCGATCAGCTCGTGGCTGCGCACCGGTTCCACCCGCGCCACCTCCGGCCGGGCGGCGATCGCGTCGACCAGCGCCCGGTCCCCGGTGACCTGCACCGCGTTGGCGATCCAGAAGCTGGTGTGCGGCACCTTGCGCCGGGTCAGGTCGGCGGTCAGCTCTCGCTGGCTGCGCTCGGCGAACTCGGTCAACTGCTCGTACGCGACAGTGGAGCGCCGGGCCCGGTCACTGATCCGGGCTGCGGCGTCCAGGGTGGCCGTCTCTCGCAGGTAGACCATGAAGCTGGTGGTGCCGTCGGCGGCCAGGTCGGCCAGCAGTTCGGCACTGACCGCCGCCGGGGCGTCGCCGTTGCCGCCGATCGGGGCCGCCGACGCGGCAGGGGCTGCCGCGGTGGCGGCGGTGACGCCGAGCACGATCGCCAGCGTCGCGGCGACGGCCCGGGCGGTCACGGCGGCGTACCGGATACCCGCTGGTGGCGGGCCGGTGCGTCCAGGTGGATGGATCATCGTTCTCCTCACAGTGGTGACAGGCGGATCCCGCCTGCCGGCCATGCTCGGCGTGCCGATGACCAGGTGAAAGCACCAAGGTGGGCAATCGCCGGACAATCATGGGACAGCGGCGGCGCTGGGAGTGCTCCCATAGGGCCGTTGACGTGGGCCGGTTCACCCGGTTGGCTGGCCTCCGGGGACAGCTGGGGGGAGCAGCGGTGACGGGTGGCGAGGTGCCGTTGGTGGTGTGCGTGTCCACGGACCCGGCGGTACGCGAGCAGTTGGTGTCCCGCGTCGACGACCTCGGCGCCGTACTGATCGTCAACACCCTGACCGAGCTGCGGACCATGCTGCTGTCGGCGGCCGATGAGCCGGCGGTGGCTGCCGGTCCGTCGCGGGCCGGGCTGACCCGTCTCGGTGACCTGTTGCTTGATCCGGTCTCCACCGAGGTCACCTGGCGCGGCGAGGCACTGGCGCTCACCCCGTTGGAACGGGAGACGCTGCTGCGACTGGCCGGCCCACCGCTGCGGCTGTGGACGTACCGGCAGCTGTTCGAAGCGGTCTGGGGCGGCGCCTATCTGGGCGACCGGGCCGCGCTGCACGCCACCGTGAAACGACTACGGCGCAAGCTCGCCGCGTTGCCGAACGGGCCACGGGTACGCACCGTCCGAGGCGCCGGCTACCACCTGGTGTCCGAGTAGTCGGCGCGCCGGTTCGCCTGGAGTCAGTGCGCGCGTCCGCCCGCCGGTAGCTTGCAGAGCGGTTCCCCGGAGGCGATGTCGTCGAGCGCCTCGTGAAGCTCGGCGATGCGGCGCTCCGCTTCGGCGACGAGCGCCCGGGTGAGCCCTTGCCAGTCGGCCTCGGTCGGGTCGGCCGGCAGGGCGGCGAACAGCGCGACGATCTCCTGCACGCTGAGTCCGACCCGTTGGGCCACCCGGCAGATCCGCACCACGCAGGGGGCGAACTCGTCGTAGCGGCGCTGGTTGCCGCTGGTGCGGACCGAGGTCAACAACCCCTGACGTTCGTAGAACCGGATGGCGGAGGTGGCGACTCCGCTGGCTGCCGCGACCTCACCCACGCTCAGGGTCGCCGGGGAGACGGTGGCGTTGGACATGGGACACATCGTCGCTTGACTTCAACCATTGTTCAAGTTCTAGCGTCGGCTGCATGGAAACGGACAACGTCGCCGTCCCGAGCGGACCGCTGCGGGTAGGAGTGATCGCCGGCAGCACCCGCCCCAGCCGGCGGTCACCCGCCATCGCCCAGTGGGTGGCATCGGACAGCAGCCAGCCGGAGCTCCGCCTGGAGGTGATCGACCTGGCCACCTTCGCCCTGCCGATGCTGGGCGAGCCGCTCGCCGCCGTATTCGGCAGCTACGAACACGAGACCACCCGCCGCTGGGCCGCCGCGATCGCCAGCTACCAGGCGTACGTCATCGTCGTTCCCGAGTACAACGCCTCCTTCCCGGGCGTGCTGAAGAACGCCCTGGACCACCTGTACGCCGAGTGGAACGACAAGCCGGTGGCCTTCGTCGGCTATGGCATGTCCGGCGGCGGCCGAGCCGTGGCGCAGCTGCGTCAGGTGGCCGAGGAGCTACGGATGCATCCCGTCGCCACCTCGCTGAGCCTCACCCCTCATCAGGTCGTCGACGGCCGGTACGCGGCCAGGCCGGGCGATTCCGAGGCCCGCGCCCGCCTACTGGTCGAACTGGCGCGGGCGCTGCAGGCCGCGCCTGCCCGTGCCGGCGGGATCACCCGATGAGCGCAGTGGCACCGGCTGCGGTCGTCGACTGGCTGTCCACACACGCCCGACCCATGCGGCCGTACGGCGACACACCGTGGCGCGACGTCGTGACCGGCGTCGCCGACGGCTTGCTGCCGCGCCGAGCGGGCCGCGACGCGCCTGCCGCGCCGACGGTCATCGGCCTCGCGCCGACGACCCGGGAGAGTGTCGAGGTCAGCGAGCTGCAGGTCGACCTGCTCCAGGCGCTGGTGATCCGAGGCGTGCGTACCGTCGTCCTGCAGGACACCACCGAGATCGGTGCACGGCTCGACCGCTGGGCCAGGGCCGGAGACCGGTCGACGAACGGCCCCGAGGCGATCCTCGCCGACGCCTGGGGGCCGTGGCGCACCGAGTCGCTGCGCCGCGCACTGATCTGGTTACGTGTCCACAACGCCACCCACCCGGCAGACCAGGTGGAGATCCGCGGAATCACCCGTCCCACGGCGGAGCCCGCCGACTACGACCGGGTCCTCGCCCTGACGGCGGGCACCCGCGACCACGAGCGGATAGCGGCGCTGCTGGCGACGATCCGGGTCGCACACGACGGCGGCGAACACGTCGAGCGCGCCCACGGCAGGTGGACCGGTGCGCCCTTCGTCGACCTGGCCCGGCAGGCCCGGACCGCGACGGCAGAGGTGCTCGAACCCGGCTCCGACGCCACGACCCGTGCACTCGCGGCGCTCGACCGCATCGTGCGATTCCACGCCGCCCCACTCAGCCGGGGCCGCAGCGGCGACGACGAAGAGACGACTGCGGCAGACCAGCTCGTCGAACACCTGCGGGCCACCGGCCGGCGAGCCGTCGTCTGGGACGGGCTCGGTCACCTCGCCGCCCGGCGGACCAGCTTCGGCTCCCGACTCCGCGAACACCTCGGGACGGGCTACCGCTGCGCGCTGACCACCTTCGGGTGCGGCCGCATCCGGGACTTCCACCTGCCGGCACCCCGCCCCGGCAGCCTGGACCAGACGCTCGACCACGTCGCGGCCAAGCTGGGCGCGGGGTACGCAGTCGACCTGACCGCCGCGCCGAAACCCGAAGCCGTCGGGCGGTGGCTGGCCAGCCGGCACGCCGTACGCCTGATCTCGGGCATGTACCGCCCCGACGAGGACGAGCGGCACTACTTCGCGCTCGACGACCTCGCCGGATCCGTGGACGTCCTCCTGCACCTGCCGTAGATCCGTCCGGTCAGGTGGGTCGAGGATCCAAAGACGTAGGACTGATCCGATCAGTCCTACGTCGCGGCGGTCACCCGTGCGGCGATGACCCGGGCGCAGTCCAGCGACTCCAGGTGGCTGGTGTCCACCTCGATGTCGTACTCGACTCCCTGGTGGACTATCTCGGCCTGCGACACAGCCATCCCGACCACCCGATCACCACGGGCGATCTCCCGCGCCGCCGCGACATCCGCAGCACACCGCACCCCGACCGACAGCACGGTCAGGCCGTCCAGATATCGACGCGCCTGCTCCTGGGAGACGCCGCCGCCGAGGAAGACCTCGTCGATGATGATGTGCGCCCCGGCTTTCGCCATCGCCGCGACGCCCACCCGCCAGGCGTGCTGCAGCTCGTCGAAGCCGTCGCCGAGAATGACCTCGCCCTGCGCGCCGAACGCCACCATGGCCGGCGGCAACCGCTCGATCAGGTCGTCGACGCCGAGGCTGATCCACGGCTCAGGCAACAGGTGCTTGAGACACCGGACGATCCCGGATTTGCCGGAGCTGGATCCGCCGTTGAGCACGATGACCTGCGTCGCCATGTGGTCGGCTCGCCTTCTCCGTTGGGCTGCGGGGTGGCCGTGTTCGACCCTATCGAAGGTCCGGCCACCGGCCCGGCATGGTCGCTGACCGTGTGCCACCCTGAAGGCAGTGCTCGAGAAGCGGGAGAGTCAGCGTGCTGTTGCGCGACGTACGGCCGGACGATGTCGACGCGTACGTCCGGATGCGCTGCGACCCGGTGATGATGGCCGACCTCGGCGGGCCGCTGCCGGTCGACGGCATCGCGGCCAAGGTCGAGCGGGATGTCCAGTCGGCGGCCGCCGATACCCAGTGGATCAAGATAATTGTGCCGGACGGGGCCGACCCGGCTACGGTCGCCGGTTCGGTGGCTCTGTGGACCCATGACCTCGACGACGGGCCGGTGTCCGAGATCGGGTGGATGGTGCTGCCCGAGTTCCAGGGCCGAGGGCTGGCCAGGTGGGCGGCGCGTGCGCTGCTGCGCCGGGCTGCCGCCGACGGCCGTTGGGGCACCGTGCACGCCTATCCGGCGGTGACCAACGCCGCGTCGAACGGCGTCTGCCGTAGCCTCGGTTTCACCCTGCTCGGCGAGACCAGCGTGCCGTTCGCCGACCGTGTCATCCGGTCGCACCACTGGGTGATCGACCCCCGCGCCGACCTGGTCGACTGACTGTTGGACGCGCCGGACCGCCCTCGATCATGGTGCTGACTCTTGCTGCCCTGCAACGGCAGGGTTGTCGGGTTCGTCGGTCATGCGGGTAGGACCTGCATCTGGTAGGTGTGGCCGGTGGAGCGGCTGGTCACGGTGCGCATGACGGCGTACTCGACGGGTTGGCCGGTGGCGGCGCGGCTGATGCGGGTGAGGACGAGGAGTGGTTCGTCGGTGGGGATGTCGAGGAGTTCCTGTTCCTGATCGGTCGGCCGTCGTGCGGTGACGTGTTCGCTGACCTGGTGCGGTGTGAGGCCGAGGTCAGCGAGGACCCGTACCGCTCCGCCCTTGATCTTGTGGTTGTCGGCGAGTGGGGTGCCGGCGGCGATGGGCTCCGGGTAGTAGGAGTCGGCGAGTTCGACGGCGGCGAGTCCGAGCGCGCGTCTGACCTGTGTGTCCGCGTCGACGGTCTCGACGCCGAGAAGCTGTTGCGTGCCGACGCGTCCCCGGCCGGCGGCCTCGGCGGACCACGCGTCGTGCTGCTGCGCGACGAGGTACGGGTCTGAGCTGCTGGTCCAGCCTGGTTCTGTCATGGTTGCCTCCCGGTCGCTTCCTCCGATCATGGTGCTGATTGACGCTGAGACGGATAGGCGGCGGTCTCGACGAACTGTGCGACCGTGAGCAGGTCCCGCGTCCGGAAGTAGGCAACAGGGTCGTCATGCCACTGGTGTGTCGCAACGCGTTGTTGAAGCGCATCGATGGCGCTGATGAGCCGCTGGTGTTCGGCAGGTGTGAGTGTTCCTTCTGCTGCGAGGCAGGCGGTGACGGCGGAGTCGACTTCTGCGGCGATCGGATCTGGCCAGGTCAGCAGGGTGGGCATGCGCCTGCGTTTCCAGAACGTCAAGGCGTGTAGGGCTGCTTGCTGTGGTGCGCCGCACCAGTGTCGGGGGCCGTGGTTCGGATTCGGATCTTTCGGCTTCGGGCTCCGCTGCCCCTTCATGGCCCGGCCGCGAGTCGGAGGAAACCCCGGGTCGCGTGGAAGCCGATCGGTCGGTACAGCTGTACGCAGGATCGGAGCGCTGAGACGCGGCGTCGATGGGGTAGTGCTGGATCGCGTACGTGCCGGGCGTAGGCGTTGAAACTCACGTCGCTCGCTCACCCCTGCTGTCAGGCGGTCGTCGCCGGTGAGGTCGCGGCTTCCCAGAGGTGTTCAACGTGGTTGGCGTACTGGTCGAAGAGTCCGCCGGGGCTGCGGCGGCGGACGTGCAGGGTGGGGGAGGCGTGTCCGAGTTGGTCGGCGAGGTGGGTGCTGACGAGGGCTTCGTCGTCGAAGACCCAGACGGACAGGCTGATGTGGCGGTCGGTGTGGCGTACCTGTGGGGTGGGTTCGATCTTGGCGAGTTCGGCGGTGGTGATGTCGATGCGGGTGGAGATCGACAGGGCGGCGTCTTCGATGCGTTCGCGGTCGCGGGTGACGGGTGAGTCCTTGTGGCCGAGGAGGAAGCGCAGGTCGAGCCCGGATACGGCCTTGTTGCGCAGGGTGGCTGTGATGCCGGGGACCTCGGTCCAGAGGAAGTAGGAGGTGTAGCCGGCGCACCAGATGCGGAACGTGGCGCGGTGGACGAGGTCGTTCCACAGCTCCCGGGGGACGGCTGAGCGTGTCGGCCATGCGGCGCGGATCTCCCGGTCGTATCCGCGTTTGACCAAGCCAGACCAGATCACGTCTTCATCTTCTCTCAACACCTGGGCGACCTGCGACCGGTGGCGGGGGTGGGGAACGCGACCGCCGAGCCACCGGGCGACGGTCTTGGGGTCGACGCCGACCTTGCCGGCCAGGGTCGCCGGTGTCATGCCGTTCCGGCTCATCGCCACATGCAGCGCTGTGTTCATGGTTGATCACTCCTGGGACGTTTATGAACGTCCCTAGGTTACCTGACGTAGAGGTCCCGGCATCCCCTCCACACAGGAAGAGTCCACAACAGATCCTTCAACAGTCCTCCCCACGAAGGAGAAGCTCTTGACCAGGAACCAGAGCCCTCGCAGTAGGTATGGCGGGTTGCCGTACGTCGTTCGCAATGCAGGTCCGACGCCGAACCGGCCACCGTTGCCGCGACGGACGCCGGGCCAGACGGACATCGGGCGTGATCCGCGTTTCCGGCTGTTGGCCGCGCGTGGGGTGGCGTCTGCGCCGGATGCCGAGCGTCCGGTTGTTGACGCCGAGCAGGTGGTGCTGGATGAGGTGGCGGCGGCGATGCGGAACCGGCCGGGCGTCGACGTGTTGGGCCGGGCGCGGGAGACGGTCGCCGAGCACATGCCGAGTCGGTTGGCGGAGTGTCGGGTGTGTGACGTGGCGGCGTTCTGCCCGCCGTTCACCAGCGCGTTGGCGGTGTTGGACCGGTGGGATCAGGTCAAGGCGCGTCGGGTGCGGGCGGTGTTGCAGTACGCCGGGCTCTGGCCGGACGGGTACGTCCATGACGGGCGGGACGACTGATGGCCGACGGGGAACTCCTGCGGGTCGGTGACACCCTGCATCTCGGTAAGGCCGACTGGGTGTTCGGCGACCGGTCGATGACGGTCCGGGTCTCCGACATCCGGTACGGCCTCGATGACGGCGATTCCCCGGTGGTCGGCGTCCTTGCCACGATCACGTTGGCGGGGCGGGACGGGCGGATGGCTGCGATCGGCGTCTACAAGTCGGCGTTGACCCGTCCCGGTGTGTTGCAGCGGCACCGGCCGCCCAACGGTGTCGACCCCTTCCCGGCCGCGCGCCCGTACGACCCGCCCGTCGTTTCTGTGAGCCGGGGTCGGGCCGGTGGCGGCAACCACCAGCCCGACCCCATTCCAACCTGCGATGGAAGGTAGCTGACCGTGGACGTTTGTGCCCTGACCAGTGCCGTGTTGCTTGGCTTCCTCGCCGGGCTGTTCTCGTTCAAGGTAAAGAGCCGCTGGTGCCCCCGCTGCGGCGAACTGACCACCACCCAACTGCCGCACTGACAAGTTTGGCCACGATCGACCAGCGACGGCGAACGACTCCGCCGAATCCAACACGCAGCTACATCGGGTTGTGGGACGTTGAGCCGATCACGAAGAAAGCGGCGGCCGACCTGGGCGGCTCACGAGTAGACGTCCTTGCGGTGCCCCAAGGCGTGGATGGTCAGCTCGTCGCCGTCGAGACGGTATAGGACCTGATAGTCACCGACGCGTAGCCGGTGCCCTGATCCGTCGCGCATCTCGGTGGCATTCTGTGGTGCTGGGTTCACGCAGCCTCACCGCCGGCACGGTCGGCTAGCAGCGCTTCGACCTCGCGAGGGTCGACCCCGAGCGACTCCAGGGCCGCCGACAGTGGTACGAACTCTCCCTCGGCCCGGGATCGGGCGATCGTCGCGGCGTCCCGGCGGTCGCGGAACGCCTCGATCTCTTCCCACTCGTCGATGCCGATCAGCACGGCCACCGGCCGCTCGTACTTGGTGATGATGACCGGCTCGCCGGTCCGTTCCACGCCGTCCAGCACCCGACCCGCGCCGTCGCGGAACTCCCGCAGCGTAATCGTCGTCATGTACCGAACGGTACCGTGAGGTACCGCTTTCTTCGGGAATCCGCCCGCAAGCGGTGCTGGCTTGAGCTGGGTTAGGAGGATCAGTTGACGAAAAACCGGGCGACGCGCCGGTGCCGTCCCGGTTTTTCGTCAACTGATCATGGTGAGTAGGTGCGCGGTCGGCTGCCCGCCTCGGCTCAGGCGCCGCCGGGGTTGAGGGTCACGGTCAGCGGGGTGAAGTCGGCCCCGGTCACGTCCACGCCGTCGGCCTTCGCCGCTTCGAGCGCCTGGTTGATGTAGTCGTTGGTGTAGGCCAACCCCTCCGGCTCGGCGGTCAGCACCGTCTGGCCGTCCTGGTTCTTCGTGGCCAGGGACAACTCGACGGTACGGGCCCAGTCCGCCTCGTCGATCAGCCCGATCCCGCCGGTCGACGGCCAGATCAGCTTGTTGACCTCGTTGACCTGCCACAGCTGGTGGCTGGCACCCAGCGTCGACCCGGCCGCGACGGAGAGATCCCGGCACTCCTCCGGGTTGTCCCGGCAGTACGCCCAGCCCTTGATCGTGCCGGTGAGGAACTTGACCGTCTGCTCCTGGTACGCCGGGTCGTCGAGCTTGGTGGTGTCGGCCCAGATGGCGTCCTGCAGCATCGCGGTCCCGACCTCGTTCCAGTCGAGCACCGTGAAATCGTCCGGCGTGTACAGCTCACCGGTGTCCGGGTTCTCCGCCTCCAGCAGCTGCGCGTACTCGTTGTAGCTCATCGCCTGGGCGGCGTCGATGTCGCCGCGCAGCAGCGCCTGCATGTCGAACTGCTGCTGCACCAGGGTCACGTCCGACCCCGGGTCCAGCCCGGCCTGGGTCATCGCGGCGAACAGTTCGAACTCGTTGCCGAAGCCCCAGTTGCCGACCTTCTTGCCACGCAGGTCCGCGGGGGAGCTGATGCCGGAGTCGGCGAACGCCACCTGGTAGGTGCCGGAGCGAGCGAAGATCTGCCCGACGTCGGTGATCTCGGCACCCTGTTCCCGCGACGCGAGCGCCTTCGGCACCCAGGCGATCGCGTAGTCGGCCTGCCCCTGGGCGAGCACCGTCTGCGGGACGATGTCCACCCCACCTTCGATCAGCTCGACGTCGAGCCCTTCCTCCTCGTAGAAGCCCTTCTCGACGGCCGCGATGTAGCCGGCGAACTGGGCCTGGAAGAACCACTGCAACTGGACCTTCACCGTGGTGGTGCCGTCGGTGGCACCACCACCGGCGTCCGGTTCGGCGTCCGCCGTACCGCAGGCGCTGATCAGCAGCGCGGCACCCGTCAGCGCCGCCGCGGCGGCCAACCGTCTTCTCATGTCCGCTGTTCCTCCTGGTCGCGATGATGGAGCGGGGGACTACGGCGCGAGGACGGGTGCGCCAGGGGAGGTGGGGGTCACGGGGTCTGGCCGGTGCGCCAGGGCATCGCGAGGCGTTCCAGCAGCAGGGTCGCCAGGTAGAAGACCAGGCCGAGCAGGCAGGCGCCGACGACGAACGCCCAGGCCCGGGGGTACGCGGTAAGCGACGCCGCCGAGGTGATCCGC
This sequence comes from Solwaraspora sp. WMMD791, assembly GCF_029581195.1. Taxonomy (NCBI): domain Bacteria; kingdom Bacillati; phylum Actinomycetota; class Actinomycetes; order Micromonosporales; family Micromonosporaceae; genus Solwaraspora; species Solwaraspora sp. WMMD791. The sequence continues at coordinate 116,672 of NZ_CP120737.1, forward strand.
GCCCCCAGCCCGTCCTGCAGCCCGCCGAAGTACTCGGCGACCACGGCCGCGATCACCGCCAACGACGACGCCTGCCGCAGCCCGGTGAAGACGAACGGCAGCGCGCCGGGCAGCCGGACCAGCCGGGCGAACGTCGCGCCGCTGGCGGCGTAGCTGTCCATCAGCTCCCGGTGGATCGGCTGCACCTGGCGCAGCCCGCGCAGCGTGTTGACGAAGACCGGGAAGAACGCGACCAGGCCGACCACGATCCGCCGTGGCACGCTGCTGGCCGCGTCGAACATGTTGTTGAGCACCGGGGCGAGCGCGATGATCGGCAGCGCGTTGACCAGCGCCGCCAGCGGCACCGACACCTCGCTGAGCAGCCGCAGCCGGCTGACCGCCAACGCCACCAGCACCCCGAGCGTCGCCCCGGCGAGCAGCCCGATCAGCGCGTTGGTGCCGCTGGCCAGCCCGGCGGTCAGCACCACCGTACGGCTGGCCCAGAACTGTTCGGCGATCGCCGACGGGGCCGGCAGCACGTACGAGGCGACCCGGCCCAGCCGTACCGTCGCTTCCCACAGCGCCAGCCCGGCGAGCCCGACAGCGACCGGCGGCCCGGCCGCCCGCAACGATCTCACGACGCCGCCGGCCCGGCTGCCGCCGATTCCACAGCCGGAGCGCCGGTGCCGCGCAGCGCCCGGCGGACCTCGGTGACGGCGGCGAAGAACTCCGCCGACTGCCGGGTCTGCTCGGTGCGCTCGCCGAGGTCGACGTCGACGACGGCGGTGATCCGACCCGGCCGGGCCGACATCACCACCACCCGGTCGGACAGGTACACCGCCTCGGAGATCGAGTGGGTGACGAAGACGGTGCTGGTCGCGGTGCGGGCGCAGATGCCGAGCAGCTCGTCCTGCAGGCGTTCGCGGGTCATCTCGTCGAGGGCACCGAACGGTTCGTCCATCAACAGCAACGGCGGGTGTACGGCGAGCGCCCGCGCGATCGCCACCCGCTGCTGCATGCCGCCGGAGAGCTGGGCCGGGTAGTGGCCGGCGAAGTCGGCCAACCCGACCAGGGCCAGCATCTCGTCGACCCGTTCCCGCCGCTGCGCCCGCCGGACCCCGCGCAACTCCAACGGCAGTTCGACGTTGCGCCGCACGGTCCGCCAGTCGAAGAGGCCGGCCTGCTGGAAGGCGATGCCGTACTCCTGGTCCAGTCTGGCCTGCCGGGCGGGCTTGCCGTTGACGGTGACCGTGCCGGCGGTCGGGGTGATCAGGTCGGCGATCAGCCGCAGCAGGGTGCTCTTGCCGCAGCCGGACGGCCCGATCAGCGACACGAACTCGCCCCGGCCGATGGTCAGATCCACCCCGGTCAGCGCGGTGACCGCGTCGGCCCGGCCGGCGTTGAAGACCTTGTCGACTCCGCTGAGAGTCACCGCGTGTTCGGTGCTCATCCGGTCACCGCCACTCGCCGCTGGTGCCGCGTCAGCCCCAGCTCCAGCAGGGTCACCGTGGCGGCGACGACCAGGCCGAGCGCGGCGGCACCGAGGATCGCCGCGTACACCTTCGCCGGGGCGCTGGTCGCCTGCCGGGAGTACTCCAGGATCAGCCGGCCGATGCCGCCCCGGGTGCCGGTGGAGATCTCCCCGACGACCGCGCCGACCACGGCGGCCGCCCCGGCCAGCCGCAGCGCCGGGAACAGGTACGGCAGCGCGGCCGGGGCCCGCAGCTTCCACAGGGTGCGCCACCAGCCGGCCGCGTAGCTGCGCATCAGCTCCACCCCGGCGGCCGGCGGCGACTGCAGGCCGCGCAGCATGCCGACGGCGACCGGGAAGAACGCCAGGTACGCGGCGATCACCGCGACCGACATCCACGGCTGCCACGGGTAGGCACCGATCGACAGCCGCCCGCCCCAGCCGGCGATCACCGGGGCGAGGGCGACGAGCGGCACGGTCTGCGACAGCACCACGTACGGCAGCAGTCCCCGTTCGACGATCCGCAGCCGCTGCATCGCCACCGCCAGGATCAGCCCGACCAGCGTGCCGGCGGCGAACCCGACGCCGGTCACCCCGAGGGTGAACAGGCAGGCGTCGACGACGACCCGCCACACCGGCTGGCCGGCGGCGACGTCGACGGCACCGAGGCCGGCGACCACATCGGCCAGGTGCGGCATGGCGGCGTCGTCGGCGCGCGGCAGCAGCGGTACGCCGAACAGATCCGTACCGTCGGGGTCGCCGACCAGTTTGTAGCCTTCCCAGGCTGCGGCGGCGAGGGCGAGCGCCGCCAACGCGGCCCCGGCGACGCCGACCCGGCGCGCCCAGCCGCTGGTCGGGCCGATGGTCCGGCCGCTGGTCAAGACGCGACCACCTGGCGGTACGCGGGGATGATCTGCTCGCCGTACGCGGCCAGGGTTTCCTGCTTGGCGTCGTGTTGCAGGTAGACGGCGAACTGGTCGACGCCGAGGTCACGTAGCTCGGCGAGCCGCCGCAGGTGCTCGTCGACCGGGCCGAGCAGGCAGAACCGGTCGACGATCTCGTCCGGTACGAAGTCGGTGTGGGTGTTGCCGGCCCGGCCGTGTTCGGCGTAGTCGTAGCCCTGGCGGCCGGCGATGTAGTCGGTGAGCACCTTCGGCACCGCGCTGCCGTCACCGCCGTAACGGGCGACGATGTCGGCGATGTGGTTGCCGACCATGCCGCCGAACCAGCGGGTCTGCTCCCGCTGGTGGGCCAGGTCGTCGCCGACGTAGGCGGGGGCGGCGACGCAGAAGGTGACCGCGTCCGGGTCACGGCCGGCCCGCTGCGCGGCGGCCCGGACCGCGCCGATCATCCAGGCGGCGATGTCCGGGTCGGCGAGCTGCAGGATGTAGCCGTCGCCGACCTCGCCGGCCAGGGCGAGCGCCTTCGGCCCGTACGCGGCGACCCACACCTCCAGCGCCCCGTCGCTGACCCACGGCAGGGTGATGTCCCGGTCGCGGTAGCGTACGGTCCGCCCGGCGGCCAGGTCACGGATGACGGTGACGCATTCGCGCAGCTCGGCGAGGGTGGTGGGGCGGGCACCGAGGACCCGTACCGCCGAGTCGCCCCGGCCGATGCCGCAGACCGTGCGGTTGCCGTACATCTCGTTGAGGGTGGCGAACGTCGACGCGGTGACGGTCCAGTCCCGGGTGCTGGGGTTGGTCACCATCGGCCCGACCGTCACCGACGAGGTGGCGGCGAGGATCTGGCTGTAGATGACGAACGGCTCCTGCCACAGTACGTGCGAGTCGAACGTCCACACGTGACTGAAGCCGGCCTGTTCGGCCTGCTGGGCCAGCGACACCAGCTCCCGGCCGGGCGGGTCACACTGGAACACGACGCCGAAGTCCATCTGGCGTACCCCCTTCAGAGCAGGTAGTCCGACAGGCCACGGCGCAGGTAGCGGCCGTGGCCGGCGCGCCCGTGGTACGCCCCGTCGCCGCTGACCAGCACGGTGCCGCGCGACAGCACGGTGTCGACCTTGCCGGCGATCTCGAACCCTTCGTACGCCGAGTGGTCCATGTTCATGTGGTGGGTGGCCGCCGAGATGGTGGTCCGCCCGGCCGGGTCGTAGACGACGATGTCGGCGTCGGAGCCGGGGGCGATGACGCCCTTGCGCGGGTAGAGGCCGAACATTCGGGCCGGGGTGGTGGCGATCGTCTCCACCCAGCGGGCCAGGGACAGTTTGCCGTCGACGACACCCTGGTAGACCAGGTCGACCCGGTGTTCGACGCCGCCGATCCCGTTGGGGATCTTGGAGAAGTCGCCGAGACCGAGTTCCTTCTGGTCCTTGAAGCAGAACGGGCAGTGGTCGGTGGAGACCACCGCCAGGTCGTTGGTGCGCAGCCCCCGCCACAGGTCGGCGCGGTGTGGTTCGTGCTTGCTGCGCAGCGGCGTGGAGCAGACCCACTTGGCACCTTCGAAACCGGGCGCGCCGAGCTGGTCCTCCAGGGTCAGGTAGAGGTACTGCGGGCAGGTCTCGGCGAAGACGTTGCGGCCGGTGTCGCGGGCGGACGCGACGGCGGCGAGGGCTTCGCTGGCGGACAGGTGCACGATGTAGAGCGGGCAGTCGGCGGCGACCCCGGCCAGCGCGATGGCCCGGTGCGTCGCTTCGGCCTCCAACGCGGCCGGGCGGGTCAGCCCGTGGTGGACCGGGTCGGTCTCACCCCGGGCCAGGGCCTGACCGATGAGGACGTCGATCGCGATGCCGTTCTCCGCGTGCATCATGATCATGGCGCCGTTGTCGCGGGCCTTCTGCATCGCCCGCAGGATCTGCCCGTCGTCGCTGTAGAACACCCCCGGGTACGCCATGAACAGCTTGAAGCTGGTGATCCCCTCGGTGGCGACCAGCGAGTCCATCGCCTTGAGCGACTCGTCGTCCACCCCGCCGATGATCATGTGGAAGCCGTAGTCGACGTGGCAGTTGCCCTGCGCCTTGGCGTGCCAGGCGGCCAGCCCGTCGCCGACCACCTCACCGGCGCGCTGCACCGCGAAGTCGATGATGGTGGTGGTGCCGCCGAAGGCCGCGGCCTTCGTACCGGTGTCGAAAGTGTCGCTGGCGAAGGTGCCGCCGAACGGCAGCTCCATGTGGGTGTGCACGTCGACGCCGCCGGGGATGACGTACTTGCCGGCCGCGTCGAGGACCTCGACCCCGTCGGCCGGGCCGGCGCCGGGGGCGTAGATCGCGGCGATCGTCTCGCCGTCGACGAGCACGTCGGCGGCGTACGGCCCGGTGGGTCCGACGACGGTGCCGCCGGTGATCAGCAGACTCATGGCTTCCTCCGCCGGCTCAGGGCTGGACCAGGTCGCCGTAGGCGTCCGGGCGGCGGTCGCGGTAGAAGGCCCAGCGGTTGCGGACCGTCTCGATCAGACCGAGGTCGAGGTCCCGGACGATCAACTCCGGCTGGTACGGGTCCCCGGTGTCGCCGACGAACTTGCCTTCCGGGTCGACGAAGTACGACGTGCCGTAGAAGTCGTTGTCGCCGTAGTCGGCCTCGACGCCGACCCGGTTGATCGCGGCGATGAAGTACTCGTTGGCCACGGCGGCGGCCGGCTGTTCCAGCTTCCACAGGTACGACGACAGGCTGCGGCTGGTCGCCGACGGGTTGAACACGATCTGCGCGCCGGCCAGGCCCAGTGCCCGCCAGCCTTCGGGGAAGTGCCGGTCGTAGCAGATGTAGACGCCGATGCGGCCGACGGCGGTGTCGAAGACCGGGTAGCCGAGGTTGCCGGGGCGGAAGTAGAACTTCTCCCAGAAGCCTTTGACGTTGGGGATGTGGGTCTTGCGGAACTTGCCGAGGTAGCTGCCGTCGGCGTCGATCACGGCGGCGGTGTTGTAGAGCAGGCCGGCCTGCTCCCGTTCGTACATCGGCAGCACCATCACCATGCCGTGTTCGGCGGCGAGAGCCGCGAAGCGTTCGGTGGTCGGCCCGGGGATCGACTCGGCGTACGCGTAGTACTCGCTCTCCTGCACCTGGCAGAAGTACGGCCCGTAGAACAGCTCCTGGAAGCAGATGATCTTGGCGCCCTGGGCGGCGGCCCGCCGGACGTACTCCTCGTGCGCTTTGATCATGGATTCCTTGTCGCCGGTCCAGGCGGTCTGGACGATGGCGGCGCGGACGACTCCTGACATGGGCGGATCCCTTCTGCGGCACCGGTTTCGCGGCACCGTCGATCCACTGGAGAACAGCATGCTGATCCCGGCTCACCGGCCGTGATCTGCGCTTCCCGGCTGGCGAGAAGGTACGACTGTAACCACGCCGGCAATGGCAGACAATCATGTCCGTGTTACCGCTTGTTTCGGATGTGTTATGTGGTCGACCACTGTCGACGTGAGTCAATCTCTGGTGGGCCGGACATGACGACCGGGGCGGCGTCGCGACTCGCGACGCCGCCCCGGTCGGGGGGTGCTGGACTGGTACGCCGTCAGGAGGCGCTGCAGGTCACCGACGGGGTGCCGCCGGACGACGAGCCGATGAACCCGAAGCTGGTGCTGGCACCGGCGCCGAGGCTGCCGTTGTAGCTGACGTTACGGGCGGTCACCGTCGACCCGCTGGCCGAAACGGTGGCGTTCCACGCCTGCTGCACGGTCTGCCCGCTCGGGTAGGCCAGGGTCACCGTCCAGCCGCTGATCGCCGAGGAGCCGGCGGTCACCCGCACCTCGCCCTGGAATCCGCCGGACCAGGTCGAGGCGACGCTGTAGGTGGCGGTGCAGCCGGCCGAGCCGGGCGGCGGGGTGGTCGGCGGGGGAGTGGTCGGCGGGGCGGTGGTGGGCGGCGGAGTGGTCGGCGGGGCCGTGGTCGGCGGCGGGGTGCTGCTGCCGCCGAAGTTCACGTCGCTACAGAAGTAGTAGGACTGGTCGAAGTGGCTGGCCTGCCAGATGGTGTAGACCATGTGCCGGCCGGTGCGCCCCGGGGCGGTCGCCGGGATGTCGATCTGCACCCCGCTGGTCACGCTCTGCCAGCGCGAGGCCGGGGTGTTGCCGATCTGCGCGACGAGTTCCAGATCGCTCCACCGCAGGGCCTGGGTGACCGGGTTGAAGCCCTGCCGGGTGACGTACACCCGGATGTAGTCGGCACCGTGGCTGGCCCCGTCGAACAGTCGGACGTTGAACGAGTTGTTGATCGAGGTGGCCTGCCAGTTGCCGATGGTGTCCATCGCGTTGTAGCGGCCGCCCTGGGTGCGCCCGGCGCTGCAGAGCTGCCCGTCCGGGATGGCGCCCTGGTGGTTGCCGCCGACGCCTTCGCGGAAGAGGCCGTTCCAGTTCCACATGGCTTGGGGGTCTGCTTGCCAGGCCTGGTAACACATCGGGTCCTGGGTGGCCATTTCCGGTGCCATGTGGCGGTCGCCCCAGCGTTCGAAGCAGCCGTACGCGCGGGACGCGGGGCTGACGACCGAGCCGTGCGCGGAGGCGACGTTGGCCAGCGCGGTGGTGAGCAGCAGCGCGGCCGTGACAGCGACGACCAGGGCGTACAGCGCCAATGGTCGACGGACGGTGGTTGCGGACATCTGGAACTCCAACATCGGTTGGTTCGCACCGCGTCGACCAGCGGCTGACACCGGGTCCGCGCGGGCGCGAATGGGAACTGCCTGGATGTATGACCCCGACCGGAGTGCGCATCGACGCACCTCACGGTCCAGCGGAGAGTTGCCCTGCTCCCCGCGCAGCCGTCGACTCCCGAAGCCGTGCTGCCATGAGGCTGACAGTGAAATCGATTTTTGTCAATCATTGATGGGGTGTCGGTACCGGCCGGGGTGCGGTCACCGGTGACCGGGGCATCGACGGTGGTGCGCCGTCGATGCCCCGGCCGGTGTGTCGGAGTGTCGTTCAGAGGCCGATCCGGCCGGTGCCGGCGCCGTTGGTGACGACCGACTTGACCTGGCTCGCGGTGGTGAGGGTGTAGCCGTACGGGATGCCGGCGACGCTGCCGCCGGTCTGTCCGCTGCCGGAGTTGACGAAGTGGTTGTTACGGGCGACGAGGCTGCCGGGTCCCGAGGAACCTTCGCCGAGGTGGAACGGGTCGGAGGTGTTCTCGAAGTAGTTGCCTTCGACGAGGACGCCGGCGTTCATGGTGGAGGCGACGCCGTAGCCGCCGATGTTGCTGTAGAAGTTGTTGAAGACGTGGACCGGGTTGCCGAAGCGGACCCGGGGGTGACGCTGGTTGCTGCCGTCGAACCAGTTGTGGTGGTACGTGACCCGCAGGTGGCCGACGTCCTGGCTGGCGTTGCTGTCGGAGTGGCCGAGCAGCATCGACTTGTCGTGGCCGAAGACGCGGTTCCACGACACGGTGATGAAGTCTGAGCCGCGTTTGATGTCGACCGCGCCGTCGTACCCGTTGGTGAAGCTGTTGTGGTCGATCCAGATGTTGGTGGCGCTGCCTTCGACGTTGATGGCGTCGTCGTCCCAGTTACGGAAGTTGACGTTGCGGATGATGACGTTGCGGTTGCCGTTGATCGTGAACCCGCAGCCGGAGAGGGTGGCGCCGGAGCCGACACCGAGGATGGTCTTGTTGTCGCGGACCCGGATCATGCCGGAGCAGCTGATGGTGCCGGAGATCCGGATCACCGCCGCGCCGGAGGCGCCGACGGCGGAGGTGAGCGCGGACGCGCTGGTGACGGTGGTGGCCGATGCGCTGCCGCCGCCGGTGGTGCCGCCGTTCTGGGTGGCCCAGCCGACGATGCCGGTCGGGGTCTGGCCCGGCGGCGGTGTGGTCGGGGCGGGGTTGCCGCCGCCGACGGTGATCAGCTGCCACTGCTGGTTCCACCCGTTGAGGTCGGTGTAGCCGGCGAGGTAGCCGCCGTCGGCGGTGGACCACTCCCAGACGTCGATGGTCTTGTTGGAGTGCCGGTTGATGAACCGGACGTAGCCGCTGTCGGAGTCGGCGAGCCGCCAGTGCTGGCGGGTGGTGCCGTTGTCCGAGTTCTGCACCAGGCGGGTGCCGTCGCTGGCGTTGGGCAGTTCGAGGAACTTTCCGGAGTGTTCGGAGCGGATCTTGTAGTAGCCGCTGCCGACGTCGACGAACTGCCAGCGTTGGACGGCGGAGTCGTTGCGGCTCCACTGGCGGATCTCGGCGCCGTCGTTGGTCGCCCAGTTGTAGACGTCCATCGCCTTGTTGCTGTGCCGGCTGACGAAGACGTAGGTGGCGCTGGTGCTGACGGTGGCGGCGGATGCGGTGGTGATGCCGACGGCACCGATCGCGGCGGCGGCGATGGCGGCGGTGGCGCCGGCAAGGACGGCCAGCCGGCGTCGACGGCGGGTGCCGCTGGCGGCGGCGGTGGGTGTGGTCATCTGTGCGTACCTCCGGGACGGACCGTGATCGTACGGATCAGGGCTGGAGAAAGCGCTTTCCTCGCAGGGTATTGACATCTACCGATCAAGTCAACACGTCGGCCGGCCGGAACAGGGCACCCGAACAGGCCGTGTCGGCGTCGTCGCCAGGCACCCTGCCGGGTGATTTCCGACGCAACCGCCCGTGCCCCGCCGGCAAGACAGGGAAGCTCGCCTGGGTAGCGGACGACGGAGGTGGCGGATTGTCAGCGACCACGGAGGCCTTCTTCGCCGGTCTCGGTGCCGGCGCTCTCCGGCTGCCGCCGACGATCGACGCCACGCTCCGGTTCGACGTGCGGTACTCCGACCACACCGAGCAGTGGTGGCTGCGCTTCGCGGCCGGCACCGTCGCGGCCGAGCAGTCCGGTGCCGACGCGGACTGCGTCGCCGTCATCGACGGCCCGCTGTTCGAACGGCTACTACGTGGTGAGGAACGACTGACTCCGGCGTTCGTCCGGTACGCGTTCACCATCGAAGGCGACTTCACCATGGTGCCGGCCTTCGAGTGGCTGCTGCCCGACATGGTCGGTGCCCGTCACCCCCGACAACTGGCTCAGGGCTGGGGGAGAGCACGGTGAGGAACCTGAGCTACACCAGCATCCTCGACGGCATCATGTTCATGATCAGCGATGGTCGTGGTGACATCCTGCCCTCGACCGAGCTGCCGACCGGTCTCTTCTCCTTCGACATGAGGGTGCTCTCCACCTGGGACCTCACCGTCAACGGCGAGCGGCTCACCGCCCTGTCCATCGACGACCTGCAGTACTACGAGTCACGGTACTTCCTGGTGCCCGGCGAACCGACCCACTACGTCGACGCGAACCTCTCGGTGATCCGGCAACGCTCGGTCGGCGGCGGCCTGTTCCTGGAGCAGCTCACCGTCCTCAACCACCAGGAAGTGCCGGTGGACCTGCGGATCCGCCTCGACATCGGCACCGACTTCGCGGACATCACCGAGATCGCCGACGTACGAAAGAAGGGCAAGCTCTCGGTGGCCGTCGAGGAAGGCTCGCTGCACCTGCACTACCAGCGGGACAACCAGCGACGTGAGGTGGTCGTCTCCAGCAGCGCCGCCGCCGCCGTCGACGACCACGGCATGAGCTTCGACATCCGGGTCGGGCCGCACGACGCCTGGAACACCACCCTCCAGGTGGTGCTCTGGAGCCGAGGGGCCGAAGGGCGGGACATCCGGGAAGCGGTGCCCGCCTACGACACCCCCGCCAAGGTGGAGATGGGCAAAGCGCTCGAGGAGTGGCTGACCGCCGCACCTACCCTCACCTGCGACTCCGCGAGTCTCGACCAGGCGTACCACCGCAGCCTCACCGATCTCGCCGCGCTTCGGTACCGAGGCAACACCCGTGGCGAGATGACCTTCGCCGCCGGGCTGCCGTGGTTGATGGGACTGTTCGGCCGGGACGCGCTCATCACCTGTCTGCAGGCACTGCCGTTCGCTCCGCAGCTCACCCCCGGTGTGCTGCACACCCTCGCCGACGCGCAGGGCAGCCGGCTCGACGACTTCGCCGAGGAGGAGCCGGGCAAGATCCTGCAGGAGTTCCGGTACGGCGAGCGCGCCGGCTACGAAGAGATCGCCGCCTGCCCCTACTTCGGCGGAGCCGACACCACGCCGCTGTTCGTCATCGTGCTCGACGAGTACGAACGGTGGACCGGCGACGCCGAGCTCGCTCGCGAGCTGGAATTCAACGCCCGGCTCGCGCTCGACTGGATAGACGAGTACGGCGACATCATGGGCGACGGATACCTCTGGTACGCCTGCCGCAACGAACGGCTCGGCGTGCAGAACCAGTGCTGGAAGGACTCCGCCGACGGCATCTCCTACCACGACGGGCGGCTACCGGTCGGCCCCCGCGCCACCTGCGAACTGCAGGGCTACGCCTACGACGCGAAACGGCGCGGTGCCCGGCTGGCCCGCGAGATCTGGGGCGATCCGCAGTACGCCGACCGGCTGGACCGCGAAGCAGCCGAGCTGAAGAAGCGGTTCAACCGCGATTTCTGGATCTCCGACGGTAGCTACTTCGCGCTCGGCCTGGACGCCGACGGCAACCCGATCGACGCCTGCGCGTCGAACATGGGGCATCTGCTGTGGAGCGGCATCGTCGACCGGGGCAAGGCGCGACACGTCGTCAGCCACCTGATGAGCGCCCGGCTGTACTCCGGATGGGGCATCCGGACCCTCGCCGACGACGCCGGCCGCTACAGCCCGGTCGGCTACCACAACGGCACGGTCTGGCCGTTCGACAACTCGCTGATCGCCCTCGGCATGCGCCGGTACGGGTTCGACGAGGAGGCTGCCCGCGTCGCCGGTTCGATGATCGAAGCCGCACGCTTCTTCGACGGCCGGTTGCCCGGCGCGTTCACCGGCTACGACCGGACCTTGACGAAGTACCCGGTGCAGTTCCCCGCCGCCTGCAGCCCGCACTCCTGGTCCGCCGGAGCCGTGCTGATGTTCCTGCGGGTCATGCTGGGGCTGGAACCCAAGGGCGAGCACCTGATCGTCCGGCCACACCTGCCAAAGGACATCGGCCGCATCGAACTGCTGGACATCCCCGGCCGGTGGGGTCTGGTCGACGCCTTCGGCCGTGGCCACTGACCGGTGCGGTGGAGTACCGCGCCGGGTGACCGGGTACCGCGAAGCGACGAAGGAAAGGAACGCACCCAGGGGAAGGACGTACTTGTGACATCGACCCAGACCCGGACGACCGTCGCCGAGCTGGCCGGGGCGCACGGCCCCTTCGTGTCGCTCTACCTGGACACCAGCGGACCGGTCCCGGACGCCGCCCAGCAGGTGGAGCTGCGCTGGCGCGCCGCACGCCGCCGGCTCGCCGCCGCCGGAACGCCCGAGCGCCTGCTGGACGCGATCGAACCGTTCACGCGACGTGCCCACCCGGGCGGAGACACCCTCGTGGTGATCGCCGACGCCGCACAGGTCCGGCTCGTCCGGCAACTGCCGACTCCGCCGTCGGTGGAAGTCGCCACCTACGGTCCGGTCCCGCACCTGCTGCCGCTGCTGCGCTGGGAGCAGCGGCAGCTGCCGGTCCTGGTGGTGGCGACCGACCGGATCGGTGCCGAGATCGTGGCCATGCAGGCCGACGAGGTGGACCTCGCCGACACGGTCACCGGGGAGACGCTGCACATCACCCGGTCACAACCCGGCGGCTGGTCGCAGCGGCGGTTCCAGCAACGGGCCGAGGACCGCTGGGAGGCCAACGCCACCCTGGTCGCCGATCGGCTGGCCGAACTCGTCGACGAGATCCGGCCCCGGGCGATCGTGGTGACCGGCGACGTCCGTGCGGTGCAGTTCCTGCGGGACACGTCGTCGCCACGGGTGGCCGAGCTGCTGCACGAGGTGCAGGGCCCGTACGACAGCACGGACGCGGCGGTCGAACAGGCCGCCGAGGTGGTGCGTCGACTCGCCGACGCCGACGTCGCGGCGGCGGTCGAGACCTTCCAGCGGGAGCGCGGCCAGGCCGACCGGGCGACCGGCGGCGTCTCCGACACGCTGAACACCCTGGCCCGTCACCAGGTCGACACCCTGCTGCTGGTCGACGACCCGCAGCTGCTGGCCCGGCCGGCGTACACGGGTGAGAAGCCCGACCAGGTCGGCGCCACCGTCGGCGCGGTGAGCGCGCTCGGCGTCGACGAGCCCGTCCCGGCACCGGTCGGCGACGTCGCCACCTGGGCCGCGTTGGCGACCGGTGCCCGGGTGGTCGCCGTACCGACAGATCTCGCCGACCAGGTGCCCGACGGCGTCGGCGCGATCCTGCGCTACACCACTTGACGTCGACCCGCCCGGATCGGTGACCGCGACGGGGCGGTGACCGATCCGGATCGGTCACGCGCCGGCTCAGCGGTGGGAGTGCGGCCGGGCGACCAGCACCGGGCAGTGTGCGTGGTGCACCAGCGTCTGACTCACCGAGCCGAGCAGCAGCCCGGTGAACCCGCCCCGACCACGGGAACCGACGACGACCAGGCCGGCCGTCCGGCTGGCCTCCACCATCACCGCGTCGGCCTCCACCCCCTCCAACGGGCGTTTCTCCACCGCCAGGTCGGGGTGGCGGCGGCGGACCGCCCCCGCGGCCTCGTCGAGCACCTCGTCGGCCTCGGCCCGGGCGGCCTGCGCCGGCGCGGGAAACTCGCCGCTGTCGCGCATCGAATTCGGCCACCACACGTGCAGCAGCGTCAGGCCCACCCCCCGGGCGACGGCCTCGTCGGCGGCGATGAACAGGGCGGTCTCCGCGTGCGCCGACCCGTCGACGCCGACCAGCACCGAACCGTCGGCGTCGTCCGGCGCGTCCGGCGGACGGACCACCAGCACCGGGCAGTGCGCGTGCCCGGCCACCTGGGAGCTGACCGAGCCGAGCAGCAGCCCGGTGAACCCCCCGAGACCCCGGCTGCCGACCACCACCAGCTCCGCGTGCCGTGACTCCTCGATCAGGGTGGGTGCCCCGCCGGCGGCGACCTGCCGGGTCTCGACCACGAGCCCCGGCCACTGCGTGCGCAACTGCGCCGCGGTCTCGGCCAGCATCCGCTCGCCCTCCTCGTTCGGGCCCGGTAACTCCCCGTCGTAGGGGTTGATCGGGATCCCGTACCCGAAGGCGTGCAGGTATCCGTGCACCAGCACCAGTGGCGCGCCGTGGCGTGCCGCGGCACCGGCGGCGTGCCGGGCCGCGCACAGACTCGCTGGCGAACCGTCGACACCCACGACGATCGGGTCAGTCATGTTTCCTCCAGGACCGTGTCGATCACGTCGGCCGTGTCCCGACGCGGCGTCGGTCGACCTGGCTGACCGTATCCGATCCGGATGACCATCTGCGGGGAACCGAACCTGCCGAGCGCCAATCGCAGCTGCTCCCGGGCCTGGGCCACCTCGATCGGCTGGGACAGCATCGACGCCGCCAGACCGGCGTCGGTCACCGTCAACAGCACCCGCTGCAACGCCTGCCCGGCGACGATCTGGTCGCTGGGCGTGTTGCCGGCGGCGCCGAGCACGGCCACCAGCGGCTCCGACTCGAAGTCGCGTCCGGGCACCCGCAGCCAGTCGCCGAACGGCCGCTGCGGCAGCAGGTCCTGTGGCTCGGCGACCGGCCCACCGGAGATCGCCGGCACCCCGTCCGGCGCGGGGTAGTGCCGGGTCAACCGGGCCACCTCGGCCTGGTAGGCGGGATCCCGGTCGAGCACCCGGTGGGCGCTCATCGCGATCTCCGCGATCGCGCCGACCGCGGTCGAGCCGATCACCAGCTCCAGCCAGCCGTCCTCGGCCCGGGCGGCGTCGATGAGCCGTTGCCGGATCGGCGGCGGCACCGGATCGGGCCGGAACGGCAGCCGGTTGCTGTGCCGGCGGGGGATCGCCGCGTGCAGCCGGCACTCCGTGGGGGTGGCGGCGTGCGGGGCCGCCGGCACCAGCCGGGCCAGCAGATGCGGATCGGCCGGCTCCGGACGGAGTCGGACCTGTGCGGGTGTGCCGCCGACCGCCAACGCCAGCCGCAGGTTGTACAGGGCCGCGCCGCAGCCGATCCGGGCCGCCCAGCCGGTCGGGTCGCAGGCCGGCAGCAGCCGGCTCTGGTCGAGTCGTACCTCGATCGCACCGTCGGCCAGCCGGAACCGCCACGGCTGGTAGTTGTGCAGTGACGGGGCGCGGACCGCCGCGGTCACCGCGGTACGGAGCTGCTCCAGGGTGAACGTGGTGGTCAACATGCCTACACGATCCGCCCTGCCCGCCGGCGGCGGCAGGGTCGGATGTCCCGGATTCATGGGCCCCCCGCCCCGCCGGACCCCGCCACGCGGGACCTTCGACCCTGGCAACCGGATGCGCAACCGGGTAGAAACAGGGGATGATCCGCGTGTTCCTGCTCGACGACCACGAAGTGGTCCGCCGTGGCCTCGCCGACCTGCTGCAGAGCAGCGGTGACATCGAAGTGATCGGCGAGTCCGGCTCAGCCCAGGAAGCGAGTCGGCGGATCCCGGCGCTGCGGCCCGACGTGGCGATCCTCGACGCCCGACTGCCCGACGGCAACGGTATCGACGTCTGCCGCGACATTCGGGCCGTCGACTCCTCGATCAACGGGCTCATCCTCACTTCGTACGAGGACGACGAGGCGCTGTTCGCCGCGATCATGGCCGGCGCCGCCGGCTACGTGCTCAAGCAGATCCGCGGCACCGACCTGGTCGACGCGGTGCGGCGGGTCGCCGCCGGCCAGTCGCTGCTCGACCCGGCGGTCACCCGTCGGGTGCTGGAGCGGATCCGCAGTGGCGTCGAGGAACCGCACGAGCTGAAGTCCCTCACCGAGCAGGAACGTCGGATCCTGGAGTACGTCGCCGAAGGGCTGACCAACCGGGAGATCGCCGGCAAGATGTTCCTGGCCGAGAAGACCGTCAAGAACTACGTCTCCAGCCTGCTGGCCAAGCTCGGCCTGGAGCGGCGGACCCAGGCGGCGGTCCTCGCCACCCGGCTGCTCGGCCCCCGCCACTGAGCGACGGTCAGTCCCGCAGCGGGACCGTCCAGGTCAGGAGCGTGCCCCGGGGGTCCGCCGTGGCGATGGTGAACGTCCCGCCGTGCTGCTCGGCGCGCTGACGCATGTTCACCAGCCCGCCCCGGGCGGCCGCCGGGTCGACCCCGACGCCGTCGTCGGCCACCGTCAGCTCGACGTGGCCGTCGAGCACCCGTACCCGCACCATGACCCGGCTGGCCCGGGCGTGGCGGACCACGTTCGACAGCGCCTCCCGCAGCACCGCCAGCAGGTCCGGGCGGACCGGATCCGGCACGGCGCTGTCCACCGGGCCGGACAACTCCAGCGCGGGCCGGAACCCGAGGCCGTCGGCGGCCAGGTCGACCGCCTCCCGCAGCTCGGTCCGCAGTGCGGCGCTCATCGGCGTACGCAGCTCGAAGATCGCCCGGCGGATGTCGCGGATCGTGGAGTCCAGGTCGTCGACCGCCGCGTTGATCCGTTGCCCGATCTCCGGCCGGCCGGTCAACGGCATCGCGCTCTGCAGCTGCAGCCCGGTGGCGAACAGCCGCTGGATCACCACGTCGTGCAGGTCGCGGGCGATCCGCTCGCGGTCCTCCAGCACCACCAGCAGCTCGCGTTCCTCCTGGGCGCGGGCCCGTTCCATGGCCAACGCCGCCTGCCCGGCGAAGCTCGCCAGCAGCGGCAGGTCGCCGTCGGCCGGCACGGCCGCGTCGGCGCGGTGCGCCACCACCAGTACGCCGTGCATCGTGTCGGCCACCGTCAACGGTGACACCACGGCGGGGCCCGTGGTGACCGGCACCGGCCAGGGTGCCGCCTTCGCCAGGCTCTCCACCATCCGGTGTTCGCCGCTGGCGACCGCGTCGGCGAAGCTCGTCTCGCCGGCCGGCAACGCCGCGCCGACCAGACCCGGGACCGTCCCCTGCGCGGAGTCGACGACCTCGACGGTGAACTGGCCGGCTTCGTCGTCGTTGACCAGTACCAGCACCAGTTCCGCCTCGGCGACCTCTCGGGCCCGCCGCGCCACCAGGGTGAGCGCGTCGGTACGGCGTACCGTGCCGAGCAGCACACCGGTGATCTCGGCGGTGGCCGCCAGCCAGCGTTCCCGCCGGCTGGCCAGCTCGTAGAGCCGGGCGTTCTCGATGGCGACGCCGGCTGCGGCGGCCAACGCCACCACGATCTCCTCGTCGTCGTCGGTGAACTCGGCCGCCCCCTGCTTCTCCGCCAGGTACAGGTTGCCGAAGACCTGGTCGCGGATGCGCAGCGGGACGCCGAGGAAGCTGTGCATCGGCGGGTGGTGCGGCGGGAAGCCGTACGACCGGGGGTGGGTGGTGATGTCCGGCATCCGCACCGGTGCCGGGTCGTCGATGAGCAGGCCGAGCACGCCTCGGCCATGTGGCAGGTCACCGATCGCGGCGTGGGTGGCCGGGTCCACGCCGTGGGTGACGAAGTCGACCAGTTGCCGGTCCGGTCCGATCACCCCGAGCGCGCCGTAGCGGGCACCGGCCAGTCCGCACGCCGCCTCGACGATGCGTCGCAGCGTGCTGTGCAGGTCCAGGTCGCTGCCGATGCCGACCACCGCGTCGAGCAACGCCCGGAGCCGTTCCCGGCTGGTGACGACCTCGCCGACCCGGTCGAGCATCTCCTGCAGCAGCTCGTCCAACCGGACCCGCGACAGCGGGGTCAGACCCAGCGACGGCAGGTCGCGGTGTTCCTCGGGCGGGGGGATGGCGGCCACGACCACGATGCTAGCCGGCGCCTACCGCCCCGGTCAGTCCTTGTCCTTGGCGACCCGGACGATCGCCAGCGGGCAGTCGCTGCGGTACAGCAGCGCGTTGCTGACCGAGCCGAGCAGCAGACCGGTGAAGCCGCCCCGGCCACGCGCGCCGACGACCAGCAGCTGCCCCCGGGACGACTCCTCGACCAGCACCTTGGTGGCCCGGCCCTCGACGGACAACTGTCGTACGGTCAGCCCGGGGTGCCGCTGGCGCAGCCCGGCGACCGATTCGGCGAGCACCGCCTCCTCCTCGGCGCGCAGCGCCGCCGCGTCGTAGACCAGCGGCTGCATGTCGCCGGGGCCGATCGACGGCGGATGGGTCCAGGTGTGCACCGCGAGCAGTTCGGCACCGCGCAGGCTGGCAGCTTCGGCGGCGAACTCGACGGCCCGTTCGGACAGTTCCGAGCCGTCGACGCCGACGATCACCGGCCCGTCCGGCTCGCCGCTGCCCCGGGCGACCAGGACCGGGCACTCGGCGTGGGTGGCCACCTGGGAGGCGACGGAGCCGATCAGCGCGCCGGAGATCGGCCCGAAGCCCTGGTCGCCGAGGACGACCAGGGCGGCCGAGCGCGATTCGGCCAGCAGCACCGGGGCGGCCGATCCGTCGATCACCTGGGCGGTGACGGGGACCTGCGGCGCGGTGGCGGCGGCGGCCGCCGCGGCCTCGTCGACGATCTCCTTGGTGTACCGGCGGATCTCGTCCTCCGGCGGCACCGCCGGGGCCAGGCCCATCGGCGCCTGCATGACCGGCCAGGCGAAGGCGTGCACGATCCGCAGCGGCCGGTGCCGCAGCGCGGCCTCGCGGGCGGCGAACCGGGTCGCCCGCACCGCGGACTCGGAGCCGTCCACCCCGACGAGTACGGGTGCCTGGGTGTCCATGGTTGTCCTCCTCAAGGTGCGGTGTCGTGGACCTCGCTGGTGTCGACGACCTGCGCGGTCGGCATCCGGGGGGTGTGCGGCGGACCGGCGTGGTCCGCGCTGGCGATGCCCAGCCGCAGGACCAGGTACGGGTAGCCGAGCTCGGCCAGGATTCCGCGCAGGGTCTGCCGGGTGGCGGTGACCTCGACCGCGCCGCTCAACGGCACCACCGACACGCCCAGCTCGGTCGCGGTCAGCCAGGCCGCCGACAGCGCCTCCCCGGCGGCCAGCCAGCCGGCGGGGGAGTCCTCGTCGCCGAAGAGCAGCGCGTAGACGGCGGCCCGGTCGTGGCCGGGGCCGACCGGCAGGGTGCCGACCCGGCCGAAGTCGCGTCCGGGGACGGTGGTCTGCGCCTGACTGGCCGGTAGGACCTGCTCCGGCAGCCCGGTGCCGGCCGGGGTGGCCAGCCCGGTCCAGTAGTCGAGCTCGCCACGGATCTGCGGATCCTCGGACTCCAGCTCTTCGGCACGGCTGGCCGCCGCGGCCAACTGCAGCACCTGGTCGGAGGAGAGGATCTGCATCCGTACGGCGGTGCCGGCGGCGGCGGTGATCGCGGTGACCGACGCCACCGGCAGCGGCTCGTCGCTGACCGGCCGCCGGTCGGTGTGCCGGGTCTGCATCGCCTGGACCATCCGCATCACGTCGGGCTGCACCGCGATGCGCTGGGTCGGCCGCAGCACCGCCAGCAGGTCCTGGTCGTCGCCGGCGGGCAACCGGTCCACCTGTGCGGTCCATCCCTGGGCGGCCACTGCGATGCGGGCGTGGTGCAGCGCCGCACCGCAGCTGAGCACCAGCAGCCGGCCCTCCGGGTCGGTCGCCGACAGTTGACGGCTGCGGTCGGCGTACAGCTCGAGCCGGTCCGGCCGGACCCGCCAGCGCCACGGCTGGGTGTTGTGCACCGACGGCGCGTAACCCGCAGCGGCGGCGGCCTGCGCCAGTACGGCGGCGATCGGCCGGTCGGCCCCAGCCTCACCGGCCTCCGTGGTGGTCGGGATTCCGGCGCTGGTCGCCTCGTCCATCTGCTGCCCTTTCTGGTCAGGTCTGCTCCACGGCCGGTCGGTCGGCGGCCGGGTGCGGGGAATCCGGACCCGAACTACCTCCGTTCCCGCTCCGGGACAGATGTAACACCAGCGCGGGCAGCGCCGCGAGTGCGGTGCAGCCGGCCAGCTCGACCAGGGTGAGCGACTCGGTGCCCAGCAGCGCCTGCAGCGGGCCGAGATACACCCCGGCGAGTTGCAGCACCGCAGCGGCGGCAACCGCGACCGGCAGGGCGGGATTGGCCCGGCGTCCGCCCGGACCGGTGGCGGACCGGCGGGCCCGCACGGCGAGGGCGACACCGAGCTGCGCCAGGCCGAGGGTGACGAAGATCATCGTCTGCCAGGGGCGGCCCGAGTGGTAGGCGACGACCCCGACGGCCAGGGTGACGGCGGTGATCGCCGCCCCGATCGCGGCGATCCCGGCGAGCAGCCCGGCACCGAGCACCGACTCGGTGGGCGGACGCGGCGGCCGGCGCAGCACGTCCGGCTCGGCCGGTTCGGCGCCCAACGCCACGCCGGGAACTCCGTGGGTGAGCAGATTGATCCAGAGGATCTGCGCCGGCAGCAGCGGCAGCGCCAGCCCGAACAGCGGCCCGAGCAGCATCACCGCCAGTTCGGCCGCACCGCCGGCCAGGGCGTAGCGCAGGAACCGGCGGATGTTGTCGTAGATGCGCCGTCCCTCGCCGACCGCGGTCGCCACCGTGGCGAGGTTGTCGTCGACCAGTACCAGGTCGGCGGCCTGCCGGGCGACGTCGGTGCCGGTGCCCATCGCCACGCCGATGTCGGCGCGCCGCAGCGCCGGCCCGTCGTTGACGCCGTCGCCGGTCATCGCCACCACGTGCCCCTGGGCCTGCAGCGCGGCGACGACGGTCAGTTTCTGCTCCGGCTGGATGCGGGCGAACACCCGGGCGTCGGCCGGGCCGTCCGGGTCGGTGGCGACCGGGTCACCCGGCGAGTGGATACCCAGCTGGCCGCCGATGGCGGCGGCGGTTCCCGGATGGTCGCCGGTGACCAGCAGCAGCCGTACCCCGGCGGCGGCGAAGGTCCGCGCCACGGCCGGGGCGTCCGCCCGGATCGGGTCTCCGACGCCGAGCAGCCCCAACGGCCGCAGCCCGGCGGGGTGGGCCGGGTCCGGCGGGGTCGCCGCGACGGCGGCGGCGACCGCCAACGTCCGCAGCCCCTGTTCGGCGAGGGCATGCGCGTGCCCCAGCAGCCCGCCGAGGGCGTCCGGGTCGGCGGTGGTGACCTCGGGGGTCAGCACCGTCTCCGGGGCACCCTTGCAGACGGTCAGGTACCGCCCGTCGCAGGTGCGGTGCACCGTGGTCATCCGCCGATGTGCCTGGTCGAACGGGTGCTCGGCGACGCGTGGCCAGGCCCGGCGTACGTCGTCGGCGGTCAGTCCGGCCCGGCCGGCGAAGGCGACCAGCGCCGCCTCCAGCGGATCCCCGACCGCCCGCCAGTCGGGGGTGTCGTCGTCGGGTGCCCGCAGCTCCGCGTCGTTGCACAGCAGCACGGCGCGGGCCAGCTGCCGTAGGTCGTCCGGCGCGACGCCGACCGGTTCGGCGGTGTCGGCATCGGTGCCGGCATCGGTGCCGACACCGTCGTGGTGGCGGCTGATCCGACCGTACGGCTGGTAGCCGACCCCGGTGACCGCGTACCCGCCGACCGGGGTGACCACCTGCTGCACCGCCATCCGGCCCTCCGTGACGGTGCCGGTCTTGTCGGCGGCGACGACCGTCACCGACCCGAGGGTCTCGACGGCGTGCAGCCGGCGCGGCACCGCGCGGACCTTGGTCATCCGGTGCGCGCCGAGCGCCAGGGCCAGGGTCAGCACGGCCGGCAGCGACTCGGGCACCGCCGCGACGACCAGGCTGACGGCGGTGACCGCCAAATCGGCGACGGGCTGACCGCCACCGAGTCCGATCAGGAACACCAGACCGGACAGGAGAATGGCGGTCGCCCCGAGCACCCGGCCCAGCCGGGTCAGCCGCAGCTGCAGCGGGGTCGGCCCGGGCCGGGTGTCGCGCATCAGAGCCGCCATCCGGCCGAGGGCACTCTCCGCGCCGGTGCGGGTCACCACCCCGGTGGCCCGCCCGGCCACCACGACGGTGCCGGCGTGGGCCGGCTCTGCGTCGCCCAGGCGGACCGGCACCGACTCGCCGGTCAGCATGGACTCGTCGCACTGCAACCGGTAGGCGTCGGTCAGGGTCAGATCGGCCGGGACGATGTCGCCGGCGGTGATCCGCACCAGGTCCCCGGGGACCAGTTCCGCCGCCGGCACCACCTGGTCGACGCCGTCGCGGCGGACCCGGGCCACCGGTGCCGCCAGCCGGTCCAGGGCGGCGATCGCCCGGTCCGCCCGTACCTCCTGCACCACGCCGATGGCGGTGTTCACCACCACCACGAGCAGGATCACGGCGGTGTCGGGGTAGTCCGCCAGCGCGGTGGTCACCACCCCGGCGGCGAGCAGGAGCGCGACCAGCGGATCGGTCAGCTGACGGGCCACCCGGCGGGCCAGCCCGACGCGGGCCGGACCGCCGACGACCACGTTCGGCCCGTACGCGGCACTCCGGCGGGCGACCTCGGCGGCGTCGAGCCCGGCGGGGTCGACGTCACCGGGGTCGACGGCCGGACGGGTGTCAACCGACACTGGTCGCCCCCGCGACGCCGACCGGCCAGCTCGATGCGGAGTCGAGCAGCTCGGCCAGCGGTCGGCGCGGCACCGGCGGGCTCAACGGGCCGTAGCCGATGCGGATGATCGCCTGCGCGCGCCGCCCGTCGGCGCCGCCATCGAGCAGGTCCCGCAGCTCGGGGTACTCCAGTGGCTGGGTCATCAGGGTCGTCGACAGTCCGCGTACCGTCGCGGTCAGCAGCACCCGCTGCAGCGCCTGCCCGGCCCGCAACCAGTCACGGGGGCCGTCGGCGGTGGTGTACAGCACGGCCAGCACCGGGGAGTCCTCGAAGGCGGCGACCCGCCGGCGCCGGGCCGGCCAGACCAGGCCGAAGTCGCGCACCGGCACGGTGCGGGGGACCGGCCACGGTCCGAATGCCTGCGGCGGTACGCCGTCGAGCCGACCTGGCCGCTCCCGGGTCCACCGCTCCAGCTCCACCCAGTACGCCGGATCGGCGCGTCGCCGGTCCTCGGCGGTGCCGATCAGAGCCACCACCGAAGGGCCGGCCAGCGGGTCGACCACGGCCAACCGGCCGTGCTCGGTGCGGGCGGCGGCGACGAGCTCGTCGAGCACCTCGGGCGGCACCGGCAGGTCGGTGAAGGGCCGCCGGTTGGTGCGCCGGTGGGCGACGGCGCGGGCCAGCAGCCGGACCGTCTCGTCGGCATCGACCGGCGCGCCGACGGCGATCCGGGCCAGCAGGTCCGGCTGTCCCGGTTCGGGCAGCAGCCGCAGCACCGGGGTCCGCCCGTGGGCGAGCATCGCCACCCGCAGGTTGAACACGGCGGCACCGACGCTGATCGTCAGCTCCCGCCCGTCCGGGTCGATCAGGTCGACCTGGCGTTGCCGGTCGGCCAGGACGTCGACGCCGTCGGGGTGCGGCCGGAACCGCCACGGCTGGCTGTTGTGCACCGACGGCGCGGCGCCGGCCGCTTCCAGACAGGCCGCCATCAGCGGGCCCGGTCGGCCGTTCCAGCCCCATCCGGTGTTCATCGCCACCCACCACCCTTTCTGCGCGAACCGCCTCACCCGCCTTTACTGTCGTCCAGATCGCCGCGGCCGGGCAGGGGCGTTGCGCCGCAAGCCGGCAGGCACTGCGTCCCGCCCGGGCGGGACCTCCGACCCTGTCGCCGACGGTGTGTCGTCGGCTGCCATGGAGGTCCGTGGTAGCTGCCACGGGGGTGCCTGCGAGGCGGAGGTTGGAGCCCGATGATCCGGACCATCGATCTGCTCGACGACCATCCGTTCCTGGCCGGGCTGCCCCGGCCCTGGCTGGAACGGCTGTCTTACCAGGCCCGCCCGGGGGTGCGTCACCCCGGTCAGCGGATCTTCCAGCAGGGCCGGGCGGCGGACCGGTTCTGGTTGCTGCGCTCCGGTGAGGTCACGCTGGATTTCCCGGTGCCGGGCCGGGGCGACATCGCCATCGAGACGATCACGGCCGGCAGCGTGCTGGGCTGGTCCTGGCTGTTCGCGCCGTACCGGTGGGAGTTCGGCGCGGTCGCGGTGGCGCGGACGTTGACCATCGAGTTCGACGCGGCCGGTACCCGCCGGCTGATCGCCGAGGACGACGCGCTCGGTCGGGAGCTGACCACTCGGTTCATGCGAGTGGTGGTCGACCGGTTGCACGCGGCCCGGACCCGGTTGATCGAGCTGTACCAGCCGGCACCGCCGTCGGTCGGTGAAGTGACCGGTGGGTAATCGGACCCGGTGTGCGAACGCTCCCGGCACCCCCCTCGTTGGAAGCGTGTCTGCCAAGCCGGAGCTCAGGGCGCGGTTCAGCATGATGCATTGTCTCGACAGGCATCGATTCAGCTGATGGGGTGACGGCCGGGCTCCCGGACCTCCCCGCTGCGCGCCGTGCCTCGGCTGGCCGCCACGTCGTCGAGGGGAGACAGATGAGCAACGAGTACGCCACCCGGCACCTGCCCGTGGTCGTGATCGGCGCCGGCCCGGTAGGTCTGGCCGCCGCCGCCCATCTCGCCGGGCACCGGGTCCCGTCGGTGGTGCTGGAAGCGGGCGACACCGCCGGTGCCGCGATCCGCAACTGGCAGCACGTACGGCTGTTCAGCCGTTGGCGGGACAACATCGACCCGGTTGCCGGCCGGCTGCTCGACACCGCCGGCTGGCCGGCGCCCGATCCGCTGCGGTACCCGACCGGGGCCGAGCTGATCGACGACTACCTGCTGCCACTGGCCGACCTGCCTGTCCTGGCCGACCGGATCCGCTACGGCGCCCGGGTGACCGGCATCGCCCGGCTGGGGATCGACCGGCTGGCGGGCGCCGACCGGCTGCCCGGCACCGACCGGGCCGACACCCCGTTCGTCGTGCGCCTCGACGACGGAACCGAACAGCTCGCCCGGGCCGTGATCGACGCCTCTGGGACCTGGCACACCCCGAACCACCTCGGCGGCGAGGGCCTGCCCGCCCTCGGCGAGTCGGCCGCCGCCGCGTACCTGGACTTCGCCCTGCCCGACGTGCTCGGCACCGACCGGCCGGCGCACGCGGGTCGACACACGGTCGTGGTCGGAGCCGGCCACTCCGCCGCCAACACCCTGCTCGACCTGATCGACCTCGCCGGTGCCGCGCCCGGCACCCGGATCACCTGGGCGGTCCGGCGGGTCGACGCCGACCCGGTGTTCGCCGCCGACGACGCCGACGCTTTGCCGGCCCGGGGCGCGATCGGTACCGGGCTGCGCCGACTCGTCGACACCGGGCGGGTCACCCTGGCCGCCGGCTTCGTCACCCACCGGGTGGAGCGGTGCACGGCGGCCGGACCGGTCCGGCTGGTCAGCCGCGACGGCCGGTCGATCGTCGCCGACCGGGTGGTGGTCGCCACCGGGTTCCGCGCCGACCACCGCCTCGCCGCCGAGCTGCGTCTGGACCTCGACCCGGTGCTCGGCACCAGTCGGGGGCTGGCCGCCCTGCTCGACCCCGACCGCCCCCGGGGCGGGCCGGCACCGGCGCACGGGGTGGCCGAACTGCGCCATCCCGAGCGCGGCTACTTCGTCGTCGGCGTCAAGAGCTACGGCCGGTCGACGGGGTTCCTGATGGCCACCGGATACCGCCAGGTGCGACAGGTCACCGCCGCGCTGGCCAGCGGACCCGCTGGCGACCGTCGCGGCACCAGCCATCCGTTGCGCTGGCCGCCGGTGTGGCCGCGCCGTACGGCGGCCACCACCGGTCGCGCCGGCCGGTCCGTAGCCGACCTCAGTAGACGGTGATACCTCAGTAGACGGTGAGGCCACGGTCGCGGAACTGTCGCCGTACCCGCTGCAGGAGCGCGTCGTCCGGCGGCGGGGTGTCGGCCAGCGGAAAGTCCAGGCCGAGCTCGGTGTACTTGTGGGCTCCGAGCCGGTGGAACGGCAGCACCTCGACCCGCTGGACGCTTGCCAGGCTGGCCGCCACCTCGGCCACTCCGGCCACGTTCTCCTCCGCGTCGGTCAACCCGGGCACCAGCACGAACCGGATCCAGATCGGGGTGCCCCGGTCGGCGAGCCGGCGGGCGAACCGCAGCGTCGGGTCCACCCGGCCGGTCCGGGTCACCCGCCGATAGGTCTGCGGGTCGGACGACTTGATGTCCAGCAGCACCAGGTCGGTGACGTCGAGCAGCGCGTCGTCGGCCCGGGCCCCGAGGAACCCGGAAGTGTCCAGAGCGGTGTGCAGCCCGGCGTCGTGACACCGGCGCAGCACCGCGCGGACGAAGTCCGGCTGCATCAGCGGCTCACCGCCGCTGAGCGTCACCCCGCCGCCAGCGACCGAGATGAATCGCTGGTAGCGCAGGACCTGCGTGACCAGCGCGTCGTCGGTGGTCGGGGTGCCGCTGCGGCGAAACCAGGTGTCCGGGCTGTGGCAGAACTGGCAGCGCAGTGGACAGCCGGCGAGGAAGGCGACGAACCGGGTACCGGGGCCGTCCACCCCGATCGACACGTCGTAGGAGTGGACCGCCCCGGTGGTGGTCATGTCACAGCTCGCCGTGGAAGGTCCGGGAGATGACGTCGCGCTGCTGCTCGGTGGTGAGCCGGACGAAGTTCACCGCGTACCCGGAGACCCGGATGGTCAGCTGTGGATACCGTTGCGGATGCGCCATCGCGTCCTCCAGGGTCGCCCGGTCGAGCACGTTGACGTTGAGGTGGAAGCCGCCGCCGTCGGTGTAGCCGTCCAGCACGCCGACCAGGTTCGCCACCCGCTCCGCCGGGGTGCGGCCCAACCCGGCCGGGGTCACTGTGGTCGTCAACGAGATGCCGTCGCGGGCGCAGTCGTAGGGCAGCTTCGCCACCGACATCGCCGCCGCCACCAGTCCGTGCCGGTCCCGGCCGTTCATCGGGTTGGCTCCCGGGGCGAACGGTTCCCCGGCCCGGCGCCCGTCCGGGGTGTGCCCGGTGTGCTTGCCGTAGACCACGTTCGAGGTGATGGTCAGCACCGACAGGCTGTGTTCGGCGTCGCGGTACGCGCGCTGCCGGCGCAGCTTCGCCATGAACGTCTCGACCAGCCAGACCGCGATCTCGTCGACCCGGTCGTCGTTGTTGCCGAAGCACGGGAACTCGCCGTCGACGACGTAGTCCACTGCCAGCCCGGTCGGGTCGCGCAGCACCTTGACCCGGGCGTGACGGATCGCCGACAGGCTGTCGGCGGCGACCGACAGTCCGGCGATCCCGCAGGCCAGGAAGCGGTGCACCGGGTAGTCGTGCAGCGCCATCTCCAACCGCTCGTACGCGTACTTGTCGTGCATGTGGTGGATGACGTTGAGCGCGGTGACGTAGGTCGCGGCCAGCCAGTCCAGTGTCCGGTCGAACGCCGCGACGACCTCGTCGTAGTCGAGGTACTCGCCGCCGACCGGCGGGGTCTTCGGCGCGACCTGCTCGCCGGTGACCTCGTCGCGACCGCCGTTGATGGCGTACAGCAGGGCCTTGGCCAGGTTGGCGCGGGCGCCGAAGAACTGCATGTCCCGCCCGACCCGCATCGCCGACACGCAGCAGGCGATCGCGGTGTCGTCGTCGTACCAGGAGCGCAGCGTGTCGTCGTTCTCGTACTGGATGGCGCTGGTGTCCAGCGACACCTGGGCGCAGAACTGTTTGAACCCGTCGGGCAGCGACGGCGACCAGAGCACGGTCAGGTTCGGTTCCGGGGCCGGCCCGAGGTTGTACAGGGTCTGCAGGTAACGGAACGTGGTGCGGGTGACCAGGGTGCGTCCGTCGGCGCCGGTGCCGCCCAGCGACTCGGTCACCCAGGTAGGGTCACCGGAGAAGAGCTGGTCGTACTCCGGGGTGCGCAGGAACCGGATGATCCGCAGCTTGATCACGAAGTCGTCGATCAGCTCCTGGGCGCCCAGCTCGGTCAGTTGGCCGGAGTCGATGTCGCGCTGCAGGTAGACGTCGAGGAAGGTGGCGGTCCGGCCGAGCGACATCGCCGCCCCGTTCTGCTCCTTGCAGGCGGCCAGGTACGCGAAGTACAGCCACTGGACGGCCTCCCGGGCATCGGCGGCGGGCCGGGCGACGTCGTAGCCGTAGGCGGCGGCCATCTCGGCCAGTTCGCCCAACGCCCGGATCTGCTCGGCCAGCTCCTCCCGGTCGCGGATCACCTCGTCGGTCGAGGGCACCAGGTCCAGCGCGGCGCGGTGGGCGCGGCGTTCGGCGACGAGCCGGTCCACTCCGTACAGCGCGACCCGCCGGTAGTCCCCGATGATCCGACCGCGCCCGTAGGCGTCGGGCAGCCCGGTGATGATGTGCGACCGGCGGGCCTGCAGCACGTCGGCGGGGTAGGCGTCGAAGACGGCGTCGTTGTGGGTCTTGCGGTACGCGGTGAAGACCCGGTGCACCTGCGGGTCGGCGTCGTAGCCGTACGCGGCCAGGGCGTTCTCTACCATCCGCAGACCGCCGTGCGGCATGATCGCCCGACGCAGCGGTGCGTCGGTCTGCAACCCGACGATCAGTTCCCGCTCCTTGTCGATGTAGCCGGGGGCGTGCGCGGTGATGGTGGACGGGGTCGCGGCGTCGACGTCGTAGATGCCCCGGTCGCGTTCCTCGACGAACATCTGGCTCAGCCGGTCCCAGATCGCCCGGGTCCGGTCGGTCGGGCCGGCGAGGAAGCCGGCGTCACCGGTGTACGGGGTGTAGTTGGCCTGGACGAAGGCGGCCACGTCGACCGTGTCCCGCCAGCGGTGGCCCGCGAAGCCGCGCCACGGGTCGCGGGCTCGCGGGTCGTGGATCTGTTCGGTGCCGTCGCGGAGCTGTTCGGCGAACATGTCAAGCCTCCATCATGGATGATCGCTCAGGCGGCCGCGCCCAGCGCGGTCGGTCGGGTCGGGGCGGTCGGTCGGGTCGGGAAGACCGGCCGGGCGGTGGTGGTCCGTGCCACGTCGGGGGTGCGGACCACCACGAGCTGTGCCGCGCTGCCCCGGACGGCGCGGGTGCCGTCGAGCCGACGGCGAAGGGCACCGGTCAACCGTCCCGGTGTGCCCGGGTTGCCGCCGACGACGAGCAGGTCGGCACCGGCGGCGGCATGTGCCAGGGCGGCGTCCGGTTCGGCGTAGATGATCTCCCGGACCACCAGCGGTGCGGTGTCGAGTCCGGCCAGTGCCGTGGCGACCGCGTCGCGCTGCATCCGGTGCAACCGGACCTGACCGGCCGGCAGGGTGCCGTCGGCCCTGGCCACCGCCCGGTCCACGTCCGGCCACGCGGTGACCACCAGTACGGTCGCGCCGCACCGTCCGGCCCGGCGTACCGCCCAGGCCAGTGCGGCCCGGGCGGCCGGGGACCGGTCCAGCCCGACGGTGATCCGGCGCGGGTCCATGGCGGCGCCGCCTCAGTGCGATCCCGCCAGGACAGCGGTCTCGCGGACCACCGCCACCGGACTGTGCGAGTGGTGCAGCAGTTGCTGGGACACCGAGCCGAGGAGCAGCCCGGTGAAGCCGCCCCGGCCCCGGGAACCGACGACCACGAGGCTGGCGGTGCGGGTGGCGTCGACCAGGACCCGCCCCGGGCTGTCGCCGACCGCCTCGACGGTGATCGCGAGCTCGGGGTGCTTGTCCCGCCACGGGGCCACCTCGTCGTCGAGCAGGGCACGCTCGGCGGCGACGATCTCCCGTGGGTCGAACGCCGGCGGCTGCCAGCGGGGCACCGGCGGGCTCCAGGCCCGCAGCACCCGTAGCCCGAGGCCCTGACCGGTCGCCTGGTCGACAGCGAAGCGCAGCGCGTGCAGGGACGCCTCGGATCCGTCCACCCCGACCACGACCGGGCCGTCCGGGTGGGGCTTCCCGCGTACGACCACGACGGGGCAGTGCGCGTGGGCGGAAACCGCCACGCTGGTCGATCCGAGCAGCAGGTCGGCGAAGCCGCCGTGCCCCCGGTTGCCGACGACCAGCAGGGCCGCGTCGCGGGACTTCTCGCGGAGCCGGATCGCGGCGGGTCCGTCGAGGACGACGGTGGAGACCTCGGCTCCCGGGTGGGCCTCGACGGCTTCGGCGGCCGCCACCTGCAGCATCGTCTCGGCGTCGCGGCGCGATGCCGCGTCCGGCCAGACCTCGGGAGCGGAGATGATCGGGGCTGTGCCGGGCGGCCATTCGAACGCGTACCCGAGCACGACCGGGGTCGCGGTCCGGACTCCCTCGGCGATGGCCCAGGCGAGAGCGGCATCGGCGCTGGCCGAGCCGTCGTAGCCGACCAGTATCGGGCGGTTCATCCTGATCGCCTCCCGTCAGCTGCTGGTGCCGGTCGCCGACGCGGTCAACACCGGCACGGGGATGACCACGACCGGGCAGGTGGCCTTGCGGACGCATTCCTCGCTGACCGAGCCGAGCACCGTGTGCTGCAGCCGGCTGTGGCCGTGGCTGCCCAGCACCAGCAGGTCGGCGGAGCGGGCCGCGAGGGTCAGCACCTCGGCGGCGCGGCCCTCGTGGACCTCGCCGACGACCGGCACCGCCGCGCCGTGGCGCGCGGCCAACGCGGCGAGTTCGCTGTCGAGCAGATCGTTGGCGCGCTGACGCTCCTCGATCGGGCTGACGGCGGTGCCGCCGTCCCAGCGCCAGGCGATGACGGCGCGCAACGCGCCGCCCCGGTTGGTTGCTTCCTTGGCTGCCCAGTCCAGTGCCCGGCGGCCTCCCTCGGAGCCGTCGACGCCGACGACGATCAGGTGACTGGCGCTCATCGTTCTCACTCCTTCAATCGCACCTGCCTACAGTCCACACCGGGTGCCGGGTGGGGGGCAGGTGCGAAAGGCCCGCCGTTGCGGGACTGGGGTCCCCCCGGCCGCTCGACATCGACCGGCCGTTGTGCCGGTGTGGCCGCCCGGTGGGCAGTGGTCGGGTGCGGCGATGGCACCGGGTCTGCGGCGGTGGGTGCCGGGTCCCCGGCCGGCCGATCGGTGGCCGGCGATCCGGTGGCCGGCCGATCGGCGGCCGGGTCCCCGGCTGTCGGCGATCCGGCGGATCCGGCGGTCGGTGATCCGGCGGTGAACAGGGCGAGCAGTTCACCGACCAGGTGGTCGCGTTCGGCCGGGTGCCGGAACGGCACCTGCGGATTCACCGTGTACTCGTTGCGTCGCCCCACCCGGTGCCGGGTCAGATAGCCGGCGGCCTCCAGATCGGTCACGATCGTGTGCGCGGCGCGTTCGGTGATCCCGACCCGGGCCGCCACGTCCCGCAGCCGGGCCTGCGGGTCGCGGGCGATGGCGAGCAGGACGTGGCCGTGGTTGCTGAGCAGGGTCCAGGCCGGAAGGCGCCACGTGTCGGGGGTTGTCACAGCGTAATCATATGAGTACCAATACGTGAACATCGTCCACATCGACGATGCTGCCCGACGGCCCCGCCATCGGCCTACCCGGACAGCCGCCGCGCCCGTAGCATCCGCGCCCACCAGGGACGATGCCCGTCCGCCACGACCCGGGGCCCGGCACCGGGCAGTCCTTTGAGGCTCACCCAGCCGCCCGGACCCATCGTGATGCTACGCACCGTCGGCGGGCGGCGGCGGCTGGCGGCCACCGCCGCCACACCCGCGCTCACCGCGGTGAGCACCGTGGCGGCGAGCACCGTGGCGGCGATCCGGTCGGCGGCCACCACCGGCCGGTAGCGGACCCGGCCGGCGGTCACCACGAACACGCCGAGCGGCCGCCCGCCCCGGCTCACCGGGATCACCGTCGTCGGGTCCGCGCCGCCGGTGCCGAGCACCGGGCCGAACGGACCGTACGGCGCGCCGTCGCCACCGGTGTCCGGGCCGGTACGGGGCGGCTCGACCACAGCTGTGCTCATTTTGCTGCTCTCCTCGGGTGGTGCCCGCCGGGGCCGCGGGTACGCGGCCCCGGCGGACGGGGTGTCACCGGGTGTCGGAGCGGTGGGCCAGGCGCACCGCCGCACGTCCGGCCTCCAGCCGGGCCAGCGGCACCCGGTACGGCGAGCACGAGACGTAGTCGAATCCGGCGTCGTGGAAGAACCGCACCGAGTCCGGGTCGCCGCCGTGTTCACCACAGACCCCGATCTCCAGGTCCGGCCGGGTGGCCCGGGCGTCGGCGACGGCGATTCCGATCAACCGGCCGATGCCGGCGGTGTCGATCGACTCGAAGGGCGACACCGGGAAGATGCCGAGTTCCAGGTAGCGCCCGAAGAACGCCCCTTCGACATCGTCGCGGGAGAAGCCCCAGCCGAGCTGGGTCAGATCGTTGGTGCCGAACGAGAAGAAGTCCGCCACCTCGGCGATCGCGCTGGCGGTCAACGCCGCGCGGGGGACTTCGATCATGGTGCCGATCGGGATCGGCACCAGCGTGTCGAAGTCGGCGAGCAGCGCCTCGGCCTGCTCGCGTACCGCCTCCAGCTCCTGGACCGCACCGACCAGCGGCACCATGATCTGCGGGCGGGGGTCGCCGCCGAGGCGCAACCGCGCCACGGTGGCCTCGGCGATCGCCTGCACCTGCATGGCGAACAGCCCTGGCACCATCAGTCCGAGTCGGACGCCGCGCAGGCCGAGCATCGGGTTGGCCTCGTGCATCCGCCGGACCGCCGTGAGCAGCCGCCCGTCGTGCCCCGGGTCCTCGCCGCGTGCCTCGGCGCGGGCCACCCGGGCGGTCAACTCGTCCAGGGCGGGCAGGAACTCGTGCAGCGGCGGGTCGAGCAGCCGGATGGTGACCGGTTGGCCGTCCGCCTCGGCCAGCAGCGCCTCGAAGTCCTGCCGTTGCAGCGGGCGCAGCGCGGCCAGCGCCGCCTCGCGTTCGGCGTCGGTCTCGGCGAGGATCAGCCGCTCGACCAGTTCCCGACGGTCGCCGAGGAACATGTGCTCGGTACGGCACAGGCCGATCCCGGCGGCACCGAACGCCCGGGCCCGGCGGGCGTCGGCGGCGGTGTCCGCGTTGGCGCGCACCCCGAGCCGGCGGACCACGTCGGCGTGCCCCAGCAGCCGGTGCACCGCCGCCACCAGCGGATCCGCCTCGGGGGTCAGCTCACCTTCGATGTAGCGCACCACCGGTGACGGGTGCACCGGGACGGCCCCGGCGTAGACCGCACCGGTGGCACCGTCGATCGAGATCAGATCGCCGGTACGCAGTACCGTCGGCGCCGCCCCGGCCGGGTCGGCGATGGTGATCTCCCCGGCGGTCGCGTCGACGGTCAGCGCCTCCGCGCCGCAGACGCAGGTGCGGCCCATGCCCCGGGCGACCACGGCGGCGTGCGAGGTCTTGCCGCCCCGACTGGTCAGGATGCCGGCGGCGGCGATCATCCCGGGCAGGTCGTCCGGGTTGGTCTCCCGGCGTACCAGGATGACCTGCTCGCCCCGTCCGGCGGCGGCGACCGCCGCGTCGGAGTCGAACACCACCCGGCCGACGGCCGCACCCGGAGCGGCCGGTACGCCCACCGCGAGCGGCGCGGGCGCGGCGGCGGCGTCGAACCGGGGGAACATCAGCTGCCCGAGCTGGGCACCGCTGACCCGGTCCAGCGCCTCATCGAGGTCGATGACCCCCTCGTCGACCAGTTGCGCGGCGATCACGAAGGCGGCCTCGGCGGTCCGTTTGCCGACCCGGGTCTGCAGCATCCACAGCGTGCCCCGTTCGATGGTGAACTCGACGTCGCACAGGTCGCGGTAGTGGTGCTCGAGGGTGTCCATGATCGTCATGAGCCGGTGGAAACTGCGCGGGTCGATCTGCTCCAGCTCTTGCAACGGGACCGTGTTGCGCACCCCGGACACCACGTCCTCGCCCTGGGCGTTGGCCAGGTAGTCGCCGTACACGCCACGCGCGCCGGTCGCCGGGTCACGGGTGAAGGCCACCCCGGTGCCGGAATCCGGGCCCCGGTTGCCGAAGACCATCGCCATCACGTTGACCGCGGTGCCGAGGTCGGCGGGGATCCGTTCCTGACGGCGGTAGAGCACCGCGCGCGGCGAGTTCCACGAGTCGAAGACCGCCCGGATCGCCAGGTCGAGCTGTTCGTGCGGCGACTGCGGGAAGTCGCGACCGGTGTGCTGGTGGAAGACCTTCTGGTACGCCTCGACGAGGCTGCGCAGCTCGGCGGCGCCCAACTGCGGATCGGCGGTGACTCCGGCGGTGCGTTTGACGGTCTCCAGCTCGGCGGCGAACAGTTCGTCGGGTACGCCGAACACGGTGCGGCCGAACATCTGCACGAGCCGGCGGTAGGAGTCCCAGGCGAAGCGTTCGTCGCCGCTCTGGGCGGCCAGTCCGTGCACGGTGGCGTCGGTGAGCCCGATGTCCAGGACGGTCTCCATCATGCCGGGCATGGAGTACCGGGCGC
This sequence comes from Solwaraspora sp. WMMD791, assembly GCF_029581195.1. Lineage (NCBI taxonomy): Bacteria > Bacillati > Actinomycetota > Actinomycetes > Micromonosporales > Micromonosporaceae > Solwaraspora > Solwaraspora sp. WMMD791. The sequence goes on from NZ_CP120737.1 coordinate 150,093, forward strand.
CGGAGCGCACGGCGAGCAGCAGCGGATCGTGCCGGTCGCCGAGCCGTTTGCCCAGCCGTGCCTCGATCGCCCGCAGGTGCCGGTTGACCTCGTCGAACATTCCGGCGGGCGGTGCGCCGGCGGCGAGGTGGGCGCGGCAGGCGACGGTGGTGATGGTGAACCCGGGGGGCACCGGCAGCCCGAGCCGGGTCATCTCCGCGAGGTTCGCGCCCTTGCCGCCGAGCAGATCGGTCAGTTCCCGGTTGCCTTCGATGAAGTCGTAGACGAATTTCGGCATGGCGCCCGCCTCCTCATGCGGTCGGCGAATCCTTCTCCTTCCGTGGTAGCAGCGCCGTCGACGGCCGGGACAGGGCCGGACGGGCTGGTAGACGGGGCCAAGGTCCTGCCGGTCGCGGCCGGTGTCAGTCGCCGGCCGGCGGCGGTGGGGCGCATTCCCGCACGATCGCCGTGTCGCAGCGGGCATGGTGCAGCACCGCCTGGCTGACCGCGCCGAGCGGCACCCGCAGCGGATGGTCGCCACGGGCCCCGACGACGACGAGACCGGCCTGTCCGGACCGCTCGACGAGGACCCGGGCCGGCGGGCCGTCGACCACCTGCTGGCGCACGGGTACGTCCGGGTGCTTCTCCCGCCAGGGTGCCAGCGCCGTGGCGAGTTCGTCGGCGGTGCCGGCCGAGGTGTCCGCCCAGCCGGGTTCGCTCTCGCCGGCCCGGACCACGATCAGGTCGGTGCCGCGCTGCGCGGCGGCGTCGAACGCGAAGCCGAGCGCGCGTTCCGAGCCCGCCGAGCCGTCCACCCCGACCAGGACCGGCGCGGTGGCCGTCGCTGTCTGTGGCTGTGCCCGGGCGACCAGCACCGAACAGTCCGCCCGGGCGGCGATCTGCACGGCCAGCGCGTCCAGCGGCAGGCAGGTCCAGCGGGCCAGGTCACCGTCACCGATCACCACCAGCGACGCCATCCGCGACTCCCGCAGCAGGGCGGTGGCCGGGGCGTTCTCGGAGATCTCGGTCAGTACGTCGATCCCGGCGGCGACGTCGGTGGCGACACCGGCGGCCCGTTCGACGAGCGCGTGGGCGTCGGTTTCGGGTTGCTCGTCGCTGTCGGACAGGTCGTCGGGGATCCAGCCGAGTGCGTACAGCAGCCGCAGCGGGCGGTGCTGGCCGGCCGCCTCCCGGGCGGCCAGCCGGACCGCCGCCCAACTGGAAGGGGAGTCGTGCACCCCGACCACGATGCGGTCGTGGCCCGGCGCGGTCTGCCGCTGCATCGGTGCTCCTTTCGCCGGTGGTGCCCGGTCGGTCCGGTGCTGGTGGCGCGCCCGGCCGGTGGTCGATGAGGGAGCCTGCCTGCGAGGGTAGCCCTGGGTGACCCTGCTGGGGGGCGATTCCGGTGGACCGGGCAGGATGGCGGCCATGATCTGCGCGGTCGTGTTCGACATGGATGGCGTGCTCGTCGACACCGAGCCGGTCTGGGAGGAGGTCCGTCGTGCCTACGTGGCGCGCGCCGGCGGCCGGTGGCTGCCCGAGGCCCAGAGCCGGCTGATGGGGATGAGCACCCCGGAGTGGTCCGGCTACCTCGACGCGGATCTCGGCGTCGGGCGGGGTGCCGGGCTGGTCGCCGACGAGGTGATCGACGAGATGGCCGCGCGGTACCGGGCGGAGCTGCCGTTGATCTCCGGCGCGGTGGCGGCGATCCACCGGCTGGGCTCCCGGTTTCCGCTCGCCCTGGCCAGCTCGTCGCCGCGTCGACTGATCGACCAGGTGCTCGCCAGCGCCGGGGTCACCGACGCGTTCCAGGCCACCGTGTCGACCGAGGAGTGCGCCGCCGGCAAGCCCGATCCCGAGGTGTACCTGGTGGCGGCGCGGCGGCTCGGGGTGGACCCGGCCGCCTGCTGCGCGGTGGAGGATTCCAGCAACGGACTACGGTCGGCGACCGCAGCCGGGATGGCGGTGGTGGCGGTGCCGCACCGGAAGTACCCGCCGGCACCGGATGCGCTGGCCGGGGCGTCGCTCGTCGTCGACCGGCTCGACGAGTTGACGGTCGACCGGGTACTCGCCCTCGGCGACGAAGTGCGTTAGATTTAACAGCATCGATATGTCGTGGCATCGTCGATAGGCTGTCGTCCCGACTTCCGCCGAGGATCTCCCATGCGCGTGCTGTCGTTCCTGCACCGGTCCGTCGCTGTCGTCGCCCTGGTCGTCGTCGGCCTCGCGGCCGCACCGGCCCCCGCCTCCGCCGATCCCACCCAGGCCCAGCCCTTCGCCGTCGACTCCGGCGACCGGTGCCGGTACGGCCAGGCGGAGGGCGTGTTGGCCTGGCGGTTCTCCCGGCCGCCGGTGTATCCCCAGGTCGACGTCAAGGGCACCCTGGTCGACCATCCGTTGCCGAGCCCGATCGTCGACCAGCGGTGCGGCGACGACGGGTACTACAGCTACCTGCGGCTGACCGCGTACAACGGTCGGACCGTGCTTGACGAACAGGCCGTACGGGTGGACAACGGCACGGTCCGCTTCGGTCTCACGCTCGGTGAGGCGACCGGCGTGAGTCACATCGACCGGGTGACGGTGCAGGTCTGTCGAGTGGCCCTCCTGCTGCCGGAGCGATTCTACTGTGGCCCGGTCGCCGACCACTTCCCGTACCCCGTCACGCGCTGACGTCTCCTGACCTGTCGTCGGAGGGACGACTGGGTGGCCTGTCGGCCGGGCGTCAACCTGAGTTGACGAATCCGTGCTGTCAATCTAGGTTGACATCATGAGTCAGGCAACCGAGCTCGCCGCCGCAGCCGGCAGTTCCGACCCCCGGGTCGGGTTGCGGGCTGTCCATGCGCTGCGCCGGCTGTTGGAGACCCTGGAGGTGATCCAGGTCGACAACGCGCGCCGACACGGCTGGTCATGGCAGGAGATCGCCGACGTCCTGGAGGTCAGTCGGCAGGGCGTCCACAAGAAGCACGCCGGCCGAGTGGTGGCCGGCCCATCCAGAAAGGCGTGATGTTCGAACGGTTCACCGACCGCACCCGCACCCCGGTCCGCGCCGCCCCGTCGGTCCTGGTGGCGTCGTCAGCCGGGTGGCGCCTTCAATCGGCGGGCACGCAAGATCATTGAGCTGTCGTCGCGCGAGGTGCTGCGGCTCAAGCATCGGCACATCGGCACCGAGCACATTCTGTTGGCCATTGCCCGCAGTGGCCCCAGCGGCGCCAAAGAAGCCATTGTAGCCGCCGGTGTCGATCCGGCTACATTGGATCAGTTCGTGCTGAACGCGCTGCGGCCGGCGGCCTGACGACCGCACCGGCCGGGCCGTCGGCGATGGTCGGCATCCTCTAGACTCCACTGCGGCAGCGCTCCCAGCCGGTCGCGTTCCGACCGACCGACCCCCCTCGGAGGATCCCGTCGTGAGCATTGAGGAACGAGCCCCGGTCGGGGTGGACACGACCCGACCGAGCGTCGCCCGTGTGTACGACTACATGCTCGGCGGCAAGGACAACTTCGCGGTCGACCGCCAAGCCGGGCAGATGGCGCTGCAGATCACCCCGGACGGCCCGCTGGCGGCCCGGGCCAACCGGGGCTTCCTGCGTCGGGCCGTACGCCATCTGGTCGCCGAGGCCGGCATCCGGCAGTTCCTCGACATCGGGTCGGGGCTGCCGACCCAGGGCAACGTGCACGAAATCGCCCACGAGATCGACCCGCAGACCCGCGTGGTCTACGTGGACAGCGACCCGATGGTGCTGGCGCACGGTCGGGCGCTGCTCGCCAGCTCCCCGATGACCACGGTGATCCAGGCCGACGTCCGGCATCCGGAGCAGATCCTGGACAACCCCGAGGTCCGGTCGATGATCGACTTCACGCAGCCGGTCGGGGTACTGCTCCTGGGGATCCTGCACCACCTCGCCGACGACGAGGACCCCGGTGCGGTGGCTGCGGTCTACCGTGCCGCCGTCCCGTCCGGCAGCTACCTGGCCATCTCGCACTTCCACGATCCTGGCGACGCCCATCCGGACGCCTCGAAGAAGGCGTTGATGGTGGAGAAGATCTTCAACCAGACGATGGGCACCGGCCGGTGGCGTCGCCACGACGAGATCGTCGGGTACTTCGGTGACTTCGAGCTGCTGGAGCCAGGCGTCACCGCGCTGCCGGACTGGCGGCCGGCACCGGACGACGAGCCGTCGGAGCAGACCGACACCTACTACACCTTCGTCGGTGGGCTCGCCCGCAAACCTTGACCCGGTCCCGGCCGGCACCCGCTGCGGTGCGGGGCCGGTCAGCGCAGCGCCACGTTCAGCACGATCGTGGCGACGACCGACAGCAGCAGCGACACCAGCAGCATCAACAGACAACCGATGCCGCCGCCGAGCGGCCGCACCTCGGTGTTTCCGATCCTCATTCGGTTCGGCTACCCGGCGACCGGGCAGGTCAACCCTGATCATCGCGCCGGTCTGCGGCATCTGCGCGCCGGTGTACCGGCGCGCAGACGCCGTGGGCCGACCCATGTTAGCGTCCGACAACGGGCCGACCGGGCGTGCGCAAGCGTCGATGCGCGAACGCCGTCACCGGCCCGCTGGCGTGGCGCGGCCCTCCCGCGTCGGCAGGCGGAAGGGTGTGCTGATGGCTGACCGACCGGTGACGGTGCACATCGATCCGGCGTTCCGGATCGCTCCGGTGAGCCGGCGGACGTTCGGCTCCTTCGTCGAGCACATGGGCCGCTGCGTCTACGGCGGTCTCTACGAGCCCGACCACCCCAGCGCGGACCCGGTCGGGCTGCGCCGGGACGTGCTCGACCTGGTTCGGGAGCAGGGGGTGACCGTGGTCCGCTACCCGGGCGGCAACTTCGTCTCCGGCTACCACTGGGAGGACGGGGTCGGGCCGCGCGATCAGCGCCCGACCCGGCTCGACCCGGCCTGGCACAGCGTGGAGACCAACGCGTTCGGCCTCGACGAGTTCATGACCTGGGCGCAGGCGGCGGGTGTCGAACCGATGCTCGCGGTCAACCTCGGCACCCGCGGCCCCCGCGAGGCGCTGGACCTGCTGGAGTACGCCAACCATCCGGGCGGCACCCGACTGTCGGACCTGCGCCGGGCACATGGGCGTGACAGGCCCTACGGCATCCGGATGTGGTGTCTGGGCAACGAGATGGACGGGCCGTGGCAGCTCGGCCATCAGACCGCGCACGAGTACGGCCGGCGCGCCGCCGAGACGGCCCGGGCGATGCGCATGATCGACCCGACGCTGGAGCTGATCGCCTGCGGCAGCTCCGGGCCGGACATGCCGACCTTCGCCGCCTGGGAGGCCACGGTCCTGGAACACACCTACGATCAGGTCGACTTCGTCTCGGCGCACCTCTACCACGAGGAGCGCGACGGTGACCTGGCCAGTTTCCTGGCCTCGTCGGTCGGCATGGACCAGTTCATCGACGACATCGTGGCGACCTGCGACCACGTCCGGGCGCGGACCCGCAGCAGCAAGCGGATCAACATCTCGTTCGACGAGTGGAACGTCTGGTACATGCGCGACTTCCTCGCCACCGGGGTGCCGACCGAATGGGTGCAGGCGCCGCCGCTGAGCGAGGACGACTACACCGTCGCCGACGCGGTGGTGGTCGGATCGTCGCTGATCACGCTCCTGCGACACAGCGACCGGGTGACGGTCGCCTGTCAGGCGCAGCTGGTCAACACGATCGCCGCGATCCGGGCCGAGCCCGGCGGCCCGGCCTGGCGGCAGACGATCTTCTACCCGTTCGCGCTGACCGCCCGGTACGCCCGGGGCACCGTACTGCGGGTGGAGTGCACGTCGGCGCCGACCACCGACACCGCCCGGTACGGTGACGTTCCGCTGCTGGATGTCGTCGCCACCTACGACGACGACGCCGGCGAACTGGTCGTCTTCGCGGTGCACCGGGGTCAGCGGGAGCCGGTGACGGTCGACGTGGACCTGCGCGCCTTCCCCGGTTACCGGCTCGCCGAGCAGGTGGTGCTGCACGACCCGGATCTGTACGCCCGCAACACCTCGGTGGAGCCGGACCGGGTACGGCCGCAGGCGGTGTCCGGTGCCGCTGTCGACCAGGGTCGGCTGGCCCTGGCCCTGCCGCCGGTGTCCTGGACGATGCTGCGCTTGACGATGGTCGATGCCACCGCGTAGGTTCTCCTTAACCGGTTAAGAGAGCGAGCCGGTGCCCCTCTCTGTGGTGGGGAGGATGCCCGTGACGCCGCGCGCGAGCACCCGCCGGCCGTCACGGGCTCCCGGCCACCTGACGATCTCCGCCAGGTCTGCCTTTCCGGCGCCCCGGCGGTGCTAGGTTCGGTGTCAGCAGCCCCCCGCGAGCGGGGGTTGCTGTGCACACTGACTGGCTCGAGCAGCTGTTGTCGATGGACGACGCGCTCATCTACCTGCTGGTCTGGCTGCTCGTCTTCGCCGAGGACGCCCTCTTCATCGGGTTCGTCTTCCCGGGCGAGACCGCCGCGATCCTCGGCGGAGTGGCCGCCAGCCTGGGCACCGTTTCGCTGCCGGGCATCGCCGTGGTCGTCGTCAGCGCCGCGATCGCCGGCGACACCGCCAGCTACCTGATCGGCCGGGTGTTCGGCACCCGGTTGCTGCGGCTACGGTTCCTGCGTCGGCGGCAGTCCTGGGTGCAGCGGGCCCAGGACCAGCTCGCCGCCCGTGGCGGGATGGCGGTGTTCATCGGCCGGTTCGTCACGTTCTTCCACGCGGTCATGCCGGCGCTGGCCGGGGCGGCGCGGATGCCGTACCGGCGGTTCTTCGCCTACAACGTCGCCGGGGCGCTGATCTGGGGGATCGGTACGGTGGCGATCGGCTACCTCGCCGGCACCTCGTACGCCGCGATCGAGCGGGTGGCCGGGCGGGCCGCCGCAGTGGTGGTCGCGGTGCTGGCGCTCAGCGCGTTCGTATTCTGGCGGGTCCGGTCGGCGCGGCGCGAATGCCGTCCCGACCCCGCCCACGCCGATCCGGCCGGCGCTGGCCCAGCGGACACCGATCCGGCCGGCTCCGGTGCGGCCCGGCAGGGGCGCACCCGTGGTGGACGCCCCTGCGACCTTGGCTGACCAGCCGGAGTCGGCCGGCCGGCACATTCCGTTCGGCTCAGCTGATCAGTTCGACCATGCGTAGGCCGTCCGCCGTCGGCGGGGACAACGCCAGGTCGCCGATCTCCTCGATCGGCACCCACCGGATCGCGTCCGCGCTACCGCCGACCTCGGTGATCACCGGGTCGCCCGGCCCCACCTCTGCGGAGTGCAGCAGGCCGACCACGTGCCAGTCGGTGCCGTTGCGGTGGGCCGAGTACGAGCGCACGTCCATCAGCCGGGATCCGGTGACGTCGAGGCCCGCTTCCTCCCGTAGCTCGCGGGACAGCGCGTCGCCCGGTTGCTCACCCGGGTCCAGACCACCGCCCGGCAGGTGCCACGCCCCAGGGGCGAACACCGGGGACGCCTCGGACAACCGGCTCAGCAGCACCGAGGAGTCACGCACGATCACCGCGTAGGCGCCGACACGCAGACGGGGACCTTCACTCACCGTACACCTCCAGGTCGTAGCATCATCGGCTCGCCACCGCCGGAGGACGGGTGCCGTGACCTGCGTCGACGCCGGTCCGACGGTGGCCGGACGGAGTACCCGCCCGGCCACCGGTCACACTCTCGGTGCGGTCGCCGACCTGCACCAGCCGCAGGTCGCGGCCGGCGGCACGCCCCAGTTGCCTACAGGGCGTTGCAGGCTACCGGCGGGATGCTGTTGGTGCCGGTCCAACTGCCGATGAAGCCGAACGTCGTGCTCTGCCCGGCGCCGAGGGTGCCGTTGTAGCTGACGTTGGTCGCGGTCACCTGGGACCCGCTGCGGGTCACCGTGGCGTTCCATGCCTGGTTCACGGTCTGTCCGTTGGCGTAGGTCCAGACCACCCGCCAACCGGTCGTGCCGGACCCGCCGGCGGTGACGCGTACCTCACCCTGGAAGCCACCCTGCCACTGACCGACGATCGTGTACGTGGCGGAGCAGGCGCCGGCCGGCGGCGGAGTGGTCGGGGGTGCGGTGGTCGGGGGTGCGGTGGTCGGGGGTGCGGTGGTCGGCGGCGCGGTCGTCGGGGGTGCGGTGGTCGGCGGCGCGGTCGTCGGGGTGGCGCCGCTGTAGATGGTCGCCTCCCGGGCGGTCTGCCGGATTCCGTTCGCGCCGTTGAACAGCCGCTGGCCCCAGGAGGTCAGGGCGCCGACGTTGAAGTTCGTCACCATGTCGAGGTACTCGACGCCGCCGCTGTTGCCGCTCCACGACCAGCCGAGCCAGCCGATGCCGTGCTGCTGGGTGTACGACAGGATGGTGTCCTCGTCGGGGTTGCCGTCCGAGTGGTTGTGCCCGAACTCGCCGACCGCGATCGGCAGCCCGGCTGACCGGAACCGCCCGAGGTAGTCGCTGATCTCGGCGGCGGTGTCGAAGACGCCGTACATGTGGATCGAGAAGAGCAGGTTGCGGGCCGGGTCGGCGTTCCATACGGACTGGGCGTTGTCACGCATGGTGAAGGTCCAGTCCTGCCCCCAGTTCGGCGCGTCGACCATGATCGTGTGCTCGAAACCTGCGGTCCGCAGCCGCTGGACGGCGCTGGTGGTGTGACTGGTCCAGTTCTGGTACCCGCTGTTGCCGAACGGTTCGTTGCCGATGTTGATGATCACGTAGTTCTCCTGGCCGCGCAGGACGCTGGCCAGGCTGATCCAGTAGTCGACGGCGGATGCCAGGGTGGCGGCGGCCCCCTCCTCGCCGTACCCGGTGGTGTCGTGCACCTCCAGTACACAGATCAACCGGTTCGCCTTGCACAGCGAGATGACGTTCGCGACGTCGGCGGCGTCGTTGCGGGTCCACCGGTGACCATTGCTCAGCACGACCCGGACGGAGTTCGCGCCGAGGGACTTGATGTTGGCGAAGGAGCTTGTCTGGCTGGCGTACCAGGTGTGCGCGTGGTTGACCCCGCGCAGCACGAGCGGCGAGCCGTTCGCCTCGACCAGCCGGCCGCCGCTGATGTGCAGGCCGACGGCGGCGTGGGCGGGTGGGACGAGTACGACGATGGAGGCGACCAGGGCGAGGAGCGTCGCGGCCGCGACGCTGAGACGTGTCTTCATGACCTACCTCGGGTAGAGGCCCGTGCCATCACGGGCGGTGAGACACCCCGCTGACCTCGGTCAGCGTGATGTCGGCAACTACCCGGCCCTTCGCGCAGGCATCAGATTAGACCGATGTCTTCCCGCTACGCAACCGGTTAAGTTGGTCCGGTCGCTGGGTGCGCCTTGCCGTCGTCGCTCACCTGCCTCCGCATACGACTACCGGCACCGACCCGGGGCGAACCCGCGTCGGTGCCGGTAGTGGACCGGTCAAGTCGCCCGCCCGGTCAGCGGGTGTCGGTGGCCACCTCGTAGAGCCGCTCCGGCGTCACCGCGCCGGCCAGGATCCGGCCGTCGTCGGTCAGCAGCACGGTGAACAGTGCGCTGGACAGCAGCCGGCCGCTGCCCCACGCCCCGTCGACCTGCGGCAGGTCGCCCAGCATCTGCAGCGCCTCGGCCCCCTCGGCGGACTCACCGGCCCGCTGCTGAGCCTCGGCACTCACCTCGGCCGGCGGTGCCACGACCACGACGGTGCCCCAGCCCTCGCCGACCGTACGGACCGCGCTGTCGTCGGCCGCGAAGGAGTCGAGGAGCTCCGGCAGCCCCGAGTCGGCGTCGTCGCCGCCCGGCAGCCCGTCCGGTCGCTGCCCCGGCCCGTCACGGCCGGCGTCGTCCTCGCCCGCCTCGGTCACCTCGGTGCCCGGCGGCGGGTTGAAGGTGAACTGCTCCGCGTCCGGCCGGTCGAAGCTGACCTGGGTGAAGGCTGTCTCGATCGCCGCCCGCTCGGCACCGACCGGGTAGACCGCGAAGCGCAGCGGCACGTACTCGACCGAGTCGATCGCGATCCGGATCTCGTCGACCAGCGACGAGGTGTCCCGCGGGTTCAGCACCAGCTCGTACGCCGTGCGCCCGGCGATCTCCGCCGCCCGGCCCACCGAGACCTCGGTGCTCGGGTCGATCGCCGACAGCACCTCGCTGGCCGCCGCCTGCGGGGTGACGTACGCCTCGGGCAGGGTCGCCGGGTCCACCTCGGCCGCCTCCTCGGGCAGCTCGAAGTGGGTGGCCTGCTTCTCCTGGCTGGACCAGATCCACACGTCGCGTCCGTTGCGGATCACGTCGGTCTCGCCCAGGGTGCGCACCATGGCCAGGCGCGCCTGGTCGGGTCCGGCGTACCAGACCCGTACGGTCTGCGTACCGTCGATCAGCGAGGCGAGGCCCGCGCCGCCGGCCTGGCCGAGCAGGCCCAACGCTCCCGGCAGCCCCAGCTCGGCGCGGTGCACGACCGTTCCGGACATGCCGTCCACCTGGGCCGTCTGCAGATCGACCAGCAACTGCTCGGCGCTGCGCGGCGGCAGCACCGGGTCGGCCGACGCGGCCAGCGTGCCGACGGCCGCGCCGCCCCCGATGAGCACCGCCGCCGCAGCCGTGGGTACCAGCCAGCGCATAGCCGGCCGGGTTGTGAATACCGACATCTTCGGCACCTCCTGGGACCATGCTGCACCGGACGGGCTGAGACGACGCTGAGAGCGGGGGCTCAAGCTGTGAACGCCCTCAGCTCGGACACCGCCGGGTACGGCGGACCGGGTACCCATGATGGCACCCTGGACCGGTGCGGGTGCTGGTGGTGGAGGACGAGGTCCGGCTGGCTGACGCCCTGCGGCGAGGGCTGCAGGAGGAAGGGTTCGCCGTCGACGTGGTGACGAACGGTCCGGCAGGGCTGGAATCGGCCAGGTCCGGCGGGTACGACGCGATGATCCTGGACGTGATGCTGCCGGGGCTGTCCGGGTACCGGGTGGTGCGCCAGTTGCGGGCCGAGGAGAACTGGCTGCCCGTACTCATCCTTTCCGCGAAGGACGGGGAGTACGACCAGGCGGACGGCCTCGACTGCGGTGCCGACGACTACCTGACGAAACCCTTCTCGTACGTCGTCCTGCTGGCCCGGCTGCGGGCACTGCTGCGGCGCGGTGCCCCGCAGCGGCCGGCGGTGCTCACCGTCGGCGAGCTGAGTCTGGACCCGGCGCGGCGGCGGGTCACCCTGGCCGACGCCGAGATCGCGCTGACCGCCCGGGAGTACGCCCTGCTCGAGTACCTGATGCGCCGGGCGGGGGAGGTGGTCTCCAAGATCGAACTGCTCGACCACGTCTGGGACGCCAGCGTCGACACCGCCCCCAACGCGGTCGAGGTCTACGTCGGCTACCTGCGCCGCAAGATCGGTCGGGACCGGTTGGAAACCGTCCGGGGCGCCGGCTACCGGCTCCGGCCGTGACCGGGCCACCGCCCCCGCCGACGCGCCGCGCGCACTGGCGCCTGCGACTGAGCCTGCGATCCCGGCTGGCCGTCATCAGCGTGCTGGGGCTGGCCGCCGGGCTGGTCGCCGGCGGGTTCGGACTGACCGCCGTACTGGCGCTCGCACTGGAAGGCAGCGCCGACGCCGACGCACGGACGACGGGTGAGGCGGTGGCCCAGTTGGTGGCCGCCGACGCACTGCCCGACCCACTACCGGTCGCCGGCAACGAGGTACGGGTCCAGGTGCTCGACGACCAGGGCCGGGTGCGGGCCGCGTCGATCGGTGCCGACCGGCTCGTCCCCATGCTGTACGCCCAGGAACGCGACGAACTCGCCGCCGACCCCGGCGACGCCCTGGTGATTCCCGGTGACCGGCTCGGTCTGCAGGGGCCGGTCCGGGTGATCGCGGTGCCCACCGACGGCGAGGATCCGGGGACCGTCCTCGTCGGGCGGTCCATCGCCGACATCACCCGCAGCGTGGCGCTGGTGCGGCTGATCGTGCTGCTCGCCGTTCCGCTGCTGGTGGCAGGGGTCGGCGTGATGGTGTGGCGGGCGGTCGGCGCCGCGTTGCGGCCGGTGGAGAGACTGCGCGTCGGCGCCGCGCGGTTCACTGGCGGGGAGCGGTCCGGTCGGCTGCCGGTGCCGGTCGGCGGCGACGAGATCCACCGGCTGGCGGTCACGCTCAACGACATGCTCGACCGGCTGGCGGCGGCCCGGGCGCGGGAACGGTCCTTCGTCGCTGACGCCGCCCACGAGCTGCGCAGTCCGCTGACCAGTCTGCGGACGCAGCTGGAGGTGGCGCAGCGGCTCGGGGCCCGGGCAGACTGGCCGGTGCTGGCCGAAGGGCTGCTCGCCGACAGCCAGCGGCTCGGTCGGCTCGTCGACGACCTGCTGCTGCTGGCCCGGGCCGATCAGGAGCCGACGGGTGAGCCGGGAGCGTTGCTGGGTCCGGTCGGACCGGTGGAGCTGGGCGAGCTGATCGCGCAGGTGACGGCCCGCTATCCGCAACCACCGGTACGGGTGGTGCCGCCGACGCAGCCGTTGTGGACCGCCGGCGACCCGGACGCGCTGGGGCGGGTGCTGGCGAACCTGCTGGACAACGCGGTCCGGCACGCCCACAGCCGGGTGCTGGTGACGGCCCGGCCCGGCGACGGCGGCTGGCATGAGCTGTTGGTGGTCGACGACGGCCCGGGGATCGCGGCGGCCGACCGGCAACGGGTCTTCGACCGGTTCACCCGACTCGACGACGCCCGGGCCCGCGACGCCGGCGGAACCGGACTGGGGCTGGCCATCGTGGCTCAGCTGGTCCGCCGACACGGTGGCACCGTCGACCTCGCCGACGCGGAGACCGACCGCGACACCAGTCCGGACCGCGACACGGAGCCGGACCGCGACACGGAGCCGGACCGCGACACCGGGCACCGGGGCCTGCGGGTCCGGGTCCGGCTACCGGTCGACCTCGGCGACGTCGACCCGGTCGACGTCGACTGATCAGCGACGGTCGGGGTGGGCGTGGCCGTCGGTCACCGGGCCTGGCCACGATCGGTGCAGACCGGTGCGGCCTGGCCGATCACGTCCGCCGAGTAGACGACCGCGACGGTGAAGCAGTAGTCGATCGACTGGTCCAGCCCGTACGCCACGAAGCTGTTCGATCCGGCGGGCAGGGTCATGAACGCCCGGGGCTCCTGGTCGCTGCTGCCTCCGGAGATGAGCACCTGCCCCTCGGCGCCGGCGGGATAGGTCCAGGTCAACGTCACGCTGTCCCGGTTGTCCCGCATGCCGACCTCGCTGGGCGGGGTGCCGGGTGCCGGTGGTGGCGGTCGTTCGCTGGCGGGAGCGGCCGGCGTACCGGCCGCCGAGGGCGCGGTCGTCGGCGACCCGGTGTCACCGACCAGGCTGACTCCGGCGACGACGGCCGCGGCACCGAGCAGCACCACCACGACGCCGGTGAGCACGAGCACCGGTGCACGTGGTCGCGGAGGGCTCGGCGCGGGCCGGGGGACCGGCACCAGATGTCCGCGTTGACGCCGTACCGGTAGCCGACTACGGCGGTCGGGCAGCCGACTGATCTCGCGTCGAGGTAGCCGCGACAGCGTCCCCGACGACGAGGTACGACTGCCGGTGCCGCCCTCGGCGGCCGCCGATCCGACGACGAGGGGCCCGTCCCCGGGCAGCCGTCCGCTGTCGGGGTGGACGTCGGTGCCGTGGCCGTTGTGCTCCGGATCGGCGGCGACCTCGTCGCCGTACGGGCCGGTGGGTGCCTCGGTCGTGGTGGAGGCCGACCAGTGGCCGGCCGAGTGGGGTGCCCGGGGATTCGGCACGAACGCGGGGACGTCCGGGGGGAACGGTCCGGGCGAGGCCCCGCCCCGGTCGGCCGTCGCCGACCCGTCGCCGTCGGGCGGCTCGGCGGGTGCGCCGCCGGTGGCCCGGTAGCGGACCGGGCCGAACGGGCTGACCGGGCCGGACTCACCTGCCGCCGGCGGCGCCGGCGGTGGTTCGTCGTCGCCGGCGAGCTCCGGCGGCCACCAGGGTTCGTCAAAGAGCCACCGGCCGCCGTCGGCGTCGGGATCCGTCCCGGCGTCGGCGTCCGGGCGCTGGCCACCGGGCGGTACGTCGACCGGCACCCGGGGCGGCGGAATGGTGGCCCGGCCGTTCTCGGTCGCTTCCGGCCCGAATTCGTGTGCCGCCACCCCGGGCGGGTCGGTCGACTCCGGCCCAGGTCCGTGCGGCGGGTCCAGCGGGCCCGTACCGTCGTCGGGTCGCTCGTCGGTGCTGCCGGTCGCCGGCGCGGCCTGCGCCGTCGCGTCGGAGCGGGTCTCCTCCGCCAACCAGCCGGTGGGCGACCAGACCGGGTCGTCGGCGTCGGTCCGGACCGGGTCCCGCTCGATCCAGCCGCGATGTGCCCAGGGCGCGTCGGTGTCGAACTCGGGCAGCGGCGGTGGCGGCGCTGGCATGTCGAGCCAGGGCGGGTCGATCCGGTGCCGGGCACCGCCGCGACCGGACGTGTCGCTGTGGACCGGATCCTGGGTGCTCTGGGGTTCGGGCTGCTCGGACCAGAACGTCGGGGCGAGCGTCGGGTCCGCCAGTTCGGCCGAGGGCGGCTCCGGTTCGATCCAACCGGCCTGCGCCCAGGGCGGATCGGCGTGCGTCCAGGGCAGCTCGTGCCGGTCGGCGGCCTGCGCGTCGGTCGCCATCTGGTCGTCGGCCGTCGAGCGGCCGTCGGCCGTCGGCCGTCCGTCGGCCGGCGGGTGTCCGTTGGCTGTCGCGGGTGCGCCGATGGTGTGGTCAGGCGGTGGATCGGCCGGCGTACGGGGAGCCGGCGGCCCGCCCGGCCCGCCGGAGTCGCCGCCGCCCGGCCCGGGTGCGTCGTCGGGCAGCACCGGCACGTCGTCGTGGGCAGGACCGTCGCCGCCGCAGCGGTGGGTGGCGTCGGCGGGCGACTCCGTCAGCGTGCGTACCTGGTCGGTCAGCGGGTGGTCGGCTGGCAGGTGGGCCCGGCACAGGTCGACGGCGAGGGAAAGACTCATGTCGGACTCGGTGAGTCGGCCGCAGTCTCGCTGCATCGCACCGAGTCGGGCCAGCATCCTGATCCCGGCCGGGTGGCCGTCCCCGTAGACCTCGCGGTGCAGCTCCCAGGCGTCCTCCAGGCGGTCCCGCGCGATGTCGCACTGGCCCCGGGCGAACTCGACGGTGGCGAGGTCGGCGTGCGCGGCGAGGACCCGCAGTGATTCCGGGCCGTCGATCGCGCAGAGTTCGTCGATCACCTCCCGGTACAGGTGGGCGGCGCGGGCGTGGCTGCCGACCCGGTGCAGGACGGCGGCGAGGGTCGCGGCGGCACCGATCGTGCGTTCGTCGGTCAGGCCGTGCATCCGCTGGTTGGCCGAGTACGCATAGGCGGCCCAGCCGCGGGCCGCCGGGGCGTCACCGAGTGCCACCAGTACCCGGGCGAGTAGGCCGGCGGCGTCGGCCTGCTCGGCGCTGGCGTTCGCCGGGCGGGGGTCGGTGTCGGCCAGCGCGGCGGCGAGCAGATTCCGCGCGGCGGGTAGGTCGCCGACGCCGATCAGGCCGTGCGCCTGCGTGGTGATTTCGCCCAGGCCGAGAGACACGTCCCATCGTGCGTGTCCGACGACGGTCAGTACAAGGGTCTGATGTGGGACAGTTCGCTCATGATGGCGGATTGTTACCCGTCAGATGCTTGACTAACGCTTCGCTGATGTTCCGCAGCTGATCGACCTGATCCGGCGTGAGCTGGTCGAACAGGTGTCGACGGACCGCCTCGACGTGGCCGGGCGCGGCTGCGGCCAGGGCGGCGAAGCCCGGTGCGGTCAGTACCGCCAGCTGACCGCGTCGGTCGGTCGGGCAGTCCTCGCGGCGTACCCAGCCGTACTCCTCCAGCCGGGCCACGGCGTGCGACAGGCGGCTGCGCGAGGAGTCGGTGGCCTCGGCCAACTCGCTCATCCGCAGCGTGCGCCCCGGCGCTTCGGACAGCCGTACGAGGATCTGGTAGTAGGCGTGCGGCATTCCTGCCTGGCTCTGCAGCTCCCGGTCCAGGGTCGCGTTGAGGGCGCGGGTGGCGTGCAGGTACGCACGCCAGGTGCGCTGTTCGTCGTCGTCGAGCCAGCGGGTCATGACGCCCATCATACCGATAGTTGTTGAGTGTTCAACTAAATCGCGCTACCGTTCGTGACATGGGAATCCACCGCCTCAACCACGCCGTACTCTTCGTCGCCGACCTCGACCGCAGCCTGGCCTTCTACCGTGACGTCCTCGGCTTCGCGGTCGTCCCGATGACCCCGGACGGGTTCACCGGTGCCGCCTTCCTGCAGGCGCCCGGGTCCACCAACGACCACGACCTCGGCCTGTTCGAGATCGGCCCGCACGCCGGACCCTCCGGCGCCGGGCGCAGCACCGTCGGCCTCTACCATCTGGCCTGGGAGGTCGACACCCTGGACACTCTCGACGCGCTCGCGACCCGGCTCGCCGCCGCCGGGGCGCTCGTCGGCACCTCCGACCACGGCACCACCAAGAGCCTGTACGGCAAGGACCCCGACGGGCTGGAGTTCGAGATCGTCTGGCTGGTGCCGGCCGATCAGCTCGACGAGCAGGCGCTCACCGCGCGCAAGCGGATCCGACCGCTGGACCTGGGTCGGGAGAAGCAGCGGTACGGCGGCCAGACCCGGGGCGGCGTCGGCGTGTCCGTGCCCGGCTGACCAGCCTGCCGGCAGCGACCGTGAGGGGTGCCGGTAGAACGGTACGCATGACACCCGACCGGTTCGACGCCGTCCACCGCGAACTGCTCGCCCGCCATCTCGGCACCTGGGTGCCGGCCGCCCTGCGGGAGTCCCGGCGGGCCACCTTCGTCCAGGCGTACCAGGGGGCCGACCGGGGCGCGGCCGACGGGGCACTGCGGGCGGTGGCCGCCGCAGGTCCGCGCCCCGACCGGCAACTGACGATCGTCACCCTCGCCGGAGGGACACCGGACCCGGTCGACCTGCCGACCCGCCTCGGCGCCGCCGAAGCGGACCTGCCCCGGACCGTGGCACTGCACCTGCTGGCCGGCGGCCCCGCGATGATCCCGGTGGCGTTGACCGCTGCGACCGCCGCCCGGGCACCACTGTTCTGTCATGTCGACCTGGCCGGCGCGGCCGCACCGGAGCCGCCGCCGTGGGCGGCGCTGACCGTCGGGCGCCCCGCCGAGCTGCTGATCTGTGGCGCACCACCGTCGGTGTCGCTGCGCGCGACCCTGACCCGGGCGGGTTTCCCGCTGGTCACCGAGGTCGAGATCGTGCCGTCGGGCGAGGGCGCGACGCCGACCCTGATCGCCTTCGCCACCGGGTCGGGTCGGCGGATCGAGGCGTTCAAGGACGCCCTGTGGGGGGTCGAGGAGCTGGCCGGGGCGACGCTGCGGCTCCCCGGCGAGCAGGCCGGTACGCCGCTGCCGGCACCCGCCCACGGGGCAGGGGACCTGGGACCGTTGCGGCACGCGGTGCTGGACCTGCTGGCCGCCGAGGGCCCGCACACCGTGGCCGAGTTGCGCAGTGTCGCGGTGACCCGGACGGTCTACCGGGCGGCGCACGTCAACCGGGCGCTGGGCGAGCTGCTCGATGCCGACCTGGTCCGGCGGGAGCCGGCGGCCGGGCGGCTCGGCGGCGACGTCCGGATCAGCGCGCTGCCGGCTGCCGGCCCGCCCGTTCGATCCAGCGTTTGACCAGCAGCGAAGCGCCGGTGGCGAGGACACCGACACTGAACAGCATCTGTACGCAGACCGCGGCCCTAGCAAGCTGACCATTGGCGTGCACGTCGCCGTACCCGACGGTGGTCAGGGTGCCGATGGCGAAGTAGAGCGCATCGGTCTTGGTGGTCATGTTGACGAACTGGCCGGGGTCGCTGAAGGAAATGACCAGGTCGGCGAGGGCGAACGCGATGACGCCGCCGACCAGGGTGATTGCCAGCCGGGCGAGCCGTACGTCGGACGGGTCGACGGTGATCTGCCGGCGGATCTGAAGCAGCACCATCGTCGCGACCAGCACGACGCCGACGGTGGTGATCACGGCGCGGATGACACGGTGCACGCCGGAGACGTCGGGTTCGATCGGTACCAGGTAGTAGAGCGCGACCATCAGCAGGCAGATCAAGATGGTGTGCCACACCTCGGCCCGGCGCCGGCGTTGCTCAGCCTGCGACGGATCGGCCGTGGACCGCTCGGTCCCGGACGGCTCGGTCCCGGACGGCTCGGCCGTGGCGGACGGCGCATCCGGTGTTCCGGAGTTTTCGGACATAGAGTAATTATCGCCACAGGTGGTCGGGGTGCGGCGAGGAACTCTCGTCACACCCCGACCATCTGCGGCCCTCTGCCACCCGTGTCACCGGTGGGCCACCACCGCCGGGCCGGGCGTCAGCTGCGGGACTTGTCCTGCTTCCAGGAGAACGGGCCGGGAAGGTCGTAACGGTGGGCCCTCGCCCGCGAGTTCCACGACCACTTGCCGATCCGGATCGTCCACGAGGAAAAGCCGTTCTCCGTGAAGTTCAACTGCAGCGGACCGAAACGCTTCCGCTTGCGGAACATCACACCCATCGCCCTGCTCCCTTCGATCGCCGACTACGGATGGCGTCGACAATTCCCGGGCGCGTCGATCGGCAAACGCGTCCTCTGTGTGCGGTCGCGCCCGTCGGTGCCCCGCTGCGGGCGAGGGCCGCTAGCGTGACTCCCAGGCGTCCGGCTTCAACGTCAACTTGCGCACGTGCGCCGGCATCCGACCACTGAGCACCTCGGCCAGGCTGACCTCGTCGACGACCTCGCGCACCGCCGCCCGTACCGCGACCCAGAGCCGGGGCAGGTTCTCGGCGGCACCGTCGTAGCGGGTCTCCTCCGGGCGCAGGCCACGCACGCCCGCCAACGGCCCGTCGACGGCCCGCAGGACGGTCCCGATCGTGATGTCGCGGGGCGGCTGGGTCAAGGTGTAGCCGCCCTCCGCGCCGCGCTGGGCGCGGACCACCCCGCCGCGTCGCAGGTCGGCCAGGACCGCTTCGAGGAACTTGCGCGGCATGTCCTGCTCGGCCGCGATCGCCTGGGTGGACATCAGCGTCGGGTACGCCGCAGCCAGGATCAGTGCTGCCCGTACCGCATAGTCGCCCCGCGCGGAGATCTGCACGCCCCCATCATGCCGGTTGTCGCGACCAGCTCGGCCACCGGAGGGTGCTCGCCGACTTTCGCGCGGAACGTACCCGGAGTGCAGCCGGCTTCGCGTTGAAAGAACCGTCCGAAATTCGTCGGCTCGCCGAAACCCAGGCGCTGTCCGATCTCGGCGACCGGCAGATCGGTGGCGGCGAGCAGCCGTTTGGCCTGCAACGTGACGCGGTCGTCGATGACCTGTTTGGCGGTACGCCCGGTCACGCTCAGGCTTGCCCGGGTGAGGGTGCGCACGGCGCAGCACAGTCGTTCGGCGTACTCCTCGACCCGTCGGGTCCGAGCGTGGTCGCGTTCGACCTCCAGCTGGAAACGGCGGAAGGTGTCGCCGCGCGCCGAGGCGTCGCCGACCGGGTCGACCTGTGGGTCCTCGTCGGTGAGCAGGGCGACCCGCAGCAGGATCACCTGCAGTTGGTGTCGCAGCAGGTCGTCGACCAGGGGGGAGCGGCGTGGCCGGCCGCTGTCCACCACCAGTTGGCTGACCTCGTTGATCAGCGCGTCGGCGTCCTCGCCGACGAGCTGCCAGTACGCGGGCCGGTCCGCCGCCGCCGGGTCCGCCGGCCCGTCCACGGTCCACCGCACCACGATCGCGTCGAGCCCGGCCTGACCGCCCGACCGGGTGACCTGGCCGGCCCGGGCCCGCAGCAGGGTGCCCGGTCGGCAGGGGTACGGAACAAAATCGATCTCGTGGCTGCCGTGACCCGCAGTCACCAGCACCAGCTCCTCGTGACTCAGAAGTCGAGGTGGCGGTGGCTTTCTGGTGTCATGTGTGCTACCCAGCGTAGTTGCGCTGATCTCCCTGCCCAGTGGCTCCGGCGAGTGGGTCGGAGTCCGGCGGGCGGGCTGATCGGGTGGAACCATCGCCTCGACGGTAGCCGGCTCGTGCCACCGGCGCATCCGCTGCGACCGGTGGCTCGGGCATCGGCCGGTTCGACAGCGCCATCGGCGGCGGGAGTACGGCGCATCGCCGTACTCCCGTCACGCGAAACAGCCGGGCTCGCCGCCGTGACCGGCGGGAACCGACCGTTCCGATCACCGTCCGGCGAGTAGCCGGTTGACCGCGGTGTCCACGTCCAGGTGTTCGGACTCGCGACCGCGGGGCACCACCACGTACGTGCGGCGCAGGAAGCGGACCAGGACGCTGCGGGGCACCTCGAACAGCGCGTTGCCGTCCGGCGAGCTCAGGGCGAGCGCGACGTAGTCGCCGCGCGGGGTCGCCCATGGCCAGACCCGGACGTCGCCGATACCGGCCGGTTCGTCCAGTCCGGTGACCAGCAGTTCGCGGGCGAAGGACCAGCTGACCGCCTCGCCGCCGGCCGACTCCGCGTGGAACAGCACGTGGACGGCGTACGGATCGGTAGGTTCATAGCGCAGGCTGGCCCGGACCGGCAGCGCGGTAGCGTCCGGCGCGATGAGCCGCAGTGACGTCTCGACCTCGACGGTCGTTGGTCGGATGACACTCATGGACGTTCTCCCCCCGGCACCGCTGCGGGACGCCCGCCCCGCTTTCCCCATACTCAGGTCCTGCATTTGATTACGCTCCGTCTAACGCTGATCTCACCCAGTAGAGGGAAGCGGCTCCGGGATGCACCAAGAATGTCTTGTTTAGGTGGGTTGTCCGGTTCTGCTTGGGTAACTGGATGTGTCCGGCGTCGGGTGGTCTCGGACGTCGACTCACTCCGGTAACGTCCAGTGGTGCCCTGTGGTGACGGGGCGGGCGACAATGAGGGGCAAAATGGCCATAAAACCCTCCTCCGCGAAGCGGATGACCGAGAATTCAGCGCCGGGTCACGCGCAGTACGAACCTGCCGACGACGCTGAGGGCGAGGCCGGGCCGAAAGGGGTACGCGTGGAACCGGAGTCGCACCCACACTCCAACGGGCACCACAGCGGCGCCGCCTCGGCGGTCGGCGTCGTGGACCGGCCGGGTCCGCAGGCCCCCCGTACGCCCACCGGCCTGCGCCACCGGGTCCGGGTCACCCTGGCGCTGATCCGGTCCAACCCGACCGGCCGGATCGCGTTGAAGGTCGGCGTCGGTGTCCTCGGGGCCCTCGTGGTGATCCTCGGCCTGCTGCTCATCCCGTTGCCCGGTCCGGGCTGGCTGATCGTCTTCGGCGGCCTGGCGATCTGGGGCGTCGAGTTCCACTGGGCGAAGCGCCTGCTCGCCTTCGCGCGCCGACACGTGCAACGGTGGACCAGATGGGCCGCCCGGCAGACCTGGCCGGTCCGGCTGGGCCTCGGTGGTGTCGGCCTGGTCTTCGTCGGTGTCGTGCTGGCGATCTCGCTGAAGGTCGGCCTCGGCATCGACGTGATCGCGAGCTTCCTGCGCTACCTCGCCACGAACTGACCCCCGCCACCCCGGATGTGCGCCAGGGCAGGACGATCAGGTACAGTCGTCCGCGCTGAGGGCGATTAGCTCAGCGGGAGAGCGCTTCGTTCACACCGAAGAGGTCACTGGTTCGATCCCAGTATCGCCCACCATCGATATAGCCAGCAGAGGCACCCCGGACCGGGGTGCCTCTGCTGCTGACTGGCCTACTCCGGACCCTCAGCCGTCAGCGGATCGTCAGCGAACGCCTCTCGGATACGCTTGTCACGACCATCCGACTGATGGGTGTAGAGGTTCAAGGTCGTCGAGGGCTTCTCGTGGCCCATGACCGCCTGGACGTCGTTGACGGGCACGCCGCGCGACACCAGCTCGGTCGCGTAGGAGTGCCGCAGGTCGTGAAAGCGCAATCCGCCTGGTGCCAGCTTCGCTACGTGCGCAATGGCGTCCCGCTCAGTCGTAAACTCGGCGGTCCACTCGATGCCTTCGGAGTCGACCCACGTCGCACGCCACTTGAAGTGACCCATCCGGTCGATCCGTCCGAGTAGTCCGGCCCGGACCAAGGACGGACGCCAGACTCTCGCCCGGAACAGGGTCCGTCTGAGCGGACCTCCGGTGCTGTTTGTGAACACCTCGCCGATCGGACCAGCCGGGAACGCCTCCCGATGTGCGCGGAGAATCTCCGTGGCGAACTCCGGCAGGGGGACGGCGCGGCGACCCGCACGCGACTTCGGGTAGGGCTTCACTGTCACCGATCCGGCAACTTCGACCGCGACGCGAACCACGCTCGCGGTTCCGGCATCGAGGTCTAAGCACTCCCACCGAAGTCCGGTGCACTCGCCCCAGCGAAGTCCGGTGCCGCCGGCCAGCGCGACCAGTGCGCGGTAACGATCCGGAACGGCAGGCAGGAGTCGGGCGACCAGATCGGCGCGCGAGATTATGCGCTCATCCATGTCCTTCTTCCTGCGGGGTGGCACCTTGACTCCCTCGCAGGGGTTGACGCCGATTAGCCGGTCACGGACGGCCGAACGCAGGATCGCCGAGGTCAGCCGGAAGCATTCCGCCACCGTGGCGGGGGAGCGTCTGCGTGCGACGTCGGACACCCATCCCTGTACGGCCGTGTAGTCGATGCTGCCGATCGGAACGTCTCGCCAGCGGGGCAGCACATGCGTGCGCAGGATCGAGATGTCTCGGGCCATCGTGGCCAACTCGCCGTTGCGCGCTTCCTGCCACCTGTCGGCGTACTTGCCGAACCGGAGACGTCCGGCGTGTGGGTCGACGTAGGTCCCTCGGGTGATGGTGGATTCGGTGTCGGCGAGGAAGGACGCAGCGGCCTTCTTGGTCTTGAAGGTCTTGGCTTTCTGTTTGCCGGTGGCGTCGCGCCAGTTGGCGCGGTAGGTGCCTGCGGGTGTCTTGATGATGTGTCCCACGGGTGGGTGGTCCTCCGGTTCTGGTCGGGGTCAGTGGTGGGTGTCGGTGGTGGGTTGGTTGAGCCAGTCGTGGAGTCGGCGCTTGGGGACGACCCACCGGCCGCCGAGTCGTACGGCGGGGATCTGGCCGGTTCGGGCGAGTCGGTAGGCGCTTCCTGGGGAGATCGCGAGCAGTCGTGCGGTTTCCTGGATGGTGTAGACGGCCGGGGGTTCCTGGTGGGGTTCGGCGGGGGTGACCGGTTGGCGGGGTGCGCGGAACGGGAGCACGGTCATGGGGTCGTGTTCCTTCCAGGGGTAGCGCTGGATTCGCTGAGGAGTCGGGTGGCGGTGGCGCACGGGCGTTCTGGTTCAGGAGGGCTGAAACATCTCCGCATCTCCGCATCTCCGCAAACATGGCTGTGAGCTGGGGAAACGGGTGCGGAGATCTCCCCAGTTGGTGGGGTGGGATCTCCGCAGTGGGGGGTTCATCTCCGCAGTTGGTTGCGGAGATGCGGAGATCGACGGTGGTTGGTGGTGGTGTTCTCCGCAGGGTGTTTCCGCTGGTGGGTGCCTGTTTTCGCGGAGATGCGGAGATGCGGAGATGCGGAGATGTTTCAGCGGGTCTTCCAGGGCTGGCGGCTAGGGCTGGTGGTGTTCGACCCAGAACACGGCGCGGTCTCCCCGGTCGCTGCGGCCGGCGCGGATGACGTGGTGGCCGCGCCAGCGGCCGGCTTGTCCGGTGAGGAGTCGGCCGAGTTGCAGGGGGTTGGGGAGGCGTCCGCTGCTGGTGGTGATGAATTGGCCGTCCCAGTTGTCGATGGTTTCCCCGGCGGCGGTGTCGGGTTCGGCGTCGCGGCGCAGTTCGGCGGCGGTCATGGGCCGGCCGCCGTGGCGGTCGTGCCAGCAGGTGAGGAACGCGCGCCAGCGCGTTTCGTCTTCGTCGATGCCCCGGACTTCGCTGGCGTTGGTGAGGAAGCCGTCGATGCCGTGGTGGTGGAGGAACCCGCCGAGGGACTGTGCCCAGGGGGTGAACTGGCGCATGGTGACGCCGGTGATCCGGGGTGCTCCCTGGCTTGTCCAGTCGAGGACGAGGACCAGGAGGTGCCAGAGGACGGTGAGTTGGTTGGCGGGTGCGGTGATCCACTGGTCGAGGTGGGGGATGCCGAATCCGGACTGGTCGCGGAGTTCGGGTTGGGGCATGTCGGGGTCGAGGTGCACGCGGACGGTGCGGGATGCCATGTCTCCGCCGACTTGCAGGTTGTTGCCGGTGGCCATCCATAGCCGGTCGTTGACGGTGGCGATGTTGCGGGACGCGCCTAGCTGCCGGTCGGACCAGACGCCGGTGGTGACGAGTTGGGCGAGTACGGCGGAGTCGATGACGGTGCCTTCGGCGAGGTTGTCCCAGATCACGACGCCGACCTGTTCGGCGAGTACGGCGGTGATGGACTTGCGCAACTCCTCGTCGGAGTAGGCCCACGGCATGATGCGCTGGCCGTAGAGCATGCCGGGGCCGGCGGTGAGGATCGTCTTGCCGGATGAGGGCATGGTGGCGTCGATGAGGGCGAACGGCGTTAACGACCTGGTGAAGTGCCGCAGGATCGGGGTAGCGAGTAGGGCTACGTAGTTGGCGCGGTCGGCTGCCGATGACCAGGGGAA
This sequence comes from Solwaraspora sp. WMMD791, assembly GCF_029581195.1. Lineage (NCBI taxonomy): Bacteria > Bacillati > Actinomycetota > Actinomycetes > Micromonosporales > Micromonosporaceae > Solwaraspora > Solwaraspora sp. WMMD791. The sequence goes on from NZ_CP120737.1 coordinate 174,534, forward strand.
GTCTCGGAGGAACGCGCCGAGGAGGAATCGGCGGGCGTCGGCGACTTGGTCGGCGGTGGGGTGGTCGGGCACGGGCGGCAGGGTGACTTTCGCGGCGAGGTAGAGGCCGGTGGCGGGGTCGTAGCCGGGTTGCTGAAGGAGGGTGCCGTCACGTCGTAGGACGGGTGCGCCGATGATGCCGCGTAGTGGTGGGACGCCGGGCCAGGTCTTGCCGGCGAGGACGCTACCGAGGATGTCTCGGGGCGGGGTGGTCTCTTCTTCGTAGGGTTCGGGGTTTCCTCCGGCGTCTTTGCGGGTTTTGAGTCGGTAGACGTAGGCGTGTTCGGCGAGGGCGGCGGCGAGGCTGGCGGGTGTGAGGGTGCTGGCGGTGACGGGGAGGGGTGAGTCGTCGTCGGCGGCGGTGGTGATGCCGCCGGAGACGGCTTCCATGTGGACGAGGGACCCGGCGGACACGTAGGTGTCGGGCAGCAGCCCGTCGACCAGCGCGGTTTTGAGTACGCGGATGGTGTCGGGTCCGGAACCGACTTGGAGCCGGGTCGTGGTCATACGTGGTCCTCCGTTCTCGACGGGGTGGGGTTGGTTAGGCGGCGACGGTGCGGGGTCGGTGTGCTCCGGCGCGTAGGCCGGAGGTGATGGTGCGGGCGATTTCTCGGTCGGTGAGTGGTGTGCGGCCGGGTAGGGATCGGGCGGCGGGTTCGAGTGCGGCGCGTACGTCGCTGTCGGTGAGTGCGCCTCCGGCGACGAGTTGGCCGAGGGCGACGGCGGACAGGTAGAGGGCGTGGTTGCGTTGTCCTTCGGGTGCGGCGGTGAGGTGGTCGATCTGGTTGCGGATGGCGGCGGTGAGGTAGGCGGCGCGTCGGCCGCTGCCGAGGTCGACAGCGACGGGTTGCTGTGGCGGCAGCGGCACGGGTCGGAGTAGGCGGGTGAGCCAGTCGGGTAGTGGGGCGGGGTCGCAGTCCACGAGGACCTGGTAGGGGCGGCCGGCGGCGGTGGAGCCGGCGGCGACGACGTAGCCGCCGTTGGCGCGGGTGTCGACCAGCCAACCGAGGCCGCCGCTGGTGTTCCGCAACGCGGGGCCGGCCGGGTGTTGGTAGTACAGGTGGGTACCGCCGCGCCCGGTCGACACGGCGTAGGTGGGCTCTATGCCGCCGCCGTGCTGGTCGGCGAGGGCGGTGAGCACGTCGAGCCCGGTGGTGTCCGGCCCCCATTGGTCGGGTGGGGTCTGGTCGGGTTTGCGGGTGTCGCAGTCGATGACGACCAGGCCGGAAGGCCCACAGGCGACGCCGACGCCGTAGGGGCGTTGTGTCCAGGCGCGGCGGATGCGGCCGGGGTCGGTGGTGGCGCGTTCCTGCCAGGTGACGTGCCGGCCGGCTGCCCGGCAGCGCGGGTCGGTGTGGTCGCAGCGGTCGGTGTCGTGGTCGGGGAACGCGGGCAGTTTGCTGTCGGGTCGCAGGGGGAAGACGTGCCAGCCGCGTGCGGCGTGGTCGAGCGCGGCGGCGAGCAGCTCGGGCATGGGCGTCTCCTCACGGGTCGGCGCGGCGGCCGGGGCCGAGGCACCGGCTGCGGCGGCGGGTGTGGGGTTGCGGCAGGCGTGGCACAGCGTCCGTCCGTGTGGGCCGTAGCGGACGGTGGGTGCGTGGCAGGCGGTGCAGGCGCCGACGACTTGTCCGGTGCCGACCCGGCCGGCGGTGACGGTCCAGCCGGCGGCTTCGTAGGCGGCCACGGCGGCCGGGGTGAGGGTCGGGGACTGTGACGCGCGGGGCCGGACCATGCCGGCGGGCATCAGGCGGCCCGCCGGAACAGGTCGGCCTGGTCGTGGTGGCCGGCGGTGGGTGGGCAGTGTCCGCAGTAGGGGGCTGGCCGGGTGTGGTCGCAGCCGTCGCATGTGCCGTAGTCGCGCATCCGGTCGGCGAGGAGGTTGCCGCAGCGGCGGCACCGGTCGTGCCGGCCGGCGGCGGTCGGGTGTCCGCAGCCGGCAAGCGGCCGACCGGGCGGGCCGGTGGTGGCGGCGGTGGCGGGCTGGTGGGTGTCGGCGGCGGGTGGGGTGATCGCGGTTTCGGCGCACGTTTTGTGGCAGGGCTGCCGGTCGTAGGGGTCGGCCAGCATGGCGGGCTGTCGGCAGAGCCGGCAGGGCCGGGGCGGGTCGAGGACGGTGGCGTGTCGCCAGTCGAGCAGCGACGCGACGCCGGTCCACACGTCGATGACGTGGGCAACCACGTCACCGCGTCTGCGGAGCCCGGCGACCAGGTGTCCGGCGCCATCCGGGCCGTCGATGACCAGCCGCCCGGCGGGGTCGCGGTCGATGACGACCCCGGCCCGCCGGGCAGCGGCCAGGAGTTCAACCGCCGGTGCTGGCATCGCCGTCGCCCTGGTCGTCGTGGTCGTCCTCGGGCCAGCAGACGGGGCAGAGGACAGCGTCGCGGTGGGCGGCCCAGGAGATGGTGACCTGGGGGAACACGGTCGCGCGGGTGGCGGGTTCGTCGCCGCAGTTGTTGTCGGTGAGGCAGGCCGGACACAGCCGGGCGCGTTTCGTGGTGGCCGGCTCCCCTGTGACGGGGTTCGTGTCACCGATCGGGATCTCGACCAGCGCGGTGACGATCCGGTGGACGGTCACACCGGGCCGGAACGCGCCGATGGTGCAGACCGACCAGCCGCCGCCGCCCTGGCGGGCCATGCCGGCCGGGATCGGCCGGCCGCTGCTGGTCGTGGTCGTGGTGGTCATCAGGGATCTCCAAACGGGTGTCACAGACGGGTCGGGGTGGGGTCGAGGTGTTCGCCGGTGATGGACTCGACCAGGGCGGCGATGAGGTCGCGGGCGGCGGGTGGGGTGACGGCGTTGCCGAGTTGCCGGACGCGTTCGCGTTTGTTGCCGAGGACCTGGTAGCTGGTGTCGAACGCCATGGCGGCCTGGATCTCGTGGGGTTCGAGCATCCGGAAGGTGCAGTCGTCGACGGTGATCTCGGCGCTGACGAGGGCGTTGCGGTCGACGGTGGTGATGGTGCCGGCGGGCTGATTCACGGGTCGGGCCGCGCCGTTGCTGTAGTAGGGCACCAACAGGTGATCGAAGCGGATCAGGGACTGCACCGACGACGCGGTCTGCGTGCGTAGCGGCTCGGTGGTGGGGGTGGACATCTGGCCCTGGTCGCCGCGTGCGGTCATGTTCCGCATGACGAGGGCGTGATGGTTGCCGGCGGCGGTGACGGTGTCCAGCGGCGCGACGGCGGCGGGTTTGGCGGTGTTGTTGGCCCGCATCGGCACGACCAGGGCTTCGGCGTCTCCGGTGGCGCCGACCATGGCGTGGTTCGACCCGTCGGCGACGATGGTCGCCAGCGGCTGGTCAACGGCGACGGTCCGGGGCCGGTCGGAGCGCAACAGGGTGAGGAACGGCGGCGTCGCGTACCGTTTCAGGCCGGCTTCGATGCGGGCGACGGTCTTCGCGGCGAGGGGCCGCGTCCGGTCGCCGATGCGTTCACCGGGCAGTGTCCAGTCGATCGCGGCGGCGGCCGGCAGCACCCTCGGGTGTAGTTCGGTGTGGCAGCGGGGGGTCGGGCAGCGGTAGACGTACTGCTGCCGGTAGCAGCCCCACGGCGAGTCCGGGCGTTTCCACGCCTGCACCGCGCGGACGGTGCGGTCACAGTGGGGACACCACGCCTGGGGGCGGGTCCACCGGTCAAGGTCGGGGCAGCGGTCACCGTCCAGGTGTCCGAGGCCGTACCAGCGGTTGCGGGACTGGGGTGCACCGTCGCCCATGGCCTGGGCGAACATCGAGTTGAGGTAGACGAAGTGCAGGCAGTAGCCGGCGTGGCGTAGCGCGGTGACCCAGGCGTCGTAGTACATCCACTGCCGGACGTCGACGACGTTCTCGACGACGAACGCCCGGTACGGCCTGCCCCGGAGCTTCATCGCCTCGACGAACCGGCAGACGTCCCACATGGTCGCCCGTGACCGTTCGGCGGCGTCGTCGGGCAACCCGGGGTCGAACAGGTCGGGTTGCCGGTCGGCGCGGCGTGCGCCTCTGGCCTGGGAGTGGTTGGTGCACTCCGGGGAGGCCCACAGGATGTCGGTGGCCGGGTAGCGGCGCGGGTCGGTCTGGGAGATGTCGGCGCAGTCGTGGTCGGCGTCGGGATGGTTGGTGTTGTGCGTGTCGACGGCCAGCCGCCAGTGGTTGGCGGCCATACGCACACGCACACCGGGAACCTGGACCGCGCCGGAGCTGGAGCCACCGGCACCGCAGAACAGGTCGGTGATCGTCAGCATCGGTCAGCCCTTCGTCGACGCGGCGTGCCTCGGGTGGGGCCGGGCCAGCGCGGCGGCGCGGCCGACCATGGTGCGGGTGTCGGCGAGCAGCCCGGCCAGCTGCCGCCGGGCGGCGGGGTTGCTGTCCGCGAGGGGCACGCTCAGCGTGACGTCGGCGTGTTCCCGGCCGCTGGCGGACTTGACGCGGGTCAGGACCGCGACGCCACCGCCGTCGAGGTGGATCGTCAGCGACGGGGCGCGGTGCTCGGCGAGGTTGCACCGGTGGTCGCGGGCGCACCAGTCGGTGTGCGGCGTTGCCCGGCGCTTCACCGGGCCACCTTCACGGGCTGGTGCCAGAAAGCGGCCGGGCAGCCGCCGGACATGGTGGCGTCGCGCCACTGCGCGGCGACGTTCTGGCGGGTGATCGTGGCGGCGCAGTGCCGGCAGGTCGACGTCTGCGGTGGTGGTGTGTTGCTGGTCGTGGTCATCGGGTTCCCTTGTCGTGGAGAGCGCGGAGGTAGTTGAGGACGCGGCGGCCGGGTCGGATGGTGCGGCCGTCGCCGTCGCAGCGGCGGCAGAGCCGGAAGTGCCGGCCGAGGGGTGAGGGGCGGCGGCCGGTGCCGTGGCAGCGGCGGCAGTGCCCGAACGGGTAGAGCCAGCACAGCAGCCCGTAACCGACGGTGACGGCGGCGAGGGTCAGCACGAGTAGGCCGATGTGGATGGTGGTGGTGGTCGCGGTCGCGGCGAGGGTGGGCACCGGGCAGCCTCCGGGGCGGGTTTTCGGGTATCAGGGCTGGTGGGGGCGACCCGCGACCGGTGGCCGTATGCGCTGACCAGGCCGGTCGCGGGTCGAGTCGCGTTGCCGCGACCGGTCGCGGGCGGGCCGCGACCGGTCAGGCAGCCTTACGACGGGCGATCGCGGCGTCGATGTCGTCGGCTTTGGCTCCCTTGAGTGCCTTACCGGACCGCTTGACGTCTACGCTGCGTACACCGAACGCCCGGACCTGAGCGGAGATCGCTTCGGCGGTGGTGTCGGCGTACGCCTCGGGGACACGGGCGGCGAGGCGGGCGGCGATCTCTTCCCACTGCGCCCCGGTCTCGCCGGGTTCGATCACCGCGCGGACGTCGGCGAGGACGTCCCGCGTGAGGCGGGTGACGTCTTCCCCGGCGGCCATCCCGGACAGCGTCCCGGCCGCCTCGCGTAGCTTCCGGGCGGCGGTCAGGATCTTCTCGGCGTCGTCTGCGTCAGCGAGGTAGGTCCGCACGGTGGGGGTGGCGTCGGACGCGCCGCGCAGGATGCCGACGCCCTTGTAGGAGGGCAGCAGCGTCGAGGAGTCGTAGCCCTCGGAGTTCGCCCCGGCCCCAAGGACGAGGTCGGACACCTGCCACGACCCGGTACGCAGACTGAACCGGACCTGGTGGTTGTCGCGGAAGCTGATGAACTGCTGGGCCACCTGACCGGCACCGACCCCGGACGGGCGTTGGGTGGCGTCGACGAAGATGACCCCGGCGGCCGGGGCGACCTTGACCAGGTAGACCAGCAGACCCGCGATCTCCTTCGACACCTCGCCGAGGTCGAAGTACTCCTGAAACTCGTCGAGCACGACCATCCGCACCGGCATCCGGTACTTGGGGTCGCGGGCGATCTCACGGGTCAGCTTGCCCTCGGGGCAGATGTCGACGGGCAGCTTCGACAGCCGCTCGTAGCGGTCCTGCACGTCGGCTTTGATCTCCCGCAGCGCTTCCACGACGATCTCCGCCGGGTCGCCGTCGCGGGTCATCGCCAACCCGAACGCGTACCGGTCGGCGACCAGGGCGAACTTGCGCCAGTCGGGTTTGCCGCCACCGTCGAGGACGGTCAGCTTCACGTACGGGTCCAGGGCGGCGTAGAGGGCCAGCAGCCGGGCGGCGAACGTCTTGCCCTGCCTCGGTTGCGCGCCGATCAGCACGCTGTTCCACATCAGGTCGACGGTGACCTTGCCGCCGCGTTCGTCGAGGCCGAACGCGGCCGGCTGCCAGATGTCGGTGGCCTTGCACCGCAGCAGCGGCGTCCGGCCGGCACCTTGGGCGAGGGGGTCCCGGTCGGCCACCCACAACGTGTGGCGCCGGTGCGAGGACGGGTCGCGGGTGATGAACACCTGCGACACGGCGACGTCCAGGCCGGACGCGATCGCACCGCGTGCCTTCACCGCGTCGTCGAACGTCTTGCCGTACGGCAGGTCGATCGACACCTGAGAGCCGGTGCCGGACGGGTCACGGGCCATCGTCGACCCGAACCCGATCTGCTGATGCGCCTTGTCGGGGTGGCCGAGGCCGGCGGCGTAGTAGGCGCGCAGGATGATGTCCGGGTTGACCCGCCGGAACCGGCCCGACACGGTGGCCGGGGTGATGATCGGCCGGTCCGCCGGCCGTCCGATCCGGGCCAGCCAGGCGACCGCGCAGCCGCCGACAGCGGCGGTCGCCCACCACGGGGCGGCGGCCCACAGCAGCGGTCCGGCCACGCCGACCGTGACCGCTTCGACGACCAGGACCAGGCCACGCCACGCGCGGGTGGCCTTCACCTCCCGGTGCAGCTTCTGCCACGCATGCCAGTCCCCGGCGTCGGCGGCGCGCTGCCGTAGCCCGGTCTGCTCCGCCAGCCACCACCACCGGATGTGCCGGCCGGCGAGACGGGCCGCGCCGACCGACGCCCAGAACGCGGCCAGCACGGCGTACCGGGGGGACCGGACCGCGTGGTAACCGGCCCGGTAGGCGACCAGACCGGCCGCGTCGCGCACCGTGGCGCGGATGTTGACCCAGTTCGCCAGCTGGGCCGGGATGATCGGCCGGCGACCGTCCGGCCCGGCCGACACCGGCGGCGGGTCGACCAGGGTGCCGCCCGGTTGCGGCGACTCGTCCAGCACCACATCGAAGTGCGTGCCATCCGACCCGGCACGGGGGCTACGCCGGTCCCGGACCGCGTCCAGGTCCACAACCTCAGCACCCGGCCCGCCACCGGCGGCGGGGGTAGTCAGATCGGCTTCCGCCGCCGACCAGTCGAAACGGTCATCGTTCGGGGACGTCATGATGAGGGTTCCTCCATCAGATGGTTGGTGGAAGGGGCCGGCGGCACAGCACGGTTTTCCAGGCCATGGGCTGTGCCGCCGGGATCCGACAACCGGCGGTGCCGGCTTGTGCTGGTCAGTTCTGCCGCTGCGTCCGGCCGCCCTCGCGCAGGACCTCGTACGTGCGACGGCGGACCGGCGCGATCAGCTGGCGGATCTCGTCGTTGCTCGCCCCGGCCGGCACGGTGATGCCGGCCGCCTTGGCCTGTTCCCGGAGCATCCGCCGCTCGGTGGAGTTGTCGGCCATCTCGGTTCCTCCTTCGCCCGGCGCTCTGCCGGTCCCACCGGCGGCCCGTACAGGGGCGGGCCGCCGTAGGCACCGTCAGCGACGCCACCAGGGGACGGACTGTTCGGCCTCGATCACCCGGCTGTTCGCCTCGACGATCTCCGGCGTCACGTCTTTGCTCGTGCTGCTGACCCGCTCCAGCTCGGCGCGGGCGTCCCGGTGCCGCTGGATCGCGGCCTTCCTGTCGTCCTTGCTGCTCACGGCCTTCCCCCTCTCGCTGCCGGCGCTCTGCCGGTCCCCTTGCCGACCCGGCCACCGGGGGCCGGGTCGACGCGGGCACCGTCAGCGCTGCTGGCGCATCCCGTCGGACCAGGTCTGCGCGTACTGGCCGGTGGTGGAGGCGATGAAGACGCCGTTGTCGCGGACCTTCCCGCCCTTGCCGGGCTTGTCCTTCGGCTTCTTGTCCTTGGCCTTGCTCATACGGGGGTCACTGCTCCTTGCAGGTGTGGTTGACCAGGGCAGACCGGGCGGGTCAGTCCCGCACGCCGCAGCACGGGCACTGGCGGGGGTCACGCGGCGGGCAGGCGCAGCCACACGTCCAGCACTTACCGCCCCGGTGGGCGCAGCTGCACTTGCATCCGGCGGGCTTGGCTTGCAGGTTCACGGCGGTGCTCCTTCCGGTGGCCGGCGCTCTGCCGGTCCCCTTGCCGACCCGACCGGGGCCGGGTCGACGTGGGCACCGTCAGCTGCGGACACCGGCCAGCAGCGCGTGAACGTGCGCGGCGGCGATCAGCCGGTCAGCGTTGGCCGGGGCGTTCAGCCCGTACCAGCCGCCGCGTTCGACGGTGGCCGTCCTGAACCCGCCCGCCGCAGCGTCCGGCCGGCTCGGGGTGAGCATGTGCGCCTGGTTGAGTAGGTCGACGGCGGTCCGGTAGTGCTCGTCGGCGGTCATCGGCGTGGTCATCTCAGGTCTCTCCATTCCTGCCGGCGCTCTGCCGGTCCCCTTGCCGACCCGACCGGGGCCGGGTCGACGCGGGCACCGTCAGGCGGCGATGACCAGGGCGGACAGGAACAGGAACCCGACATGCCACGACTGGTCGAGCGCGTACGCGCCGGTCCCAAGTGAGGGGTTGTCGTCGCGGTCGGGACGGGGCGCGCCGAGTCGGTAGAAGTCACCAGACCCGCACCACTCGGCGACGCGACGCAGTGGGGTGCGCCGGTCGGCGAGGTAGTGGGTCAGGCCGTTGACGGCGGTGCCGGCCAGCAGCGCCACCGGGTCGGGCCGCCACCCGGTCGCGGCGGCGAGCAGCGCCAGCGCGGCCCATCCGGTTGCGAGGTAGGTTGCGACGTGCGCGGCACACGCGGCGCGGCCGCGCCAGCCGGGCAGGCCCTTCGTGTCGGCCTGGTGCTGCGTCTGAATCCAGTGGTCGGCGACCTGATGTGCCGTGTAGAGGGCGACGTACACGGCGGCGACCAGGGCCAGCCTGCCGGCGGTGTCGGTGTTTGAGAACATGGGGATTCCTCCCGAGAGGTCTTCGGGCTGATCGGGGTTGGGGCCGGCGGCACAGCACTGGTTCCTAGGCCGTTGGGCTGTGCCGCCGGGCGGGGTCAGGTGCAGGCGGGGGTGTCGTCGTCGGCGTGTACCGGGGCGGGCCGGTCACCCCACGGCCGGCCGCCGGTCGGTGGTGGTGCGGGTCGGGTCGGCCGGCCGCATCCGGGACACGGGGTCATCGGGTGGTCTCCTTGCGGCTGGTGACCATGAGGGCGGCGGACGCCATGACCATGAGTCCGTCGACCGCGAGGGGGCCGATGGCGACGGTCATCGGGTCTTCGCCGAAGTGGGCGAGTAGTCCGGACAGGTGCCGGTAGGACACGACGGCGGCGACCAGGGCGACCGGCAGCACACCGACGACGCGGGCGAAGAACCACCAGAAGCCGTCGCCCCAGGCGATGCGGGTCAGGATCTCGACCGCGACGAACAGGGCGATGGGCCAGAACACGCTGATCGCGATGGCGAGCGGCGACGGGGACCAGTCGACCGGGGCCGTCCAGCCGTCCGGCGCGCCGGGCGGCGGTTTCGGAAGGTAGGTGTGTGCCACGTTCGCCGCGATCGACACCACCCCGCCGAGGGCGACACCGACGTAGGCCCACACCCGGCCGGGGGCCGGTCGGCGGCGACGCCGACCGGCGTCAGCCGCCGCCGGGGTGATCTCCGGAACTGGTTCTGCGGCAACCGTGGCCAGCGGAGACGGCGGCGGCGGGGTGTCGGTGGCGAGCGTCGGCGGCGTCGGGGTGATGCCGACAGTGGGTATGGCGTCCGGGTCCGGTCCTGCGTGGTCGCCGGTGGTGTCGGCGGCCGGTGGTGCCGGGTCGGCGGTGGGTGGGGCGAGGTCGGCGCGAAGGCTGTCCAGGATCACGCCTGCCTTGCGGTGACCCACGCGCAGTTCGGTCTTGATGCGGTTCTGGGAGGGCAGCGCGCCGAGTCGGGCGGCCAGGTCTCGTGCGGCCGGCATCAGGTCGGCCACGGCGGGCGGGTAGACGCTCGGTGGTGCGGTCATCGGGTGTTCCTCCTCACCGGGGTGAGTCGCCAGTGGGTGACGGTGTAGGCGCCGGTGATGCCGGCTTCGGCCGCCAGGTCGGCGGCGACCTGGTCGCGGATCTGCTCCGGGGTGGTGCCGGCCGGGACGGGCACGGTGCCGTCGGTGAAGAACCACTCCTGGCCGGCTTCGATCTCGATCTCGTAGACGCCGGTCATCAGCTGGTCACCCCCGCGAGGGCGGTCAGGGCGGTCGTGGTGTCGGTGTCGAGTGGGGTGGTGGTGGGGTGCTCCATTGCGTGGGCGGAGATCTTCCAGCCGTGCCAGGTCGGCCAGGCGGCCAGCGACCGGTAGGGCCGGCCGTCGGTGAGGGTGCCCTGGTGTTCGATCGGCTGGCCGGGGGTGTCCAGGCCAGCGGCGGTCAGCCAGGCCCGAAGGTCGGCGATCGTGTCGAAGTCGACGCTGAGCTTCCCGTCGCCCAGGTCGCGGATGGTGTTCGGTGCGCCGGTCAGCAGCAGCGCGGCCATGACCGCGCGGCGGGGAATCCGGGTGGCCGTCGGGGCGTCAGTCATTGCCGGCCGCCTGTCCCGCCCGGCGGGCGATCCGGTCCGCCGCCCGCTGGCCGGGGCTTCCGGCCGGCAGCTGGGCTTCCCTGGTCGCGGTCACCGCGATCGACGGGCACAGCCCGCACCGGCCGGTGTTGTTGCAGGTACACGCGTTGCGGTCGTACCGGGTACGGTTGAACATTCGAGCGGACCTCCAAGTCCGTGTTCGGACCAGGGGCGCAACCACGGTTTCCAGGCCGAGGCGGTTGCGCCCCTGGGGCATGTATGAGGACCGTCCCCGGCGTCGGGAACGGGGCAGAGCCATCACGCGGCCAACCGCACCGGCATCACCGCAGCGACACCCAGAGCGGCGGCCACACGCATCACCCGCGACTCGGCACGCCGCAACCGGCGGCGGTCCAAGACGGACGGGCCACCACCAGCGGCAAGCGCGGCAATCTCAGCGTCCACCAGGTCAAGCTCAGCCGCGATCAGCGGCCACTCGGCTTCGATCGCGGCCAGGTCCTCCGGGGACGGGTCGGCGCGGTCAGACAGGTCGTGAGACATGAACGGTCGACATTCCTCTCAAGGTCAGCGACGCAGCCGGCGGCGGGTAGCACCCGAACAGCCACGACACGTCGACTCATCGGGAGCCAGCGGCGAAAGCGCTCCGCAGCGGCCGCAGGTACGCCACACAGCGGACTTCCGGGACGAAACACGAACAGACGACGCGATCGACGTCATGCGGCTCACCTCGCTACAGGTCAGGTAGGCAGGTTGGGAATCCTGGGGACACCGGGTGTGGCCGCGCCCTCTGTAACGCGGCCACACCCGGTGTGGGGAGATCGAAACCAGGCGAGATGCCTGGTCACGCGGGCACCTTTGGCCCCGCGCACGGTCGCCTTACCAGCGGAGGCGACGGCCATCTGCAGTTGTCAATGAGCCACTGGTCTCGGTGGATGCGGGCGCGCGTCACCGCTAGGTGCCGCCTTCCCTGCAGGGCCACCGACCGAGATTGTCTTGGGACAATCGCTGTGGATAGTCTGGGGACAATCGCGTCACGATGTCAAGAGTTGTCTTGGGACAATCCTGTAGGAGGGTGTTGACCTTGCCCGTGCACTCGCGCTATCTAGACATAGCGGAAAAAATTCGCGAACGGATCGAGGCTGGGGAGTGGGAACCCGGTGCCCGGCTGCCCCGCCTAGATGACTTCGCGGTGGAGTACGGAGCCAACCGCGACACGGTGGGGCGGGCGATCGCAGCCCTAGAGACGGAGGGCTATGTGTGGGCGGTGCAGGGCCGAGGCATCGCGGTACGCCACGGCACGATGCGACCCCGGCGACCGCGCGGGGACCTCGTCAAGCGCAACGAGCAATCCACCGGCTACTCGTTCCCATCCGCGAGCAGTCAGGAGGTCTGGGTTCGTCACGGCGAGGCTGTAAACGAACCGGCCCGGTTGGATAACCCGCGACTGGCCAAACTTCTCGGGGTTGAACCGGGGTCGCGGGTGTTGCGCCGATTCCGAGTGACGGGACCCGCGTCGGAAGCACCGTTTCAGATCAATACGTCCTGGATTCACCCACGGGTGGCAGATATCGTATCTGGTCTCGACGCAAACCCGGCCGCTGGTGAATGGCTCTATCACATTGAGAAGGCTGGCCATTGGCCGATTCAATGGATGGAGATCCATCGTGCCCGAATGCCTCGAAAGGATGAGGCCGGGCTATTGGAGATTCCGACCAGCCTGCCTGTCTTGGAGATTGTCCGGGTTGGGACATCAGGATCTGACGGCAAGCCGGTCGAAGTAACGGAGTATGTCGTAGCAAGCGATCGGGTGGAGACCGTGCATGTGCTTCGTCGGGACGCTGGTGCGCAGGTTCCCTGGCCGGATGAATCTGACAGTGAGGTGCACGCATGACGGGTGCGACCGTTGCATGCCGGGCGGCCGGTCGGACGCATGTCGGATACGTCCGGTCGCGCAACGAGGATTCCTTCTATGTCGGTGACTGGCTCTACGCCGTAGCCGATGGTCTCGGTGGTCATGTAGCGGGCGACTTGGCTAGCGCGACCGCGATGGAGGCGTTCTCCTCGTACGACCGTTCGGTTTCACCGGCGAACCTGGCGGACGCTGCCGGCCAAGCGGTCGAAGCTGCTGGTCTGGCAGTGCGGCGAGCGGTGCGGAACGCTCCTGAGGTCGCAGGGATGGGCACCACTCTGGTTGGGTTGCTGCATTCTGGGTGCAATGCGGTTCTGGTTAACCTCGGTGACTCGCGTGCGTACCTGTTGCGACGCTCCGGCTTGCGGCGTGAGCTAACCCGAATGACCGAGGATCACGTCTACGGCAACTTGGTGTCAGGTGCTCACCTGGTCCCGATGCTCCCGGAGCGAATTACCCGCTTCATTGATGGGCGCACGGAAGGGCGATCGGCTGACCTTACGCCCATTGATCTGCAGGTGGATGACCGCATCTTGCTCTGCTCGGACGGACTCAGTTCCTACGTTCCCCACGAGTCGATAGGCGAAGCGTTGTGTTCGCCTGCACCCACGGAAATCGTTGCGGATGACTTGGTCACGCTTGCTCTCGACCACGGGGGTCACGACAACGTGACGGTGGTCGTCGTTGACGTCGTTGCCAACGGATCGAGTGAGGGGGCATAAGGGGCGAGGGCGGTCGGCCGGGTCGGGTCGTCAGCGAAAAGTCAGCAACATCAACGACAACCGTTGACAAACGACATGACGCGGTGACGCGGGAAGCAAAGGGGGCGGCAAGGATCGACAACCGCCCGAACGGGACGTCAAGCAGTAACAGCCTTCACACCGAAGAGGTCACTGGTTCGATCCCAGTATCGCCCACTTCATCAGAGGCACCCCGAAGCGGGGTGCCTCTGTTTCTGCCCGAGGTGCCGCGACCAGGCGGTCGAACCGGCACCCCTGACCGGCGACCGCAAGGTGACGAGTCTTCCCGCTCGTCGCGGCGCCGGGCCTCGATCGCGGCGCGCGTCGGCGAGCGTCTGGTAGCGCCCGTCCTCGATGTCTCCCACACCTTTTCCGGATGTCGTCGAGCGCGCCTGGCGTCGAGAGGATGGATTCAAGTGACCAGAATCGGGACCACAAGGCGTGGCGTCTCGCGTGGCGCCCGAGTGTCGTCGAATCCGGGTCGGCGCCATCGTGGGCGCGGTGGTGTCGGAACCGCTCAGTTGAGGGTCGGTGAACTGTCCTCCGGCCGGTAGTCGAACCAGTCGAACGCGGCACTGCCGGCGGTGACGTACATGCCGACGACCCGTCCGGTGAACCCGGCGGCGACCTCGGTGGACAGGTACCGCCCGTCGAGTTCGGCGAGTACCACCGGGCCGGCGTCACCGGCGATCTCGAAGCTGACCATGTCACTGCCGGCCGGCCGGACCCCGAACGGGGCACCCGGTGCCGCCGCCTCGGCCGCCGACGTCACCGTCGGAGGCAGCAGGTGGCGGGTCCTGGTGGCGATCGTCAGGGTGACGTCACCGGCGGGGACCGGATGTTCGCCGAACGTCTGGCGGAACGGTCCGACCCGGCCGACGACGCGCGCCACCCCGTCACCGACCTCCAGGTCGTAGTGGTGGGCCTCGTCGATGCGCAAGGTCAGACCGGCCCGGCTGGTGCCGGGGTCGAGCCGGACACTCACCCGGCAGTCGTGGTGCCGCTGCCGGTACGCCACGACGGTGGCGCCGCTGCGGTCCAGTGTCGTGCCGGCGGCGTGCAGGGTGAGCCAGCCCGGGCGTTCGGTCAGTGACCAGCAGGTGGGCGGGCGCTCCCGCAGCGACACCCAGCAGTGCGCCAACCGGGTGTCGTCGAAGTCGTCGCGGTAGCCGCCCTGCTCGACGGGGGCGGCCAGGGCCGGCGCGGTGCCGGCGGGGGCCACCATGGTCTCCTCGACCGGGTCGACGACGGGCCAGCCCTCGACCCACCGTACCGGTGCCAGGAAGGTTTCCCGGCCGAGCACGTGGTACGGCGGCCACTGGCCCTTGGCGCGGATACCGAGCAGGACCATCCACCAGCTGCCGTCGGCGGACTGGACCAGGTCGGCGTGGCCGGTGGCCTGCACGGTGCGGTCGGTGCCCCGGTGGGTGAGGAACGGGTTGTCCGGGCCTGGCGCGAACGGCCCCCGGATGTCGCGGGACCGGGCGATCGAGACGGCGTGTCCGGTGTGCGTGCCGCCCTCCGAGACCAGGAGATACCACCAGCCGTCGATCCGGTACAGGTGCGGCGCCTCCGGGTACTGGCCGCCGCTGCCCGACCACATCGCCACCGGACCCTCCAGGACCGCGCCGGTCGTCGGGTCGATGCGGTACGACTGCACCCCGGAGACGGTCAGCCAGCAGTCGCCGTTGTCGTCCCAGGCCAGCGACGGGTCGACGTGGGGCAGGTCGAAATGGACCGGATCCGACCATGGCCCGGCCGGGTCGGTCGCGGTGACGAGCAGGTGGCGGCCGATGCTCACGTTGGTGGTGACCATCCAGAACCGGCCGTCGTGGTGCCGGATGGTCGGCGCGAACACGCCGCCGGAGGCGTGCGTGTCGGCCGGCAGCCGCAGCTGGTCGGGACGGTCGAGCACGTTGCCGATCTGTCGCCAGTCGACCAGGTCCCGGCTGTGGAAGATCGGTACGCCCGGGAAGTACTCGAAGCTCGAACAGACCAGGTAGTAGTCGTCGCCGACCCGGCAGATGCTCGGGTCGGGGTGGAAGCCGGCGACGATCGGGTTACCGAAGGTGCGCGTACTGACAGGGGGCTCTTCGGTCACTGCGGCGGTCACCTTTCGTCGGTACGTGGGCCGTCCGAACCGGCCTCCTCGACGATGCCACGATTTTCATCGATGGTCATCGACGAGGGGGTGGTGGACTATCCGAGTTGACGCACCGAGTCGAGGCCCAGCGAGCGGTTCAAGCGGCCGGTCAGGCGGGTCACCGCGCCGCGCGGCAGCACGCGGGCGGCCCAGGTGGAGGGACGGTCGGCAGCCCGACCGGGGTAGGACACGGTGCGGCCCCGGGCCAGGTCGTCCAGGATGCGGGCGGCGACCTGTCGGGCCGGAATGGCGCCGGCAAGGGCGCCCTGAGCCGTCGTGCCATCGAAGAACGAGGTGGCGGTGGCGCCCGGGTGGGCGGCGACGACGCGGACGCCGGTGCCGCGCGTCTCCTCGGTGAGGGCCTCGGTGAAGTGGAGCACGAACGCCTTGGTGGCCGCGTAGACGGCCTGGTAGGGCATGGGCTGGAAGGCCGCTGTGGAGCCGACGTTGACGATGGTGCCGGTGCCACGGGCGGTCATGGCGGTGCCGACGGCATAGGTCAGGGCGAGCAGGCCGTGGACGTTGAGGTCGACGGCGTCGCGGGCGGCGTCGAACGGGCTGGCCAGGAACGGTCCGGCGGGGCCGGCTCCGGCGTTGTTGATCAACAGGTCGATCGGGGTGTCCAACGCGGCGATCACGCGACCGGCGCCGTCGGACGCCGCCAGGTCGGCGGCCACCGACCGCACCCGTACGCCGTGGGCGGTGCGCAGCGTGGCGGCGAGCTCGTCGAGGGCCGCGGCCGACCGGGCGACCAGCACCAGGTCGGCGCCCCGGGTGGCCAGCTCCTCCGCCAGGGCCGCGCCCAGGCCCTTGGACGCACCGGTCAGCAGGGCGGTGGTGCCGTTGAGCGGTGGGAGGGCGAGGCGGCGTCGCTGCAGCTGGTCGGCGAGGAGCGTCCGCAGCGGCCCGCGCGACGCCGGGGACTCGGTGCCGTGGGCGTACTGCGCCAGGCGGTGGCGTACCAGCGCCTGTTCGGCACCGGCGGCGAGGATCCTGTCGCGCCACTGAACACGTACGGTGCCCACCTCGGCGTCCTGACCGGCGAGCCAGCGCCGGGGTGCCGACGGGTCGACGGCGAGGGCGCCGCCGACACCGGCGACGGCGGCACCGCTGGCGAGGACCTTCTCGACGGCCGCGCGCCGCCGCAGGCCGCCGGTGAGCATGATCGGCACAGGGGCGTCGGCCAGGATGCCGGCGGCGGCCTCCAGGAAGTACGCCTCACGGGCCAGGGTCCGGCCGTCGGAGGGGTGACCGTTGACGGCCAGGCTCTCGACTGAGCCGCCGGAGAGTTCGACCAGGTCGACCCGGTGCCGGGCGAGCATCGCGACCACCTGACGGGCGTCGTCCTCGGCGAAGCCGCCGCGCTGGAAGTCGGCGGTGTTCAGTTTGACGGCGACGGTGAAGTCGTCGCCGACGGCGGTGCGTACGGCGTCGACGACGTCGAGCAGCAGGCGGGCCCGGTTGTCGAGGCTGCCGCCCCAGGCGTCGGTGCGGCGATTGGTCAGCGGGGAGAGGAACTGGCTGAGCAGGTAGCCGTGCGCGGCGTGCACCTCGACGCCGTCGAAGCCGGCTTCCCGGGCGAGGGCGGCGGACGTGGCGAACCGCCCCACGGTCTCGGTCAGCTGTGCCTCGGTCATGGGCGTGGGGCGGGGGTAGAGCCGTGACCAGCGTCCGGCGTCGATCGGGACGTCGGAGGCGGACCACGTGCGGACGGACGAGCCGGGGACCAGCCGTCCGGGGTGGTTGATCTGCATCCAGGCTCGGGCGCCACCGGCCTTCGCGGCGTGCGCCCAGCGTCGGAAGCCGTCGAGCGGGGTGCCCTCCTGCAGCAGGACGTCGCGTGGGTCGGCCATGGCGCGTCGGTCGATCATCACGTGCCCGGTGATCAGGAGCCCGGCGCCGCCGTCGGACCAGCGACGGTAGAGGCGTTCGAGGCGGTCGTCGGGTAGGTGGCGGTCGCCGGCGAGGAACTCCTCCATCGCGGCCTTGGCGATCCGGTTGGGCAGTGCGGGGCCGTGGGCCAGGGTCAGTGGTGCTGCGGGGTCGGTCATGACGTCCCTTTCTTCGAATGTGTGCGGTGTATACATACGCGACTGTGTGTACAGTGTCAACATGGGTCGGAGCACGTACCATCATGGAGACTTGGCCGCCGCCCTGCTCGCCGCCGGTCTCGACCTGCTGGAGACCGACGGCGCCGACCGGCTCTCGCTACGGGCCGTCGCGCGGGCCGCCGGCGTCTCCCCGAACGCCCCCTACCGGCACTACGCCGACAAGGACGACCTGCTCGCCGCGCTCGCCTGCCACGGCTGCGACGACCTGCTACACCGCATCAACGGCGTCACCGGCGACACCGCCCGGGAGCGGCTCGTCGGCATGACCCAGCAGGCCGTCCGGTTCGCCCAGGAGCGACCTGAGGTGTTCCGGTTGATGGCCGGCCACCTGTGCAGTCAGCGCCCGGCGGTCGTCGAGGCACTGGGCCGGGTCCGGGTCGCGGTCCTCGTCGCGGTACGCGGCCCCGGCGACGAGCCGGTCACCGCCGCCGAGGAGGCGTTCTACACCGGGCTGTGGGCGCTGATCCAGGGGCTGAGCGCCCTGCTGGTCGAGGGGAGCGTGCACCCCCGGGCCGGCGAGGACCTCGACGCGTACGTCGCCCGCGTCGTCTCCGCGACCGTCGCCCATCTCCCCGAGTGACGACGGTGGTGCGCTCGCCGGCATCCGGTGTGCCCCGTCGGCGCGGCGGTGCAGGATCAGCCGCGGCGTACAGGGTGCGGCCGACCCGACGGGCCGTCCGCACCGGTGATCATCGACAGTGACCGGTCAGGTCAGGTCGCGCAGATCGCGTACGCGCGGGTGTACCAGTTGCCGGGGATGCCGGTCGGGTCCTCCAGCGAGATGTCGACGGCGCTGGTCAGCGTGGCGTCCGGGTAGACGCCGGTGTGGATGGCCTGGCCCACCCCGCCGTTGGTCTCGGCACCGAGGCCGTGCAGCCGCTTGCCGGCCGGGCACGAGGCACCGACCACCTTGTCGGTGGAGTTCACCGCCGAGGTCGTGGTGACCAGTTGCAGTCCGGGCAGCGGGTTGGCGCAGACGCCGTACGACCACAGGCTCCAGCTGCCGGCGTAACCGGCCTCGTCCTCGTAGCCGGTGACCGTGGCGCTGGTCAGCGCCGTGTTCGGGCGCAGGTCGTCGATCACCACGTTGCCGGCACCGTTCAGGGTGCGGGCACCGACACTGATCAGCTGCTTGCCGGCCGGGCAGGTCGCCGTCGCGGCCTTGTAGCTGTCGGAGTTGCTGGCCGTCTGGAAGCTGACGTACTGCAGCCCGGCCGGGGCCTGGCCGCAGATGCCGTACGCGTGCACCTGCCAGTTGCCGGCGTAGCCGCCGTTCTCGGCGGCCCCGGCGGCGAACCGGTCGCTGCTGCCGAGGGCCTGCAGCCGGGTGAACCCGACCTGCCGCCCGCCACCGTTGATGAAGCCGCCGCCGCCGAGGATCCGGGTGCCCGCCGGGCAGACCGCGAGTGCCTCCTTGCTGCTGGTCGAGTTGTTGGCGCTGACGCCGCTGACGAAGACCAGGCCGGGCACCGCCGACGCCGGAGCGGCCACCGCCACCCCGACCAGGGTGCTTGTGGCCACCACCAGCGCGGCCAGCGTGAGTCGTACCAGTCGATCGTTCACTGTGTTCTCCCTTGTCGTGGGATCTGACACAGGTGAGAGCACGAGGTGGCCCGGCCGCCAACAACTTCCCGCAAGATCCTTTATGGGCGGCCGGGCCGGTGGTCCACTGGCGGCCACCCACCCGGACGTCGACGTTGATCCACTGCGCCCCATCGACTCGACACGCCGATGCCGAGTCAGCTGGCCCGCATCCGATCCCCGCCCGCATCGCCAAGCGCAGAGGCACCCCGGTTTTCGTCGAGCTCGGCAAGTGGCTCGCCGCCCGCGGGTGGTGGCCACCTGCGGCGGCTGGCCGTGCGGTGGCCCGGCTGGCGCGGGTTGCCGGCCGAGCACCGGGATGGTGTACCTGGTTGACGGTGGCGCGGGCGGCACTGCACCTCGGTGGCCTGGTCGCGGCGAGCCGGTTGCCGGCGTGGCCGGGTTGGCCGTGACACTCGGGCTGACCCGGTGAGGCTGTTGCGCTCGGCTGAACCGCTGCTCTAGGGTCTCGCGGAAAGCGCTTGCCGACCCAGCGAGGAGGGCGCGTGCCGGCGACGAGCCCGAAGATCCACAGTGGCATGTGTTCGGTCACCCTGCGGCAGGAGTCGGCGCTCGCCGTACTCGACGTCGCCGCCCGCGCCGGCCTGCACCGCATCGAGTGGGGAGCCGACGTGCACGTACCGCCGGGGGAGATCCGGGCCGCCGCCGACGTGCGCGACGCCGGCCGGGACCGGGGCGTCATGGTCGCCTCGTACGGCTCCTACCACCGGGTCGGCTCCGACCCGGCCGACGACTTCCCGGCCGTACTCGCCAGCGCGGTCGCGCTCGGCGCCCCCCGCGTCCGGATCTGGGCCGGCGCCCTCGGCTCGGCGCAGGCCAGCGCCGACCAGCGCCGCGCGGTCGTGACCGCCACCCGGGCCGCCGCGCAGCGGGCCGCCGACGTCGGTGTCACCCTGGCCTTCGAGTACCACTCGGGCACGTTGACCGACACCGCCGCGTCGACGCTGCGGCTGCTCGCCGAGGTCGATCATCCGGCGGTACGCACGTACTGGCAGCCGCCGCTCGACCTGCCCGACGCCGCCGCCGTCGCCGACCTGCGCCAAGTGCTGCCCTGGGTCGACGCGGTGCACGTCTTCTCCTGGTGGCCGCGCTACGAGCGGCTGCCGCTGACCGCCCGCGACCGGCTCTGGTCCGACGTCTTCGCGGTGCTACGCGCTGCCGGCCGCGACTTTGACGCCCTGCTGGAGTTCGTGGTCGACGACGACCCTGATCACGTCGCCACCGACGCCGCGTCGCTGGCGCGGCTGGCCTCCGCTGATCACCATGCCCGCTGAGTCCGGGTCGCCTACAGCGGCGGCCGGGTCCGGGCCCGGACCGCTTGTCCGCCGGTGGGCGGAGATGTCGCCGCAGCTGCGGACAGCGGCGTTGGGCCGGGCCCGGCAGACGTTCGACATCGGCGACACCGGTCGGGCGGCCTGGCCGCACGTCGACGACGCCACGGTACGGGCCGTCGTGGCCGCCGCCGAGGCCGACCGGGGCACCGACTGGCCGCGACTGCTGCTGTCCGACTACGCCCGCTACTGGCGCGACGGGATCCGCACCGCGTACGAGCAGCCTGCCGGCGAACTGCGTCGGCGTACCGCCACGGCGGCGCTGGCCGCCGCGCTGCACGGCCAGCCCTACCTCGACGAGGCCGCCGACGGGCTGCTGCAGTTGTGCGAGCAGAGCACCTGGTGCTGGGCCGCCCACGAGCGGTTCGCCACCGAGGCCGGCCAGGTGGTACCCGACACCGACCGGCCGTTCCTGGACCTCGGGGCCGCCGAGACGGTCGCCGTACTGGCCTGGGCCGACCTGATCCTCGGCGCGGCGCTCGACGACCGGGTGCCGGGGCTGCGCCAGCGGATCCGCCGGGAGACCCGGGCGCGGGTGGTCGAGCCGTTTCTGGGCAGCCGCGAATGGCACTGGCTCGGCCTCGACGGGCACCTGCACAACTGGAACCCGTGGATCCACGGCCACCTGCTGGCCGCCGCGCTGTTCCTGGTCGACGATCCGCCGACCCGGGAGCGGGTGGTGGACCTGGTCGTCGACGGACTCGACCGCTACCTCGGCTCGCTGCCCGCCGACGGCGGCTGCGACGAAGGGTACGCGTACTGGTGGAACGGGCCGGCCCGGCTGGCCGAGGCGTTGGACCTGCTCGACCGGGTCCTCGACGGACAGTTGGACCCGTGGCGGTGGTCGCCACTACCGCAGCTGGCCCGCTACCCGCACCGGATGGCTCTCGGCGACGGCTGGTACGTCAACGTCGGGGACGGGCCGGCCCGGCCGAGCACCGCGCAGCCGTGGCAGGTACTGCACCGGTGGGGCAGGGCCACCGGCGACCAGCAGGTCGTCGACCACGCCGCCAGCCACCGGGTCCCGGGTGAACCCGCCGTGACGGTGGACGCCGGGCTGGGCCGGGCGGTGCTCGGCCTGACCGATCCGCAGTGGACGGCCCAGCCGCCCGCCGCCCCGCCGCTGCCCGCCACCACCTGGCTGCCCGACCTGCAACTGCTGGTCAGCCGGGAGCGGGCCGGCAGCCCGCGCGGGCTGACCGTGGCGGTCAAGGGCGGGCACAACGACGAGAACCACAACCACAACGACGTCGGCTCGTACCTCGTCGCGCTCGACGGCGCACCGGTGCTGGTCGACCTCGGCCAGCCCACCTACACCGCGATCTCCTTCACCGACCGCCGCTACGAGCAGTGGGTCACCCGCAGCGAATGGCACAACCTGCCGGTCGTCGGCGGCCACGGGCAGGCTGCCGGCCGCGCCTTCCGGGCCTCGTCGGTCGTCGTCGACACCGGCGTCGACGCCGACGCGCTGCGGCTCGACCTGGCCGCCGCGTACCCGCCGGAGGCCGGCTGCCGGTCCTGGCGGCGGCAGGTACGGCTGGACCGCCGCCAGTCGACGGTCACCGTCACCGAGCGGTGGCGGGTCGACGACCCCGCCGACCTGCGGCTGCACCACGTCGTCGCCGGTGAACCGCTGACCCACACCGCCGGTCGGCTCGCCGTCCGGGCGCTCAACGGCGCGGTGGCCGTGCTGGGCTGGGATCCGCGGCTGGGCGCCGGCCGTCTGCAGCGGCAGCCGGTCGACGACCCGCTGCTGCGCGACTGCTGGGGCGACGCGGTGCACCGGCTGGTCCTCGTTCTGCCGGCCCGCCCGAGCGGGTCCGTCACCGTGACCGTCTCCGGAGGCTCCGATTGACTGCCGACGACGAGTTCGCCGAGGAGCAGATCGCCGACGACCGGCGGCTGTCGCCGTACACCGGTTACACCCGTGCGCACTGGGCGGCGGCCGCCGACCGGATGCTGCTGGCGCTGCGCCGGTACGCCTCGCCCGACCACGCCCGGATCGACCTGCCCGGCCCGGCCAGCGCGTACGGGCCGGACAGCGATTCGCTGGAGGCGTTCGCCCGGTCGTTCCTGCTGGCGGCGATCCGGCTGCGCGGCGAGGCCGGCGCCGACCCGCACGGGCTGGCCGACTGGTACGCCGCCGGGCTGCGCGCCGGCACCGACCCGGCCTCGCCGACCGCCTGGCCGCGTCCGGACCGGTTGGATCAGGCCAAGGTCGAGGCCTGCTCGATCGCGCTCGGTCTGCACCTGACCCGGCCGTGGCTGTGGGACCGGCTCGACGAGGCGACCCGGCAACGTACCGTCGACTGGCTGTCCACCGTCGTCGGTCAGCCGTATCCGCCGATCAACTGGGTGTGGTTCCAGATCGTCGTGGAGACGTTCCTGCGCGCGGTCGGCGGCCCCTGGTCGGTGCAGGACATCGAGTCGGGGCTGGCGGTGCACGAGTCGCTGTACCGGGCTGACGGCTGGTACTCCGACGGCCCGGAACGGTCCTACGACCACTATGTCGGCTGGGCGTTGCACGTCTATCCGCTGCTCTGGGCCGATCAGGCCGGCGACGGGTGCCCGGACGACCTGCGCCAGGTGTGGCGGCAGCGGCTGTCGGCGTACGTCGACGACGCCCTGCGGCTGATCGGCGCCGACGGCGCTCCGCTGATGCAGGGCCGCAGCCTCAGTTACCGGTTCGCCGCCGCGGCGCCGCTGTGGGTGGCGGCGATGACCGGTGCCACCGACGCGCCGGCGGGGCAGTTGCGGCGGGCGGCCAGCGGGATGCTGCGGTACTTCCACGAGCACGGGGCACCGGACCGGCGGGGGCTGCTGACGCTGGGCTGGCACCGGGAGTGGCCGGCGATGGCCCAGTCCTACTCCGGGCCCGGGTCGCCGTACTGGGCGGCGAAGGGGATGCTGGGGCTGGCCCTGCCGGCCGACCATCCAGTATGGATGGAAACCGAACGGCCGTTGCCGGTCGAGCGGGCGGATCTGCTGGTGGCGGTGCCGACGCCGGGCTGGCTGATCGCCGGCACCCGTCGCGACGGCGTGCTCCGGGTGGTCAACCACGGCACCGACCATTCGGTGCCGGGCGACGAGCGGGCCGACTCGCCGCTGTACGCCCGGCTCGGCTACTCGACGGCGACGATGCCGCCGCTGACCGGCGAAACCGTCGGCGACCCGTCGGACAACTCGGTCACGATCGTCGACGCCGACGGCCGACGCGGCCACCGCAACGGGTTCGTGGCGCTCGACTGCCGGGTGGTCGACGGGGTCGGCCAGGCGGTCTCGCGGGCCGCGACGCACTGGGTCGACACCGCCGGCGACACCGGACCGGACCATGGATCGGGCCGCGCCGGCCCGGTCCGCCGGGGGCCGGTGGTGACGATGGCCTCCCTGATCCGGGGCGCGGTGGAGGTACGGCTGGCCCGGCTCGACTCGACCGAGGGTCTCGACGTCGGCACCGTACTGGAGTGCAGCGGCTGGCCGGTCGCGGGTGACGTACCGCCGCAGGCGCGCATCGGCGTCGACCCCCCGACGTGCGTCGTGGCCGGTGCCGCGGTCATCTCCCGGCTGGTCGGCCTGGCCGGCTTCACCCATGCACTGGTACGCCGGGAGCGGTCCACCTCGCCGTTGGGTGACCAGGTGGCGGTGCCGGTGCTGCGGACCGCCGCGCCGCCGGCCGTCGGCCAGGTGTACGCCGCGGTGGTCATGCTGGCCGGCGCGCAGGCGGACACCCCCGGCCCGCTACCGGCCGTGACGGTGACCGCCGGCCCCGACGGGGACACCGTCGCCGTCCGCTGGCCCGACGGGCACCTCTCGACGCTGCTGCTGTCGTCCGCCCCCGGCTGAACCGTTCGTGCTGTCGACGGCGCGGGGTCAGCGGGCCGGCCGGGGCGTGGACGAGTCACGGATCACCAGGTCGGGGGTGATCAGCACCCGTTGTGCCGGTCGGCGGCGGCCCTCCACCAGCCGGGCGACCATCAGCTCGACGGCGACCCGGCCCACCTGGTGCTTCGGCGGCCGTACGGCGGTCAGGGCCGGCTCGGCCAGGTGCGCCACCTCGTCGTCGTACGACACCAGGGCGAGCTGGTCGGGGATGGCCAACCCCTGCTCGGCGCAGTACTGGGCCACCGACATGGCGTCCGGGTCGCCGTGCACGATCAGCGCGCTCACCCCTTCGCGTCGACACCGCCGCAGCACGTCGCCGATGATCGTGCGGTGGCCGGGCGCGTCCAGCGCCACCGCCTCCCGGATCACCAGGTCGGCGGGGAGGCCGAGGTCGGCGCAGGCCAGCGCCCAGCCCTGGGCGAGGTGGGCGGAGGTGGGGCTGCCCTTGGACAGCACCAGTCCGATCCGGCGGTGGCCGTGGGCGTGCAGGTGACGTACGGCGATCTCCAGCCCGAGGGCGTGGTCGCTGCGGACCCATTCGAGCTGCTGGCGGGTCGGTGTCCAGCGGGGAGTCTGCCGCTCGACCAGGATGGTCGGGACCGGCAGGTCGCCGATCCAGCGGATCATGTCGGCGGCGCCGTCGCCGTCGAGGCTCGGTGCCAGCAGCAGCCCCTGCACCTGCTGCGCGTCGATCAACCGGGTGATCTGCCGGCGGTCCTCGGCCAGGTCGTAGCTGGATCCGCGCAGCTGGATGTGCACGCCGAGGGAGGCGGCCGCGCTGCGGGCCCCGGTGACGATCTGCGGCCAGTAGTAGTCCAGCGACGGTACGACCATGCCGATGGTGAACCGGGTCGGTGCCACCCGGGGGCGTCGTGGCGCGGGCCCCAGCTGGGTGGGCAGGGTCGCGCCGCCGTGCACCTTGGTCAGCAGCTGGCTCTCGGCCAGGGCGGCGATGTCCCGCCGTACGGTCAGTTCGCTCACGCCCAGCAGCGGTGCCAGGTCCTTGACCCGGACCGCGCCGTGGCGGCGCAACTCCTCCAGCAGCCGTTCGCGCCGCTGCAGGTTGAACATCCGGTCCGCCGGCACCGTACCGCCTCCCGTCGATGTTCGATTCCGATCGTTTCCGAACGAGTAGGAACGACTGGTAGCGACCCTGTTCGGCGAAGGTTAACCATGTCACATCGGCGAATCCAAGTGGTTCTCACGACGACAACCGTCGGCCGGAGATTCGTCACCGAGGAGACACGTTGCCGGTGCAGCCCCCGCCGCAGGCCCTCGTCGTGATGGACCGGGACTCCTACCGGGCGCACTTCGACGGGCCCCGCCTGCAGCGGCTCGGCCAACTCGTCGACCTCGCCGAGCCGGTCTGGGTCGACGAACTCGACTCGCCGTCGGTGCGCGAGCGGCTGGCGACCGTCGAGGTCCTGCTGACCTCGTGGGGGGCGCCCCGGTTGACCTCCGGGCGACTCGCCGCCGCGCCGGCGCTGCGGGCGGTCTTCCACGCCGCTGGCAGCGTCCGGTCACTGGTGAGCGACGAACTGTGGCGCCGGGGCATCCGGGTCAGCACCGCGGCCGACGCCAACGCCGTCCCGGTGGCCGAGTACACCCTCGCCGCGATCATCTTCGCCGGCAAGAAGGTGCCGTTCATCGCGGCCGACCCCGACGGGGCGTACCGGGGCTGGAGCCACCACCACGGCCACGGCGACCTGTCCAACTACCGCCGGACCATCGGAGTGGTCGGCTTCTCCCGGATCGGCCGGCGGGTGGTGGACCTGATCGGCTGCCTCGACACGGCACGATGCCTGGTCGCCGACCCGTACGCCGACCCGGCCGAGGTCGCCGCGGCCGGGGCGACCCTGGTCGACCTGCACGAGATGCTGCCGCACAGCGAGATCCTCACCCTGCACGCGCCGGAGCTGCCCAGCACGTACCGCATGATCGGCGCGGCCGAACTCGCGCTGCTGCCCGACCACGCCACGGTGATCAACACGGCCCGGGGGAGCCTGGTCGACCCGGCGGCGCTCGCCGCCGAATGCCGATCCGGCCGGCTGTACGCGATCCTCGACGTCACCGACCCCGAGCCGCTGCCCGCCGACGCCGCCCTGCGGGCGGCCCCGAACGTCATGGTCAGCCCGCACCTGGCCGGATCGCTCGGTACGGAGATCCGCCGCCTCACCGACCACACCCTCGACGAACTCGCCCGGTGGACCACCGCCCAACCGCTGCACGCCGAGGTCACCGCCGAGGCCTTCACGCTGCACGCCTGACCGTCACCCGCACCCGTCCCGTCCACCCGACTCACCCCCCGCACCCCGCACCCCGCCAGTTAAGGAGTCACCACATGAACCGACGTCTCACCGGGGCGGCAGCCGCCGCCACCGCCCTGCTCCTGGCCACCGCCGGCTGCGGTGGCGGTGACGAACCGACCGTCGGCAGCGACGGCCGGCAGGTCCTGACCGTCGCGCTGTGGAACTACGACAGCACCCCTGAGTTCGCGGCGCTGATCGAGGGGTTCGAGGCCGCCCACCCGGACATCGACGTGCAGCCGGTGGACATCCTCGCCGACGACTACGCCGAGAAGGTCACCACCATGCTCGCCGGCGGTGACCAGACCGACGTACTCACCATGAAGAACGTCACCGATTACTCCCGGTACGCGCTGCGCGGCCAGTTGGCGTCGGTGGCCGACGAGGCCGCCGCGCTCGACGAGAGCAAGTACCTCGGCCTGGAGCCGTTCGACATCGACGGCGACTACTTCGCGCTGCCGTACCGGCAGGACTTCTGGGTCCTCTACTACAACAAGGCGATGCTGGCCGACACCGGTGCCGACCTGACCAACCTGACCTGGGCCGAGTACGCCGACCTGGCGAAGCGGCTGACCAGCGGCAGCGGCCAGGACACCGTGTACGGCACCTACCACCACACCTGGCGCTCCATCATCCACTCGACGGCGGCGGCGCAGAGCGGCGGTGACCTGATCGGCGGCGAGTACGGGTTCCTCAAGGACCGCTACCAGATGGTGCTCGACCTGCAGGCCGCCGGTGCCACGATGCCCTGGGCGACCGCGTCGACGCAGAAGGTCCAGTACCACACGATGTTCTCCACCGGCCAGGCCGCGATGCTGCCGATGGGCACCTGGTACGCCGCCCGGCTGATCGAGGAGAAGAAGGCCGGCAGCATCGACGTCGACTGGGGCATCGCCCCGCTGCCGCAGGTCACCGAGGGCGGTCCGGTGACCACGTTCGGCTCGCCGACCGCGTTCGCGGTCAACAACAAGGCCCGCAACGCCGACGCCGCCCGGACCTTCGTGGCCTGGGCCGCCGGCCCCGAGGGCGCGGCCGCGATCGCCAGCATCGGCGTCTACCCGGCCTACTCCGATGAGACGATCACCGAGACCTACTTCGGCGTCGAGGGCATGACCAACGACGAGGTCGCCCAGGCGGCGTTCCAGCCCGACGAGGTGATGCTGGAGATGCCGGTCAGCGAGAAGTCCTCCGACGTGGACGTCATCCTCACCGAGGAACACGAGCTGATCATGATCGGCGAGCGGTCCGTCGACGACGGGCTCGCCGAGATGGGCAAGCGGGTCACCTCCGAGGTCGACTGACCCCCGTCATGGCGATCCACACCCCGATCGACACCGTACGCACCCCGGTGCCCGGCGGTTCGCCGCCGGGCACCGGGGCGGCCCGTCGGCTGCGCCGACGCAACACCCTGGCCGGCTGGAGCTTCATCCTGCCGAACTTCATCGGCTTCGCCGCGCTCACCCTGGTGCCGGTGGTCGCCGCCCTGGCGCTGGCCTTCATGGAGTGGAACTCCTACAGCAGCCCCGAATGGGTCGGGCTGGACAACTTCCGCCGGATGGTGGGCAGCGAGACGTTCTGGACCGCGCTGTACAACACCACCTACTACGCGCTCGGGCACATCCCGTTGACCCTGGTCGCCGCGCTCGGCTTCGCCGTACTGCTCAACCGGGCGATGCGCGGCGTCCGGTTCTTCCGTACGGCGTTGTTCTTCCCCTACATCACCGCCCTGGTCGCGGTGGCCGTGGTGTGGAACATGCTGTTCAACCCGGACGCCGGGCCGGTCAACCAGCTGCTGCGGGCGATCGGCGTCGACAACCCGCCCGGCTGGACCACCTCGACGACCTGGGCGATGCCGGCGGTCATCATCACCAGCGTCTGGCGGGACATGGGCTACTACATGGTGCTCTACCTGGCCGGGCTGCAGACCATCCCACCCGAGCTGTACGAGGCCGCCCGCACCGACGGGGCGTCGGCCTGGCAGCGGTTCCGGCACATCACCGTGCCGTCGCTGCGGCCCACCACCTTCTTCGTCCTGATCATGTTGACCATCTCCAGCTTCAAGGTGTTCGACCTGATCCAGGTGATGACCGAGGGCGGTCCGGGCCGCGCCACCCTGGTGCTGTCCCAGTTGATCTTCCGCGAGGGCATCACCCAGGGCCGGTTCGGCTACTCGTCGGCCATCGCCATGGTGCTGTTCGTCATCGTCCTGGTGATCACCGTGGTCCAGTTCCGGCTGCAGCGAAGGGGTGAACAATGAGCCTCACGCTGCTGCGGCGGGCCGTCGGGCAGATCCTGCTCACCGTCCTCGGCCTGGCCGTCCTGGTGCCGTTCGCCTGGATGCTGGTCTCCTCGGTCAAACTGGACTCGCAGGTGCTGACGGTGCCGATCCAGTGGATCCCGCAGGAGTTCCACTTCGACAACTACCTGCGCATCTGGGACCGCATCCCGCTCGCCACCTACCTGTACAACTCGATGTTCCTCAGTGTCACCATCACGTTCCTGCAGGTGCTGACCGGCAGCTTCGCCGCGTACGGCTTCGCGAAGATCAGCTTCCCGGGCCGGGACCTGCTGTTCCTCGCCTACATCGCCACGATCGCCGTGCCGTGGCAGGCGTACATGGTGCCGCAGTACATCATCATGGAACGGCTCGGCCTGGTGAACACCCACCTGTCGCTGATCCTGCTGCAGGCGTTCGGCGCCTTCGGCGTGTTCCTGATGCGCCAGTACTACCTGACCATCCCCGACGAGCTGACCGAGGCCGCCCGCATCGACGGGCTCAGCGAGTACGGCATCTGGGCCCGCATCGTGCTGCCGCTGTCCAAGCCGGCGCTGGCCAGCCTGGCGCTGCTCACCTTCGTCAACACCTGGAACGACTACATGGGACCGTTCATCTACCTGACCAGCAACGAGCTGTGGACCGTACAGATCGGCCTACGGACTTTCATCGGCCTCTACGAAGCCGAGTACGCCATGATCATGACCGGTTCGGTGCTGTCGATCCTGCCGATCCTGGTCGTCTTCCTGCTCGGCCAGCGCTACTTCGTGCAGGGCATCGCCACGAGTGGGTTGAAGTGAGCGCGGCCGGGGTGCGCCAACCGCTGCGGCCGTCGCTGGCCGCGCGGGTCAACGTCGGCGCGGACACCTGGTCGGTCATCTGGTCGCTGGTGCACCGGGTGCTGGTGGTCAACCTCGGGCTGGCCATCACCAACCTGCCGCTGCTGGTCGCGCTCGCCGTCGTCGCCCAGCCGTGGCGCTACCCGGTCTTCTTCGGGTTGCTGGCGCTCAGCGTCGGGCCGGCGGTCGCCGCCGCGTTCGGCTACCTGCGGCAGGCCGAGGACGACGACCGGGCACCGGTACGTGAGTACTTCCGCGCGTACCGGCGGAACTTCGCCGCCGCGCTGGCCCGGTGGGCGGCGGCCACGGCGCTGATGGCGGTCCTGGTGACCGACATCGTCTGGCTGCACGACGCCGGCGCTGCAGCGGTGCTCGTACCGCTGCTGGTCGTCACCACCGTCGTGGTCCTCGCCGCGACGGTCCTGCTGCTGGCCCTGGTCGAGCTGGCCCCAGGCCTGGGCGTGCGGGCGGCCGTCCGGGCCGCGGCCTGGTCGGCGGTACGCCGGACACCGTTGAGCCTGCTCAGCCTGGTCGTGCTGCTGGCCGCCCTGCTGTCGGTCAACCAGGCACCGCTGCTGGCGCTGTCAACACTGCCCGGCTGCGCGCTGCTGGTCGTCTGGGTCAACAGCCGCGCCGCACTGACCCCCGCCCTGCCGTAGCCCTAGTGATGAGAACGGCGTCACCGCTGCGCGAAGTGGTGACGCCGCCCTCGGCGGATGATCAGGACGTGGCGATGGTGGCCCCGTACTCGGCGAGGCTGTCCATGATGTCGACGTACCAGATGACGCTGGAGCCCGCGACGGTGCCCTGGTAGATGGGGCAGACGGTATCGAGCACCCCGGCGCTCAGCGTGCCGCGCGCATTGACGGAGTAGCCGTCCTCCCGCACGGTGTAGACAGGGCCGCCGAGCCGGTCCGTGGTGAACACACACCCGCCGTCGGACTTCTCCGCTCGGACCAGCGGCCCGATCAGATAGCCGATGTCGACATATTCGCCCGTCGCCTGCACCTGCATGTCGCAGAACTCGTCGTACTCACGCATGGTGCAGACGTAGTTGCCGACGTGACTGCCGTGTGCGTCGTGGACCCGACGGCCAGCGGTGCCGCGAGGCCAGTACATGAGGTTCTGGGGCCGCCACGATTCGACGAGCAGGAGGTCCTTGGCCTTGTTGGTGCCGAAGATGTCCCCGTGGGACATGTAGCTCACCGTCGTCTGATCTCCGTCATCACCGCACTGGCCGGAACTGACGATGTGCTTGTTGCTTCCGTAGTTGACGGTGAAGCCGAGAGTGCAGCTCAGTTGCGCGTCGACGTTCCGGAACTGGAAGCCGCCGCCGAACGGCGGCATTGTCGCAATCTTGTTCGAGGGTTCGTCGCCGGCTGGCGCCACACCGGCCGTCACCACCTGTCGGCTGTCGCCGACGATGCCGCTGCCATCTGCTCGCGGTGCGGCCGACGTGAGCCGGCCCTCGGTGACCGCTTCCCGGGCCAGGGCGGACAGCTCCGCCTCGGTATGGCGCGCCGGCCGGATCTGGACCGGCACCAGTTGATCCCGTGCGAGGCTGTGCACCGCTGAAGGCACCGACCCCTTCCAGTAGAGGTGGACCGCGCGGTCGGCCGGGTCGGCGGTGAGGCCGGCGTAGCCGGTGCCTTCTGTGTCTCGCAGGGCCTGCAGAGCGTCCGCTGCGACGTTGAGCTTGTCCTGCATGGTGAACAGCTCGGCCCAACTAGCGAAACCACCTGGGATGTCCATTGCCCTGACCGCGGCGGGCTCGATGTCCTCCGCAACCTGCGGGTGGGCCGCCGCCGGTGCTGGCGCTGCGGCGAGCAGTGCCGTGATCGTCAGGACGGCGGTCAGCCGGCCCGATCCGAACGTGCGTGATGCGGCGCTGCGGTGACCTCGCATTGATCGTCTCCATCGACAAGGGATTCGGCGAGCACCTCCACCATATGTTCGTATAGTGATCACATCAACACTCAATGTCATCCCACTGTGGATCATCGAACGTGGCCTGCATGGAAAGCGTGCGGACCGGATCGTCGGCCCTTGAGCTCCGCGAGGAGATCTTTCCGGCGAGGAGTTGCCTGGCCGGACCCGGTCCTCAAACGTGTGTTCTAAAGTCCTGCTCAGTCGCTGTCCTGGCGGTTGATTGACGGGGTCGTGAACCCTCTCGCCAGCGTCGATGTGACAACTAGTTGGCAATTTACGTGAAGCTCACGGCCATTTGTTAATGACGGCACTCCTGGTATTGTCGCCGGATCTGCTTGTCGATCGACGGGAGCACTCCGTGCAGGTCATCGCGATCATGAACTACAAAGGTGGTGTCGGCAAGACGACACTAACGGCAAATCTGGGTGCCGATGTTGCGAGTCGTGGGCACAAGGTGCTACTGATCGACCTTGATCCGCAGGCGAACCTTACCTTCTCTTTCTACAGCGTAGACCAGTGGCGGGAGGAGCTCAGCAAGGACGCGACGATCATGCGGTGGTATGAGGGGGAGATGCCGGGCCGTGAGGTCGAACTGCAGGATCTCATCGTTACGCCGCCTCGGGTCAACGCGGAACTGGAGGAGTCGGGGGGTCGACTCGACCTGATCTCCTCGCACCTGAAGCTCATTGACATCGACCTGCGACTCGCTGCGCGCCTCGGCGCCGGTACCACCCTCGGTGAGTCCAAGCGTAAGTTCCTCGACCTGCACGGATGTCTCGCGCGTGCGCTCCGGCACGAGGAGTTCGAGCGGTACGATCTCGTCCTCATCGACTGCGCGCCGAACTTCGGCCTGGTCACCAAGACTGCGATTGTCGCCAGCGACCATGTCCTGGTGCCGGCCAAGCCCGACTACCTGTCCACGCTCGGCATCCAGTATCTGGCCAGCAACTGTGACGAACTGGTCGCAGAGTACAACGATTATGTCAATCACGGCGCCGCAAAGAATGACAGTGACAGGGCTATCCGGACCAGGTATCTCGGGGTGGTCTTCACAATGGTGAAGTTCCACGCCAAGAAGCCAATCGGTGCTCAGCGGTACTACATGGAAGATGTTCGCCTCAACAGCGACATCCTGCCGCTAAACGGCATGATCCGGGACAGCCCTCGGTATTTCGGCGACGCAGGGGAA
The DNA here is from genome assembly GCF_029581195.1 of Solwaraspora sp. WMMD791. Lineage (NCBI taxonomy): Bacteria > Bacillati > Actinomycetota > Actinomycetes > Micromonosporales > Micromonosporaceae > Solwaraspora > Solwaraspora sp. WMMD791. The sequence continues at coordinate 207,464 of NZ_CP120737.1, forward strand.
GGTGGTGTGCCGGCCGTGCTGCGTGCGCCGGTTACCGACGACGTGGTCGTCGAGTTCCGCAAGCTGACCACGGAGATCCTCGACTCTGTCGGAACGGGGGCAGCACGGTGAGGGACATCGAGCTGCTGCTGAGAGCGCAGGCGAGCATGGCGACGTTCCTCGCCGATTTGCCGAGCGACCGGCTCCTAGCCCTGGTCGAAGGGCGTGCCCGCCTGGCGCTGCTGGACCTTCTCAGCGACGCGGCGACGACGACCGCCGAACCGCCATCTGCCGTACCCGTCGCCGCGCCATCGGTCGAGCCTGTCGCCGTACCGGGGGCTGAGCCCGCGCCCGCGCAGGTCACCCGGCGGCCGCCGGGCAGTCGCAAGCAGACGCTGCCGGACGAACTGTTCGACGCCGGTGCGGTGGTGACGCAGCTTCGCGCCTGCCAGACGATCGACGAGGCCACTGAACGGCTCGCGGCACTCAAGCTCAAGAAGACTCGGTTGCAGGAGATCGCAAAGACGCTCAACGTCCCGTCGAGCGGCAGGATGGACGAGGTCGCCAAGCGGATCCTCAACCTCCTCGTCGCCGGTCGTGGCAAACATGCCAACCTGCGGCGAGGCTGACGGGGCGGATGAACGGAATGAGCGACAGCCAGTGGGAACCCCGCGTCGGGCCGACCCAGCGAACGACCTATCTGCTGGGCGGTCGTCGGGTTCGGGTGAGCGACTTGCTGCGCGCCGGTCTGCTGCGGCCAGGTGCGCGGCTACGGTTCGTCCGTCGGCGGGTCGGCGAGACCTACCACGCCGAGATCATCGAGAACGGCCGCATCCGGCTTCCCGACGGCCAGGAGTTCTCCTCACCGTCGGGAGCAGCGATGGCCGCCGCCGGAATGCGGGCGGTGGACGGCTGGCTGGCGTGGACAGTCGAGGAGAACGGGCGCCCGCTGGACGCATTGCGCCAGGAACTGCTCGACCGCGCTGCGGCGGGTCCGCCTGATGAGCCCGGTGTCGAGGGATTCGACCGGAGGGTGCATCAACGGCTTCGGGAAGCACGCCAGCGGGCGGAGGAGAACCAGCCCGAGCAGTTCTCAGTTCGCGAACTGCTGTCATTGTGGGGCGCCAAGGATCGTGGTGACCAGATCGGCCGGATCGAGGACGATCTTGCCAACCATGGGCTGGTGACCTCGCCGAGCTTCCGCAAGGTGACGCTGGACTCGACCGTACGGCTGGTGGTGGCATCCGGCGACACCGACGACTCACCGGCTGCGGCAGCAGGTCCCGTAACAGTGGCAGGGCCTGCGGACGACCTGGACGACGACCCGATCGGGCTGACCGTCGGCAACCTGCCGTCCGCATTGGGTGGGCTGAAGCACGTCGCGCCCAACGCCACCTTCGACGAGGCCATCACCAAGATGCTCCTCAACGGCTACTCGCAACTGGCCGTGCTCAACGGACCACGCAACCTTCGGGGCGCAGTCACCTGGCAGTCCATCGCCCACGCTCGTCATGCCGACCCGAACGCGAAGCTGACCGACGCGATCGATCCCGAGGCCGTCGCCGTACGCTACGACCGCGAGTTGATCGACGTGCTGCCCGATCTGCGGCGTGGCGGCTACGTGTTCGTCCGCGCCGAGGACAACGTGGTTGCCGGCATCGTCACGACCGCTGACGTGGTGCAGGCGTACGGCGAGATGGCAATGCCCTTTTTTCAGATCGGCGAGTTGGACCGGAGCCTGCGTCGGATCATCACCCGTCGGGTCGACCTCGATCAGGTGGGCAAGCTGTGTAACCGTTCGGTCAACTCCTTTGACGACCTCAGCATGGGTGACTACCTGCGGGTCCTGGACGACACGAGCGTCTGGAGCACGTTGGGTTGGCCGCTCGACCGTCGGACGTTCATCGACCGACTGCACGAGATCCGGCATATCCGCAACGACGTCATGCATTTCAACCCGGACCCGCCACCGCCCGACACCATCGACAAGCTGCGCAAGGTCAACAGCCTGCTGCGGCATTACGGTGAGCTGGCCTGACCGACGTCACCGCTGGCCCTTGGGACAAATGCCGCTCCGCTGACGTGGTCCCCTGGCAGAACCGTGTGTCAAAAGAGGATCGTGTAAGTAGAGGGGTACGGTCGGACATGGTGGCGCTCGGTTCGGCCGCGCCCCTCCACGCCGCCCGCTAGGGAGCCGCGACGATGATCATCGTTGATCCACGCTGGCCGACCACCCTGCGTGCCTTGCGTAAGCAGTCTGGTCTCTCCTATCGGGAACTTGGACGACGGGTCGCCTACTCGTCCAGCTACCTGTGCGAACTCGAAGCTGGCCGCAAGACGCCGACGGTTCAGGTCGCCAGGCACCTCGACGTCGCACTCGGCGCGGGCGGTCGATTGGCGCAGCTTGTCGTCGACGACGCGGGGCAACTCGACGACGACCAGCGTTCCCGTCTCGCGGCCGGCGACACCAGTGCCGCCGCAGCAGAGGCACTGGCGGTGATTCTCGCCCAACATCGGCATCTCGAAGATGCCGTCGGATCGGCTGCGGTCGTCGACGCCGCAGCCGCGCACCTGGCTGCGGTCGAGCAGTTGACTTCCAGCGCCACCGGGGCTGGTCGAGCCAGGCTGCTGCATCTCGTCGCACAGTCCGCGCAACTGGTCGGATGGCTGCAGATGACCCTTGGCCGGTACGCGCAAGCCCGTCGAGTTCTCGCTCAGGCCGAAGCAGCGGCAGTGGCTGCGGGGGACGTCGACCTGACCGCTCTCGTGATCAGCTTCCAGGGACATCTGGCGGAACTGTGCGGGCGTCCGGCGGAAGCTGCGGAACTGTCCCGAGCGGCGCTTGCTGGCGGCACCGAGGTCTATATCGGTGAGCGGGTCTACGACACACTTCAGCTCGCTCGGGCCGTGGCACACGTGGACGGCCGGCGCGCAGCGACTGAGACAATCCGAGAAGCTGATCAACTCGGTGCGGAGTTCGAGATCAGTGGCGGTGACCCGCCGCCGTGGCACTACTACCGGTCATCCGCCTTCCTGACGATGGAACGCGGCCTCGTACACGCGATCCATTCCGGCGTCGACCGGCATGCCGCCGATGCCGCGATCGCCGACCTGACCGCTGGTCTTGCTGCCCTTCCAGATGAGCAACGGCACGCGGAGTGGGCCGGTGACTACCTACTCGCGTTGGCCGACGTGCATTCGGCGATCGGCGACCGGAAAGCGGCGACCCTTGCGTTGGACGAAGTCGCTGTGGTCGCCGACGCCACCGGGTCGGCACGTCTGCGTCAAGCTGTTCGCAAGCGGCCGGCGAACGGCTGAACAGTAGACCTCACTGAATGTGCCGGGCAGGCTACTGGCAGAGGTTGTGCCGTCGCGTCCCACATCGGGGTTGTGAGTTCGGCGGCGGCGCGGCCTCGCGTTAGCTGGGCCCGACGTGTACCCGTGATCGCCTTCCCGCGTCGGGCCCGCCTGCTGGGCGGCGGCTCGGGGTCGACGTGGAGAGCCACCTCGGGTCGCCGCCCTCCAATTCTCGTTGAGGGGGCGTTGTGTTCGGGAAGTGGTTTCAACGTGCGGACGTACCGATGGACGTGGTGTATCCGGTGCCAGGTCGGCGGCGGTACGCCGACCGTACGGTGCCACCGTCGGACCGTCGGCCGGCGACCCGTACGGATCGGGCGCAGCACCGGGGCGGTAACGCCGGCCGGCACTACCTGCCATGAGGACACCCGCAACCGGTAGGGAGCCGGTGCACGAGCCCGTACGGCCGTCGTGGTGCTGCGCGGTCTGTCCGGACGGGACGCCGTGGCCGTGTCCGCCGGGCCGGACGCAGTTGGCGGAGGCGTACGTCGGGGAGCCGGTCGCGTTGTCGGTCGACGTCGGCGAGCTGCTGACCCTGGCCGCCGAGGAGGCCGGTATCACCGACCCGGCCGAGCTGTACGAACGCTTCGTCTCCTGGACCTGGATCGACGGGACCTGGATCGACGCGGGTGGGCGGCCGTGAGCGTGGCGGTGGGGCGTCGGGTCGCCCTGTGGCGGGTACGCCGGCAGATGACCCAGCAGGTGCTCGCCGACCGGATCGGCCGGTCGAAGAGTTGGGTGGAGAAGGTCGAGCGTGGTGTCCGGCGGTTGGACCGGTTTTCGCTGATTCGGCAGGTCGCCGAGGTGCTGCGGGTCGACCCGGCGGAGTTGATCGGCCCGGACCGGCCATCGGAGCATGGCGGGGCGGTCGACGGGGTGGCGGCGGTCCGGGCGGCGCTGGCCAGCTACGAGATGTTCACCGCCGCCGACAGCGGACCGGCCGTGGAACGCGAGGTCACGCAGCGGGTCGAGCACGCGTGGTCGACGTACCAGCATGGGGATTATCCCCGGCTGCTGCGGATGACACCGGAGCTGCTGGACGCCGCTCGGCGGCTGCACGCCACCCGGCCTGGGCCTGGGCCTGGGGCGGAGCTGTTGGTGCGGGCGTACCGGGTCGTGGCGCTCGTGCTGGTCAAGGTCGGCGAACCCGAGCTGGCCTGGTTGGCGGCCGATCGGGCGCTTGCCGTGGCCGGCAGCGATCCGGTGCTGGCCGGGTCGGCGGCGGTGCCGCTCGGGCAGGCGCTGCGCGGGTTGGGCCAGGACCGGTTGGCGATGACGACGACGGTCGCCGCCGCCGACCGGGTCGCTGCGGCATCGGTCGAGTGCGGCACGGTGTACGGGACGTTGCTGCTGCAGGCCGGGTTGGCCGCCGCCGGCTGCGGCGAAACCCGCAGCGTCGGTGAGCTGCTCGGCCGGGCCGCTGACGTTGCCGGCCGCATCGGCGACGGGCTGGACTACCGTACGGCGAGCTTCGGCCCGGCGGCCGTCGAGCTGGCGCACGTCGTGGCGGCCGTGGAGTCGGGCGACGCCCGGCAGGCGGTACGCCGACACGAAACGGCCACCCGGCGGCAGGCGTGGCGCGGGCTGCCGGCGGAGCATCGGGCGGCGTACCTGGTGGATGCCGCGCGGGCGTACCTCGACCTCGGTGACTTCGCCGGGGCTGGACGGTGGTTGGTCGAGGCGGACCGCGTCGTACCGGCTGAGATCCGCTGCCGGCCCTCCGTCCGTACGGTCGTGGCGGAGATTGCCCGGTGCGGGCCGGACACTGCCGGCGTCGCCCGGCTGGCGACGGCGCTCGGGCTGACGACCGGCACCTCACGACCAGGGAACCTGAATGACCGCCTCGCAGGTCAGCGGGTGAAGACAGCGTCGGGGTCGTAGCGGGCCACGGTCCGGCGGAGCCGGTCGAGGTTGGTGCCGTGGTAGGCCGGGTCCAGCGGGGACCGGTCGGGCTCCGGATAGTTGGGGTAGATCAGGCCCGACCCCCACGGGTGGGCGAGCGCCCTGGACCGGTCCACCCAGCGTCGGGTGTCCCGCCGGACGGCGTCGGTGGTACGGCGGACCGCGTAACCGGTGTGCCGGAGGATGAACCGGGCCCGGCGGTGCACGAACGCCGTCGCGTGCGGGGCGACCCGCCCGTAGGCCCCGCCCCACGGGATGAACTCCAGCTCGCGGGACTGCCCAGCGGCCCGGTCGGCCACCAGGTGCTCGACCAGAGCCGCGACCGCGTCCGGCGGCAGCGTCCGGTCGAAAAACTCCGAGCGGCACAGCCGCCGGCCCGCCGAGACGCCCCACGGCGGTCCGGTCACCTCCAGGTCGTCGGGGCTCTCCGGGTAGCTCACCGCAACCGCTGCCGCCGCCGGCAGCTCGCGGATCTCGACGTGCTCCGGGTCCGGGGCGAACCGGTCCAGGAAGCCGGTGCCGGTGCCGACGCTCATGCCGAACACGGCCACGTACGGCTCGTCGGCCGGGTCGTGCGGGCCGACCAGAACGGACTCGCAGTTGACCTCGTCGGGTGCCTCCGGTGCCCAGCCCAGCCAGGTGCCGATGACGTCCACCGCGTGGCGCACCGGCCAGCGGCACTCGAAGAACGTCGCCGGCACCGCCGGCCGGGCGCGCAGCACGAACGTGGTGACCACGCCGAGCAGGCCGCCGCCGGCGCCGCGCAACGCCCAGAACAGGTCCGGCTCGCGGTCGGCGTCGCACCACACGGTACGGCCGTCGGCGAGCACCACCTCGGCGGCGACCAGATGATCGCTGCCCAGGCCGTACAGCCGGCCGAGGCTGCCGTACCCGCCGCCGAGCACGGCACCGCCGAGTCCCACGTCCGGGCACCAGCCGGCGGAGACGGTCCGCCCGTCGGTGGCCAGCCGCCGCCGCATCTCGCGCATCCGCAGCCCAGGGCCGGCGGTGACCAGGTCGCCGTCGCGCCGCAGCTGTCGCAGCCCGCCGAGGTCCAGCAGCAGCCCGTCGGTGCTGCACCGGTCGGCGAAGCTGTGCCCGCCGCTGCGTACCGCCACGTCGAGCCCATGGGCGCGGGCGAACGCGAGCCCGGCCCGGACGTCGGCGGCGGCGGCCGCCCGCACCACGACCTGCGGCAGCCGTTCGTCGAGCTGGGCGAGGAACGGCAGCCGGCAGTCGACGTACTCCGGGTCCTCCGGCGTCGACAGCGTGCCGGACAGCTCGTCGGCGAGCCGGGTCAACGCGGCTGCAGCGACAGCCATGGGTCCTCTGCCATCCGGGCCTGCAGGGTGGACAGCTCGGCGTACCGGCCGCCCAACGCGAGCAGCTCCTGGTGGCTGCCCTGCTCGACGATCTCGCCGTCGTGCATCAGGTAGATCCGGTCACAGTTGCGCACGCTGGCCAGCCGGTGGGTGATCAGCACGACGGTGCGGCCGGCGGCGAGCCGGCGCAGCGCCTCGTAGACGGCGTACTCGGCGCGGGCGTCCAGCGGCGCGGTCGGCTCGTCCCAGATCAGCACCGGCGCGTCGCGGAACAGGCCCCGGGCCACCGCGAGCCGCTGCCACTGGCCGCCGGACAGGTCGACGCCGCCGGTGAACGCGGTGGTCAGCAGCGTGTCCCAGCCCTGCGGCAGCGGGTCGACCACCTCGTCGGCGAGCGCCTGGCGGGCGGCCCGGCGCAGCGCCTCGTCGTGCGGGTCGGCCCGGTCGAACCGTCCCATCCGGACGTTGAGTCGGGCCGAGTCGGGCCAGCGGACCGGGTCCTGCAGCACCATCATCACCCGGTCGGCGACGGTGGCCGGGTGCAGCGTGGCCAGGTCGGTGCCGTCCCAGGTCACCGACCCGGCGGTCGGCCGGTACAGCCCGGCAATGATCTTCGCGAGGGTGGTCTTCCCGGAGCCGTTCTCGCCGACCAGCGCCACCGTCTGTCCGCAGTGCAGGGTCAGGTTCACCCCGTGCAGCACCGGCGCCGAGCCGGGGTAGTGGAAGCCGACGTCGCGCAGCTCGATCCGCTGCGGGGCGGCCGGTGCCGCCGGCCCGGCCGCCGCCCGGGTACGGGTGACCGCGTCGGCGAGGAACGCGTGGAAGTCGGCGACGTACAGGCCCTGCTCGAACAGTTGGTCGGCGGTGCGCACCAGGCGGGCAAGCGCCGCCACGGCTGTCCGGGTGGCGATCAGCGCCGTGCCGGCGACGGCGAGCGGGATCCATCCGGCGTCGAGCAGCAGCCACAGGGCCGCGAACACGCCGCCGAGCGCGACACCGGCCAGGGCACGCCCCCGGGCCCGCGCCCGTACCTGAGCCGACGCGACCGCCACCTCCTCGTCGCGGACCAGGTCGGCGGCCTGCCGGTACCGGGTCAGCACACTGTCCTGAGCCTGGGTGGCGCGCACCTCGGCGGCCGGTTCCCGTTCGGTCGCCAGGTCGGTCACCATCGACACCCGGCGGTTCAGCGCGACCAGCCGGGCGTTGCTCGCGTAACCGAGCCGGGCCGCCCGCAGCGCCGCCCACCCGTCCGGCAGTACGGTGACCAGCAGGATCGGTAGCAGCACCGGGTGCAGCACGGTCAGGCTGACCGCCGCCGCGGTGACGGCCAGCAGCGCGCCGATCGCCTCGACCAGGTTGTCGACGATCCGCTGCAGGTAGAGCAGGCCCCGGTCGCGGGCCCGGAACATCCGGTCGAGGAACCGCGGATCGTCGAACGCGGTCAGCTCCACCGCCAACCCGGCCGCGACGAGCCGTTCGTCGGCGAGGCGACGTACCGCTGGGGCGATCCGGGCCTGGGCCAGGGTGGCCGCGATCTCCAGACCGGCCCGGGTGGCGAAGGCCAGCACCACGAGGGCGAGCGCGGGCACGGCCGACTCCAGCCGGGCCCCGGTCGGCCCGGCCGCGAACAGCCGCTCCAGCACACCGGCTGTGGCGACCAGCCCGTACGTGGTCGCGACCCCGGCGACGAGGTGCAGGACCAGGACGGTCACGGCCGCGCGCGGGGCCGCCTGCCGGATCAGCCGCAGGGCGGGACCGAGCGCGTCCGGCAGCCCTCGGATGACCTGCCACGGACCCAGCTCGTCGGTCGGGGTCTCCAACCGCCAGTACGGTGCGGTCACCTCGGACATCGCGGCGCGCCCGCCCTACGCCAGCCGACCCGGGGGACCGGGATCGGGCAGCAGCACCGACGGCAGCGGGCACTGCGGATGCATCCGCAGCAGCTGGTAGCCGATGCCGCCGATGCCGTGCAGCAGACCGGGCCGGAACGCGTCCCGGTTGGGGCCGGCCACCGCCCCGAACTCCTCGATCCCGGTCAGCACCCGGGCGTCGAGCTCGTCGGCATCGACCTGCGGCGGGGCCACGTCGGCGGCCATCGCCGCGCGCAGCAACTCCCAGGTGCCGAGTTCGCCGTGACAGAGGGTGTGGTTGGCACCCATGCCCGCCGGCCAGCTCGCCGCCGCAGCCCGGCGCAGCATGTCGGTCCAGCGGTCGCGGGTCGGCGCGTCAGGGGAGCGGCGCAGTTGGTCGGCGGCGACGATGCCGATGCCGACCGATCCGTGGCACCACGCCGCAGCGTCGGTCGGCCGCTCCGGCTTGCGCATGTCCAGCCAACCGGGCAGGCCAGGGTCGTAGAGCGACTCCTCGTAGCGGAACGCCGCCGCCGCCAGGTCGTGGCAGCCGTCGAGGTGGGACAGCGCCCAGCCGATGCCGGTGGCGCCGTGCGACACCCCGCCCAGGCCGTCGGTGGCGAACGGACCCGGCCACCACGCCGCCGTCGGAAATGCCTGGGCGTCGCCGCTGGCCGGGCTGCTGCCGCCGGTGGGGCCGGCCGGCCGGGCGGCGGCCCGCAGGTGTTCACCGATCGCGCCGGCCGTCTCCACCCAGCGGGCGTCGCCGTCGAGCTCGGCCAGCCGCAGCAGCGGCACGATCGCTCCGGCCGGCCCCCGCAGCAGGTCGTATGCATCGGCGGCCCGCACAGCGGGCGGCACCAGCGCGGCGACCGCCCGCGCCCGGCGCAGCGCCTCGTCGGCCATCGGTTCGCCAGCCATCGGTTCGCCGGCTGTCACACCGGCGGACACCGGCCCGTCGCCGAGGAGCTGACGAAGCAGCAGCCAGGCCCAGATCCGGGCGCCGAGCCCGACGTAGCCGCCGGCCGGGTCGGGCCGGATCGGGATGCCGGTGGCCCGGTCCGCCTCAGTTTGGTCCTCGGCGGCCCGCATGCTGGCCAGTACGGCGTCGAGCAGTTCGGCGGCCCCGTCGACCGGATCGGCGCGTCCCGCCGCCACCTCGTGCCGGTACGCGGCGAGCAGCACCGCGATCCCGGCGGTGCCGAGATACATGTCGGTGGGCAACGGCTGCACCGCCCAGCCGGCATTGGCCACGATCACCGGCGCGATCCAGGTGGCCGTCCGGTCCGTGCCCCGCACGGCGGTGGCGAGCAGGATGCGGACGACGTCTGCGGCGAGCGCCCGCCGACGTCGGTCCAGATCGTTCGGACGCACCAGCCGGGGGACCAGCGGCGGGCCGGGCGGCGCGGGTGGCGTCTCGCTCAGATAGGCGCTGATCAGCGCGGACCGTAGCACCTGGCGGTCCAGCTCCTGGTCGGCCTCGCGCCAGCGGCGCAGCGCGTCGCCGATGAGCTGTGTGCTCGCCTGCATGGTGAACATCGGGATGTCCCCGACGAGCAGGTCGGCGACCTCGGTGGCGACGACCTCGGGCTCGTCGGGCGCTGCGGCGGCGCGTTGCCCGTGCCGGATCAGCAGATCGGTGACCGTGGCCCGGGCCGCCGGCTCGTCGTGCAGCGAGGTCGGGTGCCACAGCATCCGGGCCAGTTCGGCGTACGTCTCGGTGTCGCGGCGGACGACGCGCACCTCGCCGCCGACGAACGCGGTGAGCAACGGGTCGAGCCGGCCACTCCGGTCCATTTCCCGCAGCCGGTCGGTCAGCTCGTCGAAGGCGTCGCACACGTCGCCCCAGAATCGGGCCAGGACCGGCTCGGCGCTCGGCTGGTTGGCGGCCTCGGGGGGATCGAAATCGGCGTACGCGAGGCGGACCTGGTCGGTGCCCTCGTCGACCAGCACCGGTACGGACACGTTCGGCTGCTCGCCCTTGAGGCCGCCGGCCCCGGACGGATCCAGCCCGCGCCACGCCAGCGCGACGCCCCGTCCGGGCAGCAGTCCGGTGCCCAGCACCGACGAACTGAGTGCACGGGCGGCCCGGTCGGTGGCCAGCCCGTACCCCGACGGGAGCAGCGGCGGCTGCGGGGTGAACAGGGTCTCGCAGTCGACGACCACCGGCACCGGTCCGGCGGCGATCAGGTTCTCCGCGTGCAGGTCGCTGCCGCCGAGCATGCGCATGATGGCGGTCCACTGGCCGAGTCCCCGGTAGAACGTGTGCAACTCGTCGTCGTCGGCGCAGTAGCGGTGGGCGACGTGGGCGGCCCAGCCGTACCCGTCGCGGGCCAGGACCGCGGGCACCCGGATCCGGGTGGCTGCCGGCTCGTCGGGCAGCAGCCGGGCGACGAGCCCGGCCAGCGCCGCGTCGACGTGCAGGGACCGCGGCTTGTATACGACCGGTCCGGTGGCGCAGCGGACCACCGCGACGCTCTGCCCGCCGCGGTGTGTGTCCCCGGAGCCGAACTCGACGTCGATCAGCGTGGCGTCGCCCGGCGGCAACACCGTGGGCGGCAGATCGGCCCGGTCCGCCGCGAACCGGTACGCGAACGCCGTCACCGCCCGGCGGGCGTTGGTCAGCACCGTGCCGACCCGCTGGCGCAGCGTCGGGAAGCGGGCGTCCAGCGACGGCCAGAATCCGTCGGCGGTGGCCAGTTCCAGCCAGTGTTCCCACCGGGCACGCGGGTCCGGCCCGGCCAACCTGCCGGTGATCCGCGCGGCGTGCACGTCCAGCACCAGGGCCCGGGTCACCTTCGGGCGAACCGCTTCGCGCCACGCCCGGGTAGCGGCGGCGACGATCGCCTCCCGTTCGCCGGCGCCCAGGTCAGGGACGTCCCTGAGCTGGACCGCCAGTCGCTCGACTGCCGGCACGACCAGACGGTCCAGAACAGGGTCGAAACTCGCTGTCATCCGGCCCGGTACCACCGCTGCCGGCGGGTCGACCGGGCCATCCGGCCCCACCGTCACCAGCACGGACTCGCTCGTCGCCGTCGGCGCCGTGGTATCGGTCATGGCCGGATCAGCAGCACTGAACGGGCCGGGAGCCGGTGCAGGAACTGCAGTTGGTGCCGCACCCACTGGTGGTCATGGTGATGTCCTGCACGGCGTAGTCGCCGCTGGTGAACAGCTGGCCGGCCGGGTTCTCCCAGCCGTCGACCGGTGTACCGGTCAGCCACCGGGTGACGATCTCCTCGGCCAGGGCCGGGTCGAGGTCGAGCTGCGTCGCGGTTGGCATGATGACACTCCCTTGTTGATCGATACGTAGGTGTGATTGTTCGGCGGTGTCCTTGCCGGTGGCTTCCGCGCCGCTTCCCGCATACTTCCCACACCGCTCCCACGCGGTTCCCGCGCTTCGGCTTCGCCTCTACGGTGGGTATCTGGGTCCTACACCACCGGGAGTTGGGTTGGAAGTTCGGGTCCTGGGGCCGGTCGAGGTTCTCATCAGAGGTACGCCGGTTCACCTCGCCAAGCGCCAGCACCGCCTGATCCTGGGAATTCTCGGCATCGAGGTCAATCGGACAGTCCCCAGTGAGCAGCTGATCGAGCTACTGTGGCCGGGCCGGCCACCGGCCCGGCCGCGGGCCGTGCTGCACAGCCGCCTGTCGGAGCTGCGGGCGCTGCTGCGCGCGGCCGGCGACGGCCCGGTCCACCAGTCGGTTGCCACCGGGGACGACGGATACGTGTTACGGATCCCCACCCCGGCGGTCGATGCTCACCGGTTCGGGGAGTTGATCGTTGATGCCCGGGGAAGTACTTCCGACCTGCGGGCGCGCGACGTGCTGCGGCAGGCCCTCGGACTGTGGCGTGGGCCGGTCCTGGGCGGCTGGTCGCTGGCCGGACCGGCCGGCGCCCTGGTGAGCAGCCTCGAGGCGGCCCGGTTGACCGCGATCGAGGACCTTTACGAGGTGGAGCTGCGGTTGGGTAACCACAGGTTGATCGCGGACGAACTAGCGGCGTTGTCGGCCGCACATCCGACCCGGGACCGGCTGACGTCGGCAGCGATGCTCGCGCTGCACCAGTCCGGACGGAGCGCCGAGGCGGTCAGCGTCTATCACCAGCGTCGGGTCTGGCTCTCCACGGAGCTGGGTGTCGACCCGGCGCCGGCGCTGCAGCAACTTCACGTCGCCGTGTTGCGCCACGATCCGGCCTTGGAGCAGGTGTCACGCCCGGATCAGCTCGACCGCCCGGCCTGACGCAGTACCCGGAGCAGGTCTTCGACCAGGTCCTCGGCGCTGGCCCGGCCCTTTCCGTCGGCCGCGAGGTGGCCGGTGATGGACAGGTCGGCGGCCCCGTGCGCCAGCGCGCGGACCAGGGCTGCGGCGCGCTCCGGGTCGCCGGCGGGCAGGGCCCCGGCGGCCTGGGCCTCGGCGGTCAGCTCGACGAGTCGCCGCCAGGTGGCGCCGGCCCGCTCGTGCAGGTCCGTCGAGGCGTTCATCGACCACCCGTATACCAGCGCGAACCGACGGGGATGGTGCTGCGCCCAGCGTACGTAGTCGAGCAGGACGCGCCGCAGCAGCGCGGCGGCCTCGGTCCGGGGCGTCGGTGTCGCCGTCATGACGCGTTCGAGCCGGTCGAACTCCTGGATGGCGACGGCCTCCAGCAGGGCCTGCTTGTCGGTGAAGTGCTTGTACGGCGCGTTGTGCGACACGCCGGCCCGACGCCCGACCTCCCGGAGGGTGACCCGCTCGGGGCCACCCTCGTCGATCAGCGCGGTCGCTGCGGCGACCAGGTCGTCCCGGGTGCTCATCGTCCGATCCTAGATGAGGTTGACGCTGTCAACCTGGCGACGTACGCTCGGGTTGACAACGTCAACCTGTCGAAGGGCTCACTCCGATGAGAACCGTCGTCATCACCGGGGCCACCACCGGCCTCGGACTGCGCGTCGCCGCCCGGCTCGCCGCCCAGGGCTGGCACGTCGTGCTCGGTCACCGGTCGGAGAGCCGGGGGGAGCAGGCGGCCCGGCAGATCCGCCGCCGGACGCCCGGGGCGAGCCTCGAACTGCTCCGGATCGACCTGGCCGACCTGCGATCGGTCGCGGACGCCGCCGGGGCACTGCGCCGGTCCGGGCAGCGTCCGCCACTGCACGCCATCGTCGGCAACGCCGGCATCCAGGTCGTCGACGGGGTACGCCGGTCCGCCGACGGCTACGAGCTCACCTTCGCCACCAACCACCTCGGTCACCACCTGCTCGTCACCGGACTGCTCGACGACCTGGCCGCCGGGGCCCGGATCGCGATCGTCAGCAGCGGCACCCACTGGCGGGAGAAGGGCATGGGCTTCCCGGAGCCGCGTTGGACCAGCGCCCGCGAACTCGCCGACCCGTCCGACGCCGACTCGACCCCGACGGCGGGACGGGTCCGCTACTCCACCTCGAAGCTGGCGAACATCTACTTCGTCTACGAGCTCGCCCGCCGACTGGACGGGCGGCCGATCAGCGTCAACGCGTACGACCCGGGCCTGATGCCCGACACCAGCCTCTCCCGCGACTACCCGGCGCTCGCCCGGGCCGGCTACCGGATGGCCGCCCCGCTGATCAGCGCGCTGCTGCCCGGTGCCCGCAGCTCCCGGGCCTCCGCCCGACACCTGACCGACCTGGTCGCCGAGGCCCGGTTCGACGGCACCACCGGCGCCTACCTGGAGGGTCCGAAGATCGCCCGGTCCTCGCCCGAGTCGTACGACGTCGCCCGGGCACAGCAGCTCTGGACCGACAGCGAGTGGCTGATCGCCCAGGCGCTCGCCCGCCGCTGAGCCGAGCGGGCGGCATCGTCGCCACCGGCTGGGGCGGACTGGACGCGGCGGGCCTACCGGACAGTGTCCTGCCCACCACACGCGGGCACCCCACGACTGGTTGTTCCCCGGGTGTCCGCCGTGGTGCATCACCGCGCGGTGCCGGCACCATCGGTGCGGCGCTGCGCATCACGGCCGAGGACGGCGTCGCGAGCGCGGTCGCGTGGATCGAAGCCGCGGTGGCCTGACCGTCGGTGGGTGCTCGATGCTCACGGACCGGAGTCGGGCCTGGGGCGGACGATGAACCAGATCGCGTGCACCTCCTGGTCGCTGCGGTTCTCCAGCAGGTGCGGGCGGGACGAGTCGAACACCATGCTGTCCCCGGCGCTGAGCACGACCTCCTGGAAGCCGACCTGGCAGGTCAACTCACCCTCCATGATGTAGGCGTGCTCGTGGCCGGTGTGCCGCTGGAACCGGCCCGACACACTGGACTTCGCTCCGGGCGGGTAGGTGACCCGCAGGAACTCGGTGCCGGAACCGGTCGCCAGGCCGAGCTGCTCCCAGACGACACCGCTGTCCATCTCGATCCGTCGGCCCTGGTCGCGGCGCACGATCGCCACCTCGGTGTCCAGCCGGGCCTCGATCGTGGCGGTGGCGGGGACCGGCGCGGAGCCGTTCGGCGACGGTGGGGTGTCGAACAGGTCGACCATCGACATGTCGAGTGCTTCGACGATCGCGTACAGCGTGCTCACCGAGGAGCGGGACCGGCCCGTCTCGACCAGTGAGAGCATGCTCGCCGAGACGCCGACCTTCTTGGCGAGCGCCCGCAGCGACATGCCGCGCGCTTGGCGGGCGGCGCGGATCCGCCCACCCAGGTCTTCCGCCTCAGACAATGTCAAGCCACCCCAAACAGCCCAATCAGTCGATCCCAGTGAATCTACCCGATCGCGCCCGCTGTCGGCTAGCTGATGCCGGGATTGCGGTGAGTGTTGTTGAACGAAGTGTTGATTGAGGCTTGACGCGGACGTGGTGTGCGTCTCATCCTGGGCAGGCACATTTCCTGGACGAGTCACCTGGGTTTCAAAGACGTTCACGTAGTTCGACGAAGGGACGGCACCGATGACAGGCAACGTCCTGCTCACGGGAGGAATAGTTGTCACGTGCGCCGGGTCAGACGAGGTGCTCTGGCCGGCGGACGTACTGATCGACAACGGGGTGATCACGGCCATCGGCCGTGACCTACCCGTCGGCGACGCACAGCGGGTGGACGTGTCCGGGCGCATCGTCATGCCCGGGCTGGTCGACACCCACCGGCACACCTGGCAGGCGGTAGTCCGCAACATCGCCTCGGACTGGACCCTGGACCAGTACCTGGTCGGCCTGCATGTCGGGCTGAGCCGCTACTTCCGGCCCGAGGACACCTACGCCGGAACGCTGATCGGCGCGCTGGAAGCGCTCGACGCCGGCATCACCACCCTGCTCGACTGGTCACACAACCTCTTCACACCCGACCACGCTGATGCCGCCGTCGACGCCCTGACCGACGCCGGACTCCGCGCGGTGTTCGCCCACGGCGGCGGCGCGCAGCAGTGGGGCGGAGTGATGCCCTCACCGGTGCCACACCCCGAGGCCGACGTACGTCGGCTGCGCGCCGGCCGGTTCGCCGACAACACCGGCCTGGTCACCATGGGGCTGGCGCTGCGCGGACCGCAGTTCAGCACCCTGGAGGTCACCAAGGGCGACTTCCAGCTCGCCCGGGAACTGGACCTGCGGGTGTCGGTGCACGTCGGTGACGGACACTGGGGCAAGATCAAACCGATCCACCAGATGAACGGCGAGGGCCTGCTCAGCGACCAGGTCACCTACGTGCACTGCAACACGCTCGCCGACGACGAGCTGCGCCTGATCGCCGACACCGGCGGCACCGCGTCGATCGCCCCCGACGTGGAGATGCAGATGGGGCACGGCTGGCCGGCCACCGGGCGGCTGCTCGACCTCGGCGTACGGCCGTCGCTGTCAGTCGACGTGTGCAGTTCCATCGGCGGCGACATGTTCACCACCATGCGTACCGCCCTCGCCGTGCAGCGGGCCACCGACAACAGCGCCGCGGTCGCGGCCGGCGAGGCACCCGAGCGGGTCCGGCTGTCCTGCGCCGACGTGCTGCGCTTCGCCACCATCGAGGGCGCACGGGCCAACGGGCTGGACGCGGTCACCGGCTCGCTGGAGGTCGGCAAGGCGGCGGACATCGTGATCCTGGCCGGTGACTCGCTCGCTACGATGCCGATGAACAACCCGGTCGCCTCCATCGTCTACGCCGCTCACCCCGGAATGGTCCGCGACGTGCTGGTGGCCGGCCGGTTCGTCAAGCGCGACGGCAAACTCGTCGGAGTGGACCTCGACCGGCTGCGCGGCCTCGCTGAAGCCTCCCGCGACCACGTCATCTCCTCTCTCGACGGCGCGTCGATCGGCGGCGGCTGGCAGCCCGACCCGAAGCTGCTGCTGGCATGAGTGCCCAGACCGTCGCCGGCGCGCCGGCGACGTCGGCGCCACCGTCCGTACGGCTGGCCGACCCGTTGCGGGTGCAACTCGCCGGCTGGCCCGCGAGCCGCGCCCTGGCCGCGGTCATGGTGCTCTTCGCCGCCAGCGCGATCATCTCGCCGGCCAGTGTCGGCAGCACGGCGCTGCTGGCCATGCTGCCGTTCGCCGCGCTGACCATGGTGGTCTCGCTCGGTCAGACCCTGGTCGTGCAGCAGGCCGGCCTCGATCTGTCGGTGGCCGGCGGCATCGCCCTCGGCGCGCTCGTCGTGGCCCGCTACGGCGGCGCGGACGCTCTCGGGCTCGCGCCGGCGATCGGGCTGGCACTGCTCCTCGCCGCGGTCGCCGGCCTGGCCAGCGGGCTCGTGGTGACCTATCTGGGGCTACCCGCCCTGGTCGTCACGCTGGCCATGAACGCGGTGCTGCTCGGCTTCGTGCAGTACCTGTCCGGCGGCTACAGCGCCCAGGTCGCCGAGTCGTTCGCCGGCTTCGCGGTGGGCCGTACCCTCGGCCTGCCCAACCTGCTCTACCTGGCGGTGGCGCTGGTCGTCGTCGCCCAACTCGTCCTCAAGACCACCGTGATCGGCCGCCGGTTCGAGCTGGTCGGCGCGAACCGGCGGGCCGCGCACGCGGCCGGCATCAACACCCGGCGCTACACCGTCGCCGCCTACCTGCTGTCCGGGCTGCTCGCCGGGGTCACCGGGGTGCTGCTCGCCGGCTTCCTGCGCACCACCACGCTCAGCGCGGGGGACAGTTACCTGCTGCCGTCGGTGGCCGCCGTCGTGCTGGGCGGCACCGCACTCACCGGCGGCCGGGGAAGCCTCGTCGGCACCGCACTGGGCGCGCTGTTCCTCGGCCAGCTCAACCAACTCGTGCAGACGTACAGCCAGACGGCCGCGATCCAGAACATCGTCCAGGCCGTGATCATCGGCGTGGGCGTGGTGGTCCAACTCAGCCTCGCGGCGCGGCTGCGCCAACGGGCGATCAGACGTACCAGCGGATAACCCATCCCGTCGAGTCGAACCCGTCGGCGGTGATCTCCGCCGTCCGGCCCACTGCGGCCGTATCCAGATGAATTTTCACTCTATTTCATGATCCTGATCCATCATCAAGTCAGGAGAATCCCGATGACACGAACGACGAACCCGCGCCGTAACCGGCGGTCGGCAGCCGTCACCTTGTTCGCTACCGCCTGCCTCACCATCACCGCCTGCTCGTCGACCGCCGCCCCGAACGAGGAGACCGGCACCGACGGCGGCACCGTCGCCATCGGCAACACCGGCCCGCTGTCCGATCTGATCGACATGAGCGAGGTCTGCGGCGACGAACCGGTCACCGTCGGACTGGTCGACGGCTTCGGCACCAACTCGTGGTCGCGGATCCTCCGCGCCGAGATCGAGGACGAGGCACAGAAATGCCCGGCGATCGAGGGCGTCGAGTACGCCGCCGGCCGCGGCGACCTGCAGGCCACCCTGTCGGCCATCACCGGCATGACCGCCAAGGGCGTCGACATCCTGCTCGTCGTCCCGTCAGCCGGACCAGGCGCGTCGCACCTGCCGGCGATCCAGGCCGCTCACGCCGCTGGCGTGGTCGTCGTGCCGATCGCCGCCGACCCCACCGGTACGCCCGGCACCGACTACTTCGACTACGTCGACTGGGACACCCGGCACGACGGCGTGTTGTGGGCACAGTGGATGGTCGACCAGCTCGGTGCCGAGGGCGGCAACGTCGTCCTGCTCGGCGGCCCGGCCGGCAACGCGGTCAGCCAGCAGGAGCTCGAAGGCATCAACGAGGTCTTCGCCACCGCCCCGCAGATCAACGTACTGACCCCGGAGCCGGTCACCACCAACTGGGACCCGGCCATGACCCAGCAGGCGATGGCCGGCCTGCTCGCCAAGTACCCGCAGATCGACGGCGTGATCAGCGACTACGGCACCGCCACGATGGGCGCCATCCGGGCGTTCCAGAGCGCCGGCCGGCCGCTGGTGCCGATCGCCACCACCGACGACAACGAACTGAGCTGCCTGTTCGACGACGCCAAGGCCGACAACCCGGACTTCGAGTTGGCCACCGTGTCGGCCCGTACCTGGATCGGCCGGGTCGGGCTGCGCAAGGCGCTCGCGCAGATCAACGGCCTGGACAACCAGGAACCGTCGCTGATCCAGCTCAGCCTCTACGAGGACTCCACCGGAGCCGCCGACGGCGCGGTCACCCCCGCCGACGCCTGCCAGCCGGCGCTGCCGCCGGGTGCCTCGCCCTCGTCGCAGCTGTCCGCCGACGACCTCGCTGCCTTGTTCGAGGGCTGACCCATGTCGACGTCGGTCCGCCACGACACCGTGTTGGCCCTGCGCGGGATCGTCAAGACCTATCCGGGCGTGCGCGCCCTCGACGGGGTCGACCTGACCGTGCGGGCCGGCGAGGTGCACGCCGTCCTTGGCGAGAACGGGGCCGGAAAGTCCACCCTGGTCGGGGTCGCCGCCGGCGCGGTGGCCCCGGACTCGGGCACCATCACCCTGCTCGGGCGGGAGCACCGGCGGCTGACCCCGGCGCTGGCCCGTGACGACGGCCTGGCGCTGGTCTACCAGACGCCGGTGCTCGTCGGCAGCCTCACCGTCGCCGAGTCGATGCTGATGCTGCTGCCCGAGCGGGTCCGGCCCGGCGTCGACCAGGTGGCCGCCTGGACCCGCCGCCACCTCGACGAACTCGGCCTGCCCATCGACGCCGCCACCCTGGTCGCCGACCTCACCCCACGCCAGGCGCACCTGGTCGAGATCGCCGCCGCGCTTGGCAGCCAACCGCAGGTGCTCGTCCTCGACGAGCCCACCGAGGCGCTCGGGCCGGACGAAACCGAGTGGCTGTTCGAACAGGTCCGCCGGCTGGTCGCGGCCGGCGGGGCGGTCGTCTACATCACCCACCGGATCCCGGAGATCCGCCAGATCGCGCAGCGGCTCACCGTGCTGCGCGACGGCCGGGTGGTCGACAGCGGCGACGTCGGGACGCACACCGACGAGGAGATCGTCGAGCTGATCGTCGGGCGCTCACTGGAGACCACCTTCCCGCCAAAGGCCGACCTGCCCACAGCCGGTCCGACCACAGCCGGGCAGGCCGACCCCGACCCGCCGCTGCTGGCCTTCGACGGTCTCACCGGCACCGGGTTCCGGAGCGTCGACGGCGGGGTACGCCGCGGCGAGATCCTCGGCCTCGCCGGGGTGGAGGGCAACGGGCAGCGGCAGTTCCTGCGGGCGCTCGCCGGCCTGGTGCCGGCGAGCGGCCGGGTGGCGGTCGACGGCCGGCCGGTACGGCTGACCGGGCCGGCCGCAGCCGCCCGCCACGGCATCGTCTTCCTCTCCGGCGAACGGCTGGCCGAAGCGATGTTCGGCCAGCTCAGCGTCCGGGAGAACGTGGCCGCGACGCACCTGCCGGCGGTGTCGATCGGCAGGGTGCTGCCCCGGCGGAGCGCGGAGCGGCAGACGGTGGCCGCCGCGGTGACCTCCCTGCGGGTCAAGACGGCCACCCTGGACAGTCCGGTCGGCGCGCTGTCCGGCGGCAACCAGCAGAAGGCGCTGCTGGCCCGGGCGGCGCTCGGCGAGCCCGCCGTACTGCTGGTCGAGGACCCCACCCAGGGCGTCGACGCCGGTGCCCGGGTGGAGATCTACCGGGTGCTGCGCGAGCTGGCCGCGCGCGGCGCCGCCGTGGTGGTGCTGTCCACCGACGCGGTCGAGCTGGAAGGGCTCTGCGACCGGGTGCTGGTCTTCTCCCGGGGCCGGGTGCAGGCCGAACTGGCCGCCGACACGCTCTCCGAACGGCACGTCACCGGCGCCGCCGTGCTCGCCACCGAAGCGGCGGTCGAGCACGGTGCCAACCGGACTCGCCCGCCCCGGCGGCGGCTGTTCGGTGGCGAGACGCAGACCCTGGCCGTGCTGGCGATGACCGTCGTCTGCGGAGCGGTCACCGCCGCGGCCTCGCCGGCCTTCCTGAGCCTGATCAGCCTCCAGCAGCTGCTGGTCGCCGCGGCGTCGCTGGCCCTGGTCGGCCTCGCCCAGCTGGTCGTCGTCCTCACCGGCGGGATCGACCTGTCGGTCGGTTCGACGGTGGCGGTCGCGGTGGTCGCCGTCTCCTTCTTCGCCGACGGCGCGCCCGCCGTCTTCGCCGTCGGGATCGTCGCGGCTCTCGTCGCCGGCATCCTGGTCGGCCTGATAAACGGGACCCTGGTGACCGCCGTCGGGCTGCCCCCGGTGGTGGCCACGCTGATCACCGGGATCGGCGTACTCGGGGTGGCGCAACTGCTGCGGCCACTGCCCGGCGGAGCGGCCAGCGGCGCACTGCGGACCCTGCTCGGCACCACGATCGCCGGCGTACCGCTGACCTTCCTCGTCGCGGTCGCCGCCGGCGTCGCCGGGCACCTGCTGCTGCGCCGCTCGCGCCTCGGCCGGGCGCTGCGCGCCACCGGCTCCGACCCGGTGCGGGCCGCGCGGATGGGCGTCGACACCACCCGGACCAAACTCACCGGGTACGCCACCGCCGGCGCGCTGGCCGCGCTCGGCGGGGTGGTGCTGTACGCGCAGACCGGGGTCGGCAACGCCGCCGTCGGCCAGGCGCTCACCCTCGCCTCCGTGGCGGCGGTGGTACTCGGCGGGGCGAGCATCTTCGGCGGCTCCGGTTCGGCGCTGGCCACCCTCGCCGCCGCACTGTTCCTGCAGACCGTGACCAGCGCGATCAGTTTCCTGTCGTTCAGCCTCGCCTGGCAGTTCTGGATCCAGGGCGTCCTGGTGGTGGCCGCCGCGTCGGTCCCGCTGCTGCGCAGCCGGCGGCGTCGGCGGGCCGTCGTCGCGCTCGCCGCCGACTGAGGCCGGCAAGCCCGACCGGGGGCCCGCAGACCCGCGTACGAAGAAGGGGGATCAGCACATGTACCACGTGACCCGGATGGACGACGAGCGGGCGGTCACCCCGCCCGACTACGCCGAGCACAGCACCGGCTTCCGCCGCCAGGACCTGATCGGCAGGGAGACCGGCTCGCACCACATGACGATGAGCACCGGCATCCTCGACCCGGGCGGCGCGATCGCGGTCACCGTCCACTCGTACGAGAAGAGTCTGTGGATCTGGTCCGGTGAACTGACCCTGACCATGCTCGGACAGCGACTGACCCTGCGGGCCGACGACTGCGCGTTGGTGCCGGTGGCGGTGGCGCACCAGCTCACCGCCGGCAGCGCCGGTGCCCGGTGGTTGGAGACGTCCGCGCCGGTGCGGCTGCTCCCCGGCGACCACCGTCGGGACACCTTCTTCGTCCCCGGTGAGCTCACCGGCGGCGGCGATCTCGGCGGCGTCGACCTGCGCGACCCGCGTAACCGGCACTTCTTCCGCTTCGACAGCGACTCGATGGACCTGCGCCGGCTGGCCCGGGGCAGCGACCCGAACGCCCCGGAGGTGTCCGCCAGCATGGCCACCGCGCTGCTCGCGTACAGCGGTATCGGCATCCGGATGCTCGCCGACCAGCGGGTCGGCGCGCAGCTGCACACCATGTTCATGGTCGAGTACCAGCCGACCGCGGTCGCCCACCCCCACGACCACCCGTTCGAGGAGGCGTACGTGTTCACCGAAGGGCGCACCGAGGCGGTGGTGGCCGGCGGCGTCGAACTCAGCCTCGAACCCGGCGACGTGCTGTGGACCGGCTCCGGCTGCGACCACGCCTTCTACAACCGCACCGACGGGCGGACCCGGTGGATCGAGACCCAGTCGCCGCAGCCGCCCGCCCAGCACTCCTACCGGTTCAACCGGGACTGGGAGTACCTCGACCAGAAACTCTGCGCCGGAGTCCGGGTCGACCCGCGCTCGGCCGAGGCCGGACCGGACGACATCGGGACGGCACCGCGATGAAGGTCGGCCAACTGGGCACCGGGCGGATGGGCACAGCGATCGCGCGGCGGCTGATCGACGCCGGCCACCAGGTCACCGTCTGGAACCGCACCGCGGCCAAGGCCGGCCCGCTGGTGGAGCAGGGAGCGGTACGCGCGGCGACGCTCGCCGAGCTGGCCGCCTGCCCGGTGGTGTTCGTCTCGGTCTCGTCCTCCGAGGACCTGCTCGCCGTGCTCGACCCCGGCGACGGGTTGCTGTCCGCAGCCGACACAGCACTGCGGACCGTGGTGGACTGCTCCACGGTCGCGGTCGACGCCTCCGCCGCCGCCCGCGCGGCCTGCGCGCGGGCCGGCGTGGCGTTCCTCGCCGCGCCGATCAGCGGCAACCCGGAGGTGGTCGGCTCCGGGCGGGCCTGCCTGGTCGCCTCCGGGCCGGCGGGAACCTTCGCCGAGGTCGAGCCGCTGCTGCGGGCCGTCGGCCGGATCGTCGTGCACGCCGGGGAGCAGGAGCAGGCCCGGCTGGTGAAGCTGGCCCACAACCTCTACCTGGGCGCGCTCGCGCAGGCGCTGGTGGAGGTCACCACCCTGGTCGAGAAGGCCGGCACCGACCGCCGGGCGTTCCTGGACTTCCTCGGCAACGCCGTCGTCGGCTCCGAGTGGGTGCGCCAGCGTACGCCCGATCTGGCCAACCGGGACTGGACGCCCACCTTCACCGGCGTACTGCTGCGCAAGGACCTCGACCTCGGCCTGGCCGCCGCCCGCGAGCACCAGGTGCCGATGCCGGTGGTGTCCATGGTGCACCAGTTGGTGCAGCAGGCCATCGGCCACGGGCACGGTGAGCGGGACCTGCTGGCCCTCTACGAGATCCAGGCCGCCGCCGCCGGCCTGGCCGACCACCAACCGCTGGCCGACCACCAGTCGCCGTCGCTGGACGACCGCCAGCCGCACGAAAGGAACACCTGATGAGCACCGCCACCTTCGGGTTGAACGTCGTCGACTGGGAGGCCCGGGTCGACCCGGCCCGGCTGCGCCGCGAGCGGCTGGCGCGGCTGCGCCGCCAGCTCGACGCGTCATCGGTCGGGGCGCTGCTGACCTTCGACTTCCACAACATCCGCTACATGACCGCCACCCACATCGGCACCTGGGCGATGGACAAGCTGATCCGCTTCGCGCTGCTGCCGCGCGGCGGAGAACCCGTGCTGTGGGACTTCGGCTCCGCCGCCCGCCATCACGAGCTGTACGCGCCATGGCTCGACTACCGGGGCGCGACCGACGGCGAGGGCCGCCAGATCGCCCCGGCCGCGCAGGGCACCAGCGGATCCCGGGCCGGCATCTCGGTGCTGCGCGGCGCATTCCACCCCGACGCCGGCATCGCCGAGGCGGTCGCGGACAAGATCTACGCCGAACTCGACCGGTACGGGTTGACCGACGCCCCGCTCGGCGTCGACATGCTCGAACTGCCGATCCTCACCGCATTGCAGGCCAGAGGCATCGAGGTCGTCGACGGCCAGCAGGTCTTCCTGGAAGCCCGGCGGATCAAGACCCCCGACGAGATCGCTCTGCTCACCACGGCCGCGTCGATGGTCGACGCCGCCTACGACGACCTGTACGCGTTCCTGCGCCCCGGCGTGCGGGAGAACGAAACCGTCGGGCTGGTCGCCAAGAAACTGTTCGACCTCGGCTCGGAACAGGTCGAAGGGGTCAACGCGATCTCCGGGGAACGCTGCTCGCCGCACCCGCACGTGTTCAGCGACCGGCTGATCCGCCCCGGCGACCCGGCGTTCTTCGACATCCTGCACAGCTTCATGGGCTACCGCACCTGCTACTACCGCACGTTCGCGGTGGGCAGCGCCTCCCGGGCGCAGGTCGACGCCTACCAGCGGTGCCGCGACTACATGGACCAGGCGATCGAGCTGGTCAAGCCGGGTGCGACCACCGCCGACATCGTCTCGGTCTGGCCGACCGCCCAGGAGTTCGGCTTCGCTGACGAGGAGGCCGCGTTCGGCCTGCAGTACGGCCACGGCGTCGGACTGTCCATCTGGGAGAAGCCGATCTTCAGTCGGCTCGTCTCACTGGAGTACCCCGAGGTGATCGAGGAAGGCATGGTCTTCGCGCTGGAGACCTACTGGCCGGCCGCCGACGGGTGGGGCGCCGCCCGCATCGAGGAGGAGTTGGTCGTCACCGCCGACGGCGCCGAAGTGATCACCAAGTTCCCGGCCGAACAGCTGCTCGTCGCCGGTCAGCGCTACTTCACCACCGGCGGCGCGCTGCCGCTGCAACGACACAGCCAGTCGCACATCAACAACCGGCCCGGCGCGGACGGAGCGGACCGATGACCCTGCCGCTGCAACACCACCCGTACGGTGAACACGACGCCGTACTGCCGCCGGGCGACGTGACCCGGCACGACAGCGCACCGATCGACCTGGACACCCGGCTGCACCTCTACCGGCGTCAGCAGGAGATGCGCCAGTTCGAGAAGCGGGCGTACGACCTGTTCATGCGCCAGCTGGTGAAGGGCACCAGTCACCTGTCGCTGGGCATGGAGGCGATCGCCGCCGGGTTCGGTGTGGCGATGCGCCCCGACGACTACAGCTTCGCCACCTACCGGGGCCACGCGCACACCCTGGCCCGGGGCGTCGGGATGACCCCGGTGCTGGCCGAACTGCTCGGCCGGGCCAACGGCCTGCTCGGCGGCAAGGGCGGCTCGATGCACCTGACCAGCGTCGAGCACGGCATGATGGGCTCGTACGCGATCATCGGCGCGCACCTGACGATCGCCAACGGCGCGGCCTGGTCCGCCCAGTACCGGGGTTCCGGGCAGGTCGCGGTCTGCTTCTTCGGCGACGGCACCACCAACATCGGGGCGTTCCACGAGGCGCTCAACTACGCCGCCGTGTACCGGCTGCCGGTGGTGTTCGTCTGCGAGAACAACCTGTACATGGAGTACACCGTCACCAGCGACATCACCGCGGTGCGCCGGCCGGCCGCCGACCGGGCGGCGGCGTACGGGATGACACCGGTCGAGATCGACGGCAACGACGCCGACGAGGTCTACCAGACGGCTGTGGGGGCCCTCGCCCGGGCCCGGTCCGGCGCCGGGCCGTCGCTGGTCGAGGCGGTCACCTACCGCCACGGCGGGCACTCCCGCGCCGACCCGGGCAAGTACCGGCCGGCCGCCGAGGTGGACGCATGGAAGGCGTACGACCCGGTGACGATCTACCGGGGCCGGCTGCGGCGTCTCGGCGTCGACCCGGCGCACCTCGACCGCATCGACAAGGAGGTCGCCGACGCGGTCGACGAGGCGACCGAGCAGGCCAGCGCCGGTGAGCTGCCCCCACCGGGCAGCGCGATGACCGAGCTGTGGGCGGATGGAGGATCGTCATGGCGCAACTGAGCTACCGCGAGGCGGTCGCCCGGGGCATCGCCCAGGAGATGGACCGCGACGAGCGGGTGGTGCTGGTCGGCGAGGACGTAGCCGGTGCCGGCGGGGTGTTCAAGACGACAGCCGGGCTGCTCGACCGGTTCGGGCCGCGCCGGGTGGTCGACACCCCGATCTCCGAGCAGGCCATCCTCGGCGCGGCGATGGGCGCGGCGATGACCGGGCTGCGCCCCGTCGCCGAGATCATGTTCTCCGACTTCTTCGCGGTCTGCTGGGACATCGTGGTCAACCAGATCGCCAAGACCCGGTACATGACCAACGGTCAGGTCAGCCTGCCGCTGGTGATCAAATCCGGTAATGGCGGCAGCCTGCGGTTCGGCGCCCAGCATTCGCAATCGGTGGAGAACTGGGCGATGGCCGTACCCGGCCTGAAAGTGGTCAGCCCGTCCACCCCGACCGACGTGATCGGCCTGATGGCCGCCGCCGTGCGCAGTGACGACCCGGTGCTGTTCTTCGAACACAAGGGACTGTACTCGGGTCGCGCCGAGGTACCCGACGGCGAGATCGTCGACACTCTCGGCACCGCGAAGATCCGCCGGTCGGGCCGGGACGCCACCGTCGTCGCCCTCGGCCTGATGGTGCCCCGGGCGCTACAGGCCGCCGACGAACTCGCCGGGCGGGGCATCGACGTCGAGGTCATCGACGTCCGGTCGCTGGTGCCGCTGGACGTGACCACCATCCTGGACTCGGTACACCGCACCGGCCGGCTGTTCACCGTCGAGGAGAACCCACGGCTGCTCGGCTGGGGCGCGGAGATCGCCTCGATCGCCGCCGACGAGGCGTTCTGGGACCTGGACGGGCCGGTCCACCGGATCACCACCCCGCACATTCCGCTGCCGTCCGCTGATTCCCTGGAGGATCTGGTCATCCCGTCGGTGGCGAGCATCGGGCAGACCATCGAGAAGGTGCTGCAGTCGTGAGCCGCCAGCAGCACAGCCCCCGGGTGCGGCGGCTCGCCGGCGAACACGGCGTCGACCTGGCCGGCCTGCGCGGGACCGGTCCGGCCGGTCGGGTACGACCCGCCGACGTGCTCGCCGCCGCCGGCCGGCCGGTCACCCCGTCGGCGTTTGCGGCTGCCGCCGTACCGACCACCGCCGTCGTGCCGCCGGCCGACTCCGGCCGTACGGTGGCAGCCGCGCTGGTCGAAGCCCAGCTCGGAGCCGTCGACGACCGTCCGGTCGGGCCGCTCGCCGCCGTCGCACTGCTCCGGGCGCTGCGCCGCACCCCGCTCGCCGACGCCGACGGGCGGCACCTGGCGGTGATCGTCGACGGCTCGGACGGCAGGCATGGCGTACGGGTGCTGCGCGACGCCGGGGACCTCAACCCTGCGGCCGTTGCCCGCCGGCTCGCCGACTCGAACGGCCTCGCCGAGGAACCCTCCGGCACCACAGCCGGCGATGGACCGGCACCGGCGGTCGCGCTGCGCGACAGCGCCGCCGCCGGCCTGCTGCATGAGGTCCCGCAGCTGCCGGCCGGGCTGGCGGCGGTGGTCAGCGTCGGGACACCCGTCGAGCGACCCACCGTGGTGCGCCACAGTGGTCAGCCGATGCTGGCCATCGGCGCGGTCAGCACCGTCGGCATCGTCCACGACCCGGCGCGGATCGCACCGGCCGCCGCCCACGCGCTGCTCAGCACCGTACGCGCAGAACTGGAAACCTTGCGCTCGACGACGAACAGGAACGGATGACCATGCCCATCGCCACCGTGAACCCGGCCACCGGCGAGACCGTACGGACGTACCCGTCGATGAGCGACGACGAGATCGAGCAGGCCCTCGCGGCGGCGGACGCCGCCCAGCCACCGATGCGGGCCGCCGGCTTCGCTCAGCGGGCGTCCTGGCTGCGGGCCGCCGCCGACCTGCTCGACGCCGACGCCGCAGACCTGGCCGCCACCCTGACCCTGGAGATGGGCAAACCGATCGGCGCGGCGCTGGCCGAGGTACGCAAGTCGGCCGCCGGATGCCGGTTCTACGCCGAGCAGGCTGAACGGATGCTCGCCGACGAGCCGGTCGACCCGGCGCGGGTCGGCGCGCGCAGCGCGTACGTACGCTACGAACCGCTCGGCGTGGTGCTCGCCGTGATGCCGTGGAACTTTCCGCTGTGGCAGGCGCTGCGGTTCGCCGCGCCAGCGCTGATGGCCGGCAACGTCGGCCTGCTCAAGCACGCCTCCAACGTGCCGCAGACCGCGATCTACCTCGGGGAACTGTTCACCCGGGCCGGGTTCCCGGCCGGGGCGTTCCAGAGCCTGCTGATCGGCGCGTCGGCGGTGGACCGGGTGATCCGCGATGACCGGGTGGCGGCGGTGACGTTGACCGGCAGCGAGGCGGCCGGCCGGGCGGTGGCTGCCGCCGCCGGGCAGGCGCTGAAGAAGACGGTGCTGGAGCTGGGCGGCTCGGATCCGTTCGTCGTGCTGCCGTCGGCGGACGTGGCGCGGGCGGCGTCGGTCGCGGCGCGGGCCCGCTGCCAGAACAACGGGCAGTCGTGCATCGCGGCGAAACGGTTCATCGTGCACCGGGCGGTGCTCGACGAGTTCACCGGTGAGTTCGTGGCCCGCATGGCCGCCCTGGTGGTCGGTGACCCGGCAGATCCGGCGACTGAGGTCGGCCCGCTGGCCACCGCGCAGACCCGCCAGGACGTGGCCGACCTGGTCGACGACGCGGTGGCCCGGGGAGCGACCGTGCTGACCGGCGCGAAACTGCCGGACGGGCCGGGCTGGTTCTACCCACCGACAGTGCTGACCGGCGTCGACCCGACCATGCGGCTGTACGCCGAGGAGGCGTTCGGCCCGGTCGCGGTGATCTACCCGGTCGACTCCCTCGACGAGGCGATCGCGGTGGCCAACGACACCGCGTTCGGGCTCGGCGCGGTGGTGTGGACCGACGACCAGGCCGAGCAGCGCCGCTGCGTCGACGAGTTGGCGGCCGGCAGCGTCACGGTCAACGGGATGACCGTCTCCTATCCGGAGCTGCCGTTCGGCGGCATCAAGACCAGCGGGTACGGCAGGGAGTTGTCGGTGCACGGCATCCGCGAGTTCTGCAACGTCAAAGCAGTCTGGCAGGGCTGACCGGGCTCGTGACGAGCACCGCGTCTACCGGCGGCGAGATCCGCCGGCCGCCGGCCGCCGCCGTCCGGCCCGGTACGTGCCGCGTACGGGGTTGTCGTTCAACAGGACCCTCCGGCGATCTGCGTTGACGATGATCGGTCCTGTTCATTTGCGACCATCTTGGGTCGTTGAGTTCGGTGGCCGGTCCCGGACTATCGCCACGACGGGCCGTTTGGCCGGACCTGGGGTGCACCGGGCCGCGCGATGTGGTCGATTGTGGTCGTCAGCGATCGGATCTGAACTATTCCTGTCATTGACGCGCATCTTCGACCGATTTACTGTCGCGTGACCAACCGTGCACCTGACTGAAACACGTGGTCGGCAGAGGGGGCATCCATGAGGCGTAGACGTGTCACGACCGTCACCGCGGCCCTGCTCGCGTGCGGGATGGTCGCGCCATCGCAACTGATCCCCAGTACGCCGGCCGTCGCCGCCGCCGCAGCCGTCGAGATCACCGTGGACGCGAGTCTCATCGCCGCTGACAACGTCAACGGCCTGACCTTCAAAGGGTTCGGCGTACTGAGCGCGAACAGCACCAGCGCGGTGCTGATGGACTACAAGGCCCAGCACCCCGAGGTGTACGCGCGGCTGCTGCGGATCCTGTTCGGTGGCGACCGTCCGATCATGAGCCACGTCAAGATCGAGATGGGCAACGACCGGAACAACTCGACCGGCTCCGACCCGGCCACCATGCGCTGGGAGACCGAGCCGGCGAACGTGACCCGGCACCCCGGCTTCCAACTGGCCGCCGACGCCAGGAAGGTCAACCCCGACCTCAAGGTCAGCATCCTGCGGTGGAACGCGCCAGCCTGGGCGGACACCAACGCGAAGATCTACACCTGGTACAAGAACACCATCCTGGCGGCCCACCGCGAGTACGGCTTCATGGTCGACTACGTCAACCCCGGCGTGAACGAGCACGCCGCCGACCTGACCTGGACCAAGCAGTACGCCCACCAGGTGCGCACCGACACCACCGGCTACGTGAGCGACGATCCCGGGCTGGCCGGATTCCGCCCCGGCGAGGCGGAGCTCTACCGCCGGATTCAGCTCGTCATCTCCGACGAGGTCGGCGTCGGCACCTTCGGCGGCGCGATGGTCAGCGACGCCGAGCTGCGTGACGCGGTCGCGGTCGCCGGCTACCACTACAACACCGACGACGACGGGCAGCACAACTTCACCCGGCTCGCCGAGCAGTACGACAAGGAGATCTGGAACAGCGAGGCGCAGGCGACGTTCAGCAACTCGTCGTTCCGGCCGAACAACAACACGCCCGACCCGACCGTGCCGGGCACCGGCCTCGGCGGAACGGGCAGTGCGCTGGAGATGGCCAACACCATCGTCAAGGGCTTCGTCAAATCGCGGCGGACGCACTTCGTCTACCAACCCGCCATCGGCTCGTTCTTCGAGGGCGGCCAGTACTCCTTCAAGGAACTCGTCTCCGCCCGTGACCCGTGGTCGGGTTGGCTGCACTACGACGCCGGACTGGCCGTACTGCAGCACTTCACCAGCTTCGCCCGCACCGGCTGGGAGAACGACGCCAACACCGCCGGGATCTGGCGGGTCGTCCCGCAGGCCAGCGCCTCCACCGCCACCGGCACCAACCCGGTCGTCGGGCGCAACGGTCAGCCCAACTACCTGACAATGGCGGCACCGGACGGGTCGGACTTCTCGACGGTGATCGTCAACGACTCCGAGTACCCACGGACCTACGAGATCACGCCGGTCGGCTTCGACCTCGACGCCGACCCGACCCTCGCCGTCTGGCAGACCACGGCGGCCGGCGCGGGTGAGGCGTTCAATGCCCACCACAAACGGCACGTCGCCGACGTCGCGCCAGGTGCGGCCGGTGCCTACCCGATCAACGTCGCACCCTACTCGATCGTCACCGTCACCTCGCTCGACGTCACCGACGATCCGGAGTGGACGGCCCCGCTGCCGGTCGAGGGCGAGCGTACGGTGCTCGACGCCGACCCGGCACACGGCGTGCTGTGGGCCGACGACTTCGACTACGCCGGCAGGACCGTGCCGGTGATCGGTCCGGGCGGCCTCGTCACCGGTCAGACCGAGAGCTTCATCGACTCCCGGGGCGGCGACACGGGTGCCATCCCGCTCTACACCTGGGACCGCAACGGCGCATTCGAAACGGTCCGCACCAGCGACGGGAACCACGTGCTGCGCCAGCAGCTCGACCGGGCGGCGACCGGGGTCGGCGGTGCCTGGAACAACGCCGACCCCGTCACCGGCATCGGTGATCTGCGCTGGACCAACTACCAGGCGGGCGTCGACGTGCGGTTCGACCGGGGACCGGCGTCCGACAACTACGCGGCCGTCGGCGCCCGCTCGACCGGCGGCGGCAGCTCACACAGCCTGAGCGGTACGCCGTACGCGCTGCGGCTGGCCTCCGACGGCACCTGGCAGTTCCGCCGCGTCGGTACGACGATCTCCAGCGGGACCGTCGCCGGATTCGACGCCACCGCCTGGCACCGACTGGCGATCCGGGTCGCCGGTCACCAGATCACCGGCTTCGTCGACGGCGACCAGGTGTTCAGCTGGACCGACGCCACGCCGTACCTGTCAGGCCGGGTCGACCTCGCCAGCGGCTTCCACCACACCCGGTTCGACAACCTGACGATCGAGCGGGTGCCGGGCCACCTGCCGTACTACCGCGAACTCCTCGACAACCTGGAGATGACGGACCTGGCCGACCCGCCGGCCAGCATGCTCGACTACGGCGGAAGCTGGCGGCACGCCAACGGCGGCGGCATGTACGAGTACCAGCGTTCGTCGTCGACCAGCCAGGCGCCCGGTGCCACCCTCGCGTACACGTTCACCGGGTCCGGGCTCGACGTGACGGGACCCAACGACGGCAGCGCCCGGCTCGACGTCCGGGTCGACGGCGAACTCGTCGCGACGAACCTGGCGACCCGGCCGGCCACCAACTTCCAGCAGACCGTCGCCCTGCGCGGCCTGCCGTGGGGTCGGCACACCGTGACCATCGAGGTGATCGCGGGAAGGCTGGTGGTCGACGCCGTCGGTGTCCTCGGCGCGCCCCCCGCCGAGCCGGCGGCGACCGCGGCGGTCGGCCAGGCGTTGGCGGCCGCCTCGCGGATCGAGCGCACCGCCGACTTCACCGACCAGGACTGGGCGCTGCTGCAGACCACCATCGCGATGGCCGGTCGGGCGTTGGCCGACCCGGTGGGCTACCGCCTCGACGCCGAGGGCGCCGGGCAACTCGTCTCCCGGCTCCAGGCGGCCAGCTACCCGCTGGCCAACCGGGTGGCCGCACTTCCGCAGGTGTGGCGGGCGACGTACCTCGGCCAGGCGCCGGGTGACCTACCGGCGACGCTGCCCGCCAGGCTGACCGACGGCAGCACCAGGGACCTGGCGGTGACCTGGGATCTCGCCGGACTCGACGTCAGCCGGCCCTGGACGACGGTCGCGGTCCGGGGCAGCCACGGTGCCGCCACCACGACGGCCTGGGTCGAGGTCGTGCCGAGAGGGTTGCGCTACTTCGCCGACGTCAACGGCACCGCCGCCGGCACGCTGGGGTACGACTCGCCGGCCCACGCGGCCGTCGCCGAGCTGCTGGGTGACGACCTGCTCAACGCCGTACCCGATCAGGTGTTCGACGGCGGCGCGACCTGGGGCCTCGGGGCGCACAACGCCGCCGGCGTCCGCGACATCCAGTACAAGGGGATCGTCGCCGGCGACTACAGCAAGACCACCACCACCGGCGTGTTCACGGCCAACCAGGTGGGGGCGACCCTCAGCTACACCTTCGACCTGCCGGCGGGCCGCCACGCGATCGTCGCGGGCAGCCACTCCTGGTGGCCCGGCAACAGCCGCAGCTACGACGTCCTGTTGGACTACGACGGCAGCGCCCACCGGGTCGACTCGCAGGTCACCCTCGATTCCGCCACCCCGTCGCGGGTGTCGAGCTACGACATCGACCTGGCCGCCGATGGACCGGTGACGATCCGGCTGCGGGCGACCACCAACCAGTCGCCGATGCTGTCGTGGGCCGCCGCCGTCGAAGGTGTCCACTCCGTGTCGTACGACCTCAACGGCGGCATCGGGACGGTGCCCGAGACCCGCAGCGGACTACTGTGGTCCGACGCCGGCCTGGACGTGCCGGGGACCGGTCTGCACCGGCCGGCGTTCGCGTTCGCCGGCTGGAACACCGCGCCCGACGGCACTGGCACCGCGGTCACCCCCACGACCGCCGTCTCGGCGCTGGCGCAGAACGCGGCGACGCTCTATGCGCAGTGGGCGCCGGCCGTACCTGCCTGGGAGGCGTCGCAGGTCTACACCGAAGGCGACCTGGTGCACCACGCAGGCCGGGCCTACCAGGCCCAGTGGTGGACGAGGAACCAGACACCGGGCAGCGCGGCGTGGGGCGCCTGGGCCGAACTCGGCGCTCACCGGCACTGTGCCGGCGGGTTCCATCCGGAATGGACGTCGTCGTGGATCTACACCGGTGGCGAGACCGTCGTGCATGCGGGGCAGCTGTGGACCGCGCGGTGGTGGACCCGCAACCAGCAACCCGCCGCCTCTGCGGGGAGTCCCTGGACGCGGGTCGGCGGCTGCTGACGTCGCCCCGCCGCGCCGTCGACCCCCCGCTGCCCCGTCGCCACCCCGCTCCGCGCGTCGGTCCTGGCGGACCGGTACTGCGGCATAGCAGTATTCCTCTGAGGAATGAATATTCCTCAGAGGAATACTGCCCGGACCGGTATCCCGATGGTTCCGGTCGCGCGTAGTAATGGTTCCGACACCCAGCGCCGTCGGTCGACCCTTTGGAGAGGCACAGTGAAGGTTCACCACCTCAACTGCGGAACCATGCGACTGCCCGCCGCGCCGCTGGTGTGTCATGTGCTGCTCGTCGAGACCGACAACGGGCTGGTCCTCGTCGACACCGGCCACGGACTCGACGACATCTCCAGCCCGGGGCGCCGCATCGGGCCGGCGCGGTGGGTCGTACGGCCCGTACTCGACCCCGACGAGACGGCCGCGCGGCAGGTCGAGCGCCTCGGCCTACGGCGTGACGACGTACGGCACATCGTCGTCACCCACTTCGACGCCGACCACATCGGCGGCCTCTCCGATTTTCCGCACGCGACCGTGCACACCACCGCCGACGAGGTACTCGGGGCCCTGACCCCGCCGACCTCACGCGAGCGGCGTCGATTCCGGCCCGCCCAGTGGGCGTACGGTCCACGCATCGTCGAACACGGCGCGACGGGCGAGCCATGGCGGGGATTCGCCGCAGCGAAGCCCCTGGACGAGATCGCGCCCGGGATCGTCCTGATTCCCCTGCCCGGTCACACCCGGGGCCACGCCTGCGTCGCGGTCGACACGGGCGACCGCTGGCTGCTCCACGCCGGAGACGCCTTCTACCACCCGGGCAGCATCGACGGGCATGGCGGCGTGCCGTTCGCCCTGCGGGCGCTGGAGACCCTCATCGCGTACGACCGGGTGCGGGTGCGCGACAACCATGCCCGCCTCGCGGACCTGCGGTCCCGCGCGGACCCGGACCTGACGATCTTCTCCGCCCACGACCCGGTGGCGTTCGCGCAGCTCAGCGCCGGCGCAGCGCCGCGTCGAGGTGGTCGAGATGGTGGGCGACCGGGCCGACGGTGAGCATGCCGCTGCCGGCCCCGGCCAGCTCCCCGGCGGCCGGTGCGAGCGCGCTGCGGGCGCGGCGCATCACCGTACGGTCGCCGAGCGCGATCGCGGCCCGGGCGGTGAGGCACCACAGGGCCTCGAACAGCAGGTCGCGTGGCGGTTCCGGGGTCTGCCGCAGCGCGGTCGCGGCGTCGGCCGCACGCCCTGCGGCCAGCAGGACGAGCGGGCGCGCCCACGGCCCGTAAGGCCCCCGGTCGGTGTCGTCGTCGACACCGACCGGGTCGTCGCGCCAGACCCGCAGGCACAGCAACGCCAACGGGAGCAGGCCCCGCTCGACGCCGGGCATGCCGGCGGTGGCGAGCAGCGCCGCCGCGTCCCGGTAGGCGGCCTCGACGGTGGCCGCCGCCGACCCGGTCGCGGCCAGCCGCAGCGCCCGGTACCACCGGGTGAACACGCCGACGAGCGGACGGTCGTGCCGCTGCGCGAGCCGGTCCGCCGCGCAGGCGTGCGCGTCACCGGCGGCGAAATCCGCGAGTGCGCCACTGGCCTGCATCCGGACGAGGTGACCGAGGATCTCGTAGGACGCCAGACCGTGCCGGGCGCCGACCGCGACCAACTCGGCACCGATCCCGTCGCGCTCGGATGCCAGACCGGCCCGGTGGAAGGTCTGCATGAACACACCATTGAGCGCGAACGCCAGCAGGCCCGGGTCACCCAGTTGGCGGGCGATCCGTTCCGCCTCGCGGGCCGCCTGCGGCCCCCGGGATCCGCCCACGCCACGCGACTCCACCGCGACCGTGGCCAGCAGCCGGGCCCGGGTGGCGTCGGACAGGCCGGGACCGGCCGTGGCCAGGGCCCGTTCGGCCGCCGCGACGATCTGCGCCGCCTGCGCCGGGTCGTCCGACCGAGGCCAGATCGCCGGTACGTCGTACCCGCCGATCACCTGGCCGGTGAGCTCGGGATCGGCCAGCTGCTCAGCCACGACGATGGCCGTCATCCGCTGCCGTCGCGCCGCTTCGAGGCCGCCGGCCCCGGTCACGGCGAGACTGCGCAGCAGGCCGACCGTTGATTCCAGCCGGGACCCGGAGCTGACCGGCACCGCCCGGTCGTACGCCGCCGCAGCCTGGGCCCAGAGCCGGTGCGCTCCGGCTGTCCGCTCCTCGACCTGCCCGCTCTGGCGCAGCATGTCGGCCTCCAGCTGCCGCAGACGCGGGCCAGGATCGACGCCGAGCTGCTCCGACAGCAGGTCGCGGGCCCGGCGGAGGACCGCGAGCGCGTCGCCCTGGCGGCCCGCCCGGTACAGCGCCAGCGCCAGCAGCCGCCACGCCTCCTCCCGCCACGGATGCCCGGCCACGTGGGCGTCGAGATCCGGTACGGCCTCGGCGGCCCGCCCGAGCTCCAGCAGCGCTGCGGCCCGCTGCTCGACCGCGTCGAGCCGGAGCTGGTCGAGGCGGGACCGTTCGACCCGCGCCCACGGTTCGTCGAATCCGGCGTACGCGGGCCCGCGCCACCAGCCCAGCGCGCGGTCGAGCAGGTCGAGCGCCACGTGCGGAGCGGCCGTGGCCGCAGCCGCGACCGTGTCGCCGAACCGCCAGGCGTCGACGGAGTCCGGCGGCGGCCGCAGCGCGTACCCGGGGCCCTCGGTGACCAGCAGCCGGGCGGGCTGACGGGGTGGCCGGTGCGGCTCCAGGGCGCGCCGCAGCGCCGCCACGAAGGTACGCACCGCGCTCACCGTGCCCGCTGCGGGCTCCGGCCACAGGTCGTCGACGAGGCGGTCGACCGGCACGACCCGACCCCGGGCGACGACGAGCCGGGCCAGCACCGCCCGGTGCTTCGGCCCTTTCAGGTCGATCGGCGTGCCGACGTCGTCCCAGGCCGTCACCGGCCCCAGAACACCGAAACTGACCTGCACCGACCGGACCGCCCTTCTGCGCCTGCGGTCAACGTAGCGCGCTCATCGGTTGCTCATCGGCGGCCGGCACGCTGGCCTGGTCCACCGATGAGGAGAAGGGGCCGTCGTGACTGTTGTCATTCCTGAATTCGACTACCAGCGTGTCGCGGTCGCCGACGACGTGACACTGAACGTCGCGGTCGGCGGTACGGGCAGCCCGATCGTGCTGCTGCACGGTTTTCCGCAGACCCACGTGATGTGGCGGCACGTCGCCGTCGACCTGGCCGGCGACCACACCGTGATCGTGCCCGACCTGCGCGGCTACGGTGCCAGCGACAAGCCCGAGGCGGTCGACCGCGCCACGTACGCCAAGCGGACCATGGCCGCCGACGTCGTCGCGCTCGCCGGTGCACTCGGCCACGAACGGTTCGCCCTGGCCGGACACGATCGCGGTGCCCTGGTCGCCATCCGGGCCGGCCTGGACCACCCCACCCGGATCAGCCACCTCGCCTCGCTCGACGTGCTGCCGACCCTGGACATGTGGGACGTGCTGCACGGCTCCACCGCCGCGGTCGCGTTCCACCTGTACCTGATGGCCCAGCCGCCCGGCCTGCCCGAGGAGATGATCAGCGCCAGCGCGGACGCCTTCTTCGGCTACTTTCTCGACCTGTGGGTCCGCGACCCGCAGGCCATTGCCGCCGACGTACGGGCGGAGTACCTGCGGGCCTCGCGCGAGGCGGTCGCCTCGATCGTCGCCGACTACCGCGCCTCAGCCGACATCGACATCGAGCACGACCGGGTCGACCGGGCGGCCGGCAACCGACTGACCATGCCGGTCACCGTCGTGCAGCAGGACTGGGGTGCCGCACTGGGGTTCGACGCGGCGGCGCTGTGGCGTACCTGGGCCGACGACCTGACGCACCGCACCACCTCGGCGGGCCACTTCATGGCAGAGGAGGCACCGGACGAGATCATCATGGTGCTGCGCAGCATGCTCACCCGGTGACCAACAGTCCGCCGCCTCCCGACGGACTGCCATATCAAGGTAAGGTGTTTGTATGGCGATGAAGAAGGTGACGGTCACTCTGCCGGAGGAACTGGTGGAGGCGCTGGGGGCAGCTGCCCGGGAGGACGCTGTCCCGCTGTCGCGGTTGGTGGCAAGCGCGGCGGAACGCGAGCTTCGTCGCCGGGTGGGTCGTCGCCTGGTCGCCGACTGGCAGGCTGAGCATGGCGCCTTCAGCCCCGAGGAGCTTGCCGCAGCGCGGGCGGAAATGGCGAACGCCGACGCCCAGATGTTCGGCGTGTCCGGGACTGCGGCGGCGTGAGTTTCCCGTATGTCTACGACACCGGCGTGCTGCTCGCGGTGGAGCGCAACGACCGACGAATGTGGGCGATTCACCACTTGGCGCTGGAGGAGGGGCGGCGTGTGATCGTTCCCTCGGTCGTCGTGGCACAGGCCTGGCGCGACCCTCGGCGACAGGCCCAACTCGGCCGGTTCCTGCACAGCTGCGAGGTGGTCCAGCTGGGGTTCGAAACGGCGAAGTCCGCGGGCCAGCTGTGCGGTAGGGCACGCACCGCGGACATCGTCGATGCGACCGTGGTGACAGTCGCCCTTGCCTGCGGTGCAATCGTGTTCACCAGCGACCCGGACGATGTCACCGAGTTGGCAGCCGCGTCCGAGGTCAAGCCAGGGCTGGTCGTCCGCCGGGTCTGATCGGCTGACCACCTGGCGCGGACGTGACGTGGGTACGCCCGTACCGCTGGGGTCGGGCGGCGGCAGGGGGCCGCCGGCCCGGCCCGAGGACGGCCGGGCCGGGCCAGCGGTGCTTCAGCTCGCCGTGCAGGTGGGGGTCATGCCGGTTCCGCTGCCGTTGCCTTGGAAACCGAACTCGGTGACCTGGCCGGGGGTGAGCCGGCCGTTGTAGCTGACGTTGGTGAATCGGACGGCACCGGTGTTGCCACTGGCGGTGGCGTTCCAGGTGTTGGTGACGCTGGCGCCGCCGGGCAGGGTCATGGCGACGGTCCAGCCGTTGGTGCCGCCGGAGCCGGCGGTGACGCGGACGGTGGCGACGAAGCCGCCGGTCCAGGAGTTCAGGGAGACGGTGGCGGTGCAGCCGCCGTTGCCGGGCGGCGGCGTGGTCGGGCCGGGCGGGGGAGTCGTGGGCCCCGGCGGCGGGGTGGTCGGGCCGGGCGGGGGAGTGGTCGGCCCGGGCTGGCCGCCCTGGAACTGGGAGAAGAACTGCCAGATCTCGCGCTTGGTCCAGGTGTTGACGCCACTTTCGTTGTAGGTGCCGTCCACCGGGCCGGGCATGTGGCCGTTGTCGTACGCGGCCCACTGGACCGGGTACCCGGCGCGGCAGCCCGAGTAGGCGGTGGTGATGTGGGTCCGGCTGCCCTGCGCGGGTTCCCGTGGGCTCTGCTGGGCGCAGCCGTTGTTGCGCACGAACGTGTCCCGCAGCGAGCGGCCCATCGAGATGGGCAGGACGTTGTCGGTGATGCCGTGCAGGCCGAAGTAGGCTACGGGCTGGGTGCCGCCGCTGCAGCCGCTGATCAGCCCGCCGGAGATGACCGCGACCGCCCGGATCTGGTTCGGCCGGGCGCAGGCGAGCGCGTAGCTCATCCCGCCGCCCCAACTGAAGCCGAGAGAGAAGCGCTGCGTCGTGTCCACGCAGAGATCGCTCTCGATTCGCTAAACCATGTTGTCGAAGAAGATGACGTCCTCGCCGCCGTTGTTGGCCCAGCCGTTGCCGAGGCCCTGCGGTGCGACCAGGATGGCGCTGTTGTTCGACTGCTCCAGCTGACCG
Source organism: Solwaraspora sp. WMMD791 (assembly GCF_029581195.1). Classification (NCBI taxonomy): domain Bacteria; kingdom Bacillati; phylum Actinomycetota; class Actinomycetes; order Micromonosporales; family Micromonosporaceae; genus Solwaraspora; species Solwaraspora sp. WMMD791. The sequence goes on from NZ_CP120737.1 coordinate 246,900, forward strand.
TAGTAGGACCAGGCGGCGCCACTGGTGCCGCCGGAGTCGATCTCGTTGGCGGTGCCGCCGCGCCAGTGGTACGCGAAGATCAGCCGGTACTGGCGGGTGTTGTCGTAGTTGGCGGGTAGCCGCAGGATGAAGCTACGGTTCGTGCCGTTGCTCTGGATCGTGTGGGTCCCGTTCCGCAGCGTCGGCGTACGGCCGCATCCGGCGCTCGCGGCGGCGATGCCGACGTCGGCGGCCGACACGGCGGATCCGGCGCTGGTGGTCTCTGCGCTGGCGGAACCGCCGACGAGTGTCATGCCGCCTGCGGTGATCGCGAGTACCGCCGCGAGCGCGACGGGCCCGGCGGTGGAACGAATTCTTGACATCGCAACTCCCTTGCCTGATCAGGCACGAATGGGTGGATGTGGATGACGACGTGGTGCGCTGGCCGTCGGTCGGCGGGCTGGCTGGCTGGTCGGCGAGCGGTGGTGGTCGCGCCGGCCCGAGGGCGGACAGCATCCCTACTCGACGCCCGGCAGGCCCTGGGGCGGACGCCCGGATCCGCAGGGTCTGGCAGATGGCTCGCCCGGTGAGCCATGGACCCGTTCCCGTCAGCCATCGATTGTGATCGATAACACTGGGTTCGTCAAGCTGGGTCGGGCCGGCTGCGGGCCGGGTCCGCCAGGGAAGTCGCTCGACCGCCCTGGAGCGCCGTGAGCGCTAACATCCGCAGCCCGGAGACGCCGGTCACGGTGGGTTTGGTCGGCCCGCCCTGGGGCAGATGAGTCGACTGGACACCCTACGCGAGTGAAAGGAGCCGAAAATGGCAACGACACTGCAGGGCAAGCGAGTCGCTTTCCTGGCCACCGACGGGGTCGAGGAGGTCGAGTACACCCAGCCGCGTGAGGCGGTCGAGGCGGCCGGCGCCGCAGTCGAACTCGTGTCGATAAAGTCGGGCGAGATCCAGGCCTTCAACCACCTGAACAAGTCGAAGACGTACCCGGTGGACGTCACTGCGGACAAGGCGGACCCGGAGTCCTACGACGCGCTGGTGCTGCCCGGCGGGGTGGCGAACCCGGACTTTCTCCGGGCCGACCCCGACGCGGTCGGCTTCGTCCGGGCGTTCTTCACCGCCGGCAAGCCGGTGGGCGCGATCTGTCACGGGCCGTGGACGATGATCGATGCCGAGGTGGTACGGGGACGCACCCTCACCTCCTGGCCGAGCCTGCGCACCGACCTGACCAACGCGGGGGCGACCTGGGTCGACGCCGAATGCCACGTGGACAACGGACTGGTCACCAGCCGTAAGCCCGACGACCTGCCGGCGTTCTGCGCCAAGCTCGTGGAGGAGATCGCCGAAGGCAGGCACTGAGTGGCGGGTACGGGCGCGCCGTTGAGCCCGTACCCGCCACTGCGCCCGCGGGTGCGTCGGACCGCTACGGGCGGTCCGACGCACCGACGGGGGACAGGTGCCGGGCGTACGCCTCGGTGGTGAAGAACGCCGGCAGGTCCTCGCCGAGCGCCGTCTCCTCGACGATCCGGGCCGCCGCCTCGGCCCGGTCGCGGTCCGGGCCGTCACGCCCGTCGACCAGGTCGGCCAGCTCCTCGGCCAGGATCGACCGGACCAGGTCGGTGGTGACGCAGCCGCCGTCGGCCAGCGGGGTGCCGTGCTGGCACCACTGCCACACCTGACAGCGGGCGATCTCGGCGGTCGCCGCGTCCTCCATCAGGTTCCACAGCGCCACCGCGCCGGCACCGCCCAGCCAGGCGTCGACGTACCGCAGCGCCACCGCGACGTTGGCGCGGACCCCGGCCGCGCTCACCTGGCCCGGGGTCTTGTCGACGGCGAGCAGGTCGGTCGCGGTCACCGCCACCTCGTCACGTAGCCGGTCGATCTGGTGCGGCCGGTCGCCGAGCACCGCGTCGAAGACCTCCCGGCAGGTCGGCACCAGACCTGGGTGGGCCACCCAGGAGCCGTCGAAGCCGTCGCCGGCTTCGCGCTGCTTGTCCGCCCGCACCTTGCCCAGCGCGGCCTCGTTGATCTGCGGGTCCCGGCTGGGAATGAAGGCGGCCATTCCGCCGATGGCGTGCGCGCCGCGCCGGTGGCAGGTCCGCACCAGCAGTTCGGTGTAGGCCCGCATGAACGGCACGGTCATGGTCACCTCGGCGCGGTCGGGCAGGACGAAGTCCGGCCACTGCCCGAAGTTCTTGATCACGCTGAAGATGTAGTCCCACCGGCCGGCGTTCAGCCCGGCGGAGTGTTCCCGCAGTTCGTAGAGGATCTCCTCCATCTCGAACGCGGCGGTGATCGTCTCGATCAGCGTGGTCGCCCGGATGGTGCCCTGCGGCAGGCCAAGGTAGCGCTGGGCGAAGACGAACACGTCGTTCCACAGCCGCGCCTCGCGGTGGCTCTCCAGCTTCGGCAGGTAGAAGTACGGGCCGGCACCGGCGTCGAGCTGCCGGCGGGCACAGTGGAAGAAGTACAGCCCGAAGTCGACCAGGCTGGCCGAGATCGGCCGACCGTCGACCGCGATGCCCTTCTCCACCAGGTGCCAGCCGCGCGGGCGGACCACGATCGTGGCCAGTTCCTCGCCGAGGGCGTACCGCTTGCCCCGGTCGTCGGTGAAGTCGATCCGCCGGTCCAGGGCGTCCATCAGGTTGAGCTGCCCGCCGATGACGTTGCGCCAGGTCGGGCTGGTGGCGTCCTCGAAGTCGGCCAGCCACACCTTCGCGCCCGAGTTCAACGCGTTGACGGTCATCTTCCGGTCGGTCGGCCCGGTGATCTCCACCCGCCGGTCGACCAGGCCGGGCGCGGCGGGCGCGACCCGCCAGGACTCGTCGGCGCGGATCTGTGCGGTCTCCGGGAGGAAGTCCGGCAACTGGCCGGAGGCGTACCGGGCCCGTCGGGCCCGCCGGGTGTCCAGCAGCGCCACCCGCCGGGCGGCGAACTCGCCGTCCAGGGCGACCAGGAACTCCAGCGCCTCGGCAGTGAGCACTTCGTCGAACCGGTCGGCCATCGGGCCGAGAATCTCGTACCTCACGCGAACTGCTCCTCTTCGGTCGAGCCGCGTAGCGCGGTGGTCTCCGCGGCCGGGTTGAGCACGGTGCTGATCAGGTCGAAGTAGCCGGTGCCGACCTCCCGTTGGTGCTTGACGGCGGTGTAGCCGGCCGGCTCGGCGGCGAACTCACGCTCCTGCAACGACACGTACGCGCTCATCCCGTCGCTGGCGTAGCCGCGCGCCAGGTCGAACATCGAGTAGTTCAGCGCGTGGAAGCCGGCCAGGGTGATGAACTGGAACTTGTACCCCATGTGGCCCAGTTCCCGCTGGAACTTGCCGATGGTGGCGTCGTCGAGGTGCTTGCGCCAGTTGAACGACGGCGAGCAGTTGTACGCCAGCAGCTGGTCCGGGTACTCGCTCTTGATCGCCTCGGCGAACCGGCGGGCGACCTCCAGGTCGGGGGTGCTGGTCTCCATCCACAGCAGGTCGGCGTGTGGCGCGTAGGCGAGCCCGCGGGCGATGCACGGCTCGATGCCGTTGCGCACCCGGTAGAAGCCTTCGGCGGTGCGCTCGCCGGTGACGAACGGCTGGTCCCGTTCGTCGATGTCGGTGGTCAGCAGGGTGGCGGCCTGGGCGTCGGTGCGGGCGATCACCACGCTCGGCACCCCGGCGACGTCGGCGGCGAGCCGGGCCGCCTCCAGGGTGCGGATGTGCGCCCCGGTCGGGATCAGCACCTTGCCGCCCAGGTGGCCGCACTTCTTCTCGGCGGCCAGCTGGTCCTCCCAGTGCACCCCGGCCGCGCCGGCGGCGATCATGGCGGTCATCAGCTCGTACGCGTTGAGCACGCCGCCGAAGCCGGCCTCGGCGTCGGCCACGATCGGGGCGAGCCAGTCGGTGGCCGGGCTGCCGGCGCCGGCCGGTCCGGCACCGCCCTCGCCGCTCTCGGCGGTGTCGATCTGGGCGGCCCGCAGCAGTGCGTTGTTGATCCGGCGGACCACCGCCGGCACCGAGTTCGCCGGGTAGAGGCTCTGGTCGGGGTAGGTGTGGCCGGCGAGGTTGGCGTCGGCCGCGACCTGCCAGCCGGAGAGGTAGATCGCCTTGAGCCCGGCCCGGACCATCTGCACCGCCTGGTTGCCGGTGAGCGCGCCGAGCGCGTGGACGTAGTCCTCGCTGTGCAGCAGTTGCCACAGCCGTCTGGCGCCGTGCCGCGCGAGGGTGTGTTCCTCGGTGATCGCGCCGCGCAGCCGCACCACGTCGGCGGGGCGGTAGCTGCGCCGCACGCCGTGCCAGCGCGGGTCGGTGTCCCATTCGTGCTGCAACTGATCGACTGCGTTCTGCATCGTCGTCTCCTTGTCCGGTGGCGTGTCGCCCACTGTGGCGCAGCCCCGGCGGTCGGGTCGAGACACGGAAGAAGCCAATTGTTGAAAAGTTCTCAGCCGATTTTGCCAACTTGCTAATTGTCCTGTTGGCAGCCGTGTTAATGCCGGTCCGCAGCGTGTTAACGTGTGCGAATAGTGTTCGGCGGCGACTCGGGAGGTGCGGGCGGTGACCAAGACCTTCGCCGGTGCCCGGCTGCGCCGGATGCGCGAGGAGCGGGGCATCAGCCAGACCGAGCTGGCCCGGCAGCTCAACATCTCCGCGAGCTATCTCAACCAGATCGAGCACGATTCCCGACCGCTGACCGTCGCCGTACTGATGCGGATCACCGAGGTGTTCGGCGTCGATCCGACCAGCTTCGCCCCGCACGACACCCCGCGCCTGGTCGCCGGGCTGCGTGAGGCGCTCGGCGCCCGCGCCGGGATCGGCGAGCTGACCGAGTTCGCCTCCCGGCTGCCCGAGGTGGCCGAGGCGGTCATCGACCTGCACCGGCGCTACCAGCAGGTCGACGAGCAGCTGTCCGAACTGGTCGGCGACCGGGAACGGCTCGGCCACAGCCCGCACGACCAGGTCACCGAGTTCTTCTACCGGCGGCAGAACTACGTTCCGGCGGTCGACGAGGCGGCCGAACGGCTCGCCGGGCAGATCGGCATCCGCCGGGGCGAGGCCCGCACGGCGTTGCAGGACCGCCTCGCGCAGCGCCACGGCGTACGGATCTCCCGCGACGACGCCGAGTCCCTCGGCGGTGAGCTGCACCGCTACCGACCGCAGACCCGGACCCTGCACCTGTCGACCTCGCTGCGCGCCGGGCAGGAGGCGATCCGGATGGCCGCCCAGATCGCTCTGCTGGAGTACGCCGACGTGATCGACGAGATCATCGAGGAGGAGGGGTTCACCGACGTCCAGACCCAGATCCTCACCCGGGTCGGGCTGGCCAACTACTTCGCGGCGGCGCTGGTCCTGCCGTACGAGCAGTTCCTCACCGCCGCCGAGCAGCGCCGCTACGACATCGACCTGCTCACCGAGCACTTCGCGGTGGGCTGGGAGACCGTCTGCCACCGGCTCAGCACCCTGCAACGGCCCCGTGCACGCGGGGTGCCGTTCTCGTTCGTCCGGGTCGACCGGGCCGGCAACATGTCCAAGCGTCAGTCCGCGACCGGGTTCCCGTTCTCCCGCACCGGCGGCACGTGTCCGCTGTGGAACGTCTACGAGGCGTTCGGTTCGCCGGGCCGGGTGGTCACCCAGATCGCCGCGATGCCCGACGGCCAGCGTTACCTGTGGATCGCCCGCACCGTCATCCGGCACAACGGCGGCTACGGTCAACCCGGCAAGGTGTACGCGATCGGTTTGGGCTGCCAGACCCGCCACGCCGGCCGGCTCGTCTACTCCGCCGGGATGGACCTGCACGCCGCCGACGCGGCCACCCCGATCGGCCCCGGCTGCAAGACCTGTGAGCGGATGACCTGCCCGCAGCGGGCCGCCCCACCGATCAGCCGCCAGCTCGACGTCGACGTCAACCGCAGCACTTTCATCCCGTACCCGCTCAAGGACTGAGCCGGGCGCGGGCCCGCGCCGGCGGCGCGCCGACCGCCGCGACCAGGCCCTCCAGGGCGAACGTCGCCGCGCCGAGACTGACCGGGTTGCCGGCGACCCGGCCCAGGGTGATCTCGGCCGCCGCCAGCGGCCGGCGCAGCGCGTGCCGGGCGGCCTGCGCCCGGACCCCGTCGAGCAGCGCCGGCCCGAGCCGGGCCGCGACCCACCCGCTGAGCGCCACCACCTGCGGGTTGACCAGGTTCACCAGGTCGGCGACGGCGACCCCCAGGTGGTACGCGGTGTCGGCGACGACCGCGAGCGCGGTCGGATCCGCAGCCGCCACCCCGGCGGCGAGCGCGTCGATGGTGGCGGTCTGATCGTCGGTCCGCAGCATCGGGCTGGCCGGATCCCGCTCGCGCAGGTGGGCCACGATCCCGGGGGCCCCGACGTACGCTTCGACGCAGCCCCGGGCCCCGCAGTGGCAGGCCCGCCCGTCGGGGACCAGCCGGGTGTGCCCCCACTCGCCGGCGCTGTTGGTGGCACCCCGGTAGAGGCTGCCGCCGAAGGCCAGGCCGGCGCCGACACCGGTGCCGAGAGTCAGTACGGCGACGTGGTCGCGCCCCCGGCCGGCCCCGAACCACAGTTCGGCGACGACGCTGGCCCGCAACGGGTTGTCCAGGTGCAGCGGCAGGTCGAGGCGCGCGGGCAGGTCCAGCGCGGCGGCGAGCAGACCCCGCAGTGGTACGTCGTGCCAGTTCCAGTTGGGCGCGAACGCGCTGACCCCGCCTTCGCGGTCGACCTGACCGGGCACGCTGACCCCGACGCCGAGCAGCCGGCGGCGGGCGACACGTCGGTCCCGCAGCACCGCGTGCACCCCGGTGACCACGTGCGCGACGACCTGCTCCGGCCGGTTCTCCGCCGGGTGCAGCCGGTCGGTGTGGCTGGCCAGCACGGTCAACGTCGGGTCGAAGGCGTCGACGTGCACGTACGTCTCGGCGACGTCGACGCCGACGAGGACGCCGCCGGCCGGGTCGACCGCGACCAGGCCGCGCGGGCGGCCGCCGCCGGAGTCCTGGAACCCGACCTCGGTGAGCAGCCCCAGGTCCAGCAGTTGGGTGACGAGGGTGGAGACGGTGGCCTGGCTCAGCCCGGTCTCGGTGGCCACCTCCTGACGGGACACCGCGCCGGCGGCGAGGATCTGCCGCAGCACCTCGAACCGGTTGGCGACCCGGATGTCCCTGGAGGTACGCCGCACCATCGCCCACCCCCGTCCGCCCTCGCCGTACGCCGCCGCACCCAGTGTGCCGGTCGTGGCGGCGACGTACGGCAGGTGGGCGGCGCTAGACCACGCCGACCCGCTGGAACTGCTGGTTGGCGGCGGTGCCGCAGGTGTACTGGATCACCCGGGCGCTGTCGGCGGTGGAGTAGCCGGCGACGTCCAGGCACTTGCCGCTGTGCCGGGCCACGATCCGCAGGTGGCCGGAGCCGACGTCGACCAGTTGCCACTGTTGGTCGGTGCGGCCGGCCTGGCAGGCGTACTGGGCGATGGTGGCGTGGTCGGCGGTGGAGCCACCGGCGACGGTCAGGCAGCGGTCGCTGTGCCGGGCCACCAACTGGTGGTAGCCGGTGCCGAGGTCACGCAGCTGCCAGTGCTGGTTGCCACCGTTGTGGCAGCCGTACTGGGCGACCTCGGTGGCGTCGGCGGTGGAGGCGTTGAGCACGTCGAGGCACTTGCCGCTGTGCCGGGCCCGCAAAGTCTCGTAGGCGTACCCGCCGCCGACGCCGGTGACCTGCCCGGTGACGGTGTCGATGCTGACCTGCGGATGCCAGCTCATGCTCAGTGTCCGCGCCGACGGGAAGGTCAGCGGCAGCCAGACGTAGCGCGACTCGTTGACCCGGCCACCCCAGGCGCTGGCCCACCGGTCGCCGAGGTAGAGGTAGGAGGTGGTGGCGGTGCCCTGCACCGGCAGCACGTACGCCGGCTGGGAGCCGTAGGTGATGCTGTCGCCGAGGTTGGTCGGTGCCGTCCAGGTGCCGGTGATGGCGGTGGCGGTGGCGTACCGGGCCTGGTTGGGCTGCCAGCCGGTGGCGCCGGAGGTGACGAGGAAGTAGACACCGTCGCGTTTGAACATCGCCGGTGCCTCGCGGTAGTTGCCCGGCCAGAGGGTCTGGACCAGGGCGGCGACGCCGGTGTAGTCGGGCGTCAGCCGGTAGATGTTCAGGTCCGCGTTGACCCGGGTCGAGGAGATCAGGTACGCGGTGCCGTCGTCGTCGCGGTAGACGGTCATGTCCCGGGAGTCGTAGCCGAGCGGCCGGAAACTGCCGAGGTACGTGTAGTTGCCGTCGACGGTGTCGGAGGTGGCGACCGCCACCCGGGCCTGGCCGTAGTCGACGCCGTTCTCCCAGTGCATCCAGAGCACGTACTTGCCGGTGGCCGGGTTGTAGAGGATCTTGGGCCGTTCGATGTTGGCGACCGCCAGCTCCGGGCTGCTGGACTGGCGCAGCACGTGGTTGCGCAACTCCCAGGTGCGCAGGTCGGTTGACCGGTAGACGGAGACGTACCGGAAGGTGTGGTCGTCGTGGCGGTTCTCGCCGAACCAGTAGTAGTGGGCGCCGACCTTGATCATGCCGCCGCCGTGGGCGTGCACACCGGCGCCGGTGGTATCGGTGAACTGGGTGCCGTTGGTGACGGTCACCGGCGCGGCGGCGGCCGGTGCGGCCATCAGGGCGAGCGGGGCGAGCAGCGCGACGCAGGCGGCGGCGCGGGCGACGGCGGCGGCGCGGGCGACGGGCCGTGGGTGGGGGAGTTGGCCGGGGTCGACGGCGCGGGGTACGGCAGGCACGGGCTGCCTCCTTCGGTGGGGTGGGGCCGATGTGACGTGCGAGGACGGCCGGACGGCACATCTATTGACCCTTAGATTAAGTAATTGAGCGATGAAAGTCGATGGTGTGGGAGTGGGTCCGGGCGCTGCTGGCATCGTGACGGTGAGCGGTCGGCCCATTGTGGGCCACGACACCCGTCTTATAGTTGAATGCTCAACCGATGTCGTCGTACGGTCGACCCGGCCGTCACCACCTCGACCCGACAGGAGCGTCCGGTGTCCGACCTACGCAAGACCGCGACCAGCGCCGAGCCGCTGCACCCGCTGCTCGCCGAGCGATGGAGCCCCCGCGCCTTCGACCCGGACCACCAGCTCACCGACCGGCAGATCACCGCGCTGCTGGAGGCCGCCCGGTGGGCGCCGAGCGCCGGCAACAGTCAACCCTGGCGGTTCGCGGTCACCCGTCGGGGCAGCGCCGCCCACGCCAGCGTGCTCGACACACTGGATCCCGCCAACCAGGTCTGGGCGCACGCCGCCGCCGTGCTGATCGTGGTCGCGGCGCAGTCGGTCACCGCTGACGGAGCCAGCCGCCCCTGGGCCGCCTACGACACCGGCCAGGCGGTCGCGCACCTGTCCGTCCAGGCCCAGCACGAAGGACTGGCCGTGCATCAGATGGGCGGTTTCGACCGCGACCGGCTCGCCGCGCTGCTCGCCCACGACCCGACGGTCACCCCGCTGTCCGTCGTCGCGGTCGGTCGCCGCGCCCCGGCCGACGGCCTCGACGATCTCGATGCCTCCCTCGGCGAGCGCGAGCGTGCCCCGCGACAGCGACTTTCAGTGACCGATCTGATGCTCACGGTGGGTCCGGCCCTGGTTGCCGACCACCGTTGACCGGGTCGGTCACGGCATCGCACCCACCCGACTTGACCTGGGTCGCTAGCATTCGCGGGACCTGGAACTTGCCGGAAGGGGAGCCGTGTCACGGGTCCAGCAAGGAATACGTACCGCCGCCCAAGCAATCGCTCAGGGTGGTGATCCCCGGCAGATCGCGATGGCGGAGCTGCAGCGTCGAGGGGCCGCCGTGACCGGCGGGGCCGGTCAGCCCACCGGGGCCGGCCGGTCCGGCGCAGGCAACCGGGGGCCGTTGGCCGAGGACGGGATGGACCCGGTCGACTTCCCGGCCGCCCGCGACCTCGGCGGCAGCATCGACACCGTCATGGAGCAGCGCCGGGTTCCGCTCGACGACGCCGGTGAGGTGCTCAACCGCAGCGAGCAGCGCCGCGACGAGTCCGGGCAGGCGCACGTCATCTGCCCGATGGTGATCCCCCGTGGCCGGTCCCTCGCCACCATGCTGCCGGTGTCGCTGCTGCTCGTCCTCGGCGCGCTCGCCGCCGTCGTCATCTGGGCCGCCGGTGGCAGCGTGCTGTTCAACCCGTTCTTCGGCATCCATTACTGGCTGCTGTCGTTGTTCGCCGTCGGCTTCGTCTGGTGGCGCCAGGGCATGGTGATGGTGCCCGACGGCTGCGCCGCGCTGATCACCCGCTTCGGCAAGCTGGAGCAGGTCGTCGGCCCCGGTCGGGTGATCCTGCTGAACCCGTGGAAGCGGGTGTCGTACATCGTCAACACCACCCGCGAGTACCCGTTCAACGCCCCGGTGCGCGAGGCCCCCACCAAGGGCGGGGTGAAGGCCTCCATCGACCTGTTCATCCAGTTCCGGATCAGCGACCCGGTCGAGTTCGTCTACACCCTCGGCGCGGTGCGCGGCTTCGAGGAGAAGCTCAGCAACGCGGTCAGCGAGACCATCCGCAGCCTGATCTACGAGCAGGAGGCGGCCGAGATCTACAACATGGTCGGCGAGGACACCGGCCGCCTGCTGGAACAGCTCAACCAGCAGTTCCGCCCGGCGGTCGAGTTGACCAACGCCAACATCACCCACGCCGAACCCTCCGACCGCGAGTACCGGATGGACCTGGCCGCCCCGGAGATGGTGCGGGTCGCCAAGGACGCCTACACCCACCAGTACGCGCTGCAGTTGCGCAAGGAGCAGGACGAAGGTGACCTGACCAAGGAGCTGGCCACCCTGCAGGAGACCCTGTCGGCGATCCAGGCCGACATCGCCCAGTACCAGGCGCAGATGGATACCGCCGTCGAGCGGGAGACCAACCGGGCCGAGGCGCTGGCCCGCCAGCGCTACGTCTCCGCCGAATCCGAGGCGCGGGCCAACGCCGCGTTGCTGGAGGCCCAGGCACTGGACATCCGGGCGGTCACCGCCGCCGAGGCCCCCGAGATCCTCGAATACCGCTACCAGCGTGAGGTGCTCGACACCCTGGAGGAGATCGCCGACCACCTGCCCCGGCTGGTACGCATCGGCGGCTCGGCCGACCCGAACGGCGCGGTCGGCGTGGACCTGCTGAAACTGGCCCGCGAAATGGTCGGCGAGCGGGGCGCGGAGCTGTTCAGCGACACCGACATGGCCGCCATGCGGACCCGGCTGGCCGAGGTCGCCGCCCGCATCGCCGAACGCGAGCCGGAGATCGCCGCACTGCGCGAGGCCGACCGGCCGACCGTCACCACCGTCGATACCAACCCGCTGACCCCCGGTACGCCGGAGCTGACCGACGACGCCACGGAGGTTCGGCCGTGATCAACAAGTTCGCCAGTGGCCGTTCGGTGATCTCCGAGGCCGTCGCACCCTGGAGCGAGCTCGCCCAACTGTTGCGTGGCGGCGACGCCGGCAGCCTCGTCCCGGTGGTGATCCCCAAGCACCGCCGTCGGCTCGGCTGGATGGTGCCGCTCTGGCTCGGCCTGCTCGCCCTGCTCAGCGGGGTGATGTTCACCGTACGCGGCGACGACGGGCTGATCGGTGCCGCCTACGGCGCGCTCGCCGGCGCCAGCTGGGCCGTCGGGGTGCTGTTGCTGCTGCTCGGCGCGCTCTGGTGGTGGCGCTCGTCGATCGTGGAGATCGAACAGGGCACGCACGGCGTCCTGACCCGGTACGGTGCGGTGACCCGCACGCTGGAGCCGGGCCGGCACTACCTGTGGCACCCGTGGTCCCGGGTCGACTTCGTCGTCGACGTCGCCACCGAGATCCCGTACTCGGCGCCGGTGATGGCCTGCCCGACCCGGGAGAACGTGCCGCTGCGTTCGATCGAGTTCTTCATGAAGCTGCGGATCACCGATGCGGTGCTGTTCGTGCGGACCATCGGCGCCGGCAACTTCGACCTGGTGCTGTCCAGTGCCGTGCAGGACGCCATCCGGCAACGGGCCCGCCAGGTGCAGACCGAGCGGGCGTACGACCTGCGCGGCTCCGACGTCGCCGACATGCAGGAGCTGCTCAACCGGCAGCTGTCCCGCTACGGGGTACGGATCACCGGCTGCAACATCCCGGACGTGCAGCTGCCCACCCAGTACCAGCAGCACCTGGCCACCCGGGAACGGGTCGCCAAGGAGCACGCCGCGTACGAGCAGGAGTGGGGTCTGACCCGCAAGCGGCGCATCGACAGCCTGCAGATGGACATCGAGCGGGCCAAGAAGGTGCGCGACGCCCGGTTCGTCGAGGTCAAAGCAGCCCTGAACAAGGCCCGGGAGCAGGTCGCCCAGCTGTTGGAGCAGCAGGAGACCAACGCCCAGCGGGTCCGGTTCGAGATCGAGACCCGGGGCCGCAGCGGGCTGATCGCCGCCGAGAACGAGGCAAAGGCACAGCGGCGACTCGCCCAGGCGTACCGGGACAACCGGGCCGTGCTCCAGTACGAGCTGGCGCTGCGGCGTCTGGAGGTCGGTGCGGAACTGGCCAACAAGGCCCCGCAGCCGGTGGTGGTGCGCACCGACGGGGCCGGCGGTGGTGGCATCGACACCTCCGCGTTGTCCACCCTGCTCACCGCGCAGCTGCTGCCGCGCGCCGCCGCGTTGCCCACCAGCGGGAGCGCCGCCGTGGAGCAGCAGGACAGCTGACCGCCGCCCGGTGCGGGTGGGGCGACACCGACCCCACCCGCACCGGGGATCCGGGTACCGTGCGGCACGGGACCGGACTCGGGAGGTCGAGGTGACGACAGTGGACGGATGGGGTGGCGGCGTGTTCGTCAACCCGGTGATCCCCGGCTTTCATCCGGACCCGAGCGTCTGCCGGGTCGGCGTCGACTACTACCTGGTCTGCTCCAGTTTCGAGTACTTCCCCGGCGTACCGGTCTTCCACAGCCGCGACCTGGTCCACTGGCGGCAGATCGGCAACGCGTTGGAGCGCCCCGACCAGCTGACGATCCCGGCGGCGACGCCGTCCTCCGGCGGGGTGTACGCGCCGACCCTGCGCCACCACGACGGCCGGTTCTGGCTGATCACCACGAACGTCGCCCCCGGCGGTGGGAACCTGCTGGTCACCGCGACCGACCCGGCCGGACCCTGGTCCGACCCGGTACGGCTGCCCGGCGTTCCCGGCATCGACCCGGACCTGGCCTGGGACGACGAGGGCACCTGCTGGTGCACGTACGCCGGAGTCGGCCAGGTGCGCATCGACCCGGCGACCGGTGCCACGATCGGCGACCCGCGCCGGCTCTGGTCCGGCACCCCTGGGGCGCAGGCACCGGAAGCCCCGCATCTGTACCGGATCGGCGACCACTGGTACCTGCTGATCGCCGAGGGCGGCACGGAACGCGGCCACGGCATCTCGATCGCCCGTGGCCCGGCGCCGGACGGGCCGTTCGTGCCGTGCCCGACCAACCCGATCCTCAGCCACCGCAGCACCGACCGGCCGATCCAGAACACCGGCCACGGTGACCTGGTCGAAGGGCCCGACGGATCCTGGTGGCTGGTGCTGCTCGGCACCCGGCCGGGCGGTGGCACCCCCGGTTGGCACGGACTCGGCCGGGAGACCTTCCTCGCCCCGGTCGACTGGGTCGACGGCTGGCCCGTCGTCGGCGACCTGGTCGAACGGATGCCCGCGCCGCCCTGGCCGGCGGTGCCGGCACCGCTGCCGCCGGTACGCGACGACTTCGACAGCGCCTGGTTGGATCCACGGTGGATCTCCGTACGGTCCCGGCCGGACGACGTCTGGTCGACGAGCGATCCGCCGGGCTGGCTGAGCCTGCGGGCACGTGGCGCGTCGCTCGACGACCCGGACGTCACCTTCGTCGGCCGACGTGCCAGCGTTCGTTACCGTGAACCGGTGACCCCAGCGCGTCAGGCCGGCATCGCCCGCCTGGGCATCGACTTCGGGTTCCTCCAGCACGGTGGCGGTGCTCGCGTCGCCGCACCGGGAGCCGCGTCCGTTGCTGTTCGACGGTTCACCGCTGCTGCCCTCGGCGGTCTGCCTCGACCCGACCGGACGCGTCCTGGTCGGCCGGGACGCGTACCACACGGCGATGTCGATGCCGGAGGCCTTCGAGCCGTACCCCAAGCAGCGGGTCGACGACGAGTCGGTTCTGCTCGGCGGGACGGAGGTCGCGGTGTCGCGGCTGTACCGGGCAGTGCTGGAACGGGTGGTCGTCGAGGCACGGCACAGCGCCGGGCAGCCGGCGGGCGCGCCGATGGAGGTCGTGTTGACCTGCCCAGTCGCCTGGGGGCAGCGTCGCCGGGCCATCGTGCGGCACCTGGCGGCGGCGCTCGGCCACGGCGACGCCTGGCAGCGGCTGGACCGACCGACGACCACGCCGGACCCCGGCTCCTCGCCGACGCCGACGGCGAGCCCGTCGCCCAGCTACCCGCCCGGTGCCGACCCGTGCCTGACTGACGCCTCGCCCGACGGCGGCGCCGCCGTCGGGCGCCACTCACCAGCCGCGCGCCCGCCACGCCGGCAGCGCCGGCCGCTCGGCGCCCAACGTCGAATCCCTGCCGTGCCCGGGGTAGAACCAGGTGTCGTCGGGCAGCCGGTCGAACAGCTTGTGCTCCACGTCGTCGATCAGCGAGGTGAAGTCGCGCTGGTCGCCACGGGTGTTGCCGACCCCGCCAGGGAACAACGAGTCCCCGGTGAACAGGTGGGCGACTCCGTCGGGGTCCCGGTGGAGCAGGGCGATCGACCCGGGGGTGTGCCCGACCAGGTGGACGACCTCCAACTCGCCGTCGCCGACGGTGATCCGGTCGCCGTCGGCGACGGTGGCGGTGACCAGCGGCAGGCCGTCGGCGTCGGCCGGGTGGGCCAGTGACGCCGCGCCGGTCGTGGTCACCACTTCCTCCAGGGCCACCCAGTGGTCCATGTGCTGATGCGTGGTGACCACGGTGGCCAGCCCCGCCGGGCCGGCCAGCTCCAACAGCCGGGGTGCCTCGTTGGCCGCGTCGATCAGCAGTTGCTCGCCGGTACGCCGGCAGCGCAGCAGGTACGCGTTGTTGTCCATCGGGCCGACCGCGACCTTGGTGATGGTCAGGGTGGTCAGTTCCCGGGTGTCCGGCGGTCCGCCGACGGTGACGTCTCCCGAGTAGGACACCGCAACCTCCTGCTGGTCGTGGCCCGGCGGAATTGGGTTTCCCGGGCTGCCGGGTGAAGGCTACCGTTGCTCCGACGCGTCAGGCAGAACTCGTGGGAAGGAGGTGATGGCGACCGTGCCCGTGTGCTGCGGTACGCCCGCCCGTCCTTTCCTCCGGTGCCGACCGGCCGTCACGGCCGGCCGGTGCCCCTCGACCTGACAAGGGTTCCCCATGACGTTCGACCTCGCGTCCCTCGGTTGGGACGCCTCCTACGACCGTGCCCTGACCACTGTCGACGCCGGTGACCGGCCAGGCCGGGTCACCCGGGTGGACCGGGGCGTGTGCACCGTACTGACCGCTGACGGTCCGGTACGCGCGAGCATCGCCGGTGCCGTCCTGACTGCGGCGGCCGCCGACCCGGTGGCGCTGCCCTGCGCCGGGGACTGGGTGACCGTGCGGCGGTGGCCGGACCAGCGGATCACCGCGCAACGGGTGCTGCCCCGGCGGACCATGCTGGTCCGGCGTACCGCCGGGAAGGACTCCACCGGCCAGGTCCTGGCCGCCAACATCGACACCGCAGCGGTCGTCGAACCGATGCATCCGGCCCCCGACGTGGGCCGGGTCGAACGGTTCCTCGCGCTCGCCTGGGAGTCCGGGGCCGCACCGGTGGTGCTGCTCACCAAGTGCGACGCCGCCGCCGATCCGGCGGCGGTGGCCGGGTCGTTGTCCGCCGTGGCGCCGGGGGTGCCGGTGATCGCGGTGAGCGCGCAACGCGGCGACGGGCTGGCGCAGGTCCGCCCGTACGTGGCCGCCGGGCGCACCCTCGGTCTGCTCGGCCCGTCCGGCGCCGGCAAGTCGACCCTGGTCAACGCGCTCGCCGGGGCCGAGGTGATGGGCACCCAGCAGATCCGTCGGGTCGACGGCAAGGGCCGGCACACCACCACGTACCGGGCGTTGATCCCGATTCCGGGCGGGGGTGCGGTGCTGGACACCCCAGGGGTGCGGGCGGTGGGGCTGCTGGACGCCGCCGACGGCCTGGACGAGGCCTTCGCCGATGTGGCGCAGTTGGCGGCGCAGTGCCGGTTCGTCGACTGCGGGCACGGCCCCGAGCCGGGTTGCGCGGTGCGGGCCGCGTTGGACTCCGGTGAGCTGCCGGTGCGTCGTTGGGAGAGCTGGCAGCGGCTGCAGCGGGAGGTGGCCTACGAGATGCGTCGCCGCGACGTCCGGTTGGCCGCCGCCGAGCGGGCCAAGTGGAAGCGAATAACCAAGGAGCACCGGGGACGACACCGACCGGCCTGAGTACCCGGCCGGCAGCTCACCGCCCGGTGAGCTGCCGGCCGGCGGTCAGCCGCCGGTGGGGTGCTCGCGCAGCCAGTCGTCGACGGTGTCGGCACGGATCGCCGCGTAGAGGGAGGCGGCCACCTCGTCGTCCGGGAACACCACGCTCTGTCCGGCCCGCTGCCCGGTGCCCGACGAGGGGGAGGTGAGCATGGTGAGGTCGGCGCTGCGCAGCTGGCGCAGCGCCCACACCGTGTCGAACACCGAGGTGGCCTCGTCCACGCTGACCGCGTCGGCGGTGGCCCGCAGGAAGTCGTCGAGCCGGCCGGGGTCGGTGAGCAGGCCGCTGCTGCGGGCCTGGTCGAGTACCGCCGCGATGATCTCCTGCTGGTGGCGCATCCGGGTGAAGTCGCCGTCGGCGAACTGCTTGCGCTGGCGGGCGTAGTCCAGGGCGGTCTGCCCGTCCATGTGCTGCAGGCCGGGGGTGAACTGCCGGTACGGCGGGTGGACCGAGGTGAACGGCTCGTCGACGGCGAGGTCGATGCCGCCGACCGCGTCGATGATGTCGGCGAAGCCGCCGAAGTCGATCAGCACGACGTGGTCGATGCGGACACCGGTGAACGCCTCCACGGTCTGCACCAGCAGCGGCGTGCCGCCGGTGGCGTACGCGGAATTGATCTTGTCTTCCCGGCCGTCTCCGGTGCCGTCCGGGTCGGGCACCCGGACCCAGGTGTCCCGGGGGATCGAGACCAGCTGCACGCTGTCAAGCTGCGCCGGCAGGTGGGCCAGGATGATGGTGTCGGTGCGGGAGCCGCCGGTGTCGGGGTCGCGGGAGTCGCTGCCGACGATCAGGAAGTTCCGTGCCTGCTCCACGGCCTTCACCGGCCGCTGCGCCTCGGGCAGGGTGTCGAAGATCTCCACCTTGTCGACCCGTGACTCGACCGAGCGGGCGTACAGCCAGCCGGCGGTCGCCGTACCGCCGATCACCAGCAGCAGCGACAGCCCGACGATCAGCGCGGTCAGGCGCAGCCAGCGCAGGCCGCGCCGGGGGCGCGGCGGCGGGGTCGGCGCGGCGTCCGGGGCCGGTGGATCGGTCGCCGTGGGTGGCACGGCGGGCGGGTCGTCGCTGTTCGCGACCGGTGACGGCATGGAATCAGACGGTACGTCGCGATCGGTCCCGTCGACACTGCCGGCTCGGCTGATCCCTGCTGGTCCGGCCCGGTACGGGGGAGGGGCCGACCCGTCCCACCCCCCGATCGGACGGGCCGGCCCGCTGACGCGTGGAGGAACCCCCGACTCCACGCGAGGTCAAAGGTGACTTGACCAATATGTGGAGTATGCCGGTTGTTGTGGCTGTCGGGGCGGGATTCGCCCGGACCGGTCGGGCCGTACCCCGATCGGGGGACCCGTACCGTGGCCGGCGCTGCCGCAGCCGGCGCCCTCGCCGAGTGCGGGCGTCAGGCGCGTCGGGGAAACTTGTCGGACCCCGGGGCTACAGTTGCCGCTGGCGTGCGACGTGTCGACCGGGCCCCAGCGCCCCTGGGCCCCGGCGATCCGCGCACCACCCGCTCAGCACACCCTCGGTCGTGCTGCCGTGCACCGCACGGCGCAGTCGACCGGACCTGATACGCACACCTCTTCACAGGAGCAGGCGGACCGTGGCCGACCGATTGATCATCCGTGGCGCGCGCGAGCACAACCTTCGCGACGTCAGTCTCGACCTGCCCCGTGACGCGCTGATCGTGTTCACCGGCCTGTCCGGCTCGGGCAAGTCCAGCCTCGCGTTCGACACCATCTTCGCCGAAGGGCAGCGGCGGTACGTGGAGTCGCTGTCGTCGTACGCCCGACAGTTCCTCGGCCAGATGGACAAACCGGACGTCGACTTCATCGAAGGGCTGTCGCCGGCGGTCTCCATCGACCAGAAGTCGACCTCCCGCAACCCCCGGTCGACCGTCGGCACGATCACCGAGGTCTACGACTACCTGCGACTGCTCTTCGCCCGGGTCGGTGAGCCGCACTGCCCGGTCTGCGGCGAACGGATCTCCCGGCAGACCCCGCAGCAGATCGTCGACCGGGTCCTGGCCATGCCCGAGGGCACCCGGTTCATGGTGCTCGCGCCGGTGGTGCGCGGCCGCAAGGGCGAGTACGTCGACCTCTTCGCCGACCTGCAGGCCAAGGGGTACGCCCGGGCCCGGGTCGACGGCGTGGTGCACCCGCTGACCGAGCCGCCGAAGCTGAAGAAGCAGGAGAAGCACACCATCGAAGTGGTCGTCGACCGGCTCACCGTCAAGCCCAGTGCCCGCCGGCGGCTGACCGACTCGGTGGAGTCGGCGCTCGGCCTGGCCGGCGGCATCGTGCTGCTCGACTTCGTCGACCTCGCCGAGGGCGACCCGGGCCGGGAACGCCGCTACTCCGAGCATCTGGCCTGCCCCAACGACCACCCGCTGGCGATCGAGGATCTGGAGCCGCGGGTCTTCTCCTTCAACGCCCCGTACGGAGCCTGCCCGGAGTGCGTCGGGCTGGGCACCAAGAAGGAGGTCGACGCCGAGTTGGTCGTCCCGGACGAGGAGCGCACCCTACGCGACGGCGCGATCGCGCCGTGGTCCGGCGGGCAGACCCAGGAGTACTTCGCCCGGTTGCTCGCCGCCCTCGGCGAGGCCGAGCACTTCGACCTGGACACCCCGTGGCGCAAGCTGCCCAGCCGGGTGCAGAAGACCATCCTGTACGGCTCCGACGACCAGGTGCACGTGCGCTACCGCAACAAGTACGGACGGGAGCGTTCCTACTACACCGGCTTCGAGGGTGTGGTGCAGTGGATCGAGCGTCGGCACACCGACACCGAGTCGGAGTGGTCCCGGGACAAGTACGAGGGCTACATGCGCGACGTGCCCTGCGGCTCCTGCGGCGGGGCCCGGCTCAAGCCCGAGGTGCTGGCCGTCACCGTCGCCGGGCGCAACATCGCCGAGGTGACGGCGCTGTCCGTCGGTGACTGCGCCGACCTGCTGGCCGGGCTGACCCTGACCGACCGGCAGAAGCTGATCGCCGAACGGGTCCTCAAGGAGATCAACGCCCGGCTGCGGTTCCTGGTCGACGTCGGCTTGGACTACCTGTCGCTGGACCGTGCCGCCGGCACCCTCTCCGGCGGCGAGGCGCAGCGGATCCGGCTCGCCACCCAGATCGGCTCCGGCCTGGTCGGAGTGCTGTACGTGCTCGACGAGCCGTCGATCGGCCTGCACCAGCGGGACAACCACCGGCTGATCGAGACCCTGGTCCGGCTGCGGGGGCTGGGCAACACGCTGATCGTCGTCGAGCACGACGAGGACACCATCCGCACCGCCGACTGGATCGTCGACATCGGGCCGGGCGCCGGTGAGCACGGCGGCCGGATCGTGCACAGCGGTCCGGTCGACGACCTGCTCGCCAGCGACGAGTCGCTGACCGGGGCGTACCTGTCCGGTCGCAAGGTCATCCCGGTGCCGGCCAGCCGACGACCGGTCACCGCCGGGCGGGAGCTGGTGGTGCACGGCGCACGGGAGCACAACCTGCGCAACCTGACCGTGCCGTTCCCGCTCGGCCAGCTCATCGCGGTGACCGGGGTCAGCGGGTCGGGCAAGTCGACCCTGGTCAACGACATCCTCTACACCGTGCTGGCCAACCAGATCAACAACGCCCGGCTGGTGCCGGGCCGGCACACCCGGATCAGCGGGCTGGAGCACGTGGACAAGGTCGTCGGGGTCGACCAGTCGCCGATCGGGCGTACCCCGCGGTCGAACCCGGCCACCTACACCGGGGTGTTCGACCACATCCGCCGGCTGTTCGCCGAGACCACCGAGGCGAAGGTACGCGGCTACGGGCCGGGGCGGTTCTCGTTCAACGTCAAGGGAGGCCGGTGCGAGTCGTGCTCCGGTGACGGCACTATCAAGATCGAGATGAACTTCCTGCCGGACGTCTACGTGCCGTGCGAGGTCTGCAAGGGCGACCGGTACAACCGGGAGACCCTCGAGGTGCACTACAAGGGCCGCACCATCGCCGAGATCCTGCAGATGCCGATCGAGGAGGCCGCGGAGTTCTTCGAGGCCATCCCGGCGATCCACCGGCACCTGAAGACCCTGGTCGACGTCGGGCTGGGCTACGTGCGGCTCGGTCAGCCGGCGCCGACGCTGTCCGGCGGCGAGGCCCAGCGGGTCAAGCTCGCCTCCGAGCTGCAGAAGCGGTCGACCGGACGGACGGTGTACGTCCTCGACGAGCCGACCACCGGGCTGCACTTCGAGGACATCCGTAAGCTGCTGACGGTGCTGGCCGGCCTGGTCGACAAGGGCAACACCGTGGTCGTCATCGAGCACAACCTCGATGTGATCAAGACCGCGGACTGGCTGATCGACATGGGGCCGGAAGGCGGGCACCGGGGCGGCACCGTGGTGGCCACCGGCCGGCCGGAGGAGGTCGCCGAGGTGGCGGAGAGCCACACCGGGGCGTTCCTGCGCCCGGTCCTCGGGCTCACCGGTGCTGCCGGTGGGTCGGCCGCCGCCTCCGCCCGCGCGGCCAAGGCCAACGGCGCGACCGGCCGCACGACCGGCGGTTCGACCAGGGCGAAGCGGGGCTCCGGTGCGCGACGCGCGGCCGAAGCGGTCGTACAGCATTGACACAGCGGCCGTACAGCGGTCTCCACGGCTGCCCATGGATCATGGTTCTACCGTCATATCGGGATGAACCGTTCGTGGCGCGTCGCCGTGTCTACTGGCGTGGCTGCGGACGACCAGCCGTGGCAACCAATGAGGAAGGGCTTCCGCATGACTGAGCACCAGACGACGACCGACGCCGTCCCGACCAGCCGTCGCGCGCTGCTGATCGGCGCCGGTGGGGTCGGCGCGACGGTCGCGCTGGCCGCATGTGGCACCGGCGACGACGACACCCTGGGCAACGGCGGCGCGAACGCTCCGGCCGGCACCGGCTCCACCGACGGCACGGACACCGACGGCACGGACACCGGTGGCGACACCGGTTCCGGCGGCGAGGGCCTGACCACCAGCCAGGTCCCGGTCGGCGGCGGCGTGATCCTCGCCGCCCAGGGGGTCGTGGTGACCCAGCCCGCCGAGGGCGAGTTCAAGGCGTTCAGCAACATCTGCACCCACCAGGGCTGCCCGGTGGCCAACCTCGACGGCGGCACGATCAACTGCACCTGCCACTTCAGCAGCTTCTCCATCGAGGACGGTTCGGTGGTCTCCGGCCCGGCCCCCTCGCCGCTGGAGGAGAAGACGGTCACCGTCGACGGCGAATCCCTCACCGTGGCCTGACGTCCCGGTCGGCCCGCCGACCACCCGGCCGTGGCCCGGTGGTCGGCGCAAGGCACCCAGACGGCCCACGGCCGCCCGGCGCGTGCGGCGCCGGGCGGCCGTGGGCGCTCGTACTGTCACAGGTCTGGACTACCCTTCACGGCGATGCCAGATCCGTCCAGCTACCGTCCCGCCCCGGGCACGATCCCGGACGCCCCCGGGGTCTACCGGTTCCGCGACCCGACCGGCCGGGTGATCTACGTCGGCAAGGCCAAGAGCCTGCGCAGCCGGCTCAACTCCTACTTCGGCGACCTGTGGCAACTGCATCAGCGCACCCAGCAGATGGTCACCACCGCCGCGTCGGTCGACTGGGTCACTGTCGGCAGCGAGGTCGAGGCACTCCAACTGGAGTACCTCTGGATCAAGGAGTACGACCCCCGGTTCAACGTCCGCTACCGCGACGACAAGTCCTACCCATACCTGGCGGTCACACTCGACGAGGAGTTCCCCCGGCTGCAGGTGATGCGCGGCGCCAAGCGCAAAGGGGTGCGCTACTTCGGCCCGTACTCGCACGCCTGGGCGATCCGCGAGACCCTCGACCTGCTGCTGCGGGTCTTTCCCGCGCGGACCTGCTCGGCCGGGGTCTTCCGGCAGGCCGGCCACGTCGGGCGGCCCTGCCTGCTGGGTGACATCGGCAAGTGTGCGGCCCCGTGCGTCGGGCGGATCGACGCCGCCGGGCACCGGGCGATCGTCGACGAGTTCTGCGACTTCATGGCGGGCCGGACCGACACGATGGTGCGCCGCCTGGAACGCGAGATGCGCGACGCCTCCGACGCCCTGGAGTTCGAGCGGGCCGCCCGGCTGCGCGACGACGTCGCCGCGCTGCGCAAGGCCATGGAGAAACAGACCGTCGTGCTCGGTGACGGCACCGACGCCGACGTGGTGGCCTTCGCCGAGGATCCACTCGAAGCCGCCGTGCAGGTGTTCCACGTCCGGGGCGGTCGGGTACGCGGCCAGCGTGGCTGGGTGGTGGAGAAGGTCGAGGAGCTGACCACCGCCGACCTGGTGCACCACTTCTGCACCCAGGTGTACGGCCCGGAGCAGGGCGAGACCGACGTACCACGGGAGCTGCTGGTGCCCGAGTTGCCGGCGGACGCCCCGGCGCTCGCCGACTGGTTGACCACCCGCCGGGGCAGCCGGGTCACCCTGCGGGTGCCGCAACGCGGTGACAAGCGGGCGCTGATGGAGACCGTCGCCCGCAACGCGGGGGAGTCGCTGACCCGGCACAAGCTGCGCCGGGCCAGTGACCTGACCACCCGGGGCCAGGCGTTGGAGGAGATCGCCGAGGCGCTCGGGCTGGCCGCCGCGCCGCTGCGCATCGAGTGCTTCGACGTGTCGCAGATCCAGGGCACCGACGTCGTCGCCAGCCTGGTGGTCTTCGAGGACGGCCTGCCGCGCAAGGCGGAGTACCGCCGGTTCGCGGTCCGGGGCGCGACCGACGACCTGTCGGCGATGAGCGAGGTGCTGCGTCGCCGGTTCGCCCGTCACCGCGCCCCAGCGGAGCCGGCGGACACCGTGCCGGAGCAGGCAGACGGTACGCCGGAGCCGTCGGGCAGTACGCCGGAGCCGGCGGAGACCGCGCTGGAGTCGGTCGCCCCGGCGGTGGACCCGCAGACCGGCCGGCCGCGCCGGTTCGCGTACCCCCCGCAGTTGATCGTGGTCGACGGCGGTGCACCACAGGTGCAGGCCGCCGCGACGGTCCTGGCCGACCTCGGCATCGACGACGTGGCGCTGTGCGGGCTGGCCAAGCGCCTGGAGGAGGTGTGGCTGCCCGGCGACGACTACCCGGTGATCCTGCCCCGTACCTCCGAAGGGCTCTACCTGCTGCAACGCATCCGCGACGAGGCGCACCGGTTCGCGATCAGCTACCACCGGCAGCGGCGGTCCAAACGGATGGTCGCCTCCGGCCTCGACCAGGTCCCCGGCCTCGGCGAGGTGCGCCGCAAAGCGCTGCTGCGCCACTTCGGGTCGGTACGGCGACTCGCGGCGGCGACCGTCGAGGAGATCACCGAAGTCCCCGGGATCGGCCGGCGGACCGCGGAGACGATCATCGCTGCGCTCGCCGGGTCGCCGGATAGCGGCGCGGATCGCCCGTAGAATCCCTTCCGTGGTGTCGACCGCCGCGCATCTGGCGCGCGGCGCACCCGCAGGCAGGAGGATCGTGAGGCAGAACAGCCTGAGCCCGGGCGACGACCTGGCCGGCAGCGCCGTGCACGACGGCGAGCCGGCCGCCCCGGGCGCCGAGCAGCACGAGGCCCGGCTGGTGGTGGTGACCGGGGTGTCCGGTGGCGGCCGGTCCACCGTCGCCCGCGCGTTGGAGAACGTCGGCTACTACGTGGTGGACAACCTGCCGCAGGCGCTGCTGCTGGACATGGCCGAGCTGGCGATGCGTGCCGGTGGCGCGGCCCGGCGGACCGCCATGGTGCTCGACGTGCGCAGCCGTGCCTTCTCCACCGACCTCGCCGGGGCGATCCGGGCGCTGAAGGAGCGTGGCTACCAGCCACGGGTGGTCTTCGTCGACGCCGCAGCCGACGTGCTGATCCGCCGGTTCGAAAGCGTCCGGCGGTCCCATCCGTTGCAGGGCGACGGGCGGCTGGCCGACGGGATCGCCGCCGAGCGGGAGCTGCTCGCCGAGGCCCGCGACCAGGCCGACGTGATCATCGACACCTCGCACCTCAACGAGAACCAGCTGCGCCGGCGGGTCGAGGAGCTGTTCGCCGGCGAGGACGCCCGTCGGCTGCGGGTCACCGTGCTGTCCTTCGGATTCAAGTACGGCCTGCCGCCGGACGCCGACTTCGTCATCGACGCGCGGTTCCTGCCCAACCCGTACTGGGTGCCGGAGCTGCGCGAGTACACCGGCCGGGAGGCCTCGGTCAGCGGGTACGTGCTCAGCCAGGCCGGTGCCGACGACTTCGTCCGCAACTACGCCGAGCTGATCAACGCCACCACCGCCGGGTTCGAACGCGAGGGCAAGCGGTACCTGACCGTCGCCGTCGGCTGCACCGGCGGCAAGCACCGCAGCGTGGCGATCGCCGAGGAACTCGCCGTACGGCTGCGGCAGGCCCGGCTGTCGGTCAACGCGCAACACCGCGACCTGGGGCGCGAGTGACCGTACTGCGGGTGGTGGCCTTCGGTGGCGGGCACGGGCTGGCCGCCTCGCTGCGTGGCCTGCGGCACGCCGCCGCCGGCCTGGACCTGGACCTCACCGCGGTGGTAACCGTCGGCGACGACGGCGGGTCCAGCGGCCGGCTGCGGGCCGACCGGGGCGCCCTGCCCCCCGGCGACCTGCGGCAGGCGCTGGCCGCGCTGGCCGGGCCGGACCCCGCCGAGCAGTTGACCGCCGAACTGTTCCAGCACCGGTTCGTGCCGGTGCCGGGCGAGGCACCCGGCGAACGCGCCGATCCACTCACCGGGCACGCCGTCGGCAACCTGGTGCTCTGCGGCCTGATGGAGCTGCTCGGCGACCCGGTGGCGGCGCTCGACCACGTCGGCCGGCTGCTCGGCGCGACCGGACGGGTGCTGCCGATGTCCTGCGACCCGGTGGCGATCGAGGCCGACGTGCGCGGTGGCGACCCGCGCAGACCCACCGACGTGGTCACCGTCCGGGGCCAGCACGCGGTGGCGGTCACCCGGGGCCGGGTGGAGTCGGTGCGGCTGCTGCCCAAGACGCCGACCGCCTGCCGGCCGGCGATCGCGGCGGTCGAGGCCGCCGACTGGCTGATCTTCGGCCCGGGCAGCTGGTACACCAGCGTCATCCCGCACCTGCTGGTGCCCGACCTGGCGGCGGCGATCGTGGCCAGCCCGGCCCGTCGCCTGGTCACCCTCAACCTGGCCGCCGAGAAGGAGACCCTCGGGCTGTCGGTCGCCGACCATCTGGCGGCGCTCAGCTGGTACCTGCCGCAGCTGCGGGTCGACACCGTCCTCGCCGACGGGGTGGCGGTGGGCGATCCCGACCCGGTGGCCCGTGCGGCAGAATCGCTGGGTGCGCGTTTGACGCTCGCCCCGTTGGCGGTCGCCGACGGCAGCCCCCGGCACGATCCGGTCGCGTTGGGTGCCGCCCTGGTGCCTGTCCTGGGCTCCGCTCGTTAAGCACGTACGTATCGGTACCCGCCGTCAACCCGGCCCCCGTGAGGTGAATGACTATGGCGATGACCGCTGCCGTCAAGGACGAGCTCAGCCGGGTCGACGTACCCAAGCCGTGTTGCCGCCGCGCCGAGATGGCGGCGCTGCTGCGGTTCTCCGGCGGGCTGCACATCGTCGCCGGCCGGGTCGTCGTCGAAGCTGAGCTGGACACCAACGCCGTCGCCCGCCGGCTGCGGCGCGAGGTGGCCGACGTGTACGGCTATCCGAGTGAGATCCACGTCCTGAGCCCGAGTGGGCTGCGCAAGGGCAACCACTACATCATCCGGGTGGTCAAGGACGGTGAGGCGTTGGCGCGCCAGACCGGGCTGCTCGACGTGCGGGGCCGCCCGGTCCGTGGCCTGCCGCCGCACCTGGTGTCGGCCAACGTCTGCTGCGCGGTGTCGGCCTGGCGGGGGGCGTTCATGTCGCACGGCTCGTTGACCGAGCCGGGGCGCTCCAGCGCGTTGGAGATCACCTGCCCGGGTCCGGAGTCGGCGCTGGCGCTGGTCGGCGCGGCCCGCCGGCTCGGCATCACCGCCAAGGCCCGGGAGGTGCGCGGGGTCGACCGGGTGGTGGTCAAGGACGGTGACGCGATCGCCGCGCTGCTCACCCGGGTCGGCGCGCACGCCAGCGTGCTGGCCTGGGAGGAGCGGCGGGTACGCCGGGAGGTGCGGGCCACCGCGAACCGGCTGGCCAACTTCGACGACGCCAACCTGCGCCGCTCGGCGCGGGCGGCGGTCGCCGCCGCCGCCCGGGTCACCCGGGCGTTGGAGATTCTCGCCGACGACGCGCCACGGCACCTGACCTCGGCCGGGCGGCTGCGTCTGGAGCACCGCCAGGCATCGCTGGAGGAGCTGGGGGCGCTGGCCGACCCGCCGCTGACCAAGGACGCGATCGCCGGCCGGATCCGGCGGTTGCTCGCCCTGGCCGACAAGCGGGCCCGCGACCTGGGCATTCCGGACACCGAGGATGCGGTGACGGCGGAGATGCTCGTCGGGTGAACACCTGTTGTGTAACCGGGTGACGGGACGCCCCGGCGCAACGCGGCACGGGCTTCTCGGATAGGGTCGCAGTGTACGGCGACGGGGCCGGCACCCGGCTCTCCCGCCGCGACCACCGCCTCGGGTGTCCCGCCCGAGCCGCGTACGGCTGCGGCGTGACCGGCCGGATCATCTGATCGGCGCCCGGCCCGCCACGCGGTCGGCGCACACCAATCCGTCCGGCTCCTGCCCGGGCGGGCGAGAAGCAAGGAGATGGGACCTGTGACCATCCGGGTTGGCATCAACGGCTTCGGCCGTATCGGCCGTAACTTCACGCGGGCGGTCCTCGCCTCCGGCGCGGACATCCAGATCGTCGCCTTCAACGACCTGGGCGACACCGCGACCACCGCGCACCTGCTCAAGTACGACAGCATCCTGGGCCGGCTGCCGTACGAGGTGAAGGCCAGCGGCGACGAGATCACCGTCGGCGGCCACACCATCAAGGCGCTGGCCGAGCGGGACCCGGCCAAGCTGCCCTGGGGCGACCTCGGCGCCGACGTGGTGATCGAGTCGACCGGCTTCTTCACCGACGCCACCAAGGCCAAGGCACACGTCGACGGCGGCGCCAAGAAGGTCATCATCTCGGCTCCGGCCAAGAACGAGGACTTCACCGTCGTGCTCGGCGTCAACGACGACAAGTACGACCCGGCTCAGCACACGATCATCTCGAACGCCTCCTGCACCACCAACTGCCTCGCCCCGATGGCCAAGGTGCTGCAGGACACGTTCGGCATCGAGCGTGGTCTGATGACCACCATCCACGCGTACACCCAGGACCAGAACCTGCAGGACGGGCCGCACAAGGACCTGCGTCGGGCCCGGGCCGCCGCGCTGAACATCGTGCCGACCTCGACCGGCGCCGCCAAGGCGATCGGCCTGGTACTGCCGGAGCTCAAGGGCAAGCTGGACGGCTACGCGCTGCGGGTGCCGATCCCGACCGGCTCGGCCACCGACCTGACCGTCACCGTCGGCCGCGAGACCACCGTCGAGGAGGTCAACGCCGCGGTCAAGGCCGCTGCGCAGGGCCCCCTCGCGGGGATCCTCACCTACACCGAGGACCCGATCGTGTCGGCGGACATCGTCACCGACCCGGCGTCGTGCATCTTCGACGCCGGCCTGACCAAGGTGATCGGCGACCAGGTCAAGGTCGTCGGCTGGTACGACAACGAGTGGGGCTACTCCAACCGCCTGGTGGACCTGGTCAAGCTGGTGGGCGCGTCCCTGTGAGCCAGGTAGCCACTCTCGACGATCTTCTCGCCGAGGGTGTGTCGGGTCGGCGCGTGCTGCTGCGCGCCGACCTGAACGTCCCCTTCGAGAAGGACAACCCGGGGGTCATCGCCGACGACGGCCGGATCCGTGCGGTGCTGCCCACCCTGACCGCGTTGCGGGACGCCGGCGCGGCCGTGGTGGTCTGCTCCCACCTGGGCCGGCCCAAGGGCGCCCCGGACCCGAAGTACACCCTGGCCCCGGTCGCCGCCCGCCTCGGCGAGCTGCTCGGCACACCGGTCGCGTTCGCCACCGACACCGTCGGTGACTCGGCGCAGGCCACCGTCGCCGGCCTGACCGGCGGGCAGGTCGCGCTGCTGGAGAACCTGCGGTTCAACCCGGGGGAGACCAGCAAGGACGCCGGCGAGCGGGGCGCCTTCGCCGACCAGCTGGCGGCGTTCGCCGACGCGTACGTCGACGACGCGTTCGGCGCCGTGCACCGCAAGCACGCCAGCGTGTACGACGTACCGGCGCGGCTGCCGCACGTCGCCGGCCTGCTGGTGCACCGCGAGGTCGAGGTGCTCGGCAAGCTGACCGGCGCGCCGGAGCGGCCGTACGTGGTGGTGCTCGGCGGGTCGAAGGTCTCCGACAAGCTCGCCGTGATCGAGGCGCTGCTGCCGACCGTCGACAAGCTGCTGGTCGGCGGCGGTATGTGCTTCACCTTCCTCAAGGCCCAGGGCCACGAGGTCGGCAAGTCGCTGCTGGAGACCGAGATGGTCGACACCTGCCGTGAGCTGCTGGAGCGGGCCGCCGGCAAGATCGTGCTGCCGGTCGACGTGGTGGCCGCCGCCGCGTTCGCCGCCGACGCCGACCACGACGTGGTCGACGCCGCCGCGATCCCCGCCGACCGGCTCGGCCTGGACATCGGTCCGCGCAGCGTCGCCGCGTTCGCCGAAGCCCTGGCCGGGGCCCGGACGGTGTTCTGGAACGGCCCGATGGGCGTGTTCGAGCTGGCCCCGTTCGCCGCCGGCACCCGGGGTGTCGCCGAGGCGATCACCAAGGTCGACGGCTTCACCGTCGTCGGTGGCGGTGACTCGGCGGCCGCGGTGCGCACCCTCGGCCTCGACGAGTCCGCCTTCGGGCACATCTCGACCGGCGGGGGCGCCTCGCTGGAGTACCTGGAGGGCAAGACCCTTCCCGGCATCGCCGCCCTGGAGAAGTGAGAGCAGTGCCTGAGACCGTTGCCCGCCGGCCGTTGATGGCCGGCAACTGGAAGATGAACCTCAACCACCTGGAAGCCATCGCGCTGGTCCAGAAGCTGGCGTTCAGCTTGAACGAGCAGCAGCTGACCGACGTCGAGGTGGCGGTGCTGCCGCCGTTCACCGCGCTGCGCAGCGTGCAGACGCTGATCGACGGCGACAAGCTGGCCATCGGCTACGGCGCGCAGGACCTGTCGCCGCACGCTGGTGGTGCCTACACCGGTGACATCTCGGGGGCGATGCTGGCGAAGCTGGGCTGCCAGTACGTCACCGTCGGCCACTCGGAGCGGCGGGCGTACCACCACGAGGACGACGCGGTGGTCAAGGCCAAGGTGGCCGCCGCGCTGGCGAACGGGATCACCCCGATCCTGTGCGTCGGCGAAGGCCTGGACGTGCGGGAGGCCGGCGGCCACGTCGCGCACTGCCGCGACCAGGTCGACGCCGCGCTCGCCGGGTTGACCGCCGAGCAGGTGGTCAAGGTCGTCATCGCGTACGAGCCGGTCTGGGCGATCGGCACCGGTAAGACCGCCACCCCGGCGGACGCCCAGGAGGTCTGCGGCGCGATCCGGGCCCGGCTGGCCGAGTCGTACGACCGGGCCACCGCCGACCAGACCCGGATCCTCTACGGCGGCTCGGTCAAGGCGGCGAACATCGCCGCGATCATGGCCGAGGTCGACGTCGACGGCGCGCTGATCGGCGGAGCCAGCCTGGACGCCGAGGAGTTTGCCCAGATCGTCCGGTTCCCGGAGCACGTGAAGCGGTGACCGGTCGGCTCCGGGGCATGTCGCCCCGGAGCCGGTCGGCGCCCGGGTGCGCGGACCGCTATCCTTGGTGAGCCTGTGCTCCGCCGCCGCACAGGCTCGCCTGGTTCGTCCCCCGGAGCCACGGCGACCGTCATGAGAGGACTGACCGCTACCATGCCGATCGAGTTCGCCTACGTATTGATCGTGTTGCTGGTGATCACGAGCGTGATGCTCACCATGCTGATCCTGCTGCACAAGGGCAAGGGCGGCGGCATGTCGAGCATGTTCGGTGGTGGCGTGAGCACCAGCCTCGCCGGGTCGTCGGTGGCCGAGAAGAACCTCGACCGGTACACCGTACTGACCGGCATCGTCTGGTTCGCCTGCATCGTCGGTCTGGGTCTGTGGCTCAAGGTCGCGATGAACGCGGGTGTGTGATCCGTCGCTGCCCGTCGTAAGATTTCGCGCGGCCCGTTGATACGGGTCGCGCTTTCTTTTTGCTGCATCCGCTTCACCGGCGTCGCACCACGGCCTCGTGCCGTGGTGACACCCCCTTCCGACGACAGGAGCGACCTCATGGCGAGTGCTCACACGATCCGGGGCAGCCGGATCGGTGCCAGCCCGGCCCGGCCGACCGAGCGGGCGCAACCGGCGCCCCGGCGGCAGACGACCTACTGGTGCGCCAACGACCACACGGTGCAGATCAGCCTCGCCGTGGACGCGGCCACCCCGGAGACCTGGGAGTGCCCGCGCTGCGGGCTGCCCGCCGGGCAGGACCAGCAGAACCCGCCGGCCCGGCCGCGGACCGAGCCGTACAAGTCGCACCTGGCGTACGTCAAGGAACGTCGCAGCGACGCCGACGCCGAGGCGATCCTCGCCGAGGCGCTCGCCGCGGTCCGCGCCCGACGCGGCGAGGTCTGACGACTGGTGCGTCGCGGCGCCGCGTCACCGTCCGAGTGCCGGCGATGCCCACAACGGGCTGGTGAAGTCGTTTATGCCCTAGCGTCGCGGGTAAGCGCCGGGCCGGCAACTCTGGTAACTGGCTGCTGCAGTGGCGGCTACGGCCAGGTGTGGAAGGGTCAGGCATGGCCGGCGCGACGCAGATCCTTGTCCTCGGCTACAAGCAGCCGGAGCTTCCGGTCGGGATAAGGGAGCAGATCAACCAGCTCCGGTCGAACTCGGCCGTCCGGCTGGTCGATGTCTATGGGTTCAACAAGGCCGGTAATCGCGTCATCACGGAGCAGGCGGTGAGCGGACTCGACGACTGGGACGGCGTCATCATCAAACGGATCCTGGAGTCGGCGAGCGCCTCCAGGGGTGCTGCAGACTTACTCCGTGGACAGCACAGGGTCCCTGGTCCCCGGGAGTCAGATCCCCGATCTCAAGTCCAGTGTCCCGCCGGAAACCAACGTCGTCGTTCTTCTTATCGAGCACCTTTGGGCGAGTGCGCTCGAAAGCTGTATGCGGGAAGGATCCGCCACTCCGCACGCGGGTGGATGGGTCGGTCCGTCGGTGCTGGAGCAAGCCGGTGTCGACCTGCATGAGGAGGCCGACTGACCGCTGACCCGGTCGGCGACGGGTGCCGGTGAGCGGGCTGGCGCTTAGCCGGCGACCGGCACCAGCGCGGCGATGCCCGACGCGGCTGGTCCGTCTCATCTGTCCCTTGGTCGGTACGCTCGGCAGTGGTAGTTTCGCCGTCAGTCACTAAGTTGACCGACGCGGTCGCAATGCATCATCCTCTCCACGTGAGGTGGGCTTCCTGCTTCGGGCACGGACAGGGGACACGACGTTGATCAACCAGACCTTGACGTACGCCAAGCATCACACGCCCGATCCCGTACGCGTGGCCGCGCGGTGGGCCATGCTGGAGACGCAGAACGCGAGAAGTCGTCTCACGGTCCCGGTGGCCGCCCGGTGCGAATACGACAACGTCTACCACTGCACGGTGCGCAAGACCGCCAGTCAGTGGGTCAAATCGCTGCTCAGCGACCCGGTGGTCTATCGCTATTCGGGGTTGTTGCCGTTTGACCAGCGGGTCAGCCGACGGCGTTACCCGAACGCCGTTCCGACCGGCCGTATCGTTTCCTCACTGTTCATCTCCCGCTACGGGTTCGACGACCTGCCCAAGCCGGAGAAGTACCGCGCGTTCTTCATCCAGCGGGACCCGCGCGACGTCGTCGTGTCGAGCTACTTCTCGCTGCGCAGCTCCCACACCCCGATGGGCGACGTCCTGCTGCACCGCAAGGTCCTCCAAGAGCTACCCGCCAAGGAAGGGCTGCTGTACGTCATCGATCACCTGACGAAGGTGAACCTGTTCTCCGCCATGCGCTCGTGGGTGGTCGCGCCGAGCACGGAGACCGTTCGGTTGTTCCGCTACGAGGATCTCGTCGGCGAGCGGCAGGCGGACGAGTTCGATCAGCTGCTGCGGCACTGCGGTATTGCCATCCCCCCGGCCGAGCTGACCGCGTTGCTCGACCGGCACGGCTTCTCCCGGATGCGTAAGAAGCGCCGGGAGGCCGGCCCGACCGCCCACTACCGCAAGGGCAAAGCGGGGGACTGGCTCAACCATTTCGACGACGACACCCACGATGCCTTCGTGGCGGCCACCGGCAACCTCGTTGAGCTCTGCGGCTACCCGAGCCGGGAGGAGTCGCTCCGCGCGCGTGACGCGTCGCAGTGACGGTCGCTGCTGACCACCGTCGTCGGGTCGACGGCGGTCAGTCTGCGGCCGGCACCAGTACGGTCGTGCCTGACCAGCTGATGTGCGCGTTGCTGATGTGGTGCCACGGTTCGCCGTTCTCGTCGAGGCCGGTCAGTTCGGCGAGGTAGTGGCCGAAGCCGTACCCGCCGGCCCGCAGGGTGGCGACCGCCCACGGGTGGAGCTGGTCGGCGACGCGGTCGGGGTGGCGCTGGTCGAACGGGACTTCGATGACGCCGAGCAGGTCGTAGCGTTCGTCGGCGCCACCGGGGTCGACCACCCGGCACAGCGAGAATCCGTACCGTTCGCGCTGCTCACCGTCCACCCACACCAGTTGTCCGGCCACTGTGTCCTCCATGATCATTGTTTGGATGCTGAGGTGAACGAAGCATCGCGCTAAAACTCGCTTATATCAACCCCTTGTGTTGTTCAGGATCACCTGATGTGATGTCGTGGTCACCATCCAATCGCGAGGGAGGCCACCGATGGCACGTGCACCGAGGACCCGCAAGGCACCCGCCAACCCCGCCATGTCGCCCACCGTGCAGGCGATGGAGCTCGGTATCCGACTGCGCGAGCGTCGCGAGGAGTTGGGCATGACCGCTGTCGGCGTCGGCCGCAGCAGCGGCATCACCCAGGCGTACGTCTCCGGAGTGGAGATCGGCAAGGTCAAACTCCCCGCCGACCGGCTCGCCCAGCTCGTCAAGATCTACGAGATCGACGACCAGGAGGCGACCGAGCTGGAAGCGCTGCGGGTCGGTGCGATGGCCCGCGCCTGGTGGCACACGTACAAGCAGCTCTTCCCGGCCGAGTTCCTGCGCTTCCTCGGCTACGAGGCCGGCGCCGACCACGTCCGCACCTACCAGAGCGAGCTGATCGACGGCCTGCTGCAGACCGAGGTGTACGCCCGTGCGATCCTGCGCGGCGGCAACACCTACGTCCGGCTCACCGAAACCGAGCAGCGCGTCGAGGTGCGGATGGCCCGCCAGCGCCGGCTCGCCGAGGACCCGCCCCTGCGGATCACGGCGATCTTCGGCGAAGGTGCGATCCGGCAGCAGGTCGGCGGCCCAGCGGTGATGCGCGCCCAGCTCGACCACCTGGCCGACCTGATGACCCGGCGCCCGGAGCAGTTCCAGATCCACATCGTTCCGTACTCGGCCGGCGCCTACCCGGCGCTCGGTGCGCCGTTCCAGATCCTGTCGTTCCCGTCGACCCGGGTGCCGGATCTGGTCTGGCAGGAGGTGCTGACCTCCAGCGACATCATCGACCAGTCCACCCGGGTCGCCGACTACACGATCACCTTCGGGGAGACGCTGGAGCGGGCGTTAAGCTTCAAGGAGTCCCTCGCCCTGATCCGCCAGGTCGCCCAGGAGATGGCATGACCGAGCACACCCCCACCCGTGGCTGGTTCAAGTCCACGCGCAGCGCGAACAACGCCGCCTGCGTCGAGGTCCGGCTCAGTGCCGACACCATCGGCGTACGCGACTCCAAGGACGTCAGCGGCCCGGCGCTCGCCTTCGACCCCGCCGCCTGGACCGGCTTCCTCACCACCCTCAAGGCCGCCGCGCCGGGCTCGTAGCGTCTGCGGCTATCGCCAGAACCGCAACCGCCGCCTGCGCCACGGAGTCGCGGCGTAGGCGGCCAGCCCGGCACCCAACAGCGCGGCGCTGAGCGCGAGGCTGGGCACATCGTCGTACGGCCGGGCGCTGAACTCCCACCACCGGTACTGATCGTTCCCGCCGAATCCCCAGTACCACAGGACGACGGCGACGACCGAGGGCAGTGTCCAGGCCAGCCGCCAGCCGAGGACCGCTCCGGCGAGCAGCGCCAGGCCGAACCAGGCGATCCACCCCCGCGCCATGATCGCAACGACGGCCGGCGGCGTGGTCAGTGCGGAGATGCCCAGGAAGATCACTGCGGATCCGGTGCCCAACCCGGCGAGGTAGAACCGCTGCATGGACCGTAGCCGTCGGGTGGCTGCCAGCTCCAGGCCAGCGAGGGGACTGGCCAGCCCGATGACCGGCAGGACAGCGGCACCCATGACGAGCAGCCGCCACATTGGGACGAATGCCGTGTCGTGTTCGACCGCCTGAGGTAGCGGTGCCTCGACCATGCCGAACCAGGTCACGAGCGCACCCAGAAGGACCATGCCGGCGAGGACGGTACGTGCCGGCCGAACCGAGAGAAACAGCCTGACCGGTACGGCGCCTGTGGGCACCTCAACGTCCCGGCTGGCAGTAGCGCCCATGGATGTACTTCACCTCTTCGTCCGCCCATCGAAACTGATCGGACAGGGAGTCGCCGTTTGCGATCTCGCGTCCATCCGACCAGGCTTCCTGCGTGTCCGCAGGTGCGTTGGTCTGGTAGTCCGGGCTGCTCTCCCCGGCCAGATACGCCTCCAGCCAGGCCCCAAGCGCCTCGAATCGCCTCCGGTCGGGCGGGCTCAGATCGTTCCAGGCGCAGGAATCAAACTTGAAAGTCGACGAAATTATCGCCGTACCGATGTCGCCCGAGAAGGACCACGAACTTCCCTCGAAAATGTAGAAAATCGGCGGTGCTCCATTGTAGCTGAGGTGGCACTGCCCGTCGGGCAAGCGAATCCAGGCTTTCTGTATACCGGCCTGATTGATGCGTGGCGGGCGGACGAAGCTTTCCGGCAGCAGATCGATCCGCGCGCTTACCTCTCGCAGCTGGGGAAGGTACTTCTCGTGCTCCGGCCAGATGCACAAGGTGGTCGTGCCTTCGACGCACGCCACGTCTTCTCCTGGTTGCTTCCGGTCGGTCACCGCATCCGTGGCGACCAGGGCTACGACGAGCGGTAACACCGCAGGGACCAGCAGCAGGGTCCTCCGCCGTCGCAGCGCATGGGAGGCCGGTAGGCAGAGAAGCATCAGCAGTAGGACGGTGACCGACGCCAGCCGTAGGGCGAGTGCTCCCGGGTCGACTGTCATCTCCGGCCGGCCGGAGATGACGACGAATCCGAACCGGTCGAGAAACGCGGTCAGGAACAGGAATCCCAGTGCCGCCGTCAGTGCGGCGAACATCGAACCGAGCAACTTCCCGCACGCCCAGCCGAGCGCGGTCGAGGCCAGAATTACGAAGATTCCCAGGAAGGCGTAGCCCAACCAAAGATGCACGCCGGGTGGAAACGTCCGAGCCGTGATCATGAAGGCGACGGCCTGACCGACCAGGTACGGGACCAACAGGACGATGACGGTAGCGCCCAACCGGTTCGCTTCCAGCCGGGCCGGATGGACCCGCGAGGCCGTCAGCTGCTCCATGATCCGGTGTCGCTTCGGCGCGCTCGCTGCCCACGCTGCCGCACCGGCGCCGACCACACCGAGCAGGTACGCGGGAGCCAGCGCTGCCGCGCCGGTCTCCGGCCAGACGCCGATCCAGTGGCGGTTGCGGAGGAACAGCACCGCCAGTTCGATGGCGACGAACACTGGCAACGCCCACCGGACCGGAGAGTTCCGGACGTGCAACCACAGCCCGCTCACAGGCTTCGCTCTCCTTCGGGCAGTAGATGCATGTACGCCCGCTCCAGCGGGGAGTGCCCCGGGAGCCCGTCGTGGCCCAGCGCCGCCAACTCGGTGACCGAACCGTCGAACTGTGCCGATCCACCATGCATCACGATCACCCGGTCGCAGACGGCCGCGACATCGTCGATGAGGTGGGTGCTGAGCACCACCACCGTGTCCCGCAACTCTGCGATGATCTTGCGGAACTGGAGTCGTTGGCGTGGGTCCAGGCCGACGGTGGGCTCGTCGAGCAGCACCACCTGCGGACGTCCGACGATCGCCCATGCGATGCCGGCGCGCTGGCGCATACCGCCGGAGAGACTGCGCATCCTCGAGCGGCGTCGGTCAGCCAGGTCGACCATCTCCAACGTCTCGTCGACCGCTTGCCGCCACTGGCCCGCCGGCACCCCACGCATCCAGGCCGCATAGGTCACAAAGTCGACGACCCTCATCAGCGGGTCGAACCCGAAGTCCTGCGGTAGATAGCCGATGCGGTCTCTGATCTTGCGGGCCGACCGCTCGTCGTCGATCTCGAAGTCGTCGATGCGGATCCGGCCGTTGCGTGGTGGCATGACGGTTGCCAGCGTCCGCAGCAAGGTTGTCTTTCCCGCGCCGTTGGGGCCCAACAGCGCGGTGATCCCGGGCTGCAGCGTGACGCTGAGGTCGTTGATGATGGTCGACTTCCCATAGCCCTGGGTCAGCGCATCGAGCACGATCGTCACCTGGCGACTCGCCTTCAAATATCTGAGGATTGGCAGAGCAACTGTTGGCTTGTTGGATTCGCGCCAGACCAGGCCGGGCAGTCGGACCGGCCACAGTAGGCACGTTGGCCCTGGCAGGATAGACCCGTCGGGAGACAATCGTCTCGGTCAGGAGGCGACATGGCTGAACGTGACTTCGCGCGAGCCCGGTTCATGCCGTCGGGCAGCAGATACGATGTCGGCGGATCGGGCCTTGCCGTCCCGGCGGAGCTGGCCGCATCTCACGCTACCTACTTCGGTGAGGCCGGGCGGGCCTGGATCGCGGCGTTGCCGCACCTGGCGGCAGCCACCATGGACCGGTGGGGGCTGCGCCCTGACGGGCCGGCGAGCTGCGGTGCGATCGCCCTCGTGCTGCCCGTCGTACAGGCCGACGGGTCGCCGGCCATGCTGAAGCTGCAGCCGATCGACGAGGAGACCGTCGGCGAGCCGGTGGCGCTGCGGGCCTGGGGCGGCGACGGCGCGGTCCGACTCCTACGGCACGACGCACACTCCGGCACGATGCTGCTGGAACGACTCGACGCCGACCGTACCCTGGCAGTCGTCCCCGACGACCTGACCGCCCTGCGGATCCTCAGCCAGCTCCTCGCCCGGCTGACCTCGGTGGCCGCGCCGCCCGCCGTACGCCGCCTCGCCGATGTCGCCGCCGGCATGCTCGACCGGGTGCCGCAGGCGCTGGTACGGCTACCCGCCGCCGACCACCCGCTCATCCGGCGGTGCGCGGCAGCCGTCCAGGAGTTGCTGCCGGAGGCCGGTGACCGACTACTGCACTGGGATCTGCACTACGACAACGTCCTCGCGTCCCGGACCGACTCGTCCGGGTTCGGCTCGGCCGCGTCCGACAGTCGAGAGCCGTGGCTGGCGATCGACCCGAAGCCACTCGCAGGCGACCCCTGCTTCGAACTTCTCCCCGCCCTGCACAACCGGTGGGACGACGTGGTAGCCACCGGCGACGTGCCGCGTGCGGTCCGGAGACGCTTCGACCTGACGACCGAGATACTGGGCGTCGACCGGGAGCGGTCGGTCAGTTGGACGCTTGGTCGCGTACTGCAGAACCTGCTCTGGGAGTCCGAAGCCGGCGGCCAGGCGTGGCACAGCGCGCCCGACCGCGCCATCGCCCGTACCCTGCTGCGCGAGCGGTGACGGAACGTTCTGCCGCCGATCAGCGGGCCGTGTCGATGAGACGTCGTAGCGCGGCGTGGGCGGGCGGACCCCACGTCGGCTTGCCGGCGGGCCGGCCGTGCAACCCGGCGTCGCCGATCAGGATGCCGCCCAGGGCGCGGGCCATCGCCCAGCCACGAGCGCGGCGCTTCGTCGCGGCGTCCAGAATCGGCTGGTACGCCGCGTAGAAGTGGTCGATGCTGTCGTCCGGAAGCAGGATCCATCCGGCAGCCAGGTCGTACGCCGGATCGCCCGCACAGAGGTCGCCGAAGTCGACGACGCCGCAGATGGTGCCGTCGGCGGTGAGAATGTTCGCCGGGTGCAGGTCCGCGTGCAGCCACAGCGCCGGACCCGACCATCCTGGTGCGGCGACCGCGTCCCGCCAGACAGCGTGGACGGCCTCCGGGTCGTCGATCAGCCCACGCTCGGTGACCTCGGCGAGTCCGTGGGTGAACTGGTCGGTGTGGTCTGCCAACGGCCCACCCCGACCGCCACCGCTGCCCGTGGGTGCGCTGTCGGGAGCGGGTCGGTGCAGCGCGGACAGGAACGCTGCCAGGGACTCAGCAGCCGCCCGGGCT
The DNA here is from genome assembly GCF_029581195.1 of Solwaraspora sp. WMMD791. Lineage (NCBI taxonomy): Bacteria > Bacillati > Actinomycetota > Actinomycetes > Micromonosporales > Micromonosporaceae > Solwaraspora > Solwaraspora sp. WMMD791. The sequence continues at coordinate 285,694 of NZ_CP120737.1, forward strand.
CGGGTGACCGGGGCGCGGTCGGCGGGGGTACCCGGCACCCAGGTGGTGACGAGCCAGGGCCGAGGGAACCGTGCGGTGGGCTCGCCGAGCCGCTGCGGTACGGGGACCGGCAACGGTAGATGCGGTGCCAAGGCGGGCAGCCAGGCGTACTCCTTGAGTAGCAGCGCGTCCGCCGACCCGGTCGCCCACGGCAGCCGGACGGCGAGATCCTCACCGAGGCGCCACATCTGGTTGTCCCAGCCCCGCGCAGCCAGCCGGACCGGCCGGTCGGCGAGATCGGGATACTGGTCGCGGAGCAGACCCCGGACCAGCTCCGCGGTGACCTCGACCTCGACGTGGTCCACGGCGAGTAACAGTAGTGCCACAGCTCTTCACCTGTTGAACCCAGGCAGGCGCTGCAGGCCCCGGATGACAGGTCGTAGCGGCGGTCCGGGTTGGCGTCTAGTGCGGTTTACTTGATCTGTCTATCAAGCTAGGCTAAGCTACGTGAAGCGGGTTGACCTAATCAAAAAGATCGGCGCCGCCGCAGCCGGTGTGGGCGTGGAGTTCGAGCTACTGCGTGAAGGCGGGAGTCATTCGATCTTTCGGTGCGGCGGCCAGAAGGTTGTGATACCCCGACATCGGGAAATCAACGAATACGCGGCACGGGGCATCATGAGCGATCTCGACGATCAAATCGGGGAGGACTGGTGGAAGTGACGACCTACTCCGTGGTCTGCCGGCGGGTCGGCAACTGGTGGGCCATCAGCGTGCCTGAACTCAAGGGCGTGCACACCCAGGCCCGGCGACTCGACCAGGTCGCTGCGATGGCTCGAGAAGCGATCGCGTTGCTGCTGGACGTCGACCCGGACAGGGTGGAAGTCGATGTTCGTCCTGAACTTCCCGGTATGGTTTCGGTAGCTCTGGACGCCAGGCGGGAAGCCCGGGACGCGGACGAGAGGGCCGAACGAGCGACCGCAACAGCGGTGCTGGCGCTTCTGCGTGACGGCTATACCGTCCGGGATGCAGGCGCACTTCTCGGACTGTCACCCCAACGTATTTCGCAGATCGCCGCACGGAACACCACTACCCCTACGTCATCGGCGGCATAAGCTCGGTCGCCCGGCTTGACGCGGGCGGGGGTTCGGTCCGTGTGGTCCATCGACGGTCGATGCTGCCGAGTAGCGCGTCCTGGTGATCGGCGAGGTGGGCTGGCAGGGGCAGCGGGACGAATCGGCAGGTGAACTGCAGCTCGCGGTCCAACCCGGCACCCGTCACGGTGTGCTGCCAGGCATCGGGGATGTGGTCCGGGGCCTGTAGGTGAAAGTAGGTGGTACGACGGGGCTGGCCGGTCTCGGGATGTGGCTTGTCCTCGCTCCCGATCTTGTGAACCACGGTGACGCCGGTCAGGCCGGTCTCCTCGGCGACTTCGCGAAGCACCGCGTCGTGTAGCTCCTCGCCGGGCTGCACACCGCCAGCGGGCACCTGAGTGCCGGCGTCAGGGAAGTCGATGTGGTCGAAGACCAGGAGCTGCGCACCGCTGCCGGTGGTCCGGATGACGTATCCGGCGACGCGGATCCGTGTGGTGGGCCTCATCGGTACATCGTGCACGGCCGCGAGCTACATAACGGGTTGTCTTGATGGTCGCCCTCCATACAGAGCTGTGAAGGCAGAAAGTTCCCGTCGCTGTACGGTTTCCACGTGCGTGCGCCGGTGAACGTGACGATCTGGGATGGTCCGGCTGCAGCGGCACCCGCGATTCTGATCCACGGCACGCTCAACTGGGCGGCGTCGGCGTTCGAGCGGCAACGGCCGTTGGCCCGACACCGGCGGGTGCTGCTGCCGGACCGACGGGGCTACGGCGACAGCCCGGACCTCGACGATAATCAGGTGACCAGCGACTACGCCGTCGACGCGCAGGACGTCGTCGCTTTGATGAACGGCGGCGTCGATCTGGTCGGCCACTCGTACGGCGGCACGGTGGCGATGATCGCCGCAGCGGCGCGGCCCGACCTGGTCCGGTCGTTGACGCTCATCGAGCCGTGTGCCCACCGGATCGCCTCGGAGGATCCGTCAGTCGCCGCAGTGGTCCAGGACGCGCGCGAGTTCATGGCTGATGCCCGCAGGCGGTCCGCGCGGCGGTATCTGGACCTGGTCTACCCGGCTGGGCAGCCGCGTCCGGAGCCGGCGGATTGGCTGGAGCGGGCGGCCCGGACCGCCCTGAACGAACGTCCGTGCTGGCTGGCGGACCTGGCCACCCAGTCGCTGGCGGATGCCGGGTTCGCGAAACTGGTGATCGTCGGCGACTGGGGTACGGTCTCCGGCGGCTACCGGCCCGGCATGGCGCAGGTGATGGAGAAGGTGGCGGCGACGGTTGCTGACCGGATCGGAGCTCGCCTCGTCCGGGTCTGCGGTGCCGCGCACGAGCCCCACCGCGAGCAGCCCGACGCCGTCAACAAGGTGCTCGAACAGCTGTGGTCAACCGGATGAGGCGGTAGTCCGCTCCATCTGCCGGTGACCGATCGGATGCGCGTGAGCTGACATGCCGTCGGCGTGTCGTGTCGATGGCACGTAGTGGATCACGGCTGGGCCGGCCGTCGACCCGTCGAAGGCGTCGGCTCGGGCGGGTGCGCCGGTGGCGTGCCGGCGCACCCATACCGGGGTGGGGAGGGCCCGGTCAGAACGGGCTGAGTATGACTCCGGCGGAGCGGGGGTCGCCGTCGTGGACGAGGGACTCGAACGCGCCGACGTCGTCGAAGGCGAACGCGTACGCCTTTCCGTCACGCATGTTGGCGTGGATGATCCGGGCGTACTGGTTGGTCGGGGTGTTGCGGTAGAACTCGGCGGCGTTGGTGCTGGGCTGGGTGTGGATGGTGCCGAGGGTGCCCCGGTTCAGTGCGGCGCACAGCGTGCGGGAGATCGGCCCGACCACCTGGTCGTTGGGGGCGGGCAGGTCGCCGTCGCAGCCCCACACGCTTGCCGACGAGGGTCGGTTGAACGAGGCGACGACCTGGCCGGCGCTGTTGGTGAAGGTCATCACCCGGCCCGAGGTCCGGCCGAAGTAGCGGATGTCGGGGCGGTCGCCGAACGGTACGACGGTCAGTGTCCGGCTGGTGTACGCGTTCCACGCCGAGGTGATGTAGGAGTCCAGGTAGGTGGGGCTGAACAGGCCGGCGCCGGCGGCTTTGCCGGGTGCGAGCACCCGCAGCACGGTGCCGTCGCCCCGGGTCTGCACGGTGTTGGCCCAGCCGGACTGGGCGCGGACGCCGTTGATGATCGCGTTGCGGCCGCCCGCGACGACGTCGCCGGTGCGTTTGGTGACGCCGTTGGCACCGGTCACGGTGACCGCGTGCGGCACCGCGAACATGTCCACCTGGGAGCTGTTGAGCCACAGGCCGGCGTCGTTGTAGGTGAACTCGCTCCAGTCGAACAGGATGTCGCGGTTGGGGTCGCCGCCGGCCCAGGGGGCGGGCTGGACCAGGCCGGTCGGGGTGAGGAAGAACTTCAGTTTCTCCCCGAACGAGAAGTAGACCCGGCCGGAGAAACCGCGCGGGAAGCGGATCGTCGCGCTGGCACCGTTGGCCGGTCCGGCGATCGAGGCGTCCGGGGCGGGCGACGGTGGGATCTGCCCACCGGACCAGGGGATGAACGTGCCGGCCTGGTTGACGTACCCGAGGCGGCCGGAGGAGAGCTGTACGCCGATCACGTACAGGTGGACGGACCCGGCCCGGCCGGTGCTGTTGGTGACGGTGACCGGTAGCAGCGCCGGTCCGACTGCCTGGGCGGGGGTGGCGGCGACGAGGCCGGTCGGGACGGCGGTGAGCAGGGCGGCTGCGACGGCCACCAGCTTTCTTCGGACAACCATGAGGGGCTCCTCTGGTCAGAGGTCGGACGGGGTCGAACGGGGTCGGACGAGTGAGAGAGCGCTCTCCGAGAAGAGTCTTACTGTTAACACTGTTTGTCAATAGATGTACGGCGATGTGGCGACCTGGGTGTCGACGCTGCTATCCGGTCGGGGAGGGTGCACCGAACCCTGCTAGTTTCTGCCCGTGAGCCAGGCAGACGGACCACCCACCGTTCCGCGCGTCGTCCGTAACGACTGGTCGTCGGTCTCGGCGCCCGAGCTGGCGGGCTGGCGGCCGACGCTGCCCGTGAGCGTCGTCATTCCGGCCTTCAACTGTCAGCCGACCCTCGATCTGACGCTGGCGTCGCTGAGTCGGCAGACGTACCCGGCCGACCTGCTCGAGGTCGTCGTGGCCGACGACGGCTCCGATCCACCGTTGACCCTGCCCCCGATCCGGCCGGCGCGGACGAGGATCGTCCGGGTCGGTGCCGACGGCGTGGCCGGCTGGGGGCGGGCCGCCGCGCTGCGCTGCGGCGTCGCGCACAGCTCCGGTGAGATCCTGCACTGGCTGGACGCCGACATGATCGTCTTCCCGGAGCACGTGGCGGCTCAGGTCCGCTGGCAGCACGTGCTGCCGTACGCGGTCACCCTCGGCTACAAGCGCTTCGTCGAGCCCGACGGCGACGGGCGGTGGCCGTCGGCGGAGACGGTCGCCGCGACGCTGGACCGGGGCGCGGCGGCGGAGCTGTTCGGTGACCGGGCCAGCGAGCCGCACAGCTACGTCGAGCGCTACATCAACCAGACCGACCAGCTCCGCATCGCCGACCACCACGTCTTCAAGATCCACGTCGGGGCGACCGCCGCGCTGCGCCGCGACCTGTACGAGCAGGCCGGCGGCTTCGACGCCGACCTGCGCCTCGGCGAGGACACCGAGTTCGGCTACCGCCTCGCCCAGGCGGGTGCGGTGTTCGTGCCGGAGCCGGCCGCGCGCAGCTGGCATCTCGGGCGTACCCATGTCATGCGGGCCCGCCAGGAGGTCGCCCGCTGGAACCGCCCGTTCTTCGCCGACCGGGTCCCGTACCCCCGCACCTGGCGCAAGGTGGGCGGGACGTCCTGGTCCGTGCCGCTCGCCGAGGTGGTCATGGCCGTCGGTGACGAGCCGCTGGAGCGGGTACGGGCGGCCGTCGACTCGGTGCTGCGCGGCACCGAACACGACATCCGGATCACCCTCGTCGGCCCGTGGGACCGGCTCGACGACGCGCGGATGCGGGTCCTCACCGACCCGTCGCGCGACCTACGGCTGATCGCCGCGACGTATCGGGGTGAACCACGGGTCCGACTGGCGACCGAGCCGCCCACCAACGTCTTTCCCACCCCGTACCTGCTCGACCTGCCGGCCACGCACGGCCTGGCACCGGAGGCGCTGCGGCGGCTGATCGACGTCGCCGACCGCTACCAGGCCGGCGTGGTCCGGGTCGATCCCGACCACCCCGATGCGGAAGGGAAGGTAGGCGTACAGCTGTGGCGGACCGCCGCGCTCGGCCGGGCCCGGTGGGTGCGCTCCGCCGACGAGCCGCTGTTCGACGCGGTCACCTCGGTGTACGGGCACCGGGACGTGACCGCCGAGGCGGTCGGTGTCGCCGACCTGACCCGGTTCGACGCGGCCGACCTGGCGGGCGGCATGCCCCGGCTCACCGGGCGGGGCCGGGCACCCGCCCTGGTGCCGACGACGGTCGAGGTGGCGGGCGTACGGTCGTTGGCCAGGGCCACCGTGGTGGTGGCGTGGATGGCGGGGCGGCGGGTACGGGCGACGCTGCGGGTGCCCGACCGGCCGACCCGTGGTGGCACCCGGGGCCGCTGAGAAGGGCTGGACCGGTCGACTACGACTGCAGGGTGTCGGCGTCGGCTGGCTGCTGCTGCGTGGTGAGCGGTCGCGCCGGCTGCGCGGTGATCGGGTCCGCCGGCTGCGCGGGCTGCGGCTGCGCGGCGAGCGGCTGCGCGGGCGGCCGGTGACCGCGTTTGAGCACCATGTCCCGCAGGGTACGGCGCAGGTCCGGCGGAATCAGCCAGATCTGCGCGAACGTGAGGTAGTCCAGCATGCCCGGCCGGCCATGCTGCCGCGCTTCGCGCAGCAGCGTGGTGAAGACCTTGCCGCTGCGGGTCGGTGCCGCCATCGAGCTGATCACGCTCATCGTGAGCGCCGCGTACGCCCGGGGTGTCATCAGCGGGCGGCTGCGCCGCAGCCACTCGAGCTGCGCCTGCCACGGTGAATGCAGGCTGATCCGGGGCCGGTTCTCGTCCTGGTGCCAGATGACCAGTGCCTCGTCGGCGAAGACGAGTGCGACGTCGTCGTGGCTCAGCGCCCGCAACGACCAGTCGAGCTCCTGCATCCGGGGCACCGCCGGATCGAACGGCACCCGGCGGAACAGGTCGGTCGGGGCCATGATCGTCGACGTCTGGATGAACCCGTCACCGTGGAACAGCCCCCGCCGGACGGTGAAGTACTCACTGAGCGGCTCGTCCGGTGCGGGTAGCCGCCGGGGGATGACGAACTCGGCCCGGGGGGTCCGGTTGATCAGCCGGCTCGCGACGATCGGCAGCGGCGCGGACGCCGTACGCGCGACGTCGAGTTGGGCGGCGAGCTTGCCGGGCAGCCACTCGTCGTCGTCGTCGAGCAACGCCACCCAGGGCGCGTGCGCGTGCTGGACGCCGACGTTGCGCGCCGCCGGCGCGCCGCCACGCTCCGGCAGGCCGACCACCCGGATCCGGGCGTCGGCGATCGCGTCGAGGGCGACCACGGTCGCCTCGTCGGGCCCGTCGACCACCACGATCACTTCGATGTCCTCGACACTTTGCGCCAGCGCACTGCGCACGGCACGGGTGACGAGATCCGGACGGCCGTGCGTGGGGACGACCACGCTGACGGTTGGCGTGTTGAGCATGCGTCGACCTGCCAAGGTTGCGGTTGAGCAGCTACGGGCGATTGCGCGGGGCTGTCCTGTCGAACGGAACCTGGCCCGGGTCAGTCATGGGCGATGTTCGCGGCCGTGTACGACCATTGGGTGAAGCCCAGACAGGCAGCAGGCGTACAGATCGGGAATCACACCCGGTCTGTACGCCTGCGTCGTGCTCTGCGCTGCGGAACCCGTCCGCTAGCTGTCAGCCGGCCGGCTCCGGCGCTGATCCGTCCCCGGCCGCCTCGTTCCCCGCCGCGTCGACCTCGGCGGCAGCCGCCTGGTCGAGCAGCCACCAGGTACGCCGCACGCCGCGTACCCCGGACGCCGGCACCGCGACGGGGTCGGCGCCGCCGTACGCCTTGGCGACCGCCGTCGCCTTGTCCGCGCCGGCCGCGACCAGCCACACCTCGTCGGCGGTGTTGATCGTCGGCAGGGTCAACGTGATCCGGGTCGGCGGCGGCTTCGGGCTGTTGCGGACCGCCGCCACCGGTCGGGTCTCGCCGGTGACCGGATGGTCGGGGAAGACCGAGGCCACGTGCCCGTCCTCGCCGACGCCGAGCATCAGCACGTCGAAGCGGGGCAGCGGGGCCGTACCCGGGCCGGCGGCGACCCGGTCGAGCACGGCGGCGTACCGGGCGGCGGCGGCCTCCGGATCGTCACCGTCGGGGCCGTCCGACGCCGGCATCGCGTGCACCCGCTGCGGGTCCAGCGGCAGTACGTCGAGCAGCGCATCGCGGGCCTGGGTCTCGTTGCGGTCCGGGTCGCCGGCCGGCAGGAACCGTTCGTCGCCCCACCAGAGGTCCACCCGGGACCAGTCGACCGCGTGCCGGGCCGGCAGTTCGCCGACGGCGCGCAGCACGGCCGCCGCGACCCGCCCGCCGGTGAGCACCACCGACGCCTCACTCCGGTCGGCCTGGGCGTCGATCAGCGCGACGACGAGCCGGGACGCCACCGCGCTGGCCAGCACGGTGGCGTCCGGGTGGACCACGAGACGGGAGCCGCCGCTCACGAGCCGCTCCGCGCCGGTTCGGCCGCGACATCCGCCGACGGTGCGCCGGCCGCCGGCTCCGTGACCTTCGCCGGGTCCTTCCAGATGTGCACCCGCTTGGCGGGCCGGGCTGGCAGATCCGCCAATCCGGCGAGGGTGCCCAGCGCCTCCGAGTAGACCTGGTCGGCGTCGAGCCGGCGCAGCTCCTCGGCGAGTTCCTCACCCAACGGCCGGCGCACCAGCGGCATGTGCCGCTCCGGCTGGCCGGTGCGGGTGAACAGCGCCGAACTGTCCTCGCGGACGATGCTCAGTCCGTCGCCGTTGGCGCAGCGCAGCTCCACCGAACGCATCCGGGGATGCGCGGTGGTCTCCTCCCAGCGGGGGGTGATGCCGAGCCGGGCGGCCAGCCAGCTGATCATCAGCGCGGCGGTCGGGTCGGCCCGGGGCGCGGTCACCGTGGCGCCGGTGATCTGCGCCTCGGTGGTGTCGAACGCCCCGGCGACCAGGGTGCGCCACGGGGTGATCCGGGTCCAGGCCAGGTCGGTGTCACCCGGTGCGTAGTCGACCGCCCGCTGCAGCAGCGCCTGCACCGGGTTCGGGGCCTGCGCCGAGTCGGTGATCCGCCGGTCGGCGACCACCCCGAGGTAGTCGTTGGCGATCTGCTCCGGCGGCTCACCGTGCCACCAGGTGACCACCGGTACGTCCGGCACCAGCAGCGGCATCACCACCGACTCGGCGTGCAGCGCCAGCCGGCCGGAGGTCCGCATGACGACTGCCTCGCAGGGGCCGAGCCGGCCGCCGACGACCACTTCGGCGTCGAGCCGGCTGCGTTTGCGGTCGATGTCGGCGCGGACCACCACGAGCAGCCGGCACGGGTGGGCGGCGGCGGCGATGGTGGCCGCCGCCTCCGCCTCGCGTACCCGCTTCTCGTCGACCACGACGATCAGGGTCAGGGCCATCCCGCTGGCCACGCCGCCGGCGCTGCGCCGCTCGGCGGCCAGGGCCTTGACCACCTCGTTGCCGGTGGTGTCCCACAGGCTGATCATGCTCTCCTCCAGGACCGGCCCTCGCGGGCCAGCATCTCGTCGGCGGCCCGTGGGCCCCACTCGCCGGCCCGGTACTGCTCCGGCCGGGTGCCCTGCCAGGCTTCTTCGAGGGGGTCGATGACCCGCCAGCTCTGCTCCACCTCGGCCGCGTCCGGGAAGAGCGTGCGGTCACCGATCAGCACGTCGAGCACCAACCGCTCGTACGCCTCCGGGCTGGCCTCGGTGAACGCCTCGCCGTACTGGAAGTCCATGGCGATGTCGCGGACCTCCATGGTGGTGCCCGGCACCTTGGCGCCGAACTTGAGCACCACGCCTTCGTCCGGCTGCACCCGGATGACCAGCTGGTTGCTGCTGAGCATCTCCACGTCGGTGCGGTTGAACGGCAGGTGCGGTGCCGTCTTGAACATCACCGCCACCTCGGTGACCCGTCGGGGCAACCGCTTTCCGGCACGCAGGTAGAACGGCACCCCCGCCCACCGGCGGTTCTGGATGCCCAGCCGCATCGCCACGTACGTCTCGGTGGTCGAGTCGGCCGGCACGTTCGGCTCCTCCAGGTAGCCGACCGCCCGCTGACCGGCCACCCAGCCGCGCAGGTACTGCCCCCGGACGGTGCCGGCCGCCACGTCGTCGGGCAGGCTGATCGCCCGCAGCACCTTCAGCTTCTCGGCCCGGATCTCGGCGGCGTCGAAGCTGGTCGGCTCCTCCATGGTGACCAGGGCGAGCAGTTGCAGCAGGTGGTTCTGCACCACGTCGCGGGCAGCGCCGGTGGCGTCGTAGAACCCGGCGCGGCTGCCGATGCCGACGTCCTCGGCCATGGTGATCTGCACCGAGTCGACGTACTTGGAGTTCCACAGCGGCTCGAACAGGTTGTTGGCGAACCGCAACGCCATGATGTTCTGGACGGTCTCCTTGCCCAGGTAGTGGTCGATGCGGAACACGTCGTCGCGGGTGAAGACGTCGTCGACCAGGTCGTTGAGCGCCTTCGCCGACGGCAGGTCGTAGCCGAACGGCTTCTCCACCACCACCCGCCGCCAGCCGCCGCACCGCTCGTTGTCGGCCATGCCGGTACGCGCCAACTGCTTGAGCACCTGCGGGAACGCCGACGGCGGGATGGAGAAGTAGAACGCCGCGTTGCCGTGGATGCCGTGCGAGTGGCGCAACCCGTCCAGACAGTCCGACAGCTTGTCGAACGCGGCGTCGTCGTCGAACGAGCCGCCGACGAACTTGATGTTGCCGGCCAGCCGGGACCAGACCTCCTCGCGCCAGGGGGTACGCGCGTACTCCTTGGCCGAGTCGTGGGCCAACGACTCGAAGTCGCCGTCGGTCCAGTCCCGCCGGGCGAAACCGAGCACCACGAAACCGGGTGGCAGCAGCCCCCGGTTGGCCAGGTCGTAGATGCCGGGGAGCAGTTTCTTGCGGGCCAGATCACCGGTGACGCCGAAGATCACCAGAGCGCAGGGCTCCGGGATGCGCGGCAGCCGCCGGTCCTGCGGGTCGCGCAGGGGGTTCACGTCGCCTCCTCAGTCCGTTCTCCGGACCAATTGTCAGCCGGGCAGGTTTCGAATCGTGTCCAGGAGTTGGGCGACGCCGGCGGCCCGATCGGTCAGGTGCAGCCGCAACAGCGGACGGTCCCGGCCGGCCAGGGCCTGGCGGTCACCGGCGGCCTGCGCCGCCTGCAACTCACCGAAGCTGTACGGCCGACCCGGCACCGGCAGGTCGTCGGTGACCGCGCCGGTGATCTGCAGGAACGCGCCGACCTGCGGCCCGCCCTTGTGGTACTGCCCGGTGGAGTGCAGGAACCGTGGCCCCCAACCGAAGGTGACCGGCCGGCCGCTGGCGGCGGCCAGCAGCGGGCGCACCCCGGCGGCGTCGGCATCGCCGAACCGGTCCAGGTAGGCCATCACCGCGAGGTAGCCGTCGGTGCCGGTGCCGTCGAGCAACCAGCGCAGCGCACCGGCCAACTCGCCCGGTACGCCGTCGGGTCCGTACACCTCGATCGCACCCTCGACGAACGACGGTGCCTCGGTCGGCGGGCCGGCCGACAGGATCCGGTTGGTGTTCTCCTTGGACTCGGTCACGTTGGGCTGGTTGAACGGGTCGATGCCGAGGACCCGGCCGGCGATCGCGGTGGCGTACTCCCAGACCAGGAACTGCGCGCCGAGCGGACCGTTGACCGCGAGGTCGGGCCGGACCCCGCCGCCGGGCACCCCGCCCGGCTGGCCCGACCCGCCGTAGGTGACGGTCAGCACGTCGGGGCCGGTGGCACCGGGGGAGTCCGGGGCCTCGACGACCACCGGCAGGATGCCCACGCCGTCCTTGCCGGTCGACTCGGCGACCAGCTGCTCGATCCAGTCACCGAGCCCCTCGATGCCGCTGCCGTCGGAGATCAGCGCGATCTTGTCCCGGCCGGTGGTGGCCGCCGCGCCCAGGGCGGCGCCGAGCGCCAGCCCCGGGTTGTCGCGGTCGCCGCCGAGCGCGGCGGACAGCTCCTGCGCCTGGTCGAGCAGTTCGACCACGTCGACGCCGGCCAGCGCCGACGGGACCAGGCCGAACGCGGTCAGCGCCGAGTAGCGCCCGCCGACCTCCGGGTCGGCGAGCACGACGAACGCGCCCATCTCCTCGGCGACGGTGGCCAGCGGCGAGCCGGGGTCGGTGACGATCACGAACCGCCGGCCTGCCTCGGCCTCGCTCAGGCCGGCGTCGAGGAACGCCTGCCAGTACGCCCGGCGGTGGCTGTCGGTCTCCACCGTGCCGCCGGACTTGCTGGCGACCACCACGACCGTACGGTCCAGCCGGTCGCCGAGCGCCGCCCGGACCTGGTGCGGGTCGGTGGTGTCCAGCACGGTCACCGGCTTGCCCATGGTGCAGGAGATCACCTCGGGGGCCAGCGACGAGCCACCCATCCCGGCGAGCACCACGTGGTCCAGGTCGCCCAGCTCGGCCCGCAGCTCGGCGAGCTGCGGCAGCAGGTCGCGGCTGCGGGTGAAGGTGTCCAGCCAGCCGAGCCGGATCTTCGCCTCGGCTTCGGCGTCCGGACCCCACAGGCTGGAGTCCTTGCCGACCAGCGAGGCCGGTACGCCGTCGGCGACCAGCGCCCCCCGGGTGGACGAGGCCGCCGAGGCGTCGACCGCCTCGGCGCCGTACACGCTCAGCCCGGCGGCGGCCTCCACCCCGCCGTCGAAGAAGTCGCTCATGCGTTGCCCCCGGCCCGCTTGGCGGCGGCGGCGTTGTCCTTCGCCGCCGCGTTGGGCTCGCCGGCGCCGGCCGCCGCCGCGTCCAGCGACGAGCGCACCCCGTCGAGCAGCTCCTGCCAGCTCGCCTCGAACTTCTGCACGCCCTCGGACTCCAGGGTCTTGACCACGTCGTCGAGGTCGACGCCGACGGCGGTCAGGTCGTCGAGGACCTGCCGGGCCGCCGGGTAGGAGCCGGTGACCGTGTCACCGCGGGTCTCGCCGTGGTCGGCGTAGGCGTGTACCACCGACTCGGGCATCGTGTTGACCGTGCCGGGGGCGATCAGCTCCTCGACGTAGATCACGTCCCGGTAGGCCGGGTTCTTCGTGGAGGTGGAGGCCCACAGCGGGCGCTGCGGGTGGGCGCCGGCGTCGGCCAGGGCCTGCCAGCGCGGCGAGGAGAAGATCTCGGCGTACCGCTCGTAGGCCAGCTGGGCGTTGGCGATGGCGGCCTTGCCCTTGAGTGCCTTGGCCTGCTCGCTGCCGATCTTGTCGAGCCGCTTGTCGACCTCGGTGTCGACCCGGGAGATGAAGAACGACGCGACCGAGCCGATGGTGGTCAGGTCGTGGCCGTTGGCCTTGGCCTGCTCCAGCCCGTCGAGGAATGCCTCCATCACCGCGACGTAGCGGTCCAGCGAGAAGATCAGCGTGACGTTGACGCTGATCCCCTCGGCCAGGGTGGCGGTGATCGCCGGCAGCCCGGCCTCGGTCGCCGGGATCTTGATGAACAGGTTCGGCCGGTCGACCAGCCACCACAGCGCCTTGGCCTCGGCGACGGTCTCGGCGGTGCGGTACGCCAGCCGGGGGTCGACCTCGATCGACACCCGGCCGTCGACGCCGCCGCTGGTCTCGTACGCCGGCCGCATCACGTCGCAGCCCCACCGGACGTCGTAGGTGGTGAGCATCCGCACCGCCTCGTCGACGCTGACGCCCCGGGCGGCCAGGTCACGCAGCTGCCAGTTGTACTCGTCGGCGTTGGCCAGGGCGGCGGCGAAGATGGTCGGGTTGGTGGTCACGCCGGCGACGTGCTTCTCGCGGCGCAACTGGTCCAGGTTGCCGGTGCTGAGCCGTTGCCGGGACAGGTCGTCGAGCCAGACCGCCACGCCTGCGGCGGTGAGCTCAGCCAATCGGTCCGTCATCTGGAGCCTCCTCAGTTTCCGGTGGTGGTGCCGGTGATGGCGCCGACCCGGGTCAGCGACGCGTGCGCCGCCGCGACCACGGAGTCGGGCGTGAAGCCGAACTGCTCGAACAGCACCTGATACGGAGCACTGGCCCCGTAGTGTTCAATGCTGACCGATTCGCCACAGTCGCCGAGCAGCCCACGCCAGGACATGTCGATGCCGGCCTCGACACTGACCCGGGCCTTGACCCCGCGCGGCAGCACCGATTCGCGGTACGCCTCGTCCTGCTCGGCGAACCACTCCTGGCAGGGCATCGACACGACCCGGGTGGGAGTCCCCTCGGCTTCGAGCCGCTCGCGGGCGGTGAGCAGCAGCTGGACCTCCGACCCGCTGCCCATCAGGATCACCGCCGGCTGGGCGTTGCTGGCCTCGGCCAGCACGTAGCCGCCCTTGCGGACCCCTTCGGCCGAGGCGTAGACGTCCCGGTCGATCACCGGTACCGCCTGACGGGTCAGCGCCAGCGCGGTCGGCCGGTCGGTGTGCTCCAGCGCGACCCGCCACGCCCAGGCGGTCTCGTTGGCGTCGGCCGGGCGGACCACGTCCAGGCCGGGGATGGCGCGCAACGCGGACAGGTGCTCGATCGGCTGGTGGGTGGGGCCGTCCTCGCCGAGACCGATCGAGTCGTGCGTCCAGACGTAGATCACCGGCAGCTTCATCAGCGCGGCCAGTCGCACCGCCGGGCGCATGTAGTCACTGAACACCAGGAAGGTGCCGCCGTACGGACGGGTGCCGCCGTGCAGCGCGATGCCGTTGAGGATCGCCCCCATGGCGTGCTCGCGGATGCCGAAGTGCAGGGTGCGGCCGTACTCGTGGCCGGGGAACTCCTTGGTGGCGTACTCGGCCGGGACGAAGGACGGCTCGCCCTTCATCGTGGTGTTGTTGCTCTCGGCCAGGTCGGCCGAGCCGCCCCACAGCTCGGGCAGCTCGGCGGCGAGCGCGCTCAGCACCTTGCCGGAAGCGGCCCGGGTGGCGACGCCCTTGGGGTCCGCCGGCCAGTCCGGCAGCGCGTCGGCCCAGCCGTCCGGCAGGGTACGGGTGGCGAGCCGGTCGTGCAGCGCCTTGCGCTCGGGGTTGGCCTGCGCCCAGGCGTCGTACTTCGCGGTCCACGCGGTGTGTGCCTGCCGGCCCCGGTCGAGGACCTCGCGGATGTGGGCGAGCACCTTGTCGTCGACGGCGAAGTGCTGGGCCGGGTCGAAGCCGAGGATCTCCTTGGTGGCGGCGACCTCCTCGGCACCGAGCGCCGAGCCGTGGATCTTGCCGGTGTTGCGCTTCTTCGGTGCCGGCCAGCCGATGATGGTCCGCAGCGCGATGAACGACGGGCGGTCGGTCTCGGCACGGGCGGCGGTCAACGCGGCGTACAGCGCCTCGACGTCCTCGTGGTACTCGCCGTCACCGGCGGTGCCGGCCCGCCAGTCGACGGTCTGCACGTGCCAGCCGTACGCGGCGTAGCGCGCGGCGACGTCCTCGCTGAGCGCGATGCGGGTGTCGTCCTCGATGGAGATCTGGTTGTCGTCGTAGATGACGGTCAGGTTGCCGAGCTTCTGGTGCCCGGCCAGCGCGCTCGCCTCGTGGGTGATGCCTTCCTCGATGTCACCGTCGGAGGCGATGACCCAGATGTTGTGGTCGAAGACCGACTCACCGGGCGCGGCGTCCGGGTCGAGCAGGCCGCGCTCGCGGCGGGCCGCCATCGCCATGCCGACGCCGTTGGCCAGACCCTGGCCGAGCGGGCCGGTGGTGGTCTCGACGCCACGGGTGTGGCCGTGCTCCGGGTGCCCCGGGGTCAGCGACCCCCACTGCCGCAACGCCTTGAGGTCGTCCAGGCTCAGCCCGTAACCGGAGAAGTAGAGCTGGATGTACAGGGTCAGGCTG
This sequence comes from Solwaraspora sp. WMMD791, assembly GCF_029581195.1. Classification (NCBI taxonomy): domain Bacteria; kingdom Bacillati; phylum Actinomycetota; class Actinomycetes; order Micromonosporales; family Micromonosporaceae; genus Solwaraspora; species Solwaraspora sp. WMMD791. The sequence goes on from NZ_CP120737.1 coordinate 300,788, forward strand.
GAGTGTCCGGCGGAGAGCACGAAACGGTCCCGGCCAGCCCAGTCCGGGTCACTCGGGTCGTGTCGCATCACCCGGTTGAACAGCAGGTACGCCGCAGGGGCGAGGCTCATCGCGGTGCCGGGGTGGCCGTTGCCGGATTTCTCCACGGCGTCGGCGGCCAGCACGCGGGCGGTGTCGACCGCGCGGCGGTCGAGGTCGGACCAGTTCAGGGGGGCATCGTTCGGTGTTGCAGCCACGGTGGGTGTGCTCCTCGTCCAGCAGGTAGGCGGAACCCTCGTCACGACCCTATCGAGCAGGGTTGAACGCGCGCCCGCCGATCTCGACAACCGGATGGTCACCGAGGGTCGACGACCGGCGGTGGAACCTCCGGTCGACTGCCGGGGGGTACGTGTCGTGCCCGGTAGAACGGCTGCCCGATGTGACGACGGGCACCGGTCATGGGTCGGCCGGGCTGGGAAAATACCTGCGCGTAGGCTGTCGGACGTGCGCCGGCCGGTTGGTCGGGCGCCAGTTGGAAGGTCACCCGCGCCGACGCCGGAAGGTGCAGCCCGTGAGCATGGTCACCGAGCGCCCCGCCTACGATCGGGCGCGGGGCGCGTCCACCACCAGCGCCGAACTGGACCGGGTGCGTGGGGTCCAGCCGGTAGCCGGGGTGGACGCGGCGACCGGGCTGGACGCGGCGGTCGACGGTACGGTGCCCGTCACGGGCAGCCGGGACCTGTTGGCGGTGGTCCGGGCGTACGTCTCGCTGACCAAGCCGCGGATCGTCGAACTGCTGCTGGTCACGACCGTGCCGACGATGATGATCGCCGCCGGTGGCATGCCGCCGCTGTGGCTCGTCGCGGTGGTGCTGATCGGCGGCGCACTGGCCGCCGGCGCGGCGAACGCGCTGAACTGCTTCATCGACCGTGACATCGACCAGCTGATGCGGCGGACCAAGCGTCGGCCGTTGCCGACGCACGTGGTGACCCCGCGGCACGCGCTGGCGTTCGGGCTGACCCTCGCCGTGGTGTCGGTGACGCTGATGGCGGTCTTCACCAACTGGCTCGCGGCGGGCCTGACGTTGGCCGCGATCGTCTACTACGACCTGGTCTACACGCTGTGGCTCAAGCGCAGCACGCCGCAGAACACCTTCTGGGGCGGCGCCTGCGGGGCGGCGCCGGTGCTGATCGGCTGGGCCGCGGTCACCGGCGGGTTGTCCCCGGTGGCGTGGGGACTGTTCGCCGTGGTCTTCTTCTGGCAACTGCCGCATTTCTACGCGTTGGCCATCAAATACAAGGCGGACTACGCCCGGGCCGGCATCCCGATGCTGCCGGTGGTCGCCTCGGCCCGGCGGGTCAACGTCGAGATCATCCTGTTCACCTGGTTGACGGTGGCCTCGTCGTTGGTGATCTGGCCGCTGGGCATGTCGCTGCTCTACGCGGTGCCGGCGGCCGTGGTCGGCGCGATCTTCCTGCTGGAGGCGCACCGGTTGCACCGGCGCTCGGTGCGGGGTGAGCCGCTGCGGCCGATGCGGCTGTTCCACTGGTCGACCACGTACCTGACGGTGCTGTTCGTCGCGGTGGCGCTGGACGCGCTGGTCTGACCGAGCCTTCGTTCAGGTCGGCTCGACGACGCTCTCAAGACCTTTGTCGCTTTTCATCCTCTTTGCTGTTCGTGGTTTGTCCTGTTTGATGGAATAAATCACCATCAACTGCCAGTGCGAGTTTCTAAACGTACGGGTAATTGGAGTCACAAAAAGCCGACATCCGATCGGCGAAACCCGTTCGCTCTGCTTACGCTTCGGCTATGGCAGATGGTTCCGATACGACGCTGGCGACCGAGTCCGTCCCGACGGACGCGCCCTCCGGCCTGGTCGCCGGCATCCGCTCCTTCGCCGCCGGCCACGGTGGTGCGAAGGCGGTCATCGAGTACGTCGGCAAGCGCGGCGCACGGATCGTCCTGGTAGGTGGGGACGGCGAGTGGGGTGACCACTTCGCCGACGGCACCGACGTGGCCCGTGCCGCCTGCCTCAAGGCGGGGGTCGAGGTGGAGAACGAGTGGGAGCGGGAGCTGATGGACCAGATGCGCCCGAGCAACGACCTGTGGCGGTCGATGGCCAAGCGCAGCCTCGCCCGCTGACCGCCGCCGAGGGCTGATCGACCCGTACGTACCGTCCTGCACAACGACCGACGACCGGGAGCGTGACTGGCGAGCACCCGCCGGACGCGACCGGAGAATGACGAGAAGAGTGCGGCCCGGGCCATCGGCCCGGGCCGCACTCGTGTCCGCTCTGCCGGCGACGCTAGACGCTCGTCGGCAGCCGGGCCGGCGGCAGCGGCACCGGGACGGCTGTGGTGGCGCTGTCGGCACCCCAGCCGATCGCCTGGAACGCCTGTGGCCGGTGGGCCCGCAGCCACATCGCCCACCCGGTGCCGGCCAGCGCCGCCAGGGCGTACCCGGCAGGAAACCACCACCGCAGCGGCGACGTGTCCGGGATGCCGAGCAGGTCACCGAAGCTCGTGACCGTACCGATCAGGATCAGCCCCAGGGCCACGGTGGCCGTGCCCGGGGCCCACCAGCGCCGCCAGGCCGACTCGCCGCGCGGGTGGCCGAGGAAGTAGCCGATGACCGCCACCGAGGTAGCGGTCATCAGGATCAGCACCCCCAACCCACCGGTGACGGTCAACCAGAAGAACAGGTGGGTGATCGGGTCGAGGCCGGCGAGCGGGTAGGCGACGATCACCACGAGGGCCAGCCCGCTCTGGGTGAGTGAGCCCAGCTTGGGGGCGCCGGTACGGTGGTTCGTCCGGCCGAGGGCGGCCGGCAGCACCCGCTCGCGGCCGAGCGCGAACAGGTACCGGGCGACGGTGTTGTGGAACGCGAGCAGGGCGGCGAACAGACTGGTCAGGAAGAGCAGCCGACCGGCGTCGACGACGGTCTGCCCGACGTGTGGGCCCACCAGGACGAACATCAGCTCGGTGCCGTGCCGGCGAGCCTGGTCGACGACCTCGTCCGCGCCGGCGGCGACCGACATGGCCCACGCCGAGCCGGCGTAGCAGGCACCGGTGATCGCCACCGCCAGGTACGTCGCCCGGGCCACCGTCCGGCGCGGGTCACGGGTCTCCTCGGCGAAGACGGTGCTCGCCTCGATGCCGACGAAGCCGGCGATCCCGCCGACCAGCATCGCCGCCACCCCGGGCGTGAGCAACTGCCCGGGGTCGAGGGTCCGGGCGTCGACGACGCCGTCAGCGGGATGACCGAGCATCACCAGGCCGTACCCGACGATGACGGCGAGCTCGGCCAGCAGCAGGCCGGCCAGCAGCCGGCCGTTGAGGTCGACCCGGGCCAGACCCAGCGCGGCGATGAGCAGCCAACCGGCGAGGGCGCCGGCCCACCACGGCACGGTGGCGCCCGCGACGGCCGCCACCTCGGCGGCGACCACGCCGAACGCGCCGTACAGGCCGATCTGCATCGCGTTGTAGGCGACCAGCGCGACGAACGCCGCCGCGATGCCGGGGACGCGGCCGAGTCCGTGCGCGACGTAGCTGTACATCGCGCCGGCGTTGACGACGTGGCGGCTCATCGCCACGTAGCCCACCGCGAAGATGGCCATGACCACCGCTATGAGCAGGTACGCCATTGGTACCGCCGTGGTGCCGGTGACCGCGAAGCCGGTGCTGGCGCCGCCAGCGACCACGGTCAGCGGCGCGGCGGCGGCGAGAACGAAGAAGAGCACCTGGGGTACTCCGAGCCGGGACCGGGCCAACGTGGCGGCGACGGTGCCCGGTCGACGGGAACGTAATTGGGACACGCGGGAACTCCGAGGGAGGATCGGCGTCGGGGAGGGCGCGCGGAAGGCGGAGGTTGCTCCGTGGCTCGCCGCGCGAGCAGAGCGGGCGGACCGGCGGGCGCGGATCGTCCCGCGGTCCGGCCACCCTCGCGCGAACCAGGGGCGCGGCAGCCACGGCACGGGGGAACCTCGGCTGCCGCACCCGGATCGTCGTGCCGGCGGCGATGCTCCGGCACCTGCGTAGCCTTACCGGTACGTTCCGCTATGAGGAGAGGTCAGCGGTATTCAGCCGTCTTCAGACCGGTCGGTCCCGGCGGCGTGGTGGCCGGGTCACGGTCGTGTGGTGGTGTGGTGGCCGGGTCACGGTCGTGTGGTGGTGTGGTGGCCGGGTCACGGTGGTGTGGTGTGGTGGCGTGGTGGCCGGGTCACGGTCGCGCGGCGGCCAAGGGGCGGGCGTCGTGGTCGGTGGCCGCAGCAGCTTCCGGCGTCGCCTCTGCGGCCTCTGCCGCCCGCCCGCGGGTCGACCAGAGTGCCGCCAGGGTGGCCAGCCAAACCAGGCAGGCACCGAGCATGTGGGCGCTGACCAGCGCCACCGGCAGGTTGGTGAGGTACTGCACCACGCCGATCAGGCCCTGGGCCAGCTCGACGACGAGGAGGACCGTCGCCGCGCGTACCGCCGGGCGTCCGGCGCCGACCGCGCGCAGCGCGAACCACCAGGCGATCGAGAGCCCGATCAGCAGCGCCACCGAGTCGGCGTGCAGCTGGGACATGGCCTGCGGGTCCAGCCCGGTGCGCCCGGCGTCGGCGTCGCCGGCGTGCGGACCGCTACCGGTCACCACGGTACCGAGCACCAGCACCGCGAAGCTCACCGTGACGATCACGAAGGCGAGGTGACGCAGCGGCCGGGGCACGGTGTCGGCGTCGGTGCGGCCGTCGTCGCGGGCCCGTCGCCAGAGGGTGTACGCCACCGCCAGCGCCACCATCGACAACATGAAGTGCAGTGCGACGACCCACGGGTTGAGCTGCACCCGGACGCTGATCCCGCCGATCACGCCCTGCAGGATCACCAGGCCCAGTACGCCGAGCGCCGGCCCACGCAGGTCCGCCCGCCGGGGCCGGGCCGTCAACACCGCGAACAGGGTGGCGAGCGCGATCAGACCGACCAGGATGCCGAGCACCCGGTTGCCGAACTCGATGACGCCGAGGATGCCCATCTCGGGGGTGGTGACGTACGAGTCCTCGGTGCAGCGGGGCCAGGTCGGGCAGCCGAGCCCGGATCCGGTGAGTCGCACCCCGCCGCCGGTCACCACGATCGCCACGTTGGCGATCAGCGAGGCGAGGCTGAGCCTGCGTACCAGGGCGGGTGAGGCGAACTGCCGGCGGGAGTCGGTCACGGTACGCAATCGTACGCATGTGGCCGACGCCACAGCGGCGCGGTGCGCGGCCGGACGACGGGCGCGGGTGGGTGCCGGTGCCGCCCTCGTCGCCTGCGGTGCGCGCCCGCCCGGGTACGGCCCGCCGGCATCGGCCGTCCGGGCACTTCCGGCGGCGGTGCGGTGGATCACCGGCAGCCTGTTTGCGGGTGCCCCCGGAAATACGTAACGTTGGCGTAGTGAAAAACAGGGTGGGTCTGCCGGTGGGCGGGTCGACGACCGGTGCGGTCGTCGCCGGCCCGGACGGGCGTACCCGTGACCGGCTGGTCACCCTGTTGCTGGAGCGAGGTGCGGCCACCGCCGCGCAGCTCGGTGCGGAGCTGGGCCTGAGCCCGGCGGCGATCCGCCGGCACCTGGACGCCATGCTCGCCGACGGCGACGTGGTGGCCCGCGACGCGCCGGCCCGCAGTGACCGTCGTCGGGGCCGCCCGGCGAAGGTCTTCCGGCTGACCGACACCGCGCGCTCCCGTCACGGGCGCTACCGCTACGACAGCATGGCCGCCGCGGCGCTGCGCTGGATCGCCGGCCACGGCGGCGACGCCGCCGTGGAGGAGTTCGCCGCCGCCCAGGTGGCAGGCCTGGAGGCCCGCTGCCGGGCGGCCATCGACCAGGCGGGTGACGATCCGCTGGCCCGCGCCGAGGCACTCGCCGAGGCGCTCAGCGCGGAGGGCTACGCTGCCAACGCGTCCACGATCGCGTCCGGGGGGCAGTTGTGCCAGCACCACTGCCCCGTGGCGCATGTGGCGGCCGAGTTTCCCCAGCTGTGCGAGGCCGAGACCGCGGTGATCTCGCGTCTGATCGGCACCCACGTGCAGCGCCTGGCCACCATTGCCCACGGTGACGGAGTGTGCACCACGCACATTCCGGACCCACGCCGGGCGGAGGCCACCTCGACCGGTGTCGCCGCGACCTTGCGGCACGCACCCGACCGTTCCACACCGACCAACCACGTCACCAGCACTGTGAGGACAGATAGATGACCGAGCAGACCGTCGCGCCCATCTCCCAGGAGGAGCACCTCGCGGCCCTCGGCCGGTACGAGTACGGCTGGGCCGACCGCGACGTGGCCGGTGCCGCCGCCACGCGAGGGCTCAACGAGGCGGTCGTGCGCGACATCTCCGCCAAGAAGAGCGAGCCGCAGTGGATGCTCGACCTGCGGCTCAAGGGTCTGCGGCTGTTCGGCCGCAAGCCGATGCCGGCCTGGGGTGCCGACCTGACCGGGATCGACTTCGACAACATCAAGTACTTCGTGCGCTCCACCGAGAAGCAGGCCACCAGCTGGGAGGAACTGCCGGAGGAGATCAAGAACACCTACGACAAGCTGGGCATCCCGGAGGCCGAGAAGCAGCGGCTGATCGCCGGCGTCGCCGCCCAGTACGAGTCGGAGGTGGTCTACCACAAGATCCGGGAGGACCTGGAGGAGCAGGGGGTCGTCTTCCTCGACACCGACACCGCTCTCAAGGAGCACGAGGACCTCTTCAAGGAGTACTTCGGCACCGTCATCCCGGTCGGTGACAACAAGTTCGCCGCGCTGAACACCTCGGTCTGGTCCGGCGGATCGTTCATCTACGTGCCGAAGGGCGTGCACGTCGAGATCCCGCTGCAGGCCTACTTCCGGATCAACACCGAGAACATGGGCCAGTTCGAGCGGACCCTGATCATCGTCGACGAAGGTGCCTACGTGCACTACGTCGAGGGCTGCACCGCACCGATCTACTCCTCCGACTCGCTGCACTCCGCCGTGGTCGAGATCATCGTGAAGAAGAACGCCCGCTGCCGCTACACGACCATCCAGAACTGGTCCAACAACGTCTACAACCTGGTCACCAAGCGGGCCGTCTGCCACGAAGGCGCGACCATGGAGTGGATCGACGGCAACATCGGTTCCAAGGTCACCATGAAGTACCCGGCGGTCTACATGACCGGCGCGCACGCCAAGGGCGAGGTGCTCTCGGTGGCGATGGCCGGCGAGGGGCAGCACCAGGACGCCGGCGCGAAGATGGTGCACGCGGCCCCGCACACCTCCTCGACGATCGTCTCCAAGTCGATCGCCCGGGGCGGCGGGCGCACCTCCTACCGTGGCCTGGTCCAGGTCCTGGAGGGTTCGCAGCACAGCCGGTCCACGGTCAAGTGCGACGCCCTGCTGGTCGACGCGATCTCCCGGTCGGACACCTACCCGTACGTCGACATCCGCGAGGACGACGTGGCCATGGGGCACGAGGCGACCGTCTCCAAGGTCAGTGAGGACCAGCTGTTCTACCTGATGAGCCGGGGCCTGAGCGAGGACGAGGCGATGGCCATGATCGTGCGTGGCTTCATCGAGCCGATCGCCAAGGAACTCCCCATGGAGTACGCCCTGGAGCTCAACCGCCTCATCGAGCTGCAGATGGAGGGCGCGGTCGGCTGACCCGACCCTGCCCGTACCCGTCGCCTGTGCGCACCGGCCGTTGACAAGCCGGTGTGCACCGGCCGTCGAGAAACCGCCGAGAACAGGAAGAGATGACTATTCAGGCCTCCGCGCCGCCGAAGACCAAGTCCCAGGCGCTGCGCTCACACGACGTCGCCGACTTCCCGGCCATCACCGGCCTGGAGGAGGAGTGGCGGTTCACCCCGCTCAAGCGGTTGCGCGGGCTCGCCACCGGGACCCCGGCGGCCACCGGGTCGGTCACCCACCGGTACGCCGACCTGCCCGCCGGCGTGACGGCGCGCCGCGTCGACCGCTCCGATCCCCGCATCGGCAGCGTGCTGACCCCGTTCGACCGGATCAGCGCGCTCGCCTACGGGCTCGCCGCCGACGCACTGCTGGTCGAAGTGGCCCCCGAGGCCACCCCGGCGCAGGCCGCGGTGGTCCGGGTCAGCGGTGACGGCACGGACGCGATCGCGTACGGCCACACCCTGGTCGACGTCGGCCGGTTCGCCGAGGCGACGCTGGTCCTCGAGCAGGTCGGTGCGACCACGTTGGCCGACAACGTCGAGGTGATCGTCGGTGACGGTGCCGCGCTGACCCTGGTCACCGTCGCGGACTGGGCGTCCGACGCGGTGCAGGCGCAGCACGTGAAGTTCCGGATCGGCCGCGACGCCCGGGTCGTCCACGTGCAGGTGACCCTCGGTGGGGACCTGGTCCGGCAGTTCACCAGCGTCGAGTACACCGCCCGGGGCGGCGACGCCGAACTGTTCGGCCTCTACTTCGCCGACGCCGGCCAGCACCTGGAGCACCGGCAGCTGGTGGACCACACGGTGCCCGACTGCCGCAGCAACGTCGGCTACCGGGGGGCGCTGCAGGGCGCCAGCGCGCACACCGTCTGGGTCGGCGACGTGCTGATCCGCGCCGAGGCGACCGGCACCGACACGTACGAGATCAACCGGAACCTGCTGCTGACCGATGGCGCCCGCGCCGACTCGGTGCCCAACCTGGAGATCGAGACCGGCGAGGTGGCCGGGGCCGGGCACGCCAGCGCCACCGGCCGGTTCGACGACGAGCAGCTGTTCTACCTGATGGCCCGGGGCATCCCGGAGGCCGAGGCCCGCAAGCTGGTGGTCCGGGGCTTCTTCGCCGAGCTGGTGAACAAGATCCCGGTCGCCGAGCTGCGGGATCGGCTCGGCGACGCCATCGAGCAGCGACTCGTGCGCGCCGAAGCGGTCGCCGAGGCCGGCGCCGAGACCACCGGCGCCCCGGCTGTGACCGGTGCCGGTGTGACGCCGACCGTACCGGGCCAGCCCGGAGTGGTCGCCGAGGAGATCCGCTGACCATGTCCGACCTGATCCGGGTCTGCGCCACCGCCGAGATCCCGTCCGGGTCGGCGGTCAGCGCCGACATCGACGGCGTACCGGTCGCCGTCGTGCACACCGACGAGGGCGCCTTCCACGCGGTGCACGACCAGTGTTCGCACGCCGCGGTCGCCCTCTCCGAGGGCGAGGTCGACGGCTGCACCCTGGAGTGCTGGCTGCACGGTTCCCGGTTCGACCTGCGGACCGGGCAGCCCACCGGCCTGCCCGCCACCGAACCCGTCCCCGTCTTTCCCGTCGAGATCCGCGACGGCGACATCTACGTCAGTCTGACGCCGAGCAATGGAGTAGCCGTACCATGAGCGTTCTGGAGATCCGCGACCTGCAGGTGTCGGTCAAGCTGCCGGAAGGCGAGCTCAAGCCGATCCTGGCCGGGGTGACGTTGACCATCCGGTCGGGGGAGACACACGCCATCATGGGCCCGAACGGCTCCGGCAAGTCGACGCTGGCGTACTCGATCGCCGGCCACCCCAAGTATGAGATCACCGGTGGTGAGGTGCTGCTCGACGGCACCGACGTGCTGGCCATGTCGGTCGACGAGCGGGCTCGTGCCGGGCTGTTCCTCGCCATGCAGTACCCGGTCGAGGTGCCCGGGGTGTCGGTGGCGAACTTCCTGCGTACCGCCAAGACCGCGGTCGACGGCACCGCGCCGAAGCTGCGCACCTGGGCCGGTGAGCTGCGCGGTGCCATGGAGCGGCTGCAGATGGACCCGGCGTTCGCCCAGCGCAACGTCAACGAGGGCTTCTCCGGTGGCGAGAAGAAGCGGCACGAGATCGTGCAGCTGGAGCTACTCAAGCCGAAGATGGCCATCCTCGACGAGACCGACTCCGGGCTCGACATCGACGCGCTGCGGGTGGTCAGCGAAGGGGTCAACCGGGTACGGGAGGCGGGCCAGACCGGTCTGCTGCTGATCACCCACTACACCCGGATCCTGCGCTACATCAAGCCGGACTTCGTGCACGTCTTCGTTGGCGGCCGGATCGTCGAGGAGGGCGGCCCGGAGCTGGCGGAGAAGCTGGAGGCCGAAGGCTACGAGCGGTACGTCGCGGGTGCCGGCACGGCTGCGGCCTGACCGACCGCGCCGGGACCACCTCACGATCCGTGCAGAAGGGCGGCGTCGAGCCGATGAGCACCATAGCCATCCCCCGGGACACGCCGGCCCCCGACGGTCCAACCGTGTTGGACGTCGATGCGGTCCGTGCCGACTTCCCGATCCTCGGCCGGCAGGTCAACGGCCACCCGTTGGTGTACCTGGACAGCGCCAACACCTCGCAGAAACCCCGCCAGGTGCTCGACGCGCTGTCCGACTACTACCAGCAGCACAACGCCAACGTCGCCCGCTCGGTGCACACTCTGGGCACCGAGTCGACCGAGGCGTACGAGGGTGCCCGGGCGAAGCTGGCCGCGTTCATCGGCGCGGCCAGCCCGGACGAGGTCGTCTTCACCAAGAACTCCACCGAGGCGATCAACCTCGTCGCGTACGCCTTCGCCAACGCCTCGACCGGCGCTGGCGCCGGCACCGACCCCCGGTTGCGGCTCGGCCCCGGCGACGAGGTGGTGATCTCCGAGATGGAGCACCACTCCAACATCGTCCCCTGGCAGTTGCTGTGCGAACGCACCGGTGCCACGCTGCGCTGGTTCGGGCTGACCTCCGACGGTCGACTCGACGAGTCGGACCTGACCGGGCTGATCACCGAGCGGACCAAACTGGTCTCCCTGGTGCACATGTCGAACATCCTCGGCACGGTCAACGACCTGTCCGCCATCACCCGCCGGGTCCGGCAGGTCGGTGCTCTGCTGCTGCTGGACTGCTCCCAGTCGGTGCCGCACCGGCCGGTGGACGTGGCGGCGCTGGACGCCGACTTCATCGCCTTCACCGGGCACAAGATGTGCGGGCCGACCGGGATCGGGGTGCTGTGGGGCCGGGCGGCGCTGCTCGCCGTGATGCCGCCGGTGCTCGGCGGCGGCTCGATGATCGAGACGGTGTCGATGAGCGGATCCACGTTCGCCCCGCCGCCGGCCCGGTTCGAGGCCGGTACGCCGCCGATCGCCCAGGCGGTCGGTCTCGGCGCCGCCGTCGACTACCTCACCGCGCTGGGCATGCCGGCGGTCGCCGCGCACGAGGAGCGGATCACCGCGTACGCCCTGGACGCCCTGGCCACCGTGCCGGGTCTGCGGATCGTCGGCCCGCCGACGCCGGCCGGGCGGGGCGGCACGGTGTCGTTCGCGCTGGACGGTATCCACCCGCACGACGTCGGACAGATCCTCGACGCCCAAGGCGTGCAGGTCCGGGTCGGCCACCACTGCGCCCGCCCGGTCTGCGTCCGCTACGGCGTCCCGGCGACGACCCGGGCGTCGTTCTACCTCTACACCACGACCGGCGAGGTGGACGCGTTGGTGCGCGGTCTGGAACAGGCGCGGAAGGTCTTCGACTGATGGAGCTCGACCAGCTGTACCAGGAGATCATCCTGGACCATTACAAGCGTCCGCAGGGGCGTGGCCTGCGGGAGCCGTACGCGGCGGAGGCGCACCACGTCAACCCGACCTGCGGCGACGAGATCACCGTACGGGTGAGTCTGGCCGACGACGACCGGCTCGGGGTGTCCCACGACGGCCAGGGCTGTTCGATCAGCCAGGCGTCGGCCAGCGTGCTGTACGAACTGGTCGACGGGCGGTCGGCCGACGAGGCGTTCGCCGTGCACGGTGCCTTCGTCGAGCTGGTGTCCGGCCGTGGCCAGGTCGAGCCGGACGAGGATGTGCTGGGTGACGGGGTGGCGTTCGCCGGAGTGGCGCGCTACCCGGCCCGGGTGAAGTGTGCGCTGCTGCCGTGGATGGCGTTCAAGGACGCCGCGGCACGCGCCGGTGTGGGCGCGAGCCCGGAGGTGACGCAATGAGTGCCGAAGAGACCATGACCGAGGCGACGCCGGCAGCGGAGTCGGCCAACGGCGCCGGTGCGCCGGACGGTGCCGGGGCTGCCGGCGGTGCGACCCCGGCGGCCGGGGCCACCCCGGCCGGTCGGCCGGCGCTGGCCGACATCGAGGAGGCGATGAAGGACGTCGTCGACCCGGAACTCGGCATCAACGTCGTCGACCTCGGCCTGGTGTACGGCCTGCACGTCGACGACGACAACGTCGCCACCATCGACATGACGTTGACCAGCGCGGCCTGCCCGCTGACCGACGTCATCGAGGAACAGGCCCGCCAGGCGCTGACCACCGGACCGGGCGGTGGCCTGGTCTCCGACATCCGGATCAACTGGGTCTGGCTGCCGCCGTGGGGGCCGGACAAGATCACCGACGAGGGTCGGGACCAGCTGCGGGCCCTGGGGTTCAACGTCTGACCCGACGACACCCGACGGCGGGGGTGGGCGGTCCTGGTCGGACCGCCCACCCCCGCCGCTCGTCGGGCCTTACCTGCCGTACACCTCGAGTTCGTAGAGCGAGTAGCCGTACTGGCTGCCCCGGGTGACGCCGACCAGCCGCAGGTACCGGGCCGTGGTCACCGGGAAGGCGGCCACGTCGGTGCCGCCGTCGCCGACGGCGGTGGACCAGACGGTCCGCCAGTCGTCGCCGTCGGCAGAGACCTCGATCCGGTACGCCCGGCCGTAGGCCGCCTCCCAGTGCAGCACCGCTCGCCCGACCGGGCGGGCACTACCCAGGTCGACGCGGATCCACTGGTCGTCGGACCAGTCGCTGGCCCAGCGGGTGCCCCGGTGGCCGTCGACCGCCCGGCCGACCGGGTTGCCCAGCTGGCTGCTGCTGGCGCTGACCGGTCGGCCGGCGGCCAGGTTGGTCACGTCGTCGCCCCGGCCGGCCGGGAAGGACACCACCTGCTGGTAGGTGGGGCGGTTCTGCCAGGCGATCAGCGCCTGGTTGATGCCACCCAGCGGGGAGTGCACGATCGCGTCGGCGCACCACTGGTCGCCGGCGGCACAGTGCGCGTCGCCCGGATAGGTGGTCGTCGCCGGTTCGGCCAGCGCCGCCCGCAGGCTGTCCAGCAGCACCTGCCGGCACGCCGCCGGTGACCCGCCGCCGCAGAAGGTGTCGCCCAGCCCGGCCGCGACCGGCTCGCCGAGCACGGCGCGCAGGTCCTTGTCGACGTAGCCCCACCAGCCGTACTGGAACGACGAGCCCTTGTGGGTCTGCGCCGAGTTGGCCGAGGTGGGCAGTTGGGAGACGTCGCCGCGCTGCTGCCCGGACGGCGACTCGTTGATCATCAGCGCGTCGATCAGCGACCGGTAGAGCTGGTCACCGAGTCCGGGCCGGAACTGCGCCCGGACCAGCAACGGCCACCACGCGTCGAGCACCCGGATCGCCTCGGCATGCCGGTAGACCTTGCTGCCGGCGGCGGTCTCCACCCGTAGCGCGCCGTCGGCGTGCCAGGCCCGTAGCGCCGCGATCGCCTCGGCCAGGGCCGGATCGGTGACCGGCTGGCTGTCGAGCACCCGCAGGACGGTGCCGAGCACCTCGGCGCCGCGCAGGTCGGTCAACCCGGCCCGCTGCACCAGGGCCACCACGTCGGCGCGGTCGAGCGTGCGTCCGGCCGCCACGGCGGCCCGGACCGGTACGTCGAGCAGGTCGCCCCGGTGCACGGCGCCGAAGCTGAAGTTGCCGTCGGCGGCACCGAAGTCCGTGGCCTGCTTGTTGTTCCAGCTGACGTAGTAGTCCTGGTCGATCGACTGCGGCTTCGACGACGCCGGGGCGTACCGGGCGGTGTTGGTGGCCGGGTCGTAGTCGAGCCACTCGTACGCCGGTTCGGCCCGCATCGGCAGGTTCGGGTCGGCCCCGGGGGTGCGGACCGGGTTGCGCCCGGAGGTGAACATCGCGGACTCGGTCGAGTTGACGTAGAACCAGTTGAAGGCGAACTCGACGTTGTCGGCGGTGTCGATGAAGTCGGCCGCGGTGCCCATCACGGCCGGGTCGTTGAACATCTGGAACCCGATCGCCGAATCTGCCTCGTGCCGGTAGGTGGAACGCAACTGGGTGAAGGCGTGCGGCTGGCCGTCGACCAGCGCCCGCCAGCCGACCAGGCCGAGCTGGGTCCGCCAGGTGACCAGCCGGTACGACCCGGCTGGGGTGGGGTCGGCGACGGTGGGCGACCAGCGGTTGACGTGCGACAGCTCCTCCATCGCCAGGCACTGGCCCCGGTACCGGTAGTGGTTGCTGGCCAGCGTCGGGGCGGTACCGTCGGGGCTGCACAGCGGTACGGCGTACGTGTCGGTGATGTCGTGGATGGACGAGGTGGCACTCCACGCGTAGTCGGATCCCCGGCCGAGCAGGACGTAGAGGTTGAGTCCGGCGAACGCGACGCCCCGGGCGCTGATCCCTGGTCCCTGCAGTTCCTGGACCATCAGCAGTTGCGGGGCGAAGTAGCCGGTCTGCGGGCCGAACACCGCGATCGGGTGCCCGGTGGCGGAGTGCTCGGCTCCGATCACGACCGCGTTGGACATGCCACGCGGGGCGGCGCCGATGGTGAGCCCGGCGAGGGCGGCGGCACCGGCGGTGGACCCGTCGTCCGTCGCCGTCGGGACGGCCGAACCGGTCGGGTCGGTGACCACCGGCTCCACCCGCGCGGTGCCGGCGTCGGGCAGCACCACGCTGGTGGCGTCGGTCGGGCTGGCCCCGTACGGGAAGCTCTGCCCGTCGTGCAAAGTCAGTACCGTCTCCGGGTCGTTGGCGGCGCGGAACCCTTCCCACACCCGGTCCCCGGCGACCGGTCCGTAGCGGGCCTGCGCGGCCACCCGGACCAGGGCCGACTGCATTTCGGTGCCGCCTCCGCCGCCGAAGAGTCCACCGATGACCCCGGCGATGGCGATCAGGTCGGTCAGTTGGAACGGTTCCGGCCCGCCGGCGTTGGTGATCGCGTCGAGGTGCCCGGTGAGGACGTACTCGCCGGGGCAGTTGCGCGCGGCCATGCAGTCGCTGATGTAAGCGTTGACGCCGGCGACGTAGGCGGTGACGTCCTGGTAGAGCAGCTCGCCCCGGTCGCCGCGCTGACGCAGCGCGGTGACCTGCGCGTCCAGGTCGGCCTGGGTGTACGGCGCGGTGCGCCACAGGCTCTGCTCCAGCTCGCGGTTGCCCGGGGCGCCGCCGGCGAACGAGGTGAGGGTGCCGCGTCCGACGTGGCGTAGCAGGTCCATGGTGAACAGTCGGTCCTCGGCTCCGGCGTAGCCGGCACCGTACATCGTGCCGGACCGGGTGGTGCCGGTGACGTGCGGTACGCCGGTTGCCTTGTCCCGCACGACGGTCACGTCCGAGCGGGGCTGGTAGCTGCGGGCGACCTGTCCGGCAGGTACCCCGAACGACGCGTCGGTGAAGAAGGTGTCGATCTGCTCGTCGGCCAGGCCGGCGTAGCCGTAGACCAGTCTGGCGTAGCGGTCGAGCTGGTCCCGGGCGTGCGGCGGGTAGGTGCCGAAGGCCTGGTGGCCGAGGATGTCGACGAGGGTGGCGTTGCCGTTCTGCCCGGGCGGCAGGATGTCGGCGCACTCGTCGAGGCAGTAGTCCACGGTGGTGGACGCGGCGGCAGGGGACTGGTCGGGGGCGGTCACCGGGGCTGGGGTGTCCGTTGACGGGGCGGCGGTGGCCGGCACGGCGAGTGCTCCGCCGCCGAGCACGGCGGCGGTCAGGACGGCGACCACGGGTCTGGCGAGTCCGGTGCGCAGGGGCATGTACGCCTCCATCGGTGGGCGGGGGTGGACCCCCGATGGTCAGAAGTGAAAAAAATTCAGTTACTGGATGGTAGCCAGGTGCCGTGCCGGTGCGGAAGATTTAGCTGGCTCGATTATTGTCGGGCATTTCCTGCCAGACTGAGCAGAAGGGACACCCGATGCGCAGACCTCGACCGTTGGGGCGCCGCCGGACCATCGGCGGCCTCGTCGCGACACTCCTGATCAGTGGCGGACTCGCCACCGGTCCGGCGCCCGCCGCCGCGACGGCCGCCGCCACCGACCCGGCGACCCCCGCCACCGACCCGGCCGCCACCGGCACCGTCTCGGTGCTGACCTACAACGTCGCCGGCCTGCCGGCCTGGCTCTCCAGCGGCAACCCCGCCGTCAACACCCGACCGATCGGGCAGCGCATCGGCGCCTACGACGTGGTCCACGTGCAGGAGGACTTCAACTACCACGCCGACCTGTACGCCGCCAACGACCACCCACACCGGACTCCGACCAGTGGTGGGGTGCCCTTCGGAGACGGCCTCAACACGCTGTCGCACTACCCGTACTCGGACCTGACCCGGGTGCGCTGGAACACCTGCAACGGCACGGACTGCCTCACCCCGAAGGGCTTCACCCGCACCCGGATCCGGCTGGCCGAGGGCGTCCACGTCGACTTCTACAACGCCCACCCCAACGCCGGCAGCACCGACGCCGACCTGGCCGCCCGCCGGGCCAACATCAGCCAACTCACCGCCTACATCCTGGCCAACTCGGCCGGCAACGCGGTGGTCGTCGCCGGTGACACCAACACCCGGTGGACCCGGTCCGGGGACAACATCCGCGACCTCGTCAGCGCCGCCGGGCTCACCGACGCCTGGGTTCAGGCCGAGCGCGACGGCGTGCCACCGGCCGCCGGCAGCCCGGCTCTGGTCTGCGATCCGGCGCTGGTCACCGCCGCCTGTGAGGTGGTCGACAAGATCCTCTACCGGGGCAACCGGCTCATCGATCTCGACCTGGTGAGCTACGCCAACGACAACGCCGCGTTCCTCGACTCCGCCGGCCGGCCGTTGTCGGACCACTATCCGATCGCCGCCACCCTGCGCTGGACTCTCGCCGGCGACCTGCGGATGAGCGACGACTGGGGCGGCCCGCACGGCACCCCGTTCACCGACGTGGACCAGGTCCGCCCCGGCGGCCAGGTCGGCCGGATCGCCGTACGGGGCGGAGCCCGGCTGGATCAGGTGTCGCTGACCCTGTCCGACGGGCCGACCCTGACCCACGGCGGTGCCGGCGGGAACCTCGTCGGCCTGGACCTGGCCCCGGGGGAGTACCTCACCCAGGCGACGCTGACCCGGGGACAGCGCGACGGCCGGACCCGGGTGTTCTCCGCGCGGTTCGTCACCAACCTCGGCCGGGTGCTGGCCGCCGGCACGCCGACCAGTGACACGGTCACCTACGTCGCCCCGGCCGGCTGGCAGATCGGCGGCTTCCACGGCCGCGCCGGCAGCGAGGTCGACCGGCTCGGGATGATCTGGACCCCGGCACCGGCGTCGCCTTAGTGGACCAGGCTGACCAGGGCCCGCTTGAGGTAGCCGTCGTGCCGGTTGTCCACCCAGCCGACCGCACTGATCGGCCGCCCCTGTTTGCGGGCCTCGTCGCAGTAGTCCAGCACGTCCGACGCGGGCTGGTAGTCGGTGACTGCCAGCGCCGCGTTGGCGCGTAGCCGGTACGCGGCGTCCTCGGCGTCCCGTACGGCGATCCGCCCGTCGTCGTCGCGGCGCGCCGCGACCGTGATCTGCCAACCGAACAGCTGCACCAGCACGATGCCAGGGGGAGCGTCGGCGGGGATGCTCACCTCGGCGTTCGCCCGGGCCAGCGCCTCGGCGACCTCCCGCTGGTAGGTGCCCGCCCAGGCGGCCTGGGCCTGCTGCGGACGCATGACCGACAGCAGTTCGGTCTGCTGGTCGGTGGGTAGCGCGGTGAGCAGCGCGGCCATGGTCGGCTGCGGCAGCCGGTCGGCGACCGCGCGGACCTGCTCGACGGGGAGCCGGCTCAGCACCGCCACCGCCTCGGCGGTAGGCAGGCTGCGCGCGTAGTCGCCCAACTGCTCGGTGCTCAACAGCCTCATCAACTTGGCCCGCAGGTCGTCGCTGGCGGCGGGGAGGAGCCGGATCAGGTCGGACGTCGTCAGTTCCGCGACTGCCACCGGGATCCGGTCGGCGGGCATCGCCGCAAGCAACCCGACGGCCTGTCGCGGTGAGGTACTGCGGACCATCGCGATGAGCTGGGTTATGGGCATCATCCCACCGGGCAGCATGAGTGTCGTCTCCAGGGAGTCAGGTGATCGTTACGCGCGCCTGATGTGCCTAACATCCCTGGCCAGCACGTCGCATCAACCCGTCGGCGGAGTTGTACGGCGTTCGGCCAGGTTTCGGTGGCCTCGCCCGGCGGCATCGCGAGCGTTGCTTCGCTAACCTGCCGGGAATGATCCCCCGGCCGCCCCGCCTGTCCCACCCGTTCACCCGGCAGGGTGCCACGGTCGGCGCGGTGCTGGTGCTCTGGGGCGCGGTGACCGCCGGGGTCGCCGGACTGTTCCTCGGCAACCGGCAACCCCCGGAGGTGGCGGCGCGGACCGCCGCCGCGACCTTCGTCAGCCGCCTCGGCCAGGCCGCTCCGGCAGCGGCCTACGACCTGCTCTGCGCGCCGACCAGGGCGAGGCTGGACCGGGCCGACTTCACCCGGTGGACCCGGGGGCTGCAGATCGCCGACCACTGGGTGGGCGCGGCCCGGCCGGGCCCCGAGGCGACCTCGGCGGTGGTCGGAGTCCGGCTGACCGGGCCCTCCGGCGCCGCCCGGGTGGTGGAGTTCACCGTGGTGGCCGAGCGGGGCACCTGGCGGGTCTGCACCGGCCCGTGGTGACCGGGCCGGGTCGGAACCCGGCCGCGGTGCAGCTCGGCCGGGTCGGCGGGCTGGTCACCGTGCGCCGACGGTAATCGGTTGGGAGCCGTGGAGCACCCGACGGTACTATGGGTCCGTGCTGCTCTGCGAAGGCTGAACCGCCCCGCGCCGACGGTCGACGACCTGTCGGCGCTTTGTCATGTCCGCGAGTCAGCCCTCGACATCAGGAGCGAGTCACCGATGATCACCGCAACCGGCCTGGAACTCCGCGCGGGGTCGCGAATCCTGCTCTCCGACACCACGCTGCGGGTGCAGCCCGGCGACCGGATCGGCCTGGTCGGCCGCAACGGTGCGGGCAAGACCACCACGCTCAAGGTCCTGGCGGGTGAGGGACTGCCGTACGCCGGACAGATCGAGCGGCGTAGCGCCGTCGGCTACCTGCCGCAGGATCCGCGTACCGGCGACCTGAACGTCACCGCCCGCGACCGGGTCCTGTCTGCCCGGGGGTTGGACACCCTGATGTCGCAGATGGCCGAGCTGGAGGCCCGGCTCGCCGAGGGCGGCACGGACGAGCGGCTGGTCCGCCGGTACGGCACCCTCGAGGATCAGTTCGCGTCGCTCGGCGGGTACGCGGCCGAGGCCGAGGCGGCCCGGATCTGCGCGAACCTCGGGCTGCCCGACCGCGTCCTCGGACAGACGATCGGCACCCTCTCCGGCGGTCAGCGGCGACGGATCGAGCTGGCCCGGATCCTGTTCCGGGACGCGGCGGAGAACGGCGGCGGCATCCTGTTGCTCGACGAGCCGACCAACCACCTCGACGCCGACTCGATCACCTGGCTGCGGGGCTTCCTCGGCGGGCACAAGGGCGGGCTGGTGGTGATCAGCCACGACGTGGATCTGCTGGACGCCGTCGTCAACAAGGTGTGGTTCCTCGACGCCACCCGATCGGTTGTCGATCTGTACAACGTCGGTTGGGCGGCGTACCAGCAGCAGCGGGAGACCGACGAACGGCGCCGGCGGCGGGAGCGCGCCAACGCGGAGAAGAAGGCCGGGGCGCTGCTCGCCCAGGCTGACAAGATGCGGGCCAAGGCGACGAAGACGGTCGCCGCGCAGAACATGGCCCGGCGTGCCGAGAAGCTGCTCGCCGGGCTGGAGGACGAACGGGTCGCGGACAAGGTGGCCAAGGTCCGCTTCCCGAGCCCGGCACCGTGCGGCAAGACCCCGCTGACGGCCGCGGGCCTGTCGAAGTCGTACGGCTCGTTGGAGATCTTCTCCGGGGTCGACGTGGCGGTCGACCGGGGTTCGCGGGTGGCGATCCTCGGGCTCAACGGTGCGGGCAAGACGACTCTGCTGCGGATTCTCGGTGGCCTGCTGGAGCCGGATTCCGGTGCGGTGCACGCCGGGCACGGGCTGCGGCTCGGCTACTACGCGCAGGAACACGAGACCCTGGACGTCGACCGGTCGGTGCTCGACCACATGCGCAGTGCGGCCGTGGAGCAGTCCGATACCGACCTGCGAAAGATACTCGGCGCGTTCCTGTTCAGCGGTGACGACGTGAACAAGCCGGCCGGGGTGCTCTCGGGTGGGGAGAAGACCCGGCTCGCCCTGGCGACGCTGGTCTGTTCCGGTGCGAACGTATTGCTGCTCGACGAGCCGACGAACAACCTGGATCCGGTCAGCCGTGAACAGGTTCTGGACGCCATCGCCCGGTATCCCGGTGCCATCGTGCTCGTCACCCACGACCCGGGCGCGGTGTCGGCACTCAAGCCCGACCGGGCGATTCTGTTGCCGGACGGCGACGAGGACGCATGGAGCGACGACCTGCTCGAACTCGTGGAACTTGCATGAACAGGTGTTCCTCGGTGCCCTCATCTTGTATCGGTGAACGTCATTATCGGATAGCGCGAATTGCATGAACACGGCTGGTGTGGCGGCTGTCGCCGGAACAACCGGGGCCGCCGGCGGGGATTCTCTCAGGGTGCTGTATCGGGTAACTGACACGGTCGTGCGTGTCGGTTGGCGAACAGTTGATATCTGGCGCATGATCGTTGGAGGCGGTCTAATAGGTGGGACCGCATCGAACCACACAGTCTGGGACGTGAGGAATCAACATGGCAGCCACCGGCACAGCCGCCACCACCGAGAAGGGTCGCCGGATCGTCGGAGCCGAGCGTCAGACCCTGGCCAAGGATCTCGTCAAGCGCTACACCTCCGGGGAGAGCATCCGCGCCCTGGCGGCCTCCACCGGCCGTTCCTACGGCTTCGTCCACCGGGTGCTCACCGAATCCGGCGTGCAGCTGCGTCAGCGTGGCGGCGCTCGGCGTCGCAAGAAGGGATGACCGCACCTGCGTGTCGCGTTCTCCGTCACGACGGTCAGAGCCCCCGTTGACCGTGACCGACGGCGTACGCCTCGACTACGACGGGCCGGTTGCGACGGTGACGTTGGACCGGCCCGACGTGCTCAACGCCCAGACGCCCCACACGTGGCGTGCGTTGCGTGACATCGGCCGGGAGTTGCGCGGCGACACACGGGTGGTGGTGGTCCGCGGCGCGGGCCGGGGCTTCTCCGCCGGCCTCGACCGGCGAGCCATCGAACAGCTCCGTACGTCGTTGGCCGACCTTCCGGCGGACCGGGCGGCCGAGAAGATCGCCGGCTTCCAGGAGGCCTTCACCTGGCTGGGGCGACCCGACCTGATCAGCGTTGCTGCGGTGCACGGCCCGGCGGTCGGCGCGGGATTTCAGCTCGCACTCGCCTGTGACCTGCGGATCGTTACCGAGGACGCCCGACTGCGGATGGCCGAGGTGACCCTCGGGCTGGTGCCCGACCTCGGCGGGACCCGTCGGCTCGTCGAAACGGTCGGCTACGCCCGTGCGGTGGAGATCTGTGTGACCGGCCGGTGGGTCGACGCCGCCGAGGCGCAGCGGCTGGGGCTGGCCAACCTGGTGGTGCCCGGCGCCGACCTGTCCGCCGCGGTGGCGGACCTGGTGGCCGCCGTACTCGCCGGTCCACGCGACGCGGTGGTCGAGATCAAGGCGCTGCTCGCCGGGGCGACCGACCGCAGCCCGGCGGACCAACTGCGCGCCGAGCGCGACGCCCAGGTCCGTCGGATCCAGGACCTGGCCGGGACCGGCGAATGACTCACGGCGGTGGCCGGTCCGTCCGATCCCTCGACCGGTAAGGCCCGGAGAGGGAATACGGTAGTTACCTGCAATCGTTGTCGGAGGCATCGGGGACACTGGTGCCCGGAGACGGTTCGACCCGACCGGGGACACGTCCGCGACCGGGGCGACACGGAAGGTGGGGGTGGCCGGTTTCGATGGCTGGTGGTGGCGGTGGGATGGGCGGTCCGGGCGGCATGGGAGCCAGCTGGAGCATGCTGCGCTCGATGCGCGACGGTGACCAGGTGCGTGCCCACCGGGTCAGTCGGGGCACCACCCGACGGATCGTCGCCTTCGCCGGCCCGTACCGCCGGGACATCGTCGTCTTCCTGGTCACCGTGGTGCTGGCCGCCGGCATCGGGGTCGCCACCCCGGTCCTGGCCGGCAGCGTGGTCAACGCGATCACCGCCGGCGGGACCGACGCCGGCGCGACCGTGGTACGCCTGGCGTTGTTCATCGCCGGGCTCGCCGTCGCCGACGCCCTGCTCTCCCTCGCCCAACGCTGGTACGCCGCCCGTATCGGTGAGGGCATCATCCTCGACCTGCGCACCCGGGTCTACGACCACGTCCAGCGGATGCCGCTGCAGTTCTTCACCCGCACCCAGACCGGCGCCCTGGTCAGCCGGCTGAACAACGACGTGATCGGTGCCCAGCGGGCCTTCACCTCCACCCTGTCCGGCGTGGTCAGCAACGTCATCCAGCTGGTGCTCACCGCCGCCGTGATGTTCACCCTCTCCTGGCAGATCACCGCCCTGTCGCTGGTGCTGCTGCCGATCTTCATCGTGCCGGCCCGCCGGGTCGGCCGCCGGTTGGCCGAGATCACCCGCGAGTCGTACGACCTCGACGCCAAGATGAACGCCACGATGACCGAGCGGTTCGGGGTCGCCGGGGCGCTGCTGGTCAAACTCTTCGGCCAGCCCGACGTGGAGGCCCAGCGGTTCGCCGAGCGGGCCGACCGGGTCCGCCAGATCGGCATCCAGTCCGCGATGTACTCGCGGACCTTCTTCGTGGCGATGCTCCTCGTCGCCTCCCTGGCCCAGGCCCTCACCTACGGCCTCGGTGGATGGCTGGCCGTCACCGGGGCGGTCAGCGCCGGCACCGTCGTGACCCTCGCCCTGCTGCTGACCCGGCTGTACGGCCCGCTCACCGCCTTGTCCAACGTCCGGGTCGACGTGATGAGCGCGCTGGTCTCCTTCGACCGGGTGTTCGAGGTGCTCGACCTCGCCCCGTCGATCAGCGAACGCCCCGACGCCGTCGCGGTGCCGGCCGGTGCCGGCCGGTTGGAGTTCCGCGACGTCCGGTTCCGCTACCCGAGCGCGGCCGAGGTGTCGCTCGCCTCGCTGGAGGACGTGGCGACGCTGGACCGCACCACCGCCGAACCGGTGCTGCGCGGGCTGTCGTTCACCGCCGAGCCGGGCCAACTCGTCGCGCTGGTCGGGCCCTCCGGCGCCGGCAAGAGCACCACCGCGATGCTGGTTCCCCGGGTCTACGACGTCACCGACGGTCAGGTCCTGGTCGGCGGGGTGGACGTACGGGACGCGACCCTCGCCTCGCTGCGGGACACCATCGGTGTGGTCACCCAGGACTCCCACCTGTTCCACGAGACGATCGCCGAGAACCTGCGGTACGCCCGACCGGACGCCACCGACGACGAACTGTGGGCGGCGTTGCGCGGCGCGCAGGTCGAGGAGTTGGTCCGCGCCCTGCCGGACGGGCTGGACACCGTGGTCGGCGAGCGCGGGTACCGCTTCTCCGGCGGCGAGAAGCAACGCATCGCGATCGCCCGGCTGCTGCTCAAGGCACCGTCGATCGTCATCCTCGACGAGGCAACCGCCCACCTGGACTCCGAATCCGAAGCAGCGGTGCAGCGGGCGCTGTCCGTGGCGTTGACCGGCCGTACGGCGTTGGTGATCGCCCACCGGCTCTCCACGGTCCGCGACGCGGACCAGATCCTGGTGCTCGACGAGGGCCGGATCGT
Source organism: Solwaraspora sp. WMMD791 (assembly GCF_029581195.1). NCBI lineage: Bacteria > Bacillati > Actinomycetota > Actinomycetes > Micromonosporales > Micromonosporaceae > Solwaraspora > Solwaraspora sp. WMMD791. Next base: position 324,472 of record NZ_CP120737.1, read on the forward strand.
GGAGCGGGGCCGGCACACCGAGCTGATCGGTGCCGGCGGGCTCTACGCCGAGCTCTACCGCACCCAGTTCGCCGTCGCCGATTCACCGACGCCGTACACCGACGACACCGGCCCGGATCCGGTCTCGCTCGCCGGGGCGCGGCGCTTCCCGATCGATGCCGAACCGGGCGGCTGACTAGGCTGTCGGGATGCGACCCCCGCGACCGGGGCCGCTGCGACCAGTGCGGTGGACACCGGCTCGACGAGGCGTTGCAGTGCCTCGACTGTGGCCAGCCCGGCGGGTTGTTCGGCCAGCTGGTCCGGGAACGCCTGCAGCGACACCGCGGGTGAGCCGCCGGTCGTGGCTCACCCGGCCGTGACGGCACGCCGCAGGTCGGCGAACGCGGCCGCCAGGTCGTCCAGCTGATAGCGGGCGTTGAGTCCACTCGGATTCGGCAGCACCCACAGCTGGGCGCCGGCCAACGTCTCGGCCTGCCGGCCGATCACCGCCCGGGGGCGGTCGAACCCGGCACGGTACGCGGTCACCCCGACCACCGCGATCCACCGGGGCCGCAGCTGCTCGACCAGCCGGGTCAGCCGCTGCGCGCCGGCGACGAACTCGTCGGGGCGCAGTTCGTCGGCGCGCGCGGTGGCCCGGGGCACCACGTTGGTCAACCCGAGGCCGAGGGCGGGCAGGAGCCGGTCCTCTGTCGGGTGCAGTTGCCGGTCGGTGAACCCGGACCGGTGCAGCGTCGGCCAGAACCGGTTACCGGGCCGGGCGAAGTGGTGCCCGACCGCCGCCGAGTACAGGCTGGGGTTGATCCCACTGAACAGCACGTCGAGGTCCGGGCCGACGACGTCGGGCAGCAGCCGCCCGGCACCGCCGGCCGCGATCCGCGCGATCACGGGTACGGCAGCGCGCCACCGTCGACCGGGATGGTCAGCCCGGTCAGGTAGCTGGCCGCCGGGGACAGCACGAACGCGGCGACCCGGCCGAACTCCGCCGGATCGCCGAGCCGACCGAGCGGGATCGCGGCCTGCGCGTCGGCGCGGGCCTGCTGCGGATCCGGGGCGGCGGCGAAGAGCTCGGCGTTGCGGTCGGTCATGATCCGGCCGGGCAGCAGGCTGACCACCCGTACGCCGCGTCGGGCGTACCGGTCGGCGAGCTCCTTGCCGACGGCGGCGAGCCCGGGGCGCAGCCCGTTGGAGATGCCCAGCCCCGGCACCGGCATCCGGACCGAGGTCGACAGCACCAGCGCGACCGCGCCGCCGGCTGGCAGCGCGTCGGCGACGGTCCGCACCATCCGTACTGTGCCGAGGAAGACGGTCTCGAAGGCGTCCCGCCACTGCTGGTCGTCGACGGTATCGGCGTCGCCGGGCGCCGGCCCGCCGACCGACACCAGAGCACCGTCCAGCCGCCCGAAGCGGTCGGTCGCCGTGTCCACCAGCCGCTGGGCGTCCTCGAGTGCCGCCAGGTCCGACGGGACCGCGACGGCGTGGTCCGGGCCGCCGAGCCGGTCCACGGCAGCCGCCAGCCGGTCGGGGTCGCGGGCTCCGAGGACCACCCGGGCACCGTCGGCGACCAGACAGGCGGCGGTGGCGAACCCGAGTCCTCGGGACGCGCCGGTCAACACGTACACCCGGTCGGTGAGGCCCAGATCCATGCCGGCGATCCTGCTACATCCCGCCGCTGCCGCCGTCGGCGGGTCCTACCGTGCGGCGCGTCCTCGTCGGCGGCCCTGGCCAGCGGGGGTAGGCCGGCGCAGCAGCCGTACCCGACCGGCGACCTGGACCACGACGCCGTCCGGCGTCCGACGCAGGGCCGGCCACCAGCGGGGCCGGGGCCCGGAGCGGCCATCGTAGCGCCAGCGGACCTCGGCGGCGGCGAGTGCGGTCCGGGCGGTCGCCGGAAGCTGTCCGTCGTCGGCCAGCCGGCGGGCCAGGTCCCAGCCGTCGCGCCAGCCGCCGACCGGCGGCCGGCCCCGCGCCCAGTCGACGAAGACGGCGGGCCACCGGTCGGCGAGCGAGTGGACCAGGTCGGGCCAGTGCCGGGCCAGCTCGCCGGCCCGCTTGTGCAGCAGCGCCCGGCGGGCCACAGCGAGCCGGTGCCGGTCGAAGCCGACCGGGTCGGCCGCGCCCGCCACGAGCGCGGCGACCAGCGCCCGCTGGGCGGCGGCCAGTCCGTCGGCACCGCCGGGCGGGCCGCCGTCGGGTGCGGGCCCGACGCCGGTACGGGGCACCGACCGGCTCACGTGACCGGTGCCAGTCCGGCCGCCACCGCGACCGCGTCCAACTCGGCGCGCAGCTGGGCCGCCGGCGGATAGTGGCCGTCGCGTTCCAGCAGCACCGCCGGCGGTCGACGGCGGGCGGACAGGTCGGCGAGCAGCCCCAGCACCTCGGCGGGCACCGCGTCGGTGTGCGTGTCGTGGTAGATCCCGTCGTGGTCGGCGGCACCGCCGGCCACGTGCAGGTAGGCGATCCGGTCCAGCGGCATCCGCTCCAGCACGGCGAGCGGGTCCTGCCCCCGGTTGCGGGCGTTGGCGTACACGTTGGCGACGTCGAGCAGCAGCAGCGCGTCGCAGCGGTCGAGGATCTCGGTGACGAAGTCCGGCTCGTCGAACTCGTCGTCGGGCCAGTCGAAGAGCGCGGCGATCGGTTCGAGGGCCAGCGGCACCGGCAGGTTCGCGCGGGCGCGGGCCACGTTCGCCACCACCGCGTCGACGGCGGCCCGGGTCCGTGGCAACGGCAGCAGATGACCGGCCTCGACGCCGCCGGCCCGCACGAACGCGATGTGCTCGCTGACCAGCGGGGCGTCCAGCAGCTGCGCGACCCGGGCCAGTCGGGTGACCCGGGTCGCCTCGACCGGCTCGGCACCACCGAGGGAGAGCCGTACGCCGTGCGGGACGACGGCCACGCCGCGTGCGCGCAGCGCGGCCAGCTGCGGGTCGATCGGCCGGTCCGGGTCGACCGACTCGGCGATCACCTCGGTGAACCGCAGTCCGGGCAGCGCCGCCACGACTCCGGCGATCTCCGTACGCCAGCCGATGCCGACGCCGTACGGTCCGGTCATCCGCCGCACCCGCCGCAGCCGCCACCGCACCCGCCGCCGCCGTCACCCCCACCACCGTCGCCACCGCCGCCGCCGTCGCCCCCACCGGAGTTGGTGGCGTTGCGCTGGATCTCGGCGGTCTGCGCGAAGTCCGGATCCATCGTCCACAGCGCTACCGCCCCAAACAGTGCGACCCCCATCGCGGCATCGGCCGCGCCATAGGTGGCGTACGAAGGCCGGTTGCTGGGCGCGAGGTGCCGGTGCCGGCGGGCCAACTCCGCCAGGGCCCGCCGGCCGGCGGCGGTGACCGCGGGGACCTTGATGGTCAGGAAGAGTCCGATCGGGACGGTCAGGGCCAACAGCAGCATCAGGTAGCCGATCGGGCGGCCGGTCGACATTCCGGCGATCAGCCGCAGTACGCCGACGCCCGCCAGCACCAGCATCGCGGCGCCCAGCCAGCGGGCGGTGGCGCGGCGGGCCGGCGGGACCAGCAGGTCACGGTCGGCCAGCCGGCCGTACAGGCGGTCCAGGCTCTGCCGTACCCAGACGTTGTCCGACAGGTCACGGACCCGGCGCTGCTCGTGGGCGCAGCGGTGGACGGTCGCGGTGAGATCGTCGGCGCCGGCCGGGAGCGGTCCGGGCGCGCTCAGCCTGCCACCGGGGGCGACGTCGATCGCCCCGGCGCTGCGTAGGGCGCCGAGGGCGGACTGCACGGCACGCTGGGCACCGCCGGTGAGGTAGGCGACCTCGGTGCCGGTGAGCTCACCTGACCGGGTCTGCTCCCGGCCGGCCAGCGCCAGCAGCCGGTAGGCCACGTTGACCAGCAGCAGAATCGCCGCCGTGAATCCGAACAAGGCCAGGAAGGTGGGGCCGGGGATGCCCCAGGTGTCGCCGGACGTCATTACGCCTCCGAGGTGTGCGACAGTTCGTCTCCACACGGCGTGATCGGGGTCGTACCGCGCCGTGTGGCCTCAGTGTGCGACAGCCGCGCCAGTCGGCCGCGACGACTCAGCGCCGGGGGCGGCGTACCGCCTCTTCGACCAGGTCGAGCACGGCACCCAGGTCACCGGCCGGTCGGCCCATCGCCAGGTGCAGCACCAGCCCGTCGTAGGCCAGCTCCAGGAACCGGGCCAGCACGTCGATCGGTACGTCGTCGCGCAGCACCCCGGCGTCGCGTTGCCGCCGCAGCCGGTCCCGGGTGGCCTCGGCGATCGCCGCCGACCGGGCCGTCCACCGGCGGGCGAAGTCGGGGTCGGTACGCAGCCGTCGGGACACTTCGAGCTGGCTGCCCAGCCAGCCGGCGGTGTCCGGCGCGGCGGAGCGGTGCAGCAGATCCCGCATGACCTGGACGAGGCCGTTGCGGGCCACCGTCTCGACCATGGCGGCCGCGTCGTCCTCGGCTACGGCGAGGAACAGGGAGTCCTTGTCCCGGAAGTGGTGGAAGATGGCTCCCCGGGACAGGCCGGTCGCCTCCTCCAGCCGCCGTACGGTGGCGCCCTCGTACCCGTGCCGGGCGAAGCAGACCCGCGCCGCGGCGAGGATCTCCTGGCGACGGGCATCGAGTTGGACCTGGCTCACCCGGGGCATGATGTGATCGTGTCAGGTGGGCCGACCTGGTGCAATCCGTACGTACGGCTTGTTAAGTCTACGGTTTAACACAGCGGGACTGTTCCGCGATACGTGCTGTCGCGTAAGGTGCGCCCGTGCCACTCCTGCTCCTGGATCTGGACAACACCCTGCTCGACCGGGCAGGGGCGTTCCGCGTGTGGGGTCAGGAGTTCCTGAACTCGATCGGCGCCCCGTACGACGACATCGACTGGCTGATATCCGTCGACGCCGACGGGTTGACCGACCGCTGGGACCTCGCCGACGCCATCCGTGACCGGTACCAGCTGCGGGTCTCGGTGGTCGACCTGGTGGAGGAACTGCACGACGGGGTGGTCGCGCACAGCCGGCTCGATCCGTTGGTCGCCTGCTCGCTGCGGATCGCCAAGGACGCCGGGTGGGTACCGGTCGTGGTCACCAACGGTGCGGTCCGCCAGCAGGAGGCGAAGATCCGCCGGACCGGGCTGGACCGTTACGTGGCGGACTGGGTGATCTCCGAGGCGGCCGGGGTCAGCAAACCCAACCCGAGGATCTTCGCGCTGGCCGCACAGAGCGTCCGGATGCGGCTGCGCGGGGCCTGGATGGTCGGCGACAGCCCGGAGGCCGACATCGGTGGTGCCGCGGCCACCGGGCTGCCCAGCGTCTGGCTGCACCGGGGCCGCAGCTGGCTCGACGACCGGTACGCGCCGACGCGTCAGGCGTCCGGCGTCATCCCGGCGGTCGCCGCCGTGCTCGCCGGCTGAGCCCGACCGGCGCTTCGGCTGAGCCCGGCCGGCGCTTGTGCTGAGCCCGGCCGGCGCTTGTGCTGAGCCCGGCCGGCGCTTGTGGCTGAGCCCGGCCGGCCGCATCGGAGGCGGCCGACCGCTGCGGTCACTGTAGGTAGCTCTCCACCTCGCCGGTCGGGCGGGGCTGGACCGCATCCGGGTCACCCCCGGACTCGCGGGCGGCCCTACGCCGCCGCAACAGGTCCCAGCACTGGTCGAGCGCCTCCTCCAGCGCGCCCAACCGGGCGTGCTCCTCGTCGGCGGACAGCTGCCCGGCGGTGTACCGGGTACGCAGTTCGTGCTCCTCGTCGACCAGTTGGCGGATGCGGGCCAGCAGCGTCCTGTCGTCCATGCCCCGAGCTTGGCACACCACGACGGTGGGCGGTGACCGGAACCCCGGTCACCGCCCACCGTCACCGCGTCGTCAGCTCAGCTGGCGAGCATCTTGCGCAGCACGTACTGCAGAATGCCGCCGTGCCGGTAGTAGTCGGCCTCGCCCGGGGTGTCGATGCGGACCACGGCGTCGAACTCGACCCCGGTGTCGGTCCGCACCGTCACGGTGCGCGGCGTGGCGCCGTCGTTGAGGGCGTCGACGCCGACGATGTCGATCGTCTCGGTCCCGGTGAGCCCGAGCGACGCCGCGTCCTGCCCGACCGGGTACTGCAGCGGCAGCACCCCCATGCCGATCAGGTTGGAGCGGTGGATCCGCTCGTAGGACTCGGCGATGACCGCCCGCACGCCGAGCAGCATGGTGCCCTTGGCTGCCCAGTCCCGCGACGAACCGGACCCGTACTCCTTGCCGGCCAGCACCACCAGCGGTACGCCGGCCTGCGCGTACGCCACCGAGGCGTCGTAGATGCTGGTCTGCTCCCCGGTCAGGTGGTTGACGGTGAACCCGCCCTCGACGCCCGGCACCAGTTGGTTGCGCAGCCGGATGTTGGCGAAGGTGCCACGGATCATGACTTCGTGGTTGCCGCGCCGCGACCCGTAGGAGTTGAACTCGTGCCGGGGTACGCCGTGCTCGGTGAGGTACCGGCCGGCGGGGGAGTCGGGCTTGATCGCCCCGGCCGGCGAGATGTGGTCCGTGGTCACCGAGTCGCCGAGCTTGGCCAGCACCCGGGCACCGGCGATGTCGGTCACCGGCTGCGGCGTCGGCGCCATGCCCTCGAAGTACGGGGGCTTGCGGACGTAGGTCGAATCGTCGGCCCAGGTGAAGGTGTCCCCGGTCGGGGTGGGCAGCGACTGCCACCGTTCGTCACCGGCGAACACGTCGGCGTACGCGGCGCCGAAGCCGGCTGCGCCGATCGCACCGGCCCGGACCTGCTCGATCTCGGCGTTGCTGGGCCAGATGTCGCGCAGGTACACCGGCTCGCCGTCGGATCCGGTGCCCAACGGCTCAGTGGCCAGGTCGATGTCCATCGTCCCGGCCAGGGCGTAGGCGACCACCAGCGGCGGCGAGGCCAGGTAGTTCATCTTGACGTCCGGGTTGATCCGGCCCTCGAAGTTGCGGTTGCCGGAGAGCACCGACACCACCGTCAGGTCGTGCTCGTTGACGGCGGCCGAGATCTCCTCGGGCAGTGGGCCGGAGTTGCCGATGCAGGTGGTGCAGCCGTAGCCGACCAGGTGGAAGCCGAGCTTCTCCAGGTACGGGGTGAGCCCGGCCCGCTCGTAGTAGTCCATGACGACCTTCGAGCCCGGTGCCAGGGTGGTCTTCACCCACGGCTTACGGGCAAGGCCCCGGTCGACGGCGTTGCGGGCCAGCAGCGCGGCGCCGAGCATCACCTGCGGGTTGGAGGTGTTGGTGCAGGAGGTGATCGCAGCGATCACCACCGCGCCGTGGTCGAGCTCGAACGAGGTGCCGTCGGCGCCGGTGACCGTGACCGGCTTGCTGGCCCGCCCGCCGGCACCGAGCGAGGCGCTGATCAGCTCGTGCGGCTTGTCGGCCGGGTCGTCGGCACCGTCGGCGGCCGGCGGGTCACTGGCCGGGAACGACTCGACGCTGGCCTCGTCGGCAGGACCGGCCACGGCCGGCGTCGGGTCGCTGGAGACGTAGTCGGTCAGTGCGGACCGGAACATCGTCTTGGCGCTGCCCAGCGGCACCCGGTCCTGCGGGCGCTTCGGCCCGGCCAGGGACGGCTCGATGGTCGACAGGTCGAGCTCGAGGCGCTCCGAGTAGTGCGGCTCGGCGGCCGGGTCGTGCCACAGGCCCTGTTCCTTGGCGTACGCCTCGACCAGGGCGACCTGGGCGTCGTCGCGCCCGGTGAGCCGCAGGTAGTTGATGGTCTCGGCGTCGATCGGGAAGATCGCGACGGTGGAGCCGTACTCGGGTGACATGTTGCCGATGGTGGCCCGGTTGGCCAGCGGTACGGCGCTGACGCCGGGGCCGTAGAACTCGACGAACTTGCCGACCACGCCGTGCTGGCGCAGCATCTCGGTGATGGTGAGCACCAGGTCGGTGGCGGTGGTGCCGGCGGGCGCCTCGCCGGAGAGCTTGAAGCCGACGACCCGGGGGATCAACATGCTGACCGGCTGGCCGAGCATCGCCGCCTCGGCCTCGATGCCGCCGACGCCCCAGCCGAGCACCCCGAGGCCGTTGACCATCGTGGTGTGCGAGTCGGTGCCGACGACGGTGTCCGGGTAGGCCTGCCCGTTGCGCTCCATGATCGTGCGGGCCAGGTACTCGATGTTGACCTGGTGCACGATGCCGGTGCCGGGCGGGACGACCTTGAACTCGTTGAACGCGGTCTGGCCCCAGCGCAGGAACTGGTAGCGCTCCTTGTTGCGGCCGTACTCCAGCTCGACGTTGCGGGCGAACGCGTCCTCGCGGCCGAACAGGTCGGCGATGACCGAGTGGTCGATGACCAACTCGGCCGGGGCGAGCGGGTTGACCTTGGTCGGGTCGCCGCCGAGGTCGCGGACGGCCTCCCGCATGGTGGCGAGATCGACCACGCAGGGGACGCCGGTGAAGTCCTGCATCAGGACCCGGGCCGGGGTGAACTGGATCTCCACGCTCGGTTCGGCGCCGGGATCCCAGGACCCGAGTGCCCGGATCTGCTCGGCGGTGACGTTGGCCCCGTCCTCGGTGCGGAGCAGATTCTCCAGCAGGATCTTCAGGCTGTACGGCAGGCGTTCGTGACCCGCCACGGTGTCGATCTTGAAAATCTCGTAGCTCGCGTCGGCGACGCGCAGCTGGCTCTTCGCACCGAAGGTGTCGAGGCTCGCCACGTCGGACTCCTTACCGCTGGTCCCTGGTCGTCCTGGCAGTCTTTCGTACGGATTACCGCGTCGTTCGGGTGAGGTAACACTTACCCCGACTGCGGATCGCAATAAAACCGTACGTCCGTCTTGCTACTGGCGCAACCCCGGCCCCCGGCCGGCCGCCGGGGAGGGTTTGCCGCAGGAGGCGGGTGGGCAGATGAGGTCGGGTGGACACCTCGACCGACCTGGACGCGCTGACCGACTTCTTCGACCGGTACGGGGCGGCCGTGACCGCTGGCGACATTCCTGAGTTGGCCGCCTGCTTCGCGTCGCCGGCGATGGTGGTCGCCGACACCTACAGCTTCTCCTTCTCGTCCCCGGCCGCGGTCGCGTTGTCGTTCGTCGGCGCGGCCGCCGACTACCAGGTGCGCCGGATCGTCGCCGCGCATACCCGCTTCCATGACGTTCGGCAGGTCAGCGCTGCCCTGGTGGCCGTCGAGGCCGAGTGGGAGTACCTCGACGCCGAAGGCCGGTCCGTGCCGGGTCGGCGATTCCACTACCTGTTGCGGGTCGGTCGCGATGGGGTGTGTATCTGTACTGTTACCCCACTCGACTAACTAATGAGTAACTAGCCCTTTTGCGTGCCGGGTCAGGATCGCTACTCTTCCGCGGGACGCTGTCGCGCTAAGGGGGTCAACGTGGACGGCAAGCACGCTTCTCGAGTCGTGTGGACGCCGTCGAACGTGATCGCAATGGCACCGTGGGTAGTTGTCCTGAGTGGACTGGCTGTCATGACGGTCATCTTCCTCGTGGCCGCCGGGTGCGTACCGATGCAGACGCGGGCGATCGGGGAGGCGCCGCCGCCGGTGAACGATCGACCGGCCCCCGAACCTGAACCCAGAGTGCCCGCCTCGCCGCCTGCGGTGAACACCGGTGGCCAGTTGGTCGCCGTCGCGCCACCGCCGTCCGGCGAGGCGATCCTCGCCCCCGCGCCGCCGTCGTCGACACCCCCCGCACCGCCCACACCGGACATGATGCCGTCGCCCACCGGTCCGGCCCTGGCCACCGTCCTGCCACCCGGCGTCACCGCGCCGGCGCGGACCACCCCGCCGGCGCCGCCGGCCAATCCCGACGTGATCGGCCAGTACCGGGTGCTGCAGCAGTTCGGCGACGCCTTCATTGCCGAGGTGCTGGTGGTGAACACCTCGCGGCGGGATCGTGACTGGACGGTCACGCTGAGGTTCCCGGACAACGTCGGCCGGCTGTACGCCGCCTGGGTCGAGGGTGCGCCGCAGGCGACGCTACGCCAGTCCGGCCGTGACTACGTCTTCACCAGTTCGGTCCCGGTCGCGGCCCGCTCGTCGGTGCCGCTGCGGTTCCACTTCCAGCGCCACGGCGGTGGTGCCACCCCGCAGCGGTGCGCCGCCAACGGCGCACCGTGCCAACTGCGCTGATCCGTCAACGGCGCACCCCACCGCACCCCGCTGCATCCCACGCACCGCACCGCACCCCACCTGTGCCTGCCCCACCATCAGCTTGCAAGATATTGCAGAATCTTGCAGCAAGAGCTAGCGTGCGCTCATCATCAACCGGAAGGCTGTCGATGGAAGCCGCACCCTGTCGTCCACGTGCGTCCCGCCTGACGCCGTACGCCCTCGCCGCCGTACTTGCCGGAACCCTGCTCGGCGTACCGTCGCCTGCCACTGCCACTGCCACTGCCACTGCCACCGCCGGCCAGGCCGTTCCGCCGGCGGTCGGCGCACCACAGTGGAGCGCCGAACCGTCGGCGGCGACCCTCGCCGCAGCCCCCGGCGACCGGGGCCGAGCCGAACAGTTCTACTTCCTGCTGCCCGACCGGTTCGCCAACGGCGATCGGCGCAACGACCGCGGCGGCCTGCGCGGTGACCGGCTCGTCACCGGTCACGACCCCACCGACAAGGGTTTCTACCAGGGCGGTGACCTGCAGGGCGTGATCGACAACCTGGACTACATCCAGGGCCTGGGCACCACCGCGATCTGGCTGGCCCCGGTCTTCGCCAACCGGCCGGTGCAGGGCAGCGGCGACGACGTCTCGGCCGGCTACCACGGCTACTGGATCACCGATTTCACCCGGGTCGACCCGCACTTCGGTAGCACCGCAGACCTCAAGCGGCTGGTCGACCTCGCTCACCGGCGCGGCATCAAGATCTACCTGGACGTCATCGTCAACCACACCGCCGACGTCATCTCCTACGCCGAGGACAACTACACCTACGTCGACAAGGCGACCGAGCCGTACCGGGACGCGCAGGGGCGCCCGTTCGAGGACCGCCACTACGCCGACGGCACCCGTGCCTTCCCCGACGTCGACACCGACGGGTTCCCGTACACTCCGGTCGTCGACCCCGCCGACGCCCGGGTCAAGGTCCCCGCCTGGCTCAACGACCCGACGATGTACCACAACCGGGGCGACAGCACCTTCGTCGGTGAGAACAGCGAGTACGGCGACTTCTTCGGCCTCGACGACCTGTGGACCGAACGCCCCGAGGTGGTCCGCGGCATGACGAAGATCTTCGCCGACTGGATCCGCGACACCGGGGTCGACGGCTACCGGCTGGACACCGTCAAGCACGTCAACCTCGACTTCTGGCCCCAGTTCAGCCGGGGCATCGACGCCGCCGCCGCCCGCGCCGGCAAACCCGACTTCTTCATGTTCGGCGAGGTCTACTCCGCCGACGCCGAGGTCACTTCGACCTACGTCCGTCGGGGCGGCCTGCCGGCCACCCTCGACTTCGGTTTCCAGGAGGCGGCCCGCTCGTACGTCGCGGCCGGTGGCTCCGCAGCCGACCTGGCCGACCTGTACGCCGACGACCCGCTGTACGCCGCCCGCGACACCGACGCCGGCCGGCTGCCCACCTTCCTCGGCAACCACGACATGGGGCGGATCGGCACCTTCGTCGCCGACGGCGGCACCGACCCCGCCAGCCACCTCCGTCGCGACCTGCTCGCTCACGAGCTGATGTTCCTCACCCGGGGCCAACCGGTGATCTACTCCGGAGACGAACAGGGCTTCACCGGCGCCGGCGGCGACAAGGACTCCCGGCAGACCATGTTCGCCTCCCAGGTCGCCGACTACCTCGACGACGATCTGCTCGGCACCGACCGCACCCACGCCGAGGACCAGTTCGACCGCCGTCACCCGCTCTACCGGGGCATCGCCGCACTCGGCAAGCTGCGCGCCGCCCACCCGGCGCTGCGCGACGGCATCCAGGTCACCCGGTACGCCGCCGACGGTCCCGGCGTGTTCGCCTTCTCCCGCATCGACCCGGCCGACCGCGTCGAGTACGTCGTCGCCGTCAACAACGCCACCACCGCCCAGCAGGTCACCGTCGACACCTGGTCACCCGGCACCACCTTCACCAGCGTCCACGGCCGGCACCGGCCGGTGCGCACCGACGCCGACGGGCGGATCACGGTCACCGTACCGGCGCTGTCGGCGATCGTGCACCGGGCCGGTGCCCCGATCCCGGCGCCAGCCGGCGCACCGACTGTCTCGATCGGCGCCCCCGCCGACGGCACCGCCGTCGCCACCCGGGCCGCCGTCACCGCCGAGGTGACCGGCGACCCGCTCGCCGAGGTCACCGTCGCCACCCGGATCGGCACCGGCCCGTGGACCCTGCTCGGTCGGGCCCGGCACGCCCCGTACCAGGTGCACCACGACCTCACCGGGTTGGCAGCCGGCACCCGGATCGAGTACAAGGCGGTGGTGCGTGACAGCAGACACCGGACCGCCACCGCCAGGGCCACCGCGCTGGTCGGCACCCCGCCGCAGGCCGCCGCCCGGGACTGGCTCGTCGTGCACTACCAGCGCACCGACGGCGACTACGCCGACTGGGGCCTGTACACCTGGGGCGACATCGACCCGGACTGGCAGACCACCTGGCCGGCCGGCCACCCGTTCGTCGGCGAGGACAGCTACGGCCGGTTCGCCTGGGTGAAACTCGCCCCCGGAGCGAAGTCGGTCGGTTTCCTGGTCGTCGACGCCGACGGAACGAAGGACGTCGACGTCGACCGGACCGTCGACGTTGGTGCCACCGGCGAGGTGTGGGTCAGACAGGGCGACCCCGCGCTCTACCCGACCCGCCGCGACGCCACCGGCGAGGCCGACCCGCCGGCCGACGACGGCGTCGCGGTGCTGCACTACCGCCGGGCCGACGGCGACTACACCGGCTGGGGGTTGCACGTCTGGGACGGCGCCGCCACCCCCACCGACTGGGCCGATCCGCTGCCGCCGGCGTCGCGGGACGACTTCGGCGTCACCTTCCGGGTGCCGCTGGTCGACGGCGCAACCGGGCTCAGCTACATCGTCCACCGGGGCGACGACAAGGACCTGCCGACCGACCAGCGCCTCGACTTCGCCGCCGTCGGACGTGAGGTGTGGCTGCTCGCCGGCGACCCCGACCGGCTGCTGCCGCCGGTCGCGACCATCGGCCGTGACCTGGACCTGACGACACAGCGGGCGCACTGGATCGACCGGTCCACCATCGCCTGGGCCACCGGACCGACCGACGGCAAACGCTACGACCTGGTCTGGGCCCCCGACGGCGGGCTGGCCGTCGACGGCGACTCGCTCACCGGCGACCACCGGTCCATCCTGCTGACCGCGCGACCCAACGGACTCACCGAGGAACAGCGCGCCAAGTTCCCGCACCTGTGGGCCTACCGCAGCTTCGGCATCGACCAGCGGGACCGGGACGAGGTCGCCGCCGCGCTGCGTGGCCAGGTCGTGGTCACCGAACGCGACCACGAGGGCAACCTACTGGCGGTCACCGGCGTACAGCTGCCCGGGGTGCTCGACGACGTGTACGCCGCAGCCACGACCGCCCCGCTCGGCGTCGGATTCACCGGCCGGCGGCCCACCCTGTCGGTCTGGGCGCCGACCGCCCGGACCGTCGCCCTGCAGTTGTACGACACCCCGACCGCCGCGCCCCGGACCGTGACGATGCGCCGCGACGACCGGACCGGGGTCTGGTCGGTACGCGGTGAACCGTCCTGGTACGGCCGCTACTACCGCTACCAGGTCGACGTCTGGCAGCCGGCCGCCGGGCGGATGGTGACCGCCTCGGTCACCGACCCGTACGCGGTGGCGCTGGCCGCCGACTCCACCCACGGCCTGATCGTCGACCTGGCCGACCCGGCACTCGCCCCGGCCGGCTGGGCGCGGCTGCGCAAACCGGCGGCAGTGCCGACCAGCCGTACCCAGATCCAGGAGGTGTCGGTCCGCGACTTCTCCATCGCCGACGACAGCGTCCCCGCCGGCCGGCGTGGTACGTACCTTGCGTTCACCGATGCGCGTACCGCGGGGATGCGGCACCTGCGGTCGCTGGCCGACGCCGGCGTCACCCACCTGCACCTGCTGCCGACCTTCGACTTCGCCACCATCCCCGAGCGCCGGGCCGACCAGGCGGCGCCGGACTGCGACCTGGCCGCGCTGCCGCCGGACTCGCCCCGCCAGCAGGAGTGCGTCGCCGCCGTCGCCGACGCCGACGGCTACAACTGGGGCTACGACCCGCTGCACTACACGGTCCCGGAGGGCGGCTACGCCACCGACCCCGACGGTGCCGCGCGTACCGTCGAGTTCCGCCGGATGGTCGCCGGGCTCAACGCCGCCGGGCTGCGGGTGGTGCTGGACGTGGTCTACAACCACACGTCGGCGGCTGGTGTGGACCGGCACTCGGTGCTCGACCAGATCGTGCCCGGCTACTACCACCGGCTGCTCGACGACGGGTCGATCGCCACCTCCACCTGCTGCGCCAACACCGCTCCGGAACACGCCATGATGGGCCGGCTGGTTGTCGACTCGGTCCTCACCTGGGCCAGGGCGTACAAAGTGGATGGCTTCCGGTTCGACCTGATGGGCCACCACCCGAAGGCGAACATCCTGGCGGTCCGGGCGGCGCTGGACAAGCTGACCGTCGCCCGCGACGGCGTGGACGGCCGCGCGATCCTGCTCTACGGCGAAGGCTGGGACTTCGGCGAGGTCGCCGGCGACGCCCGGTTCGTCCAGGCCACCCAGCTCAACATGGCCGGCACCGGGATCGGCACGTTCACCGACCGGCTGCGTGACGCGGTCCGCGGCGGCGGCCCGTTCGATGCCAACCCCCGTGTGCAGGGCTTCGCCAGCGGCCTGTTCACCGACCCCAACGGTGATCCGGTCAACGGCAGCCGTGCCGAGCAGGAGACCCGGTTGCGCCAGCAGCAGGACGTCATCAAGGTCGGCCTGACCGGCAACCTGGCCGGTTATGCGTTCACCAGCGCCACCGGGGACCGGGTGACCGGAGCGGACGTCGACTACAACGGTGCACCGGCCGGGTACACGGCGGCACCGGGGGAGGCGGTCAGTTACGTCGACGCCCACGACAACGAGATCCTCTACGACGCGCTGGCGTACAAGCTGCCCGCCGGCACCTCGGCCGCCGACCGCTCCCGCGCCCAGGTGCTCGCCCTGGCCACGGCCGTTCTGGCCCAGGGCACCGGGTTCGTCACCGCCGGCAGCGAACGGTTGCGGTCGAAGTCGCTGGACCGCAACTCGTACAACTCGGGGGACTGGTTCAACCAGATCCGCTGGGACTGTGCCGACGGCAACGGGTTCGGCGCCGGGCTGCCGCCGGCCGCCGACAACGCCGACAAGTGGCCGTACGCCGGCCCACTGCTGGCCGACCCGGCGCTGGTCCCGGACTGCGCCACGATCGGCCTGACCGCGGCCCGGTACGCCGAACTGCTGCGGATCCGTGCCTCGTCGCCGGTGTTCGCTCTGGAAACCGCCCGTGAGGTGCAGCAGCGGGTCAGTTTCCCGCTGGCCGGCCCTGCCGAAACGCCAGGGGTGATCACCATGCGGCTGCGTTCCGCCGGGCTGGACCAGCGGTGGCGGTCGGTGACGGTGGTCTTCAACGCGACGCCGCAGACCGTTCGGCAGCGGCTGCCCGAGCTGCGCCGGGCAACGGTGGAGCTGCACCCGGTGCTGCGGGATTCGGCCGACCCGGTGAGCCGTCAGGCCGCCTTCGACTCCTCGACCGGCACCTTCACTGTGCCGGCCCGGACCGTCGCGGTCTTCGTCCAACCCCGCTGACCCACGCCGCACCCCACGCCGCCCCTGCCCTTCTCCGCGATCTTGCACTTATCGATAGACGAAGCCGACAAATCCTCTCGATAACTGCAAGATCGTCGGGGCGGGGCGGGGCGGGGCGGGGCGGGGCCGGGCCGGGTTGGGAGCGGGTGCAGTCAGTCAGGGTCAGTCAGGGTCAGTCAGGGGAGGAGGGGGAGGCGGGGGCCGGCGTCGCGCTGGGCGGCCAACCAGGCTTCCACCTCGTCGGCCTGGCGGGGCAGCCCGGCCGACAGGTTCACCGCACCGGCGGCGGTGACCAGCACGTCGTCCTCGATCCGGATGCCGATGCCGCGCAGTTCCTCGGGCACCAGGTCGTCCTCCGGCTGGAAGTACAGGCCGGGCTCGACTGTCAACACGTACCCCTCGCCGAGTTCGCCGTCGCGGTAGCGCTCCTTGCGGGCCCGGGAGCAGTCGTGCACGTCGATGCCGAGCATGTGACCGAAGCCGTGCAGCGTCCACCGACGGTAGACAGTCGACTCGGACTCCATCGCCTCGTCCACGCTGACCGGCAGCACCCCCAGTTCCGCCAGGCCCTCGGCGAGCACCCGCATGCAGGTCTGGTGCACGTCGCTGAACTTCACCCCCGGCTTGATGAAGTCCATTCCGGCCTGCTGTGAGGCGTACACGATGTCGTAGACGTGCCGTTGCAGTGCGGTGAACCGCCCCGACACCGGCAGCGTACGGGTCACGTCGGCGGTGTAGAGGTGCTCGCCCTCCACGCCCATGTCCATCAGCAGCAGTTCACCCGGACGGGTGACGCCGTCGTTGCGGACCCAGTGCAGGATCGTCGCGTGCGCGCCGGCGCCGACGATCGACCCGTACCCGACGTCGTTGCCGTCGTGCCGGGCCCGCAGCGCGAAGATCCCCTCCAACAGCCGTTCGGCGACCGGCCGGTCGGCTGGCAGCACCCGGGCCACGTCCTCGAAACCGCGTACGGTGGCGTCGATCGCCGCCTGCAGCTGGGCGATCTCCCACTCGTCCTTGACCAGCTTCAACTCCGAGATCACCGCCGCCAGCTCACGGTCGCGGGCCCCGGCGTCGTCACCGCTGTCGTACGGCAGCACCGCCGCGTCCACCCGCGCGTCGAAGCCACGCAGCACCCGGGTCCGGCCGGGGGCGCAGCCGGCCAGCGCCGCCGGCAGCTCACTCAGCGGTGCCGTCGTCAGCCCCAGCTCGGTCGACTTCTCGGCCAGGGTGCGACGCCGGCCCACCCACAGCTCACCGTCGCGGCTGCGGAAGAACTCGTCGGTCTCCCGGGACGAGCGCTGCCGGGTGTACAGCACCGCGTCGTGGCCGCCTCCGGTCGGGTGCAGCACCAGCACACTGTCCGGATCATGGTCGCCGGTCAGGTACACGAAGTCGCTACCCGGGCGGAACGGGTAGTCGGTGTCGTTGGCCCGGACCTTCTCCACCCCGGTCGGCACGACCACGGTCTCGCCGGTGAACGCCGCCGACAGCGCCGCCCGGCGGCGGGCGTGGTGGGTGATCTCGGCGCGTGGCGTCAGCGGCAACGTGTCGTCGCGCCAGCCGGTCCGCATGAACTGCAGAAGCTTCTCGGGGAAATCCGGGTCGTGCGATTCGGTACGGGGCTGTTCGGCGACCACCTCGGCAGCCATCTCGGTCGGCGTACCCTCGACCGGGCCCATCACCGCGTCGGCGGCCGGGATCGCCGTCGGGTCCTCGGTCGGGGTCGCCGTCGGGTCGGCGGTCTGGTCCTGTGTCATCTGGTCCTCCCACGGTTGGGCGTACTCGACGGTACCGCGTGAGCGTCGCGTGGAAAGATGTCTGCCATGTGCGGACTCCTGGCCTTTTTCAGCGCTCGCGGTGACGCCGGCGCGCACCGCGACGCGATCGCCCACGCGTTGGAATGCCTGCACCACCGTGGCCCGGACGAGACCGGGGTCGAAGTGATCGGCGACCCGACCGGGCGGTGGGCGGACGCGGTCTTCGCACACAAGCGGCTGGCCATCATCGACGTGGCGTCCAGCCAGGAGCCGCTGGCCTACGCCGACGGCCGCTACCTGCTCACCTTCAACGGCGAGATCTACAACTACATCGAGCTTCGCGAGCAGTTGATCCGCGAGTTCGGCGCCCAGTTCGCCACCGCCGGCGACGGCGAGGTGATCGTCGCCGGATACCACTACTGGGGCGAGAAGGTGCTGCACAAGCTGCGCGGCATGTTCGCCTTCGTCATCTGGGACCGTCAGCAGCGCCGCGCCTTCGGCGCCCGGGACTACTTCGGCATCAAGCCGCTGCACTACCTGCAGACCCCGGACGGCATATACCTCGCCTCGGAGAAGAAGGCGCTGCTGCCGTTCTCGCCCGCCGCCAACGCCGGTGACGCCGGCGTCGACACCGCGAACCTGTCGCACTACCTGACCCTGCAGTACGTGCCGGAACCGCGCACCCTGCACCAGGGAATCAGCCGGATCGGCTCCGGGGAGTGCCTGACCTGGTCGGCGCCGGCGCTGGACCCGTCGGGTGCGTTGCCGGGCCCGGCCGGTGGGGTGCAGATCCGCCGCTGGTACCAGCCGATCTTCCGGCCGGCGCCGACACCGGACCCGCAGCGGCTCTACGACGAGATCCGCGAGACCCTGCGGGAGAGCGTCCGGATGCACATGCGGGCCGACGTACCGGTCGGGGCGTTCCTGTCCAGCGGCATCGACTCGACCGCTGTGGTGGCGCTGTCGCGGGAGTTCAACCCGAACATCCTGACCTTCACGGTCGGCTACGACGTGCCGGGCTACTCGGAGATCGAGGTCGCCCAGGACTCGGCCCGGCACCTCGGCGTCACCACCATCCCGACGAAGATCGGGCCGCAGGACATGATGGAGGCGTTGCCCCGCATCGTCTGGCACCTGGACGATCCGGTCGCCGACCCGGCGCTGGTGCCGCTGTACTTCGTCGCGAAGAAGGCCGCCGAGCACGTCACGGTGGTGCTCTCCGGCGAGGGCGCGGACGAGTTCTTCGGCGGCTACACCATCTACCGGGAACCGCTGTCGCTGGGCGCCGTGCACAGCTTGCCGGATCCGATGCAGAAGGGGCTGCGTGCGGTCTCCAAGGTGATCCCGCAGGGGGTCAAGGGCAAGAGCTTCCTGGAGCGTGGCACCACGCCGATCGAAGAGCGGTACTACGGCAACGCCCGGATGTTCACCGAGGAGGAGAAGCAGCACCTGCTGCGCCGTTACGACCCGTCGGTGCGCTACACCGACGTGACCGCGCCGATCTACGCCGAATGCGCCGAGCTCGACGACGTCACCAAAATGCAGTACGTCGACCTGTACACCTGGCTGCGCGGCGACATTCTGGTCAAGGCGGACCGGATCTCGATGGCACACTCGCTGGAGGTGCGGGTGCCGTTCCTGGACAAGGAGGTCTTCGACGTCGCGGCGAAGATCCCGGTGGAGCTGCGGCTGCCGCCACGGTCGGACGCCACCAAGTACGCGATGCGTCAGGCGCTGGCGACCGTGGTGCCACCGGCCATCGTCAACCGCCGTAAGCTCGGCTTCCCCACCCCGACCCGGGTCTGGCTGCGCGGCGAGATGTACGAGTGGGCCCGGCACATCTTCGCCACCTCCGGTGCCGGCGACCTGCTCGACCTGTCGTACGCGATGCGGCTGCTCGACGAGCACAAGCGGGAGGAAGCGGACCACTCCCGCAAGGTCTGGACCGTGCTGATCTTCTGCATCTGGCACGCGATCTTCGTGGAGCGGTCGCTGGACCCGGGCATCCAACGCAACCAGTCCGCCCTGCTGACCAAGCCGGTGGTCGGCTCGATGGTCGCCTGACCGCAGCGCCGCCGACCAACGGACGGTCCGTACCGGGGTCTGCGGGGGGTGACGCCGCGTGACGCGCCGGGGCCCGGCTGCTGGAGTGCAGCCGGGCCCCGGTTCTTGCGGTGTCGGATCAGGACGCCGAACAGGTCACTGCCGGTGTGCCGGACGTGCCGCTGGCGGTGAAGCCGAAGGTGGTGGAGGCGTTCGGAGCCAGCGTGCCGTTCCACGCCGCGTTGCGGACGGTGATGTTCGACCCGCTGACGGTGTGGGTGCCGCTCCAGACGCTGTTGATGGTGACCCCGCTGCCGAGGTTCCAGCTGGCGCTCCAGCCACCGATGCTGGAGGTGCCGTTGTTACGGACGGTCACCTCACCCTGGAAGCCGCCACTCCACGAGCTGACGGTCCGGTAGGTCGCCGAGCAACCGCCGGACGGAGCCGGGGTGGTGGGGTTCGGGCCGGGAGTGGTGGGGTTCGGGCCGGGGGTGGTCGGGTTCGGGCCGGGGGTGGTCGGGTTCGGGCCGGGAGTGGTGGGGTTCGGGCCCGGCGTGGCCGGGTTGCCCCGGATGCCGGTCACCTGGCCGTTGCCACCGTCGAAGACCACGTCCGAGCAGCCGTAGAAGTTCTCCTGGCTGTCCGAGCGCACCCAGTGCGAGTAGATGATGTGCTGGCCGCTCTTGTTGCTCGGCAGCCGGCCGCTGAAGTAGTAGTGGCCGTCGTTGGTGCCGACCGCGCCGCGCTGCGGCGGGTTGGTGACGGTCAGGAACGGGGTCTCCTCCAGGTCACTCCAGGCCAGCGGCCGGTTCGGGCTCCAGCTGTCCTTGGTGATGTAGAAGTAGAACGTGCCCGGGTGGTGCGCCCAGTTGCTGTACTTGAACTCCATGGTGGCGCCGGCGGTCAGGTGGGTCAGCGGCCAGTCGTTGCGGGCCAGGTTGTACCCCGAGAAGCCGGAGTTGCCACCGCTGCACAGCTGCCCGTCCGGGATGAACCCGGCCTTGCGGCCGGCCGCGTCCGAGCGCAGCACGCTGAACCAGTTGTACAGCGAGTTCGCGCCACTCTGGTTGACCGCGGCGGCGCAGGCCTGGTTGGTGGGGCGAATCTGACCGGTCTGGTCGAGGCCGTCCACCCAGCACAGGTAGGTCCGGCTGCCCGGTGTCATCGCGGCACCGTGTGCGGAGGCCGCGTTGGGGGTCACCACGGTCAGTAGACCGGCGGCGAGCGCGGAGGCGGCGGCGACTACCGCCACTCTGCGAAGAGCTTTCACCGAGAACTCCTTTGTAAAACCAGTCCGCGAGGAAAAGTGCACACCTGCGGACACGGTGATGGGGTCCGACGTATGCCAAACGCCCGAACATGAGGTGCGCGGCATCGGGGTCGGCCGTGCCTGGGCACGGCAGGGACTCCCATGCCGTCCGATGGACGTGTGCGCGCTCGCGTAGCTCCCGGCGAGTCCGAACAACGGCGCGTCAGCCCCCACGCCGCTGCGGGTAATCGATATCCCATCACACATCGACGAGAAGCGCAATAGTTCACCCTCGATGTCCGCCCGCGCTGCAGCAGACCACTGGTGAGCTGGGAGAATCCCTCACGGCAGTCGGCAACTGGAGGAGAATCATGCGGTACGCGGTGGTGCTCGGCGAGGCACTGATCGACCTGCTCGACGGCGAATGCGACGGCGAGCCCGTCTACCGTCAGGTCATCGGCGGCGCGCCGCTGAACGTGGCGGTCGGCGTCGCCCGGCTCGGCGGGACCGTCGAGTTCGCCGGGGCGCTCGGCGACGACGCGCTCGCCGAGCGGATCCGCCGATTCCTGCGTACCGCCGGGGTCGGCGACCGTGCCCTGACCACCGTCGCCGCGCCGACCACCCTGGCCGTGGCCACCTTCACCGGTGCCGAGCCCGACTTCCGCTTCTACGGCGACCCTCCCTCGTACGGCCTGCTCGACCCGGCCCACCTCGACGCGCGCCTGATCGCCGACGCGACCGTGCTCTACTGCGGCTCGATCGCACTGCTGACCGAGCCGACCCTGACCGCCGCCCGGCAGGCCTGGGCCGGCACCGGCGGGCTGCGGGTCTTCGACCCGAACGTCCGGCCCCGACTGCTGCCCGACGCCGCGTCGCTGGCGGCGTACCGGCAGGTCGTGGCCGGCTTCGCGGCAACCGCCGACCTGGTCAAGCTCAGCGCCGCCGACGCCGAGGTGCTCTACGACGGGGCGGACCCGGTGGCCGCCGCCGCGCTGCTGCACGACCTCGGCACCGCGACGGTGGTGGTGACCAGGGGCGCGGCCGGCGCGCTGGTCAGCGCCGGCGGCGACGTGGCGACCATCGACGCGCCGACGGTCGCCGCGGTCGACGCCACCGGCGCCGGTGACTCGGTGATGGGTGCCCTGATCGCCGAACTGCTCGACACCGGGATGCCGGCCGACACCGCCGGCTGGGCCGACCGCGTCGGTTTCGCCCTGCGGGTCGCCGGCCTGGTCTGCGAGTCGCCCGGCGGCGCGGTCGCCATGCCGACCCGGGCCGCCGTCGCCGCCCGGTTCAGCTGACCACCCATCCTCGATGATCTTGCAGTTATCGAGAAGATTTCTCTGATTTGTCCAACAATAAGTGCAAGATCGCGGTGAGTCACCGGCTCAGGTGCGGTTCGCCAGTTCCGCGTAGCCCCGGGTGACCGCGACGGTCGCGGTCGCCACGTCGAACGGTGCCTGGGCGGCCACCCGGTCGACCGGGGCGCCGTCGGCGTGGCCGTCGCGGATCAGCCACTCCAGCGCCACGAGTTCGGCGTGCTGGGCCCGGACGAACCCCGTGTCGACGCATGCCCCGTGCCCGGGCACCACCACGCTCGACGGCCCGAGTCGGCGCAGCACCGCCGCGAGCGTGTCCGGCCACTCCAACGGGTAGCCGTCGTCGAACGACGGCGGTGCCCCCTGCTCGACCAGGTCGCCAGCGACCAGCAGGTCCGCGTCGACGACCCGCACCACCAGGTCACCGATGGTGTGACCGCGCCCCGGATGCCACAGCTCGACCACCCGGTCACCCAGGTCCAGCGTCGCGCTGCGGGTCACCGTACGGTCCGGGGGACGGACCACGACGTCGCGCAGCTGCGCGGCGAGTCGCGGGTCGTCGTCGGCCATTTCCCGGTACGCCTCGTCACGGACCACCTCGACCGGGCGGCGCAGCAACCGGGCCGCCTCCTGATGTGCCCACACCGGTGCGGGCGGGTCACCGGCGACCACCTCGTTGCCGAAGCAGTGGTCGAAGTGGTGGTGGGTGTTCACCACCGACCACGGCAGGTCGGTGACCCGGCGGGCCGCCGTGACCAGCGCGGCGGCCTCGGCCGGCGTACTGCCGGTGTCGACGATCACGGCGGCGGCACCGCCGACGATCAACGTCGAGTTGACGTCGAGGCGTTCCCGGCGGAGCACGTACACCCGGTCGCCGACCTCGACGAGGTCACCGCCGCCGGTCACAGGGCCCGGCCCCCGGTCGGATCGTCCCCGGACCGGGGCGTCGGCGTCCGGTCGAACGCCCGCTCGACGAAGCGGTGCCGGTCCACCAGCATCCGCTCGATGCGGCCCTGGGCGACGGTCGTGCCGCCTTCGGTGACCACCACGTCGAAGACCAGCCGTCGGCCGTCGACCTCGGCGAGGCGGGCCATCGCGGCCACCGCCCGGCCGACCGGTGTCGGGGCGCGGTGGTCCAGCTCGACGCGGGTGCCGACGGTCGTCATCCCGGTCGGCAGCGCGGCGGCGGTGGCGGCGACCGTCGCCGCCTCGGCCAGCGCGAGCAGCCGGGGGGTGCCGAGGACCGGTACGTCGCCGGAGCCGACTGCCTGGGCGGTGTCGGAATCGGTCACGGTCAGCTCCACCCGGGCGGTCGCGCCCAGCGTGAACCTGGTCTCCGGCGTCTGTCCCATGGCTCCTCAGCCTAGGTCCTCCACCGGTGCCGGAGCATGCAGGTCGACGGTCGGGCCGGTCGCGTCGGCGCCGGCGATGTCGCCTCCGGCCGGCCCGGTGCCGCCTCCGGCGGGTCCGGTGTCGCCGGCGGTGCTCTGCCGGACCACCATCGTGAACGGCGGCTGTACGTCGTACGGTGGCCGCACCGGCCGCTGCTCGATCCGGTCGACCAGGCGCCGCACCGCCAGCCGCGCGATCGCTGCCTTGTCCGGCGCGATGCTGGTCAGGCTGGGACTGGTGTACCGACCTTCCTCGATGTCGTCGATGCCGACCACCGCGATGTCGTGCGGGATGCGCCGGCCGGCGTCCAGGGCGGCCCGCATCGCGCCGATCGCGATCAGGTCGTTGTAGGCGAAGACCGCGTCCGGGGGCTCGGCGTGGGCGAGCAGCGCCCGCATCGCGGCGTGACCGTCGGCTCGGCCGAACCGGTCGGTGACCGCGATCAGTTCCGGTCGGGCGGCCAGCCCGGCGGCGGCGAGCGCCTGGCGGTAGCCGTCCAGCCGCAGCTGCGCCGACTGCCGGTCGTCGTGGCCGTGGGCACCGATGAAGGCGATCCGGCGACGGCCGAGCGCGATCAGGTGGGCCACCGCCTCCCGGCTGGCCGCGACGTTGTCGATGGCGATGTGGTCGTGCCGCACGTCGGTGACGCCCTCACCGATGAGGACCAGCGGAAGGGCGCTGCGCCTGGCGAGCACCTCGGCGCGGCCGATGCGCACCGGGCTGAGGATCAACCCGTCGACCACGTTGCGGCGGGAGCCGCCGAGCAGCGCCAACTCCGTGTCGCGGACAGCGTCGGTGCTCTCCACGACCAGGGTGTAGCCGAGCGCGGCGGCCTCCCGGATCGCGATCTCGGCCAGTTCTGCGAAGTACGGGTTGGTCAGCTCGGGAATGGCCAGCGCGATCAGCCCGGTGCGGCCGCGCCGCAGGTGCCGGGCGCTGAGGTTCGGAGTGTAGCCGAGCTCGTCGATGGCCCGCTGCACCCGGCGTCGGGTGGCCTCCGCGACGGGTCGGTAGCCGTTGACCACGTTGGAGACGGTGGCCAACGAGACGCCGGCATGTTCGGCGATGCTCCGCAGACTGACGCCCATCCAGTGATCCTGGCACATATCGACGAGCGGGGATTGACGAGATCGCTACCGGATGTCTATAACGTTATAGAGATTCGATGTAGCTCGATGCGACTCTCGGCTCGATCCCGTCCCCGGCCCGTCCACCCGATGGAGACGACATGAGATCGCCCCGTACCCGTTTGACCGCCCTCGTCGCGGCGGCGGCCACCGCCGTCGGCGCGCTCGTCGCACCCGAGACCGCCGTCGCGGTGCCCGCCCGGCCCGCGCCACTGACCACCCCGTGGACCGCCCAGGCACTCGACGGCACCCCGCTGCCCGAGTACCCCAGGCCGCAGATGACCCGCCCCGACTGGCGCAACCTCAACGGCGAATGGCAGCTGCGGCAGTCCACCACCGACGACCCCCCACAGTTCGGCGTCGACCTGCCCGAACGGGTCAACGTGCCGTTCCCGGTCGAGTCGGCGCTGTCCGGCATCGGCCGGGCCGCCGACGACGACCGGCACCACCTGACCTACCGGCGCACCTTCACCGTCCCGGCCAACTGGACCGGCCGGCGGGTGCAGCTGCACTTCGGCGCCGTCGACTGGCAGTCCACCGTCTGGGTCAACGGCAGGCGGGTCGGCGGCCACACCGGGGGCTACGACGCCTTCAGCTTCGACATCACCCGGGCGCTGCGCCGCGGCCCGAACGAACTGATCGTCACGGTCTGGGACCCGACCGACAGCCGCCAGCACGGCAGCCTGCCGCCGATCGGCAAACAGACCCGCACACCGGGTGGGATCTTCTACACGCCGGCCTCGGGCATCTGGCAGACCGTCTGGCTGGAACCCACCCCGACCACCTCGATCAGCGACGTCGACCTGCGCCCCGACCTGGCCAGCAACACCATCCGGGTCCGGGTCGCCACCCGGGGCAACGCCACCGGCCACACCGTCCGCGCCGAGGCCCTCGCCGGTGGGACCGTCGTCGGTGCCGCCACCGGCGGGTTCAGCGAGTTCGCCGTACCGGTGCCGAACGCCCGCCTCTGGTCCCCGGACGACCCGTTCCTCTACGACCTGCGGGTCACTCTGCGTGACCGTCATGGCCGGGTCGTCGACCGGACCACCCACTACTTCGGCATGCGGGAGATCGGCGTACGGATGATCGACGGGGTGCCGCGACCGACTCTCAACGGCGAGTTCGTCTTCCAGCTCGGCACCCTCGACCAGGGCTACTGGCCCGACGGCGTCTACACCGCACCGACCGACGAAGCGCTCGCCTTCGACCTGCGCAGACACAAGGACCTCGGGTTCAACATGGTGCGCAAGCACATCAAGGTCGAACCGCAGCGCTGGTTCTACCACGCCGACCGGCTCGGCCTACTGGTCTGGCAGGACATCCCGTCGCTGACCGCCCAGGACGTCGACCCGACCGACGCGCAGCAGGCCCAGTTCGAGGCCGAGGCGCGTGAGATCGTCGGCGAGCACCGCAATTCGCCGTCGGTGGTCGCCTACGTCGTCTACAACGAAGGCTGGGGGGAGCGGGCCCTGGCGGACACGATCCGGGTCGGCCAGGCGGTCAAGGACCTCGACCCGACCCGGCTGGTCAACACCCACAGCGGGTACAACTGCTGCCAGTCGCTGGGCAACCCCGGCAACGGCGACATGGACGACTGGCACGTCTACGTCGGACCCGGCGCGCCGGCGCCGACCGGCGGGCGGATCTCCGTGCTCGGCGAGTTCGGCGGCCCCGGGCTGCGGGTGCCGGGCCACGAATACAGCCCCAACGGCAACTTCCAGGCGTACGAGTGGCAGCCGACCCCGGCCGCGTTGACCGACCGCTACGTGGGTCTGATCCAGGGCGCCACCAACCTGATGGTCGGCCGAGGGCTCAGCGCCGCCGTCTACACCGAGATCACCGACGTCGAGGGCGAGCTGAACGGCTTCCTCACGTACGACCGGCAGGTGGTCAAGATGGACGAGGCCCGGGTACGGGCGGCCAACCTGGCGCTGATCGCCACCTCGCGGGCGCTGCCGTCGCGGGCACCGGTTGCCCTGCCGTTGGACACCCGCCAGTCGCTGCGGGTCACCACACCCGGTTTCACCGACCGCTACCTGCGGCACCGCGACAGCCTGGCCTACACCGACGTGGTCACCGCCGACAGCCCGCAACTGCTCAAGGACGACGCGACGTACGCGATCCGGCCCGGTCTGGCCGACCCGGCGTGCTACTCCTTCGAGTCGGTGAACTTTCCAGGCCAGTATCTGCGGCACGCCGACTCCCGGGTCCGCAACTCGCCCGACGACGGCACCGCGCTGCTGCGCGCCGACGCCACCTGGTGTGCCCGAGGTGGGCTGACCGGCAGCGGTGTGTCGTTGGAGTCGTACAACTATCCGGGCTCGTTCCTGCGCCACTACGCGGCCGAGATCTGGCTCAGCGACGGCGCGGGAGGCCCTGGCTGGAATTCGCCGACCAGCTGGACGGCGGACGTCACCTGGGAGGTAACTCCCGCCTGGGCCCCGTAGCCGGTCGACCCCCGTTAGCCGACCCCGGGCCGCTCGACCCTGGGTGGCTGATCTGTCACCCAATGTCACCTCGGCGCAGGCAGGTACGGGTCCAGCCGGTATTCCTGTGAGGAATAGTTATTCCTCACAGGAATACCGGCTGAAGTGCATACATGTACGCCGGTTCCCTTCGCCGGACTGCTGTCGCCATTGCGGACGACGTACCGGTTACCGTCGGAGGATGTCGGAACTTTCCAGCACGACGGCGGTCGACGAGGTGGCGGGGTGGCTGGCCGCCGCCCGAGGGGTACTGGCGTTGACCGGGGCCGGCATCTCCACCGACTCCGGGATACCCGACTTCCGGGGCCCCAACGGCGTCTGGACCCGGGACCCGGAGGCGGCCAAGCTGTTCACCCTCGACGCGTACGTCGCCGACCCGGCGATCCGGCGACGGTCCTGGATCGGCCGCCGGGACCATCCGGCCTGGTCGGCGCAGCCGAACGCCGGCCACGCGAGCCTGGTGGAGCTGGAGCGGTCCGGCCGGCTGGCCGCGATCGTCACCCAGAACATCGACGGCCTGCACCAACGCGCCGGCAACAGCCCGGACAAGGTGATCGAGATCCACGGCACGATGTCCGAGGTCGAGTGCCTGAGCTGCGACGACCGGACCGGCATGGACGAGGCGCTGGCCCGGGTCGCCGCCGGTGAGGACGACCCGGACTGCCGCCTGTGCGGCGGCATCCTGAAGGCGGCGACGATCTCGTTCGGCCAGTCGTTGCACGGACCCACCCTGCGCCGGGCGGTGCGTGCCGCCGAACGCTGCGACCTGCTGCTCGCCGTCGGGACGTCGCTGACCGTGCAGCCGGCCGCCGGGCTGGTGGAGATCGCCGCCGAGGCCGGTGCCCGGGTGGTGATCGTCAACGCGGCGACGACCCCGTACGACGCGATCGCCGACGCGGTGCTGCGTGAACCGATCGGTACGGTGCTGCCTGCCCTCGTCCGCCAGCTGATCTAGAAGGATCTGGCCGGTGTATCGACCATGATCCTTCTAGATCGACGGTCGTGGCTCGGCCGGCGGCTCGGTCGGTGCCGCCGGCTCAGCCGGCGGGTGCGGTTCGGCGGGCGGGGCCGGCTCAGCCGGCGTGCCGCGGGCGGCGCGCGCCCGCTCGGTGAGCTGCTCCGCCAGCCACCACGCCTCTGCCACGTCGCGGTCCTTCGCGTAGGCGCTCGGTCCGCCGGCGGTGTCGGCGTAGACCGTGGCCAACCCGAGCAGTCGCTGCAACGGACCCCGGAGCACCCGGACGCTCTGCATCCGCGCGTACGGCACGACCAGCATCTGCCGGGTCAACAGCCCACTGCGGACACTGAACACGTCGTCGGCGAGCCCGGCACCGAGTTTCGGCTGCGCCAACGGGTTGAGCCAGCGGGCCCGCCGGGGCGGCGGCGTCATCGTCAACGTGTCGAGCGCGATGCCGGGCAGCACGTCGACGAGGATGCGGTTCGCGGTGGCCAGGTCACCGACCGGCAGCAACTGGTCGGACTGGTTGCTGGCGCCCTGGGTGTCCGGTGCGGCGTAGCCGGCGACGTGCAACCGCATCCGCAGCCACTTCTTCCTACGCCACAACAGCGGCCAGGTCACCCCGATCGCCTGCAGCCGGTGCAGCGGCACGGTCTGCGACCGGGTCTCGGTCAGCCCGTGGCGGACCCGCAGCCCGACCTCGTCGCGGGCCAGCCGGAAGTTCCAGTCGTTGAGCACCCGCCGGATGGGCTGCATCAGCACGCCGGCGGTGGCGGTCAAGGTGCTGGCGACCGCGATGAACGACCAGGTGACGTCCATCGCGAACTGGGTGATGACGAAGGCCACCCCGAACGGCAGGAACATCGTCTGCGGGGTGAGCAGCTGACTGATCAGCAGGTCCCGGTTGGTGACGGTGTGCAGCAGCCGGCCGGGTGGGGGAGCCGACGGGTCGGGCAGGCTGGCCGGCGTACCGTCGTCTGTGGCCGCAGCCGGCACGGACCCGGCGGGGGCACCACGGCCGGCGAGCGCGAGCAGCCGGGCCCGCAGCGCGGCGGCGTCCGCGACGGTGAGGTACGCCAACGGCGCCTCGGTCTGGCCGCCGCCGACCACCTCCAGGCGCAGCTCGGCCAGGCCGGTCAACTGGGCGAGCAGCGGCCGGACCACCTCCACGGCCTGCAGTCGCTCCAACGGGATGGCCCGGGTCCGCCGCCACAGCAGCCCCTCGTGGATGCGCAGCTCCCGGCCGACCACGTGGTAGCCGGTGTTGTACCAGCTGACCACCGCTATCGCCAGGTAGCCGAGCAGGCAGAGGACGACCAGCAGCGCGAAGCGGCCGAAGCCGACCCGGCCGAGCGTCTGCCAGGAGAGTCCGGCGATGATCACCGCCAGGGCCCGGCTGCCCTTGAGTACCGGGCTCAGCGGGTGCAGCCGCTGGCGTGGCTCCTCCGGTGGCACCGGCGGCGGAAAGACCTGCCCCGGCAGCGGGTACGGCACCGGTCCGGTCGGCGGGGGGTAGGGCACCGGCCCGGTCGGCGGGTGCGCCGGTGGCTGGGTCACAGCCCTTCCGCCCGGACCTCGCCGAGTGCGGTCAGCCGGTCGCGTAGCCGGGACGCCTCCGCCGGGCGCAGCCCCGGCACCCGGGCGTCGCTGGCCGCCGCGGCCGTGTGCAGTTGCACCGTGGCCAGGTCGAAGGCCCGTTCCAGCGGGCCGGCGGAGACGTCGACGAACTGCATCCGGGCGTACGGCACGATCGACAGCCGCCGCACCAGCAGTCCGTGGCGCACCAGCAGATCGTCGTCGCGTTCGGCGTACCCCCAGGCGTGGACCGCTCGTATGGTCGTCACCACCCGCAGCACCGTCAACAGCACCGCTGCGGCGAACCCGACGCCGATGAACCAGAACCCGGTCAACGCCCAGCCGATTCCGAGACCGACCAGCAGGAAACTCATTCCGATGGCCAGCCGGATCAACTCGACCCAGATCAGGTCGCGGGAGACCGGCTGCCACTGCACCGTGTCGGGCCAGGGCTCCAGCGGGCTGATCGGGGCTGCCGGAGCAGCGGAGGGTTCACTCACCCTTACGAGCGTAGGCGATCAGCCAAGCGGTGCCACCTCACGGAGGAATCCGCGCGCCCGCAGGAAGTCGCCGAGGCGGTCCTGATGCTGCGCGCAGGCCAGCCAGGTCTTGCGCCGGTCGGGGGTGTGCAGCCGGGGATTGTTCCACCGCAGCGCCCACGTCGCCGCCGCGCGGCAGCCTTTGGCCGAGCAGATCAGTGGGTCGGCGGGCGCGCTGTCGGCGGAATCGGAAACTGCGGTCACACGCCGAGTGTAGAAAGCCTGATTGGCGTAAGCGCCGGGCGGCCACGGGGGAAGCCGCCCGGCGACGGCTGAATCGTACACACGCCGATCCCCCTTGTGTCTACCCACCTGACGGTGCTTTCTCGGCCCCTGCCCATAGGTTCGAGCCGGCGTGCGACGCTTAGGGCGGCACGACCCTTTCGACCGACGACGCCAGAACCACGCTGTGGAGGACCGGTGGCCCAGCCGACCACGCCCGAATCATCGACCCCGACCGGTGCCGGGCCGCAACCCGGCGCGAGTCCGGCGACCGACGCGACCCTGCTCGAACGGGCGATGTTCGAGGTCAAACGAGTGATCGTCGGGCAGGACCGGATGGTCGAGCGGATGTTCGTCGCGCTGCTGGCCCGAGGGCACTGCCTGCTCGAAGGGGTTCCCGGCGTGGCGAAGACCCTCGCTGTGGAGACCCTCGCGACCGTCGTCGGTGGGTCCTTCGCCCGTGTCCAGTTCACCCCGGACCTGGTGCCGGCCGACCTGGTCGGCACCCGCATCTACCGGCAGTCCAGCGAGAAGTTCGACATCGAACTCGGGCCGGTCTTCGTCAACTTTCTGTTGGCCGACGAGATCAACCGGGCACCGGCCAAGGTGCAGTCGGCGTTGCTCGAGGTGATGAGTGAACGGCAGGTCTCCTTGGGTGGGCAGACCCACCCGGTGCCCGATCCGTTCCTGGTGATGGCCACCCAGAACCCGATCGAGCAGGAAGGCGTCTATCCGCTGCCGGAGGCGCAGCGGGACCGGTTCCTGATGAAGATCGTCGTGGGCTACCCGACCGATGCCGAGGAACGTGAGATCGTCTACCGGATGGGCGTCGAGGCGCCGCAGCCGAGCGTGGTGTTCTCCCCGACCGACCTGATCGACCTGCAGCGCAAGGCCGACAAGGTCTTCGTACACAACGCCCTGGTCGACTACACGGTACGGCTGGTGCTGGCCACCCGGTCGCCGGCCGAGCACGGCATGCCCGACGTCGCCCAGCTCATCCAGTACGGCGCCAGCCCCCGTGCCTCGCTCGGCATCGTCCGCGCCACCCGCGCCCTGGCGATGCTGCGGGGCCGTGACTACGCGCTGCCGCAGGACGTGCAGGACATCGCGCCCGACATCTTGCGACACCGGCTGGTGCTCAGCTACGACGCGCTCGCCGACGACGTGCCGGCCGACCACATCGTCGGACGGGTCATGTCCACGGTGCCACTGCCGACGGTCGCCCCCCGGCAGAACGCGACCGCGCCGCCGGGTGCCGCGCCGCCGGGTGCCGGGCAGCCGGGTGTCGCTGGGCAGCCGGGAATGCCGCTGCCGTCGGGCGGTCCGGTGGCGCCACAGGGCGTCGGCCCGTGGCCCGGACAGCTGCCGTGACCGCACCCGCCGACCGGTCCGAGGCGGTCCTCTCCCGGCTCTACCTGACTGTCACCCGCCGGCTCGACGGGCTGCTGCAGGGCGACTACGTGGGGCTGCTGCCCGGGCCGGGCAGCGAAGCCGGCGAGTCCACCGAGTACCGCCCCGGTGACGACGTTCGGCGGATGGACTGGCCGGTCACCGCGCGGACCACCGTGGCGCACGTCCGCCGTACCGTCGCCGACCGGGAGTTGGAGGCCTGGATCGCGGTCGACCTGTCGGCCAGCCTCGACTTCGGCACCGCCCGCTGCCTCAAGCGGGACCTGGTGGTCGCGGCGGCGGCCGCGATGGTGCACCTGAGCGCCCGAGGCGGCAACCGGGTCGGTGCGGTGCTCGGCACCGGTGCCCCGGCGCAGGGCGGGTCGACGCGTCGGCTGCCCGCGCGTACCGGCCGCAAGGAGGCACACGGGCTGCTGCGGGCGATCGCCGGCACACCGTCGCGGCCCGGCCGCAGCGACCTCGGTGCCCTGATCGACATGCTCAACCGGCCACCGCGTCGCCGTGGTGTCGCGGTGGTCATCTCCGACTTCATGGCCCCGCCGCACCAGTGGGGCCGGGCGGTCCGCAAACTCGCCGTCCGCCACGACGTGCTCGCCGTCGAGGTGCTCGACCCGGTCGAGTTGGCGCTGCCCGACATCGGTGTGGTGGAGTTGACCGACCCGGAGACCGGCATGCTGCACGAGGTGCAGACCGCCGACCCCCGACTGCGCCGACGCTACGCCGAGGCCGCTGCCGCGCAGCGGGCCGAGATCGCCCAGACGCTGCGCGGTGCCGGTGCCGCGCACCTGCGGCTGCGTACCGATTCGGACTGGCTGCTGGACATCGTCCGGTTCGTCGCCGGGCAGCGGCACGCCCGTACCCGTGGCATCGCCCGCCCGGCCCCCGCCCCGCGCCCGGAAAGCGAAGCTCGATGATCCGTTTCCTGCAGCCGTGGTGGCTGCTCGCCCTCCTGCCGGTACTCGCCATCGCCGGCGTGTACGTCTGGCGGCAGTTCCGCCGCAAGGCCTACGCGGTGCGGTTCACCAACGTGGACCTGCTGCGTACCCTCGCCCCCAAGGGCCTCGGCTGGCGTCGGCATCTGGCCGCCGGCGCGTTCCTGCTCAGCCTGCTGGTGCTGGCCTCGGCCCTGGCCCGGCCGTCGATCGACGCCGAGGAGTCGCTGGAACGGGCCACCGTCATCCTCGCCATCGACGTCTCCCTGTCGATGGAGGCCGACGACGTCGCGCCGAGCCGGATCGAGGCGGCGCAGCAGGCGGCCAAGGAGTTCGTCGCGGAACTGCCGGAGGGGTACAACATCGGGTTGGTCGCGTTCGCGAAGTCGGCGAACGTCCTGGTCGCTCCGACCAAGGACCGGCCGGCGGTGACCCAGGCGATCGACGGGCTGGTGCTGGCCGAGGCGACGGCCACCGGCGAGGCGGTCTTCACCTCGCTGGAGGCGATCCGGATGGTGCCGACCGACGGTGCCCAGGGGCCGCCGCCGGCGCGGATCGTGCTGCTCTCGGACGGCTACCGCACCTCAGGTCGGTCCGTCGAGGAGGCGGCGGCCTCGGCGGCCGCCGCCAACGTGCCGGTGTCGACGATCGCGTTCGGCACCGACGACGGCCAGGTACGCATCGGCGGCCAGGTGCAGCGGGTGCCGGTGGACCGGTTCGCCCTGGCGGAGCTCGCCGAGGCGACCAGCGGCTACTTCTACGAGGCGGCGACCGCCACCGAGCTCAGCCAGGTGTACGAGGACATGGGCTCGTCGATCGGGCAGCGGACCGTGCCCCGGGAGATCACCCAGTGGTACGCGGCCCTGGCGCTGCTGCTGGCGCTGGGCTCGGCGGCGCTGAGTCTGGTGTGGACGTCGCGGCTGCCGTGAGCTGCCCGAGCTCGGGTGGGCCGGGACGGGCTGATCCGGCCGGCCGGTGGCGTGGCCACCGGCCGGCCGGATCCTCACCTGGCACTGCTGGCCAGCACGAAGATGACGGCGATCCAGACGGCGGCCAGGGTGAATCCCAACGGGGCGACGTAACGGTTCATCGTGGGCGGGCTCCGGCGACGGGGCGGTCACCCCGAGGTCGGGGTGACCGGCAGGCGGGCTGACGGGCGACACGGGTGGACCGCACGGGTGCACCGGGAGCCGCGCCGCTGTCAGCGCGCTCGACCGGTGACCCGGCGACGACTCGGAGGATCGCTATCTCGCACAGCGATCACCTCCACAGGTCGTCCGGGCGTTGAACCGGGCAAGAGCGTACACCCGGGCCGGCGCGTCGGCACAATCCGCAGCAGCGCGATCAGTGCGACCGCGAGAATCGGCAGATGGACGGCCCGGTCGGCGAGCCAGCCGGGACCGTCCGGCGGTGTGTGCAGACCGGCGACCGGGCTGCCGTCGGCGATCCACAGTGCGACGAACGTCGACCCGACCAGCACCGGCTGGTGCCACAGGTAGATGCCCATCGCGTGCCGGTTCACCGCTGCGACCGGCGCCCACCACCGGGCGGTGGTGTCGATCCGGCCCCGCAGGTGCCGCAGCGCCAGCGTGGCGGCACCGAGCTGCGCGGCCACCAACGCCAGGGTCGCCAGCGACGGCGGGTTCAGGTTGGACCGGTCCTGGCCCGGCAGGCCCACCGCGCTGGCCGGGTACCCGCCGACCACGGTCAAAGCCAGCAGCACCGCCACCCCGCCGATGAGCAGGCCGACGGCGTACCGGGTCGGCGGCGGCCCGTACACGGCCAGCAGCCCACCGGCGAGGAACGGCAGGGCCCAGGCGGCGACGACGGCCAGCATCGGCGGCAGGTGCCCGGCGTCGGCGGCGACCACGATGGTGACCGCCGACAGCGCGGCCGGTGTGACGGTCACGAAGGCCCGCTCCGGGCTGTGCCGGACGCCGCGCAGCAGTGGGCCGCAGAGCGCCCGCAGGACCAGCAGCACCGCGAGGAACCACAACGGACTGACCGCCAGCTTCGCCACGGTCACCAGGCTGTCGGTGGGCGCGCCGACGAGATAGCCGACGACCAGTGCCAGCGCCAGACCTGCGGCGAATCCCAGCAGCGGAGCGCGCAACGTCCGCAGCGATCCGCCACGCCCGTGCGACCCGCCGCCGTGCGACCCGATGCTACGGGTGGCGGCGAATCCGGCGGCGAAGAACAGCAGCCCGAGGGTCTGCGGCAGCCAGGTCAACGGATTCAGCCAGGGCATGTCGATCAGCGGGCTGTCGACGCGCAGCAGCCCGTCGCCGGTGAGTACCAGGGCGGTCACCCACCAGTGTCCGGCGACGATCCCGATGATGGCCAGCGCCCGGACCAGGTCGACGACTGGCTCCCGCCGTGGGCGCACCGGATCCGCCGATCGCGCCGGGCCCGGTGGCACCGTAGTCGGCGCCGTGGCTTCCGGTGGCGCGGTGGCTTCCGGTGGCGTCGTCAGGCTCATCGGCTGCGCCGGGTTCATCGGGCCACCGCCGTGAGCCACGTGCCGGACCGGGTCGGGTCGGCGGCGAGCAGGTCGGCGACGGCGTCCAACGTGCCGCTGCCGGGCCGCAGGTAGCCGTCGTGCCCGTCGACACCGTCGGTCGGCAGCGGCCGGGCGCCGAACGTCGGGTCCGCCGGTGCCGTCCCGTGCCCGAATCCGGCCCACCGCACCGCCGGTACCCGCCGAATCCAGTCGTCGGCGGCAGTGGCGTGCCAGACCTCGGCGCCGGTGCCGAGGTCGGCGACGTGCGCCGCGCCCATCCCGGGGGCAGCGAGTGCGACGAGATCGGTGACACAGCCGTCGAGCCGTGCTGCGGCCAGCCCGGCCACCAGCGCGCCGTAGCTGTGCCCGATCACCACGACGGAGGCGGCCGGCTGGCGTCGGCACAGGTCGGCGACGAATGCGATCAGCGCGGCCGCACCGGCCTCGGCCCGACCCCAGCGCAGTGCCGCCGGCCCGAACCCTTCCGGCGGGTCGTAACCGAGCCAGGCGACGACGGCGGTACGCGCCTCGCGCCGCTGCGCCGCTGCGTACAGCACCCGGGCCTGCACCGCTGGTGCGCGGTGGGTGACTCCGCCGAGGCCTCGGTCGAACGTGGCCAGGGTGTTGTCCGTGCCGGGGATCAGCACCGCGATCCGACGGGCGGTCGACAGGTCGCCGACGGCCTCGACGGCGGTGCCGTCACCGGTGGCATCGAACGCCAGGAACTGCCGTCCGGCGGTGTCCGGCCAGAGTGCGGCCTGCCCGGCCGGCGCGGTGGCCAGCGTGGCGCCGCACATCGTTGCGAGGGCGATCAGACGGATACGCATACCGATGAGCCTGCGGCGCGGGTGTGTCCGCCCGCGTCGTGCCGCGGAGCCAGGTTCGGCGTCGTACCAGGGGGCTATTCGCCGGCGGTGACCAGTCCCGACTCGTAGGCGACGACGACCGCCTGTGCCCGGTCGCGGACGCCGAGTTTGCTGAGGATCCGTCCGACGTGGGTCTTGACCGTCTGCTCCGCCACGACCAGGTCGGCGGCGATCTCGCCGTTGGACCGGCCCCGGGCGATCAACCGCAGCACCTCGGTCTCCCGGTCGGTCAGCGAGGTCAGCGACACCGGTCGGGGACGGTGCTGCCCGGGGCGGGTGGCGAACTCGGCGATCAGTCGGCGGGTGACCGACGGCGACAGCAGCCCCTCGCCGGCGGCCACCACCCGTACGGCGTTGACCAGGTCGGCCGCAGGCGCGTCCTTGAGCAGGAACCCGCTGGCCCCGGCCCGCAGCGCTTCGTAGACGTAGTCGTCGAGGTCGAACGTGGTGAGGATCAGCACCCGGGGCGGTTCGTCGCGGGACCGCCCGTCGAGCAGCTGCCGGGTGGCGGCGATCCCGTCCAGCACCGGCATCCGGACATCCATCAGCACCACGTCGGGGTCGAGGCGGCGGGCCGCGCTGACCGCGTCGGCTCCGTTGGCGGCGTCACCGACCACCACCAGGTCCGGTTGGGCACCGAGCAGAGCACCGAAACCCTGCCGGACCATCGCCTGGTCGTCGGCGATCAACACTTTGATCATGTCGTCCTTCGCTCGTCGCCAGCACGCTACCCGGTGGGCCGGTCCGGGTCAGCGCCGCCGTCGGCGTCAGCACCGGTGGTGCCGTCGACGGCGGTGTCGGTCGGGCGGTACGGCAGCCAGGCGGTGACCACGAAGCCGGTCCGGCCGTCCGGACCGGCCGTGAAGGTGCCGCCCAGCAGCTCGGCCCGTTCCCGCATCCCGATCAGCCCATGCCCCCCGGTGGAGCGTTCCCGACCGGCGGCCAGCTGGGCGGGCCCGTTGCTGACCCGTACCACCAGCCGCGCGACCGTGGTCCGCAGCTCGACGCGGACCTTCGCCCCGGGTGCGTGCCGCCCGGCGTTGGTCAACGCCTCCTGCACGATCCGGTAGGCCGCCAACCCGACCGGTTCGGCCACGGTGTGCGTGGCCAGGCGCGGGTCCGTCTCCAGTGCGACGTCGAGTCCGGCCCGGCGGGCGGAGTCGACCATCTCGGCGACGTCGGCCAGGCCGGGCTGCGGGCTGCGCTGGGCCCGTTCGGTTTCGCTGCGCAGCACCCCGAGCAGCCGGCGCATGTCGGCGAGCGCGCTGCGGGCGGCACCGGCGATCGCGGTGAACTCGTCGCGGGTCGGCGTGGTCATCCCGGCCAGCCGGTACGGCGCGGTCTCCGCCTGCACGGCGATCATCGACATGTGGTGGGCGACGACGTCGTGCATCTCCCGGGCGATCCGGGCCCGTTCCTCCAGTACCGCCCGCCGCTGCTGCTCCTGCTGGGTGACGACGGTCTGGCTGGCCAGCGCGTGCTGGCTGGCGCGACGTCGGCGTACCTGGTCCGCGACCGCGACGACCAGCGCGATCAGTCCGACCAGCACGTACATGACGTCCGAGCCGGTGAACACGAGTACGGGCAGCGCGGTCACCGCTCCGGCCGTCGCCGAGACCCGCAGCTCGGCCCGCAGGGCGAGAGTGGCCAGTACGGACAGCAGGGCCAGCAGCTGGAAAGGGCTCCACGGAATCCCGTACGGATACAGGACCATGCCGGGGAACAGCAGCAGGAACGAGACCTGCCAGGCCCGCAACGGCCGGAGGTAGGCGAGCGCCGCCGGTGCGACGCTGACGAAGCCGAGGACCGGTCCGAGTGGTCCCGGCAGGTGACTGATCTCGTGCAGGTCGAGCATCGCCACCGCGCTGAGGAGCAGGAACAGGGCGAACGCCAGCCATCGGCCGGCTGCCCGCCACCGACCGGGTGGGGCGGTGGCGGGCAGCGGCGGATAGTCCGGCCCCCAGATCAGCTGACGCCACGTCTGCCGGACCTGCCCGATCGCACTGGTGCTCACGGCTGTCACCATCGCGAGGCTACGACCGGATCGGCCGCCTGTCGTGACACCAGGGGGCTAGTACCCCCGGGTTACTGCTTACCCGGCGGTAGCACCTAGTCTCCAAAGCCGGATCATTCATGACGAGGGGGGAACGTGGCCCGTACCGTACTGGTCACCGGCGGTAACCGAGGAATCGGCCTGGCCATCGCGCAGGCGTTCGCGAAGCAGGGCGACCGGGTCGCGGTCACCTACCGGTCGAGCTTCGACGAGCAGTCCGGCCTGCTCGGCGTCCGCTGCGACGTCACCGACGCCGACTCCGTCGACCAGGCGTTCAGCGCGGTCGAAGGCGAGCTCGGCCCGGTCGAGGTGCTGGTCGCCAACGCCGGCATCACCGACGACACGCTGCTGCTGCGGATGTCCGAGGAGCAGTTCACCTCGGTGCTGGACACCAACCTGACCGGTGCGTACCGGTGCGCGAAGCGGGCCTCGACGAAGATGCTGCGGGCCCGCTGGGGCCGGCTGATCTTCATCTCGTCGGTGGTCGGCCTGCTCGGCTCACCCGGGCAGGTCAACTACGCGGCCAGCAAGGCCGGACTGGTCGGCATGGCCCGGTCGATCACCCGCGAGCTGGGTGCCCGCAACATCACCGCCAACGTGGTCGCCCCGGGCTACGTGGAGACCGACATGACCGCCGCGTTGCCCGAGGACCGCAAGGCCGAGTACCGCAAGGCGATCCCGGCGGGCCGGTTCGCCGCCGCCGACGAGGTGGCCGCAGCGGTGACGTGGCTCGCCGGTGACGGCGCCAGTTACATCTCCGGGGCGGTCATCCCGGTCGACGGTGGCCTCGGCATGGGCCACTGACGGCAGCTCCGCCCATCGCATCCCGGGTCCATCGGCTTCACCTTCCGGCTCCACCGACCACTGATCACCGACCATCGAACGGAGAACCCTGTGTCCGCACTGCTGGCCGGTAAGCGGCTGCTCGTCACCGGTGTCATCACCGACCAGTCGATCGCCTTCTCGGTGGCCAAACTGGCCCAGGAGAACGGCGCCACCGTCGTGCTGACCGGGTTCGGCCGGATGTCCCTGGTCGAGCGGATCGCCAAGCGGCTGCCCGCCGAGGCCCCGGTGATCGAGCTGGACGTGACCAACGTCGACCACCTCGCCGCCCTGCCCGACCGGGTCCGCGAGCACGTCGACGGCCTCGACGGGGTGGTGCACTCGATCGGGTTCGCCCCGCAGAGCTGCCTCGGTGGCGGATTCCTCGACGCGCCCTGGGAAGATGTGGCCACCGCGCTGCACGTCTCCACCTACTCGTACAAGTCGTTGGCGATGGCGGCGCTGCCGCTGATGCGCCCGGGCGGCGCGGTCGTCGGACTCACCTTCGACGCCACCCTGGCCTGGCCGGTGTACGACTGGATGGGCGTGGCCAAGGCCGGCCTGGAGTCCGCCTCCCGGTACCTGGCGCTGCACCTGGGGCCGAAGGGCATCCGCAGCAACCTGGTCTCCGCTGGTCCGCTGCGCACGATGGCGGCCAAGTCGATCCCCGGGTTCGAGGCCTTCGAACACGCCTGGACCGAGCGGGCGCCGCTGGGCTGGCAGTTGACCGACCAGGAGCCGGCCGCGCGGGCCTGCCTGGCGTTGCTGTCGGACTGGTTCCCGGCGACCACCGGTGAGATCGTGCACGTCGACGGGGGTTTCCACGCCATCGGGGCGTGACCGGCGGGCCGACCGGCGGAGCGATCCGGGGTGCGCCGCCGACGGCGCGCGTCGGACCAGGAACAATGGCGTCATGGCGTACGACGCATTGGTCCTGCTGTCGTTCGGCGGCCCGGAAGGGCCCGACGACGTGCTGCCGTTTCTGCACAACGTCACCCGGGGGCGCAACGTGCCGCCGGAGCGGCTCGCCGAGGTCGCCGAGCACTATCAGCACTTCGGCGGGGTGTCGCCGATCAACCAGCAGTGCCGGGACCTGCTCGCCGCGATCCGGGCCGACCTCGCCGCGCACGGCGTCGACCTGCCGGTCTACTGGGGCAACCGGAACTGGCATCCGATGCTGGCCGACACGGTGGCCCGGATGCGCGACGACGGGGTGCGCCGCGCGCTCGCCTTCGCCACCAGTGCCTACGGCGGCTACTCCTCGTGTCGGCAGTACTGGGAGGACATCGCGGCGGCCCGGGCGGCGGTCGGCCCGGACGCTCCGGTGATCGACAAGCTGCGCCAGTTCCACGACCACCCCGGGTTCGTCCTGCCGCACGCCGAAGCGGTCCGGGCCGCGCTGGCCACCCTCGACCCGGCGGTACGCCAGCGCACCCGGCTGGTGTTCACCGCCCACTCGATTCCGACCTCGATGGCTGCGGTGGCGGGCCCGGAAGGTGGGCGATACCAGGCCCAGCTGGCCGAGACCGCCCGGCTGGTCGCCGCCGAGGCTGCCCCCGACCTGCCGTACGACCTGGTCTGGCAGAGCCGGTCCGGGCCGCCGCAGGTGCCGTGGCTGGAGCCGGACGTCAACGACCACCTGCGGGACCTGGCCGGGCAGGGCGTCACCGCCGTGGTGGTCAGCCCGGTCGGGTTCGTCTCCGACCATCTCGAAGTGGTCTGGGACCTGGACACCGAGGCGGCGGCGACCGCCAAGGAGCTCGGGTTGACGTACGTGCGGGCCGGCACGCCGGGGACCCATCCGGCGTTCGTGTCGATGGTGCGTGATCTGGTGCGCGAACGGCTGAGCCCGGACGGTACGGTGACCCGGCAGCGGCTGGGTACGCTGCCGGTCTGGGACACCTGCCCGGTGAACTGCTGCACTTCCGCGACCACCCCCCGGAGACCGTCGTGACCGACCGCAAACCCGTCGAGAGCTGGCTGACCGACATGGACGGCGTGCTGGTGCACGAAGGCCAGCCGGTCCCTGGCGCACCGGAGTTCATCAACCGGCTACGTGCCTCCGGCAAGCCGTTCCTGGTGTTGACGAACAACTCCATCTACACCCCACGTGACCTGCAGGCCCGGCTCACCCGGATGGGCTTCGACGTGCCGGAGCAGGCGATCTGGACGGCGGCGTTGGCGACCGCCCAGTTCCTGGCCGACCAGCGGCCGGGCGGCACCGCGTACGTGATCGGCGAAGCCGGTCTGACCACGGCGATGCACGCGGTCGGTTACATCCTGAGTGACTACGCCCCGGACTACGTCGTGCTGGGGGAGACCCGGACCTACAGCTTCGAGGCGATCACCAAGGCGGTCCGGCTGATCAACGACGGGGCCCGGTTCATCTGCACCAACCCGGATCCGACCGGGCCGTCGACCGAGGGTGCCCTGCCGGCGGCCGGTTCGGTGGCGGCGATGATCTCGAAGGCGACCGGGGTGGAGCCGTACTTCGTCGGCAAGCCGAACCCGATGATGATGCGGTCGGCGTTGAACACGATCGACGCGCATTCGGAGAGCACCGCGATGATCGGTGACCGGATGGACACCGACGTGCTCTGCGGGCTGGAGGCCGGTCTGCAGACGATCCTGGTGCTCACCGGGATCAGCAACCGGGCCGACATCGACCGGTACCCGTACCGTCCGTCGCGGATCGTCCCGTCGGTGGCCGACCTGATCGACGAGGTCTGAGCACCGCCGCCCTTGCATGATCGCGACGATCTTGCACTTATCGATGGACAACTCGGACAAAAGCTCTCGATAACTGCAAGATCGTCGAGGGTGTCAGGGGCGGGGGTCAGGGCTGTGTCGCGGGGGCCAGGGCTGCGTCGCGGGGGTCAGGGGCGTAGCGGGGCGTTGCAGGCGGCGACTAGGGCCCGCCGGCAGGCGGCGGTGAGCGGTCGCAGCGCGGCATCCCGCTGCTGCGCCTCGTAGCCGTTGACCGCGCCGCCGGGAGCCGCGTGCTCGGCCAACGCCAGTACCTGGTCCAGCACACTGGCGCGGGCGAACAGCCGACGGGCCCGGGGGTCGAATCCGGGCGGCAGGTCCATGCCGCCGTCGGGCCGGCGCAGCGCGGCCAACGCGCCGGCCAGTTCCGGTCGCCAGTGGGCGATGTCCAGCCGGGTCAACGCCGTGGTCGCCTCGGCCAGGGCGGCGGACAGGTCGGCCTCCGCCTCGGCCGGGCCCGGCTCGGTGCGCCCGCCGCCGGGCAACTCGTCGGGCAGCGGGTAGACCCGCCAGAGCACCGTCTCGAAGGTCACCCCCGACCCCGAGGTGTGGCTGCGGACCTCCGGGATGACACCCAGGCCCCGGGCCACCACCGCTTCACCGGCCAGCAGCGCCGCGCCGGTGAACGCACCGGGGCCGGGCAGCCCGCGCGGGTCGCCGGGTGCCGGCAGGACCAACCGGATCTCGTCCGGCGCCAGCTTCGCGAAACAGGGCAGCGCGTCGCGCAACGGCAGGTCGGTCCAGGCTCCGGGCGCGTCGGCGACCAGATGCTCCTCGTCGCCGGCTATCTCGTCGGCGATCTCGTCGTACGGCACCAGCCCGGCGCGCCATGCGCGGACCCAGGCCACGAATCGGCTGGACCGGCGCGCCCCGAGGGTGGCCGCGCCTACTGCGGGGGACATGCAGGCTAGGGTACGTGCCGCCGCCCCGGTTGTCTCGACTCCGCTGGCGGCGCACCCTGTGGCGCGTCGTCGTGCCGGGTGCCGCACCCCTGCGGCGCGTCGTCGTGCCCGGTGCCGCCCGGCGGGGTTAGCCTGCCGCGATGGATGGCGACCGGCGGTACGGAGACGACGTCCTGGCGGGCAACTGGCGCCGTCGGCGCGCCGTTCCCGTCCTGGACGCGGAGTTGGACCTGGTGGTCGAGGACGCCGACTCCGGCTTCTGCGGGGCGGTGGTGGGTTTCGAGTCCGGTGCGGTGACCCTGGAGGACCGGCACGGCCGGCGGCGGCACTTTCCGCTCGAGCCGGCGGCGTTCCTGCTCGACGGCCAGCCGGTGACGTTGCGGCGCCCGGCCCGACCCGCCGCCGCCACGCCCCGGCAGCGCCAGCGCACCGCCTCCGGCTCGATCGCCGTCGGATCCCGGCCGGCCCGGGTCGCCCAGGCCAGCCGGATCTGGGTCGAAGGGATCCACGACGCGGCTCTGGTGGAGCGGATCTGGGGCGACGACCTGCGGATCGAAGGTGTGGTGGTCGAGCCGCTGGACGGCATCGACGCGCTGGCCGACGAGGTCGCGACGTTCGCGCCGGGGCCGCAGCGGCGCCTCGGGGTCCTGGTCGACCATCTGGTGCCCGGTTCGAAGGAGAGCCGCCTCGTCGCCGCGGTCACCTCGCCGTACGTGCTGGTGACCGGGCATCCGTACGTGGACGTGTGGCAGGCGGTGAAACCGGACCGGGTCGGGCTGCGGCAGTGGCCGCAGATCCCGCCCGGCCAGCCGTGGAAGGAAGGTGTCTGCGCGGCGGTCGGGGTGGCCGAGCCGGCGCAGATGTGGCGGCGGATCCTCGGCGCGGTGCGCAGCTACCAGGACGTGGAGACACCGTTGATCAACGCGATGGAGCGGTTGATCGACTTCGTCACCGTACCGCCGCAGTGAGCCGAC
The DNA here is from genome assembly GCF_029581195.1 of Solwaraspora sp. WMMD791. Taxonomy (NCBI): domain Bacteria; kingdom Bacillati; phylum Actinomycetota; class Actinomycetes; order Micromonosporales; family Micromonosporaceae; genus Solwaraspora; species Solwaraspora sp. WMMD791. The sequence goes on from NZ_CP120737.1 coordinate 368,070, forward strand.
CGCCCGTTGCGGTAGTGCGGCGGCGGCCGGTCAGCCGAGGTCGTCCGGGTCGCGGGTGAGGACGAAGGTGGCCAGGTCCAGCGCCGTCGGGGTGCCGGTCGGGCCACGCCGTACGGTGAGGATCTCGCCCTGCTGGGCGCCGCTGCGGCCCTGCCAGCGGTCCACGCCCGCTGCGGCGAACCGCGACGTCACCGGCTGCACCGGCCCGAGCAGGGTGAGGACCAGCTCGGCGGCGTCGGCGTTCCAGGAGAGCTGCATCTCCCGCCCCATCCACCACCACCGACCGCAGATCGCGTCGATCTCCGCCGGCGGCGGGGTGCCCGGCCGCCACGGACGAGGCGCGGCCGGTTCCCGGTCGAGCACTCCGGCCAGCACCCGCAGCCCCAGCTCACGAATGGTGCCCTGGGTGAACCCGTACGAGTTGGCGAAGGCGACCACGCCGGTGCCGGTGGCGCGGTGTACGGCGAGCAGCGCCACGTACCCGGGCATCGAACCGCCGTGCCCGGCGAAGACCCGCTCCCCGACCCGGTACAGCTCGGGACCGAGCCCGTGGCCGCCGGTCCACCGCTGCGGGTCGTTGATCGCGACCGGTAGGCACATCTCCGCCATCGTGTCGGGGTCGAGCACCGCCGGGTCCGGGTCGGCGAGGAACGCCGCCCACCGGCTCAGGTCGTCGACGGTGGACCAGAGCTGGCCGGCGGGGGCCATCGCTCCGGTGTCGGTACGGGGCTCCTCGCGCAGCGTGCCGTGCCACGGGTGCACCACGTAGCCGGCGGCGTACGGGGCGGTGGGGTGGTAGGTGGTGCGGGTCATGCCGAGCGGGTCGAGGAGGTCGGTGGCGACCAGTTCGCTCCACGGCGTGCCGGTGATCCGGTGCAGAGCGGCACCGAGCAGTCCGTACGCCAGGTTCGAGTAGTGGTACGTGCGGTGCGGCGGGAAGGCCACCTTGTCCGGTCCGAGCCCGGCCAGCAGGGTGGCGACGTCGGTGCCGGTGGTGCGTTCCCACCAGCCGTCGCTGTCCGGTTCGCGTTGCAGGCCGGCGGCGTGGCCGAGGAGCTGGCGCAGGGTGATCCGCTCGAACGGGGTGTCGGGCAGGTGGTCGCGGAGCCGGTCGTCGAGGTCGAGCCGACCGGCGTCGCGGAGCCGCAGCACCAGGGTGGCGGTGAGGGTCTTGGTGATCGAGCCGATCCGGTACTGCAGGTCGGGGTGGGGTGACGGGTGGTCACCGGCGGATGCGACGTGCACCAGCCGCCGGCCCCGGAGCACGCCGAGGACGACGGAGGGTGCCCGGCCGTACGACTGGGTCTCGGCGACCGCAGTGTCGATCATGCCGGTGGTGCCGGGGGAGAGGGACGTGGACACGCTCACAACACTCCTGTACGTGGTGACCTGACAGCGGTGTGTCGCTCCCGTTTGGCCCGGCTCGAAATATGCCCGATATGTCGATTCCGCGGTCGCCGCTGGTGCGCATACATGTCACGATCGGTATGTGGAACCCGTCCTGTGGATCGTATTGGGCGTCGTGCTCGCGATCGCGGAGTTGTTCACCGCGACGCTGTTCCTCGTCATGTTCGCCGCCGGCGCGTTCGCAGCGGCGGTCGCGGCGGCCCTGGGGGCACCGGTCGCCGCACAGGCCCTGGTCTTCGCCGCGGTCTCCGCGTTGACCGTGCTCGCCGTCCGGCCGGTCATCCAGCGGCACCGCACGGCGGCGCTGACCAGCGGCGACGAGCCGTTCGGAGTCGCGGCGATCGAGGGCGCCACGGCGCTGGTGCTGGAGCAGGTCGACGCCGACGGCGGCCAGGTCAAGATCGACGGAGAGCTGTGGAGCGCCCGGTCCTACGACGGGATCGGGGTCTTCACCCCCGGACAACGGGTACGGGTCATCGAGGTCAAGGGCGTCACCGCCCTGGTCTGGCGCGACGACGTCATCGGCGGCGACGTCATCGGCGGCGACGCCACCGGCGGTGACCTGACCGGCGGCGACGCGCGGTAGCGGAACACCTCCACCGAAGAGGGTGAGCGACGATGGACATAGCGATCGCGGTACTGGTCGGGGCGATCGCCCTGATCACGGTCATCACGTTGATCCGGGCCGTCCGGATCGTGCCACAACAGCGGATGGACGTGGTCGAACGACTCGGCCGTTACCAACGCACCATGACGCCCGGTCTGAACCTGCTGGTCCCGTTCGTCGACACCGTCCGCGCCAAGGTCGACATGCGCGAGCAGGTGGTCAGTTTCCCGCCGCAGCCGGTGATCACCTCCGACAACCTGGTGGTGTCGATCGACACCGTCCTGTACTTCAAGGTGGTCGAGCCGCGCGCCGCCACCTACGAGATCGCCAACTTTTTGCAGGCCATCGAGCAGCTCACCGTCACCACGCTGCGCAACGTGATCGGTTCGCTCGACCTAGAGCGCGCGCTGACCAGCCGGGAGGAGATCAACCGGCACCTGTCCGGGGTCCTCGACGAGACCACCGGCCGGTGGGGCATCAAGGTCACCCGGGTGGAGATCAAGGCGATCGAGCCGCCGCCGAGCATCCGTGACTCGATGGAGAAGCAGATGCGCGCCGAGCGGGACCGCCGCGCCGCGATCCTCACCGCCGAAGGGCACAAGCAGTCGCAGATCCTCTCCGCCGAGGGCGAGAAGCAGGCGTCGGTGCTGCGCGCCGACGGTGACCGGCAGGCCCGGATCCTGCAGGCCGAGGGGCAGGCGAAGGCGATCCGTACCGTCTTCGACGCCATCCACCAGGCCAACCCGAGCCAGAAGGTGCTCGCCTACCAGTACCTGCAGGCGTTGCCGCAGATCGCCAATGGCCAGGCCAACAAGGTGTGGATCGTGCCGGCCGAGCTGACCAAGGCGCTCGAAGGCCTCGGTGGTGCCCTCGGCGGGCTCAGCCAGATGGTCGGCGACGCGCCGTCGCAGCAGGTCGACTCCTCTGCCGTGGAGCGGGAGGCGGCCGAGGCGGCCGAGGCGGCAGCCGCCGAGGCGCAGCGGGTCAACGACGAGGTCCGCGCCGCCGAGCAGGTCAGCAGCGGCGGAAACGCCCGACCGGCCGGGCTGCCCGCGCCGGAGCCGGTGCCCGCCTCCGAACTGCTCGGCCAGTTCGACGCCAGCCAGACCCGACCGGAGGCCGAACGCGGCTGAGCCGCTGAGCCGCGCATGCACCGACCGGTCGATCGCTGACCGGGACCCGCACACCTACCGGACGCGCACACCTACCGGTGGAAAGACGCGCACACCTACCGGTGGAAATCCGAGCGACTCCCGCATATGTGTCCGGTGCGGCTGACACGATCAGGCCGTCAGTGACGATCACGCCGGGGCCCGACCGGGCCCCGGCAGCGCGGGAGGACGACACCATGACGCGCGCCGTCAGGAACACCCGGCCACGGACCAGTGCCGCTGCGGCCAACCGGTCGGGACCGATGCGGGTGGTCTCCCGCAGCGACGCCGGGATCGCCGTGGTCGCCGCCGCCGCACCGGAGCACGCGCCCACCGGGCCGGCCACCAACGCCGCCTGGGCCTGGTCGGTACGCCGGTTCACCCGGGTGGCCATCTGGGCGTTGCCGCTGTACGCCGTCGCCTTCGCGGTGAGCAGCCTCAGTGGCCTGCGCGGCGGCAACCCGGCGCCGGACCTGGTCGACGGGCGGCCCGCGTACCTGATCGCCTGGGTGGTGGCGAGCTGGCTCGGCCTGGTCGCGCTCGTCGCGATCGCCGGCATCCACGCCGCGGCCCGCAGCCGTGGTACGGCGGTGGCGGCGCTGCTGACCGGGCTGGCCGGCGCGGCACTGATGGTTCCGTTCGCCGGACTGCCCGACGGCACCGTGGTCTACGGCACCTCGGCCCGGTCGCTGGCCCTGGTCGGCGCCGCGCTCTACAGCCTGGGCTGGTTCCTGGCCGGCGCCGCCGTGCTGCGGTCGGAGCTGTTCAACCGGCTCGACGGCTGGCTGCTGATCGTGGCGTCGCCGCTGCTCGGCTTCATCGGGCTGTTCTCCGGCCCGCTGCAGACCGTCGGCGCGGTCTTCGCGTTGACCGCCGGTATCGGCCTGGCCTGGTCGGCCGGGCGGATGGTGCCGAGCGTGCAGGCGGCCCCGAACGCCCCGGCCCGCGCCTGAGGCGTCCGGGTCGGTCAGATCAGGCGTCAGGGGGACCGGTCAGGGCGGTCAGGGCGGCTCGGTCAGGGCGGGTCGTCGCGGCACAGTTCCCAGAACGCCACCGCCGCCGCCGTGGCCACGTTGAGCGAATCGACCCCGCGCCGCATCGGCACCGACACCCGTACGTCGGCGGCCTGGATCGCCGCCGTGCTGAGCCCCGGCCCTTCCGCGCCGAGCAGCAGGGCCGGGCGGGCCCGCTGGCCGGCGTCGAGCCGCTGCACGGCCACCGCGTCCGGCGTCGGCGTCATCGCGAGCAGGTGGAACCCGGCGGTACGGATGGTGGCCAGCGCCGCCGGCCAGGCTGTCGCCCGGGCGTACGGCACCGCGAAGACCTCACCCATGCTGACCCGTACCGACCGCCGGTACAGCGGATCCGCACAGGTTGGGGAGAGCACCACCGCGTCCATCCCGAGTGCCGCCGCGCTGCGGAACAGCGCGCCGAGGTTGGTGTGCGTGTTGATGCCTTCGCAGACCACCAGCCGACGGGCAGTGGCGAGGACCTCGTCGAGCGCCGGCAGCGGACGGCGGTGGAACGAGGCCAGCACTCCCCGGTGCACGTGGAAACCGGTGATCGACTCCAGCACCGCCGGGGTGGCCGCGTAGACCGGCGTCTGCTCCGGCAGCTCGACCAGCTGGTCGAGGCGTTTGGCGTCGATCAGCACCGACCGTGGTCGGTAGCCGGCCCGCAGGGCCCGCTCGATGACCAGTTCGCCTTCGGCGATGAACAGTCCGTTCGGCGGCTCCCACCGGGTCCGCAGCTCGACGTCGGTCAGGGCCCGGTAGTCCGCTATCCGGTCGTCGTCGGCGTCGGTGATCTCCGCTACTGGCACACCGGAGATTGTGCCCGGTGCCCCAGGTACCGTCGTGCGGGTGTTCCCTACCGTCGGCGAGGTGCTGGCTCTCGAACCGGTCCGGCACGGCGGCCCCCGGGTGGTGGCGGCCGAGGAACGCCTGGACCGGCTGGTCCGCTGGGTGCACGTGACCGAGGTGCCGGACATCGCCAGCCTGCTGCGCGGTGGTGAGCTGGTGCTCACCACCGGGATCGGGTTGCCGGCCGACGACGCGGGGCTGCGGGCCTTCGTCGCCGAGCTGGCCGACGTCGGCGTCGCCGGACTGGTGGTCGAGCTGGGGCGCCGCTACCACGGTGGGGTGCCCAAGGTGATGGTCGCCGCCGCCGCCCGGCACGGGCTGCCGCTGGTCGAGCTGCGCCGGGCGACGCCGTTCGTGCTGATCACCGAGGCGGTGCACGCGCTGATCGTGGATGCCCAGTTGGCGCAGCTGCGAGCCACCGAGGAGATCCACCAGCGGTTCACCGAACTGTCGGTCGAGGGCGCGGAGGCCGCCGAGGTGGTCCGGCAGGCGGCGGAGCTGGCCGGCGCCCCGGTGGTGCTGGAGAACCTGGCCCGGCGGGTGCTGGCGTACCACAGCGCGGGGGAGAACGCCCGGTTGCTGCTCGACGGCTGGGAGCAGCATTCGCGGCGGATCCAGCCGGCGGGGCGGACGGCGTACCACGCCGACACCGGCTGGCTGGTGACCATGGTCGGCGCGCGGGGTCAGGACTGGGGTCGGCTGCTGCTGCGTTGCCCCGGTGCGGGGCCGGACGGGGCAGGCGGGCCGGACGGGGCGGGTGGGCCGCCGACGCGGCTGTCGATCCTGTTGGAGCGGGCGGCGTCGACGTTGGCGTTGGGGCGGCTGATCCGCCGCGACGCCGACGGGCTGGAGCGGCAGATCCACCGTACGCTGCTGACCGCCCTGCTCGACGGCTCGCAGCCGGCCGACGAGGTGGCAGTGCGGGCCCGGGCGCTCGGCGTCGACCTGGACCGCCGTCACCTGGTCGGGCTGGTCGTCCGGTTCCGGGATCCGGATCCGGATCCGGCTGCGGGGCCGGCCGTGGCCGCCGAGGCGGGAGCGGAGCTCGTCGCCCGGCCGGCGTCGGCCGCCGCCGCCGAGGCGGTCCAGGCCCGGCTGCGCGATCTCGCGGAGTCGGTCGGTCTCGCGGTGCGCGAGGCCGGGCTGGCCGGGCTGACCAGCCCGCTGGACGATCACGCCGTCGGCGTGCTGCTGGCGGTACGCACGGCGGCGCTCGCCGACGCCGCGCTGGACAACTTCCTGGCGGCGTTGCGCCGGTTGCGCCGTTCGGAGCCGGCGCCCGTGGTGGTGGCGGCCGGCAGCGGGGTCGACGGCATCCGGGAGGCGCGTCGGACGTTGGTGGAGGCCCGGCAGGTGGCTGAGGCGGGGCGGCGGGACCGGCGGGCCGATCAGGTGCTGCGGCTGCCGGACGTCGGCCTGACCGGACTGCTGTATCTGTTGCGGGAGGAACCCCGGTTGCAGGTGTTCGTCGAGCGGGAGCTGGGTGCGCTGTTGGCGTACGAGGCGCGGCACCCTCGGGAGCAGCTGCTGGCGACGTTGCGCGCGTACCTGGAGCATGGCCGCAACAAGTCGGCGGCGGCTGCGGCGGTGCATCTGTCCCGGCCGGCCTTCTATGAACGGTTGACCCGGCTGGCGCGGATCCTCGACGCCGACCTGGAGTCGGTGCAGGTGTGCCTGTCGCTGCACGTGGCGTTGCTGGCGTTGGAGGCGGTCCGGGCGCGCCCGCTGGCCTGATCCGGGCCGAAGGTCCTACCCGTCCGGGACCCATGACTGGTCGACACATACCCCCGGGGGTATATGGTGGGGAGCGTAGCCCGCTTCGCTTCCGCGATCAGGAGGTCTCGATGTTCTTCGCCCAGTACTACCTGGACTGCCTGTCCCAGGCGTCCTACCTCATCGCCGACGAGTCGACGAAACGCGCTGTGGTGGTCGACCCCCGCCGCGACGTCAGCGAGTACCTGGCCGACGCGCAGGCGCACGGGTTCACCATCGAGGGCGTCGTGAACACCCATTTTCACGCCGACTTCATCGCCGGCCACCTGGAGCTCGCCGCGCGCACCGGCGCATGGATCGGCTACGGCCAGCGGGCCGAGGCCGACTACCCGATCCGCAAGCTGGCCGACGGCGAACGGATCAGCCTGGGCGACGTGACCCTGGAGATCATGGAGACCCCGGGGCACACTCCGGAGTCGATCAGCATCCTGGTCTACGAGCACGCCACCGACCCGGTCGCGTACGGGGTGCTCACCGGTGACGCGCTGTTCATCGGCGACGTCGGTCGCCCGGATCTGCTCGCCTCCTTCGGTGTCACCGCCGAGGAGCTGGGCCGGATGCTCTACGACAGCGTGCAGCACAAGCTGATGGCCCTGCCGGATCCGGTGCGGGTCTTCCCGGCCCACGGCGCGGGATCGGCCTGCGGCAAGAACCTGTCCACCGAGCGCTCGTCGACCATCGGTGAGCAGCGGGCCACCAACTACGCGTGCGCCCCGATGGACGCCGCGCAGTTCCTGGCGATCGTCACCGCCGGGCAGCCCGCCGCGCCGGCGTACTTCGGCTACGACGCCGTACTGAACCGTCAGGACCACGCCCTGTTCGACGTCACCGCCGCTCCCACACCGCTGAGCCCGGCGGAGTTCGCCGCCGGTCAGGCCGCCGGCGCCGTCGTGGTCGACGCCCGCGACCCGCAGGAGTACGCCGCCGGCCACCTGCGGGGTGCGCTCAACGTCCCCGCCGACGGCCGGTTCGCCGAGACCGCCGGCAGTGTGCTCACCCCCGGTACGCAGATCCTGGTGGTCGCCCCGCAGGACCGGGAGGAGGAGATCGTCACCCGACTGGCCCGGATCGGCTTCGACACCGTCGCCGGCTACCTGCGCGAGCCTGAGCAGGCGTTCCTGCAGATGATCGACCAGTTGACCCGGGCGAGCCGGCTGACCGTGGCGCAGCTGGCGGCCGCACGCGCCGGCGCGCATCCGCCGGTGGTGCTCGACGTGCGCAACGCCGGGGAGCGCTCCGCCGGGGTCGTCGACGGCGCGCTGCACATCCCGCTGGCCGAGCTGTCCCGGCGCATCGACGAGGTGCCGACCGACCGGCCGGTGGTGGTGCACTGCGCCGGCGGTTACCGCTCCTCGGTGGCGGCCAGTGTGCTGCGGGCCGCCGGTCACCCGGACGTCTCCGATCTGCTCGGCGGCTACCAGGCGTGGCAGGCGGGCCAGGCGGGCCAGGCGGCGCAGTCGGGCCAGACGCTGCGCCAGCCGGTCGGCGCGGCCTGACCAGTCGGCCCTGCCTGATCGTTCGTCCACCCTCGACTCAGTGGAAGGATCATCATGACCACGGACACGACCAGCACCGCCGTACCGGAGCCGACCCGGCGGTTGCCGCTGATCGGCGACCCGGCGCCGGACTTCGCGGCGGAGAGCACCCACGGCCCGGTCCGGCTGGCCGACTACGCCGGCCGTTGGCTGGTGCTGTTCAGTCATCCGGCCGACTTCACCCCGGTCTGCACCACCGAGTTCGTCGGCTTCGCCGAACTGGCCGACGAGTTCGCCGCCCGGAACGTGGCGCTGCTCGGCAACTCGGTGGACTCGGTCTTCAGCCACCTCGCCTGGACCCGGTCGATCCACGAGAAACTGGGCGTGCGGATCCCGTTTCCGATCATCGCCGACCTGGACATGGCGGTGTCCCACGCGTACGGGATGCTGCACCCGAACACCTCCGGTACGGCGGCGGTCCGGGCGGTCTTCGTCATCGACCCCGAGCAGGTGGTCCGGGCGGTGCTCTACTACCCGATGAACGCGGGTCGGATGATCCCGGAGATCCTGCGGCTGATCGACGCGCTGCAGACCTCGGACCGGGACGGCGTGTCCTGCCCGGCCAACTGGCGCCCCGGGGACGACGTGGTGCTCGGTGCACCACGGACCGAAACCGACCTGGATGCCCGGTTGGCCGACGATACGGTCAAACTGTCCGACTGGTATCTGGCAACTCGACCGGACCGGGGCGGATCCGGTTCCTGAACCCGGAGCACCGGGTGGGTCGGCCGGCCCGGACACGGACCGGCGGACCCACCCGGTGCGCTCCACGTCGGCACGCAGCCGTCAGGTCAGGCAGAGGGCAGCCGTCAGGCCAGGGAGAGGAACAGCTTCTCCATCTGTTCGAGGTTGGCCTTGCGGTCGGTCGCGTCGGCGTCGGGGTCCATGCACTGTTCGAGCCCGCTCGCGATGACCTTGAACCCCGCCCGGTCGAGCGCCCGGGAGACGGCGGCGAGCTGGGTGACCACCTCGGCGCAGTCACGACCGGACTCCAGCATCGCGATGATGCCCCGGATCTGGCCCTCGGCCCGCCGTAGCCGCTTGACGACCTCGGCGGTCGTCTGCTCCTCGACCTGCATCGGCTGCTCCTCCCACTCAGGTTTCCAACATACACCCGGGGGTATGCCTTGCAGTGGCCCGGTCAGTCGAACATACTGGAGAAGCGATACCCCCAGGGGTATACGTCGAGAGCGTGAGGAGCGCCCAGTGGAACTCGTTTCTTTCCGTACCCCAGGCCTCGGCGACCAGTCCTACCTCCTGATCCACGAGGGAAAAGGGGTACTGGTCGACCCACAACGTGACATCGACCGGTTCCTCGACGCCGCCGCCGAACGCGACGTCGACCTCCGGTTCGTCCTGGAAACGCACCTGCACAACGACTACGTCTCCGGCGGCCCCCAGGTGGCCCGGCGCACCGGCGCCGAGCTGGTCCTGCCGGCCGGGGCCGCACCGACCTACCGGCACACCCCCGCCTTCCACCTCGAGGACATCAAGGCCGACAACCTCACCCTGCGTCCCGTGCACACCCCCGGGCACACCCCGGAACACACCAGCTACGTGGTGCTGATCGACGACGAACCGGTCGCCGTCTTCTCCGGCGGCAGCCTGCTCGTCGCCGCCGCCGGGCGACCCGACCTGCTCGGTGCCGACCGGGCCCGCACCCTGGCCCGGCTGCAACACGGGTCCCTGCACCGGCTGGCCGGCCTGCCCCGGGCCGTCGAACTGCTGCCGACCCACGGCGAAGGCTCGTTCTGCACCACCACCGGCGCCGGTCGGTTCACCTCCACCATCGGTGACGAGGTCGACACCAACCCGCTGCTGGGCATCGGCGACCCGGAGGCCTTCGCCGACCGGCTGCTCGCCGCGCCGATGCCGATACCGGCCTTCTACCAGTACATGGGCCCGGCCAACATCCGCGGCGGCGAGCCGATGCCGCCGGTCGCCGTGCCCGAGATCGCCGCCACCGCGCTGCCGACCGACGACGGCACCCAGCTGCTGGACATCCGGCCCCGTCCGGCCCAGGCCGCCGGCCTGGTCCCCGGCTCGGTCGGGATCACCCTCACCGACGACTTCGGCAGCTGGGCCGGCTGGCTGCTGCCGTACGGCACCCCGCTGGTCCTGATCGCCGCACCCGACCAGGACGTCACCGAGGCCGTCGTCCAGTTGGCCCGCATCGGGCTCGACACCGTGCGGGCCGTCCACCGGCCGGCCGCCGACGCCGACCTCGGCCCCGGGTACGAACTGCTCGACATCGACACCTTCCGGCAGCGGCTGACCGCGCCCGACGCCCAACTGCTCGACGTACGGATGCCGAACGAACGCGCGCAGGCCAGCTGGCCCGGCGCGGTCGAACGCTTCCTCGCCGACCTGGTCACCGACGGCATCCCCGCCGCCCTCGACCCGCAGCGGCCGGTCCTGGTCGCCTGCGGCACCGGCCGGCGGGCCGCCATCGCCGCCAGCCTGCTGGTCCGCGCCGGCTACCGCGTGGCAGTCCTCGACGGTGCCGGCGTCGCCGACCTCGTCGACAGCTGACGCGCGACCCGCACGACCCGCTCCGCACACCTGACCCGCACCGCACCTGATCCTGGCCGACCTCTTCCTGGAGACACCATGCCCCCCACCAATCCGACCATCGACGTCCCCGCCGCCCGGGCCCTGCTCGCCGACAACCCGGACACCCTCGTCGTCGACGTGCGGACCCCGGCCGAGTTCGAGACCGCCCACATCGACGGGGCGATCAACCTGCCGCTCGACCAGGTCGACGCCCACCTGAACCGGATCGTCGCCGACGCCGGCGGCCGGATCCTGCTGATCTGCCAGTCCGGCAACCGGGCCCACCAGGCCTGCGGCAAGCTGGCCCGCGCCGGCCTGGACTCCGCGACCGTGCTGACCGGCGGGATGGGTGCCTGGATCGCCGCCGGCGGACCGGTCAACCGGGGCCGGCAACGCTGGAGCCTGGAACGTCAGGTGCGGCTGGTCGCCGGCGCCATCGTGCTGGTCGCGGTGCTGGCCAGCATCTGGTACCCGCCGGCCCGCTACGTCGCCGGTGCCATCGGCGCCGGGCTGACCGTCGCCGCGCTGACCAACACCTGCGCGATGGGCATGCTGCTGGCCCGGCTGCCGTACAACCGGGGCGCCGGCTGTGACGTCGACGCGTCGCTGACCCGGCTGAGCCGGGCCGGCGCGGCGAGATGACCGGCGCCGCGTACCCGCGCCAGGCCCGCACCGGGCCGGCGCGGGCCCTGCCGATCCTCGGCTGGCGGCGCGGCTACGACCGCCAGGTGCTGCGTCACGACCTGATCGCCGGCCTGACCGTCGCCGTCATGCTGGTGCCGCAGAGCATGGCGTACGCCGCCCTGGCCGGCATGCCACCGGTCACCGGCCTCTACGCCGCCACCGTGCCGGTCCTGGTGTACGCCCTGCTCGGCACCTCCGGCTCGCTCGCCGTCGGCCCGGTCGCGATCACCGCGCTGATGACCGCCACCGCTCTGGCACCCCTGGCCGACGGCGATCCCGGCCGGTTCGCCGCCCTCGCCGGCCTGCTCGCGCTGCTGGTCGGCGTCATCCAGGTGCTGATGGGGGTGCTGCGCCTCGGCGCGCTGGTCAACTTCATGTCCCACTCGGTGCTGTCCGGCTTCACCTCGGCCGCCGCGCTCGTCATCGCCGCCAGCCAGCTCAAGGACCTGCTCGGGCTGCGGGCCGAGCGTGCCGAGAACCTGCCCGGCATCCTGGCCAGCCTGTGGCGGGCCGCCGCGACGATCCACCCGCTCACCGTGGCGGTCGCCGGGGTCAGCATCGCCGGGCTGCTCCTGCTGCGCCGATACGTACCGAAGCTGCCCGGCGCGTTGCTGGTCGTCGCCGCCGTCACCGCGGTCAGCGCCGTCCTGGCCCTCGGCGACCGTGGCGTACCGATCCTGCGGGACGTGCCGAGCGGGCTGCCGGTGCCGGACCTGCCGTCGATCGCCCTGGCCGACGTACGGGCCCTGCTGCCGGCGGCGGTCGCGATCGCCCTGGTCGCCTACATGGAGGGCATCGCGGTGGCCAAGTCGCTGGCCGCCCGGTCCCGCCAGCACGTCGACCCGAACGCCGAACTCGTCGCCGTGGGCGCGGCGAACGTCGCCGCCGGCGCCTTCCACGCCTTCCCGGTGGCCGGCGGGTTCTCCCGCAGCGCCGTCAACTTCTCCGCCGGGGCCCGCACCCCGGTCGCGTCGGTGGTCACCGCCGCCGTCGTGGCGGCCACCGCGCTGCTGCTCACCCCGGCCTTCCACCACCTGCCCAAGGCGGTGCTCGGGGCGATCGTCGTGGTCGCCGTACTCGGTCTGGTCGACCACCGGGGTGCCTGGACGGCCTGGCGGACCCGGCGGGCCGACGGGGTCACCCTCGCCCTGACGTTCCTGGTCACCCTGGTCGCCGGGGTCGAGGCAGGGCTGGCCGTCGGCGTCGGGTTCAGCCTCGTGGTGTTCCTGCACCGGTCGGCCCGGCCGCACACCGCCGAACTCGGCCGGGTCCCCGGCACCGCGACGTTCCGCAACGTCGCCCGCTACCAGGGGCTGGTCACCGACCCGCAGGTGGCGGTGCTGCGCATCGACGGCCCACTGTACTTCGCCAACGCCGAGTACCTCGCCGACCAGCTGTCGGCACTCGCCGAGGACCGCCCGTCGCTGCGCGCCGTGGTGCTCGACGCCAGCGCGATCAGCGACGCCGACACCGACGGGGCGCACACCCTGGCGCAGGCCCGGGACCGGCTCGCCGGCCGGGGCGTGGCACTGCACCTGGCCACCGTGCGTGGCCCGGTCCGGGACCTGCTGACCCGCTCCGGCCTGTGGCCGGCGATGCGGGAGGCCGGCCAGCTGCATCCGGAGGTGGCCGACGCCGTCGACGCGACCGCCGGTACGCCGGCCGGCAGCGACCGGACACCCCGCCTGCCGCAGGAGGTGTACTGACCATGCCGGACCGGTTCGCCACCGTGGTGACCTGCATCGACGGCCGGATCCACGGGCCACTCGGCCAGTGGGTCCGCGACCGGCTCGACGTCGATCACCTCGACCTGATCACCGCGCCGGGCGCCGACCGGGTGCTGGCCACCGCCGACCCGGCGGAGTTGACCCGGCTGCTGGACGCGGTCGGCGTCTCCCGGACCGCGCACGGCAGCGGCACCCTGGTGCTGGCCGGGCACGCCGACTGCGCCGGCAACCCGGTCAGCGAGGCCGAGCACCACGATCAGCTGCGCCGGGCCGCCATCCGGCTCGCCGCGCGCCTGCCCGAGCTGCGGATCCTCGCCGTACACACGGGCAGCTGCGGTACCGGATGCTGGCAGCCGCACCTGATCGACGATCGGGCACCGGCCGTCAACGCCACCGACCTGGAAGCCTGCGACTGATCGGGCCTTCGGCAAGCGCCATCAGTCGCGGGCGACGACCGGGACAACGGATGCGACGCGATCGATCGACGGGGCGACCACGTCGTCCGGGGTGCCCGGCACCGACTGGTAGGCGCCGATGTCGCAGAAGACCACGCCCGGCCCGCGCCGGGGCGTGCCGTGTTGGTCGACCCCGTCGCAGAGCGGATGCTCGACCGCGATGGCGTTGCGGAGTACGCTGCCCTCGCTCAACGCGTGACTCAGCGTCATCCCCTGCTGGGCCAGCGGAAGGAGCCCCATCTGCTCGCGGGGCACCGGCCTGCCACAGGTGCCGTCGTCACTGACGGTGAACTCCAGCCCGGGGTGCTCCGGGTCCACCACGCCGATGAGGACGCAGCTGCCGCCAGCGTTGCCGGCGAACACCGAAGCCTGCATGCCCAGCGCGTTGTTGAAGCTGACGAGGGCAGGGCGACCACGGTTCCCGGCGACTGTGGCGTGCGTGAGGAGCACCGGCCCGCCAGTGGCAAGAATGGCGCTTCCGTAGGAGCCCTCGGCGGTGTTCCCGGAGACGGTGGAGTCGTCGATCGTCAGCTGGCCGGGCCAGGCGAGGATTCCGCCACCGCCGAAGCCGCCCGTACCGAGCTGCCGGTTCTCCGTGATCGCGGACCGTCGGATCGACGCCTTGTGAGTCGAGATGCCGCCGCCACCCGTGCGGGCGGAGTTGACGGTCACCACGCTGTCGACGAGGGTGATCTCGCCTGTGGAGTCGATGCCGCCCCCGCGATGGGTGGCCGCGTTGAACGCCACCCAGACCCGGGTGAGGGAGAGTACGCCGTCGCTGCGGATGCCGCCGCCGGACGGGTCCGAGTATCTGTCGCTGGTCGCCAGCCCGTTGGTGACGGCGAGGTCGGAAAGGGAGAGCTGCCCGCCCAGACCGGGGTGCTCGATCACCCGTCCGGCAGCCCGGCCATCGAGGACGGTGGCCAGCGTCCCGGAACCGATGATGCTGATCCACCGCGCGCCGGAGACGACGACGTTCTCCTGGAACCGGCCCGGGCCGATCCGGACGATGCCGTCGATCGCCAGCTGCCGCATGGCGTAGCTGACGGTGCGACATGGACTGACCTGTGGACAGGTGCCCACGTCCACGCCGGTGATCGTGACCCACACCTGGGTCGGGCTGGTTGCGCTCGCCGCGGTGGCGGTGGCGGTCATCGCGCACACCGCCGTCACCACGGCCGCGAGCATCCTGCCAGCGAACAGTCTCATCGGTGCCTCCCCGGCCGATCGTCACATTGTGCCGGGACCCGATCTCTGACAGGTCACGCCGTCGGCCATCGGACAGCGCACCGCGAGCGGTCAGAGCAGCGCGGTGAGGACCTTCGCGTACGCCGCCGGCACGTGGTGCGGACCGCCCGGCAGCAGTACGTCGGAGGCGTCGACCGCCGGCCACGCCTGCTCCGGCACCGCCGCCATCAGCTCACCGACCAGCGGGGCGTCCCGCCACTGCGACGAGGAGGCGAGCATCCGCAACGCGACCAGGGACTCCTCGACCTCACCGACGCACTCGAACGGCTTGTGCCCGTCGACGCCGATCAGCTCCCGGAAACCGGCCAGCTGGGCCGGGTCGGCCAGCAGGTCGACACCGAAGATGCCGACCAGCCGGTCGCGGTCCATGAACGGCGCGAACGCCAGGAACACGAACCGGCACTTCGGGCACGCCCCGCACCAGCGTTCACTGCGGTCACGCAGCTTGAAGGCCGCGTTGCAGCTGGTCACCACCGGGTCGTAGCCGGTCGACGCCGCGTACAGCTTGGCGATGTGCAGCTCGGACAGGGTCCGCAGCAGCGAGAAGTACGGCTCGGTCAGCCCGGCGTGGCCCTGCAACGCGGCCCGCAGCAGCCCCTCGGCCTCGACGCCCTTGGACCACTGGTGGTTGATCTCGTGACCGTTCCAGATCAGGTTCGGGTCGGACGCGGACCGCTCGTTGGACATCACCACCGGGCCGAGCCCGTGCAGCACCGCCGTACCGACCGCGATCAGCGAGTTGATCGCGGTCACCGGGATGTGCCCGTTGTACGCCCCGGCCGCGTTGAGGTCGAACAGCCGCGGGTCCAGCACCCGGCGGGCGGCCAGCGCCGGCAACCCGGAGGCGGCGTTCACCGCCACGATCACCGGGTTCGGGTTGACCGAGAACGGCACCGGGTCGAAGCCGGCCCGGCGCAGCGCCTCCAGCGTGACGATCGAGTCCTTGCCGCCGCCGACCGCCGACAACGGCCGCCGGTCGGCGGTGTCCACCGGTGTCGGCGGGGTCGGCACCCCGTCCGGCACGACGGGGGAGAGGTCGAGCACGTGCGGCAACGCGTTGCGGTACGCGTACTCGGCCAGGCCCTTGGTGTAGACGGCGGTGACCAGCGCGACCGCCTCGGCCCCCAGCGGCGCCGGCGCCACCAGCCGAGGCGGGGCCGCCGCCTTGTAGTAGCTGACCCCGGCGACCAGGTGCAGCAGCTCCAGCACCCGGCGGAACGTCGACCCCGGCCCGTTCGGCGGCGGGGTGGCCCCCTGCGGCATCGGGAAGGTGATCCGCTCGACGAAGGTCAGCTCGCCGCCGTCGTCGCCGGTGAGCGCGTAGCCCAGCTCGGCCACCCCGGTCACCGGGTCGAACTCCAGCGTGGGGAAGGTGAACGCGGTGAATCGTCCTAGCTCGTCACGGGTCACCCGTACCTCCTCCACTGATCACCGACCAGACATACTAGTCCCGGTTTGCGCCCCCGATCCGGCGCCTGATGACATGCTTCGCAGTGGAGGAGATGACCGGTGCGCCTGGCTGACCTGCGTGGCCGATCCGTCGCGGTGTGGGGCACCGGCCGCGAGGGACGGGCCGCGGTGACCGCGATCGCCGCCCAGTCCCCGGCCGGGCTGGTCGCCGTCGACGACAGCGCGACCGCCGCTCCGGCGGACTGGGACACCGGCACCGCGCCGCTGCACACCGGCGAGGACGGCTTCGCCCGACTGGCCGCCGCCGACGTCGTGGTCCGCTCACCGGGCGTGCCGCAGACCCACCCGTGGGTGGTACGGCTGCGTGAGCGTGGTGTGCCGATCACCGGCGGCACCGCGCTGTGGATGGCCGACCACGCCGCCCGCACCGTCGGTGTCACCGGCAGCAAGGGCAAGTCCACCACGTCCAGCCTGATCAGCCACCTGCTGACCGCACTGGGGCGGCCCAACGCATTCGGCGGCAACATCGGCGTACCGCTGCTGGCGATGCCCGAGGCCGACCTGTACGTGCTCGAACTGTCGTCGTACCAGTGCAGCGACCTGACCGACTCGCCCCGGATCGCCGCCCTGACCTCGCTGTTCCCGGAGCATCTGGACTCGCACGGCAGCGAGGAACGCTACTACGCCGACAAGCTCAACATCATCGCGCACGGTCCGGAAACGATCATCTACAACGGTATGGATCCCCGGCTCGCCCGGCGGCTGCTCGGGGTCGAGGCGACCGCCGCCGGACTGCCCGACGGCTACCACGTGGCACCCGGCCCGGACGGCCGGCCGCACCTGCACCGGGCCGCCGAGCCGCTGTTCGCCCGCGCGGCGCTACCGCTGGCCGGCCGGCACAACGAAGGCAACCTCTGCGTGGCGTTGGCGGTGCTCGAAGCGCTCGGCGTCGACTGCGTCGCCGACCGGGACGCGATCGCCGACGCGGTCGCCGGCTTCGCCGGCCTGCCGCACCGGCTCGCCGAGATCCCCGACCCGTCCGGGCTGACCTTCGTCGACGACAGCATCTCCACCAGCCCTTACTCGGCGATGCACGCGATCGACGCGTACGCCGGCCGCCCGCTGACCGTCATCGTCGGCGGCACCGACCGGGGGCTCGACTACACGCCGCTGCGCGAGCACCTCGCCGAGTCGGAGCTGACGGTGATCGGCGTACCGGACAGCGGGCCCCGGATCCTCGACACCCTGGCCGGGCTGCCCGGCGTCCGTACCGCGCACGCCGCCGACGTCGCGGCGGCCGTACGGCTGGCCCGTGAACTCACCCCGGACGGCGGGGTGGTGCTGCTGTCCCCGGCCGCCCCCAGCTACGGGCATTTCCGCAACTTCGAACACCGCTCCGAGGTTTTCGCCGCCGCCGTCCGCGACACCGCCCCCGCAGTGGGCGCGCATTCGGAGTAGTGGCGAATTGACTGTGCGTGACCAACCGGTGGGCTGATGCCGATTCCGCCAGTATTCCTCTGAGGAATAATCATTCCCTACAGGAACAGTCGCAGGTCGCGATATGTCTCCCGCCCTGCCATCCCAGGCGACACCGCAGTTCCGGGAGGTTCCGTGTCGGGACCGTCCGGTCTCGGTGCTATACACAGCAGCATGCTTCGCGATCGGACAATCGCCTGTCTGCTGTTCGCTGTCGCCTTCTTCGGGCTGGTGATGCAGTGGATCTATCCGTTCAGTGACATTCCCGATGCGGTGGGTATCGCCATCACCCTGGTCGCGGTGGCGAGCCTGTTCACCGGCGTACGGCTGTGGCTGCGCTCGTCGCGGCAACGCCCCGACGGCGACGACGTGGAGATGGAGTCGGACGGGACGGCAGACGTGGGCTCAGACGCGGGGGCGAGCGGCTCGGGCGACTGACGCCGAGCAGCGAAGTGTCAGGTCGGGCCGGGTCAACCGCTACACGATGGCAGTTGCCGACGCCGACCCACGGTGAGAGGGTGCACCCACCGACATAACCGGGGAAGGGTGGCGCCACCAGATGACCGCCGACGACCTGCTGGCCCGGCACCGGGCCGTCATGCCCAGCTGGATGCCGATCTACTACGCCGAACCCCTGGAGATCGTCGCCGGCTCCGGCCGCCGGGTCACCGGCGCCGACGGCCGCAGCTACCTGGACTTCTTCGGCGGCGTACTGACCAACATGATCGGCTACGACATCCCGGAGATCCGCGACGCGGTGCAACGCCAGCTCGCCACCGGCATCGTGCACACCTCCACCCTGTACCTGATCCGCCATCAGGTCGAGCTGGCCGAACGGATCGCCGCGCTCTCCGGCATCGCCGACGCCCGGGTCTTCTTCACCAACTCCGGTACCGAAGCCAACGAAGCGGCGCTGCTGGCCGCCACCAACTACCGCCGGTCGCACCAGATCCTCGCCGTCCGCAACAGCTACCACGGCCGGTCGTACGCGACGATGGGCATCACCGGGCACCGCAGCTGGTCGGCCAGCGCCCTCAACCCGCTGCAGGTCGCCTGGCTGCACTCCGGTGACCGGCTGCGCGGCCTGCTGGCCCGGCTCGGCCCCGACGCCCAGCTCGACGCCGCCGTCGAAGACCTGCGCGAAGTCCTCGCCACCCAGACCGCCGGCGACGTCGCCTGCCTGATCGCCGAGCCGATCCAAGGCGTCGGCGGCTTCGTGCACGGCCCCGACGGGCTGCTCGGCGAATGGAAGAAGGTCCTCGACGAGTCCGGCATCCTGCTCATCTCCGACGAGGTGCAGACCGGCTGGGGCCGCACCGGCGAACACTTCTGGGGCTACCAGGCCCACGGCGTCGTACCGGACCTGCTGACCTTCGCCAAGGGCATCGGCAACGGCTTCGCCCTGGCCGGCGTCGTCGGCCGCGCCGACGTCATGGACGCCGTACCGGCGATCTCGTTCTCCACCTTCGGCGGCAACCCGGTCAGCACCGCCGCCGGCGTCGCCGTCCTCGACTACCTGCGCGACCACGACCTGCAGGCCAACGCCGCCCGCACCGGCGAGCTGCTGCGTACCGGGCTGACCGAGGCGGCCGCCGCACATCCGATCGTCGGCGAGGTACGCGGCAAGGGCCTGATGCTGGCCGTCGAGTTCGTCCGCCCCGGCACCCGCGAGCCGGACCCGGCCGCGACCACCGCCGTGTTCGAGGCCTGCCGCGCCGGCGGGCTACTGGTCGGCAAGGGCGGCCTGTACGGCAACGTGCTACGGATGGGGCCACCGTTGACGCTCACCGACGACGAGGCCCGCGAAGGGCTGGCGATCCTGGTCGACGCGATCGCGTCGGTGTCGGCGACTGCCGTGGCAGGTGCCGCGTGAACCGGATCCCACACTTCGTCGACGGTGCCTGTACCACTGTGCTCGAAGCCGGCGGCGACGGTCGCCACGGTGAGGTCTTCGACCCGGCGACCGGGCAGGTCGCCGCCACCGTCGGCTTCGCCACCGCCGCGCAGGTCGACGCGGTCGTGCAGGTCGCGGCGCGGGCTGCCCGCGACTGGCGGGACGTGTCGCTGTCACGGCGGGCCAGCGTGCTGTTCGCCTTCCGGGAGATCATCAACGCCCGGCGTGACGAACTCGCCGCCGTGATCACCGCCGAACACGGCAAGGTCCTCGCCGACGCCGCCGGCGAGGTGCAACGCGGCCTGGAGGTCGTCGAGTACGCCTGCGGCATCCCCACGCTGCTCACCGGCGGCTACAGCGAGAACGTCTCCACCGAGGTCGACTCGTACAGCCTGCGCCAGCCGCTCGGCGTCGTCGCGGTGATCTCGCCGTTCAACTTTCCGGCGATGGTGCCGCTGTGGTTCGTGCCGATCGCCGTGGCGTGCGGCAACGCCGTCGTGATCAAACCGTCCGAGAAGGACCCGTCGGCGGCGGTGCTGCTCGCGCAGTGGTTCACCGAGGCCGGCCTGCCGCCCGGGGTCTGCAACGTGGTGCACGGCGACCGCGAAGCCGTCGACGCACTACTGGACCACGGAGGCGTACGGGCGGTGTCGTTCGTCGGCTCGACCCCGGTGGCCCGGCACGTCTACACCCGGGGCACCGCTGCCGGCAAACGGGTGCAGGCACTCGGCGGGGCGAAGAACCACATGGTGGTGCTGCCCGACGCCGACCTCGACCTGGCCGCCGACGCGGCGGTCAACGCCGGCTTCGGCTCGGCGGGGGAGCGGTGCATGGCGATCTCCGCCCTGGTGGCGGTCGAACCGGTCGGCGACGACCTGGTCGCCCGGATCGTCGAACGACTCGGCAAGGTCCGTACGGGTGACGGTCGCCGGCCCGGCTGCGACATGGGGCCGCTGATCACCGCCGCGCACCGGGACCGGGTCGCCGGTTACGTGGCCGCTGGTGCCGCCGACGGCGCGAAGATCGTCGTCGACGGCCGGGGCGTGTCGGTCGACGGCGACGCCGCCGGCTTCTGGCTCGGGCCGACCCTGCTGGACCAGGTGACCCCGCAGATGTCGGTCTACACCGATGAGATCTTCGGCCCGGTGCTGTCGGTGCTGCGGGTCGACTCGTACGACGCGGCGTTGGAGCTGGTCAACGCCAACCCCTACGGCAACGGTACGGCGATCTTCACCAACGACGGCGGTGCCGCCCGGCGCTTCCAGCACGAGGTGGAGGTCGGGATGGTCGGCATCAACGTGCCCATCCCGGTGCCGATGGCGTACTACTCGTTCGGAGGTTGGAAGGCGTCGCTGTTCGGCGACAGCCACGCCCACGGCCGCGACGGTGTGCACTTCTTCACCCGGGGCAAGGTGGTGACCAGCCGTTGGCTCGACCCCCGCCACGGCGGCGTCAACCTCGGCTTCCCCACCCAGACCTGACCGGCCCGGGTCCCGCCTGGGGTTGACCGTCGCCGATAGCATCCGGGCTGTACACAGGAGCCGGTGCGAGAGGCGATCGGATGGCCGACGGCGAGGCACGCACCGTTACCACTGCCGAGTTCCTTGACGAGCTGGTCGCGGTCACCCGGCAGCGCGACGCGTCGACCCACCTTTACCTCAACCTCGAAGTCGGCGGCCGCATCTGGGTGCAGTGGGAGCAGCCGGGCGTCGACCACCCCCGCCGATACCAGGTCGTCGACGACGCTGGGCCGGCCTGCCCGCACTGCACCATCATCGACGCCGTCGCACGGCTGGCGCCGGTGCTGCCGCTCGACGCGCTGCGCCTCGCCCGGTCAAAGCCCCAGTACGAAGCGGTCCTGGCCACCGGGCGGCTGCCGTCGCTGGCGTTCGGCCGGCGCTCATGGGACCCGACGGCCAGCTGGGCCGGCGACTGCCACGCCGCCGCCGGTGACCCACACACGCCCGCCGACTGCGTCGTCCATTGCAGACCTTCCGACACGGCAGACGTCGGCGATCCGCTCACGATGGCCGACCCGCTGCCGCTGGCCGTACAGCAGCAGTATCCCGACCCGGAGACGGCCGTCCGCGACGTCGCGGCCCGGCTCGCCGTGGCCCGGGACTGGCGCGACGCCGCCGAGGAGGTCGCCGGCGGGCGGGCCGAGACCGAGGGGACCCGGGCGTTCCTGGCCCGCTGCCCACTCGCCCTGCCGGTGTCGGACGCGATTGTCCTCGCGTTGCGGCCCGGCGAGCCGGCCAGCTCCAGCACGCTGCTCGACCTGCTGGGTGCCGCAGGTGGAAAGCTGGGCGGTGCCAGCCTGGCCGGGCAGCGGTATCACCGCTTCGCGTGCCTGGTCCCCGAGCCGACGACGGGCCGGTTTCCGACCTCCGGCGGGTCCTTCGACGTGGCGTACGGCGAACCGATCCGTACGCTGCGGCTGCCAACCGGGAGCGCACCGTTGAGCCGACGCGGCCGTGGCATCCTGCTGCTGTTCGAGGCCCGCCACACGATGAACGTCCACGCCGTACCCGTCGGCCCCGGAAAGCCTCCCGGTTACTGGCAGTCCGAAGCGGCACTGCACGTCTTCGAGTTCGGCCTACTCAGCGCCCTTGGCGGCGGATACGAGACGGCGGTGAACGTCTTCCTCGCCAAGCTGCGCCGCACCGGGGACCTGCTCGACCGCCCGGAGCGGGTGCTCAACCGGCGGCAACGCAAGGCGCTGGCCGAGCCGTTCGGCAACATCGATGACTTCGAGCTGCACCTGTGGGCTTCGGTCGCCTACCGCAACGCGACCTACCTCGCCCTGGGCAGTCAGGAAGCGTTCGCGGAGCACCTACGAAGCCAGGACCAACTCCGGACCCGTGGACAGTAGACCGGACAGGGGGCTTCGCTGAGCAACAGACAGGATCTGGACAAGGCCGAACGCGACGCTCGATCGCGCGAGATCTTCATCTGGCAGCGGTACGGACCGGTGCTGTACCGGCTGCGCCTGCTCTTCTTCGCGGTCGTCACCCTTGCTGTGGCGTACGTGTTTTCGCTCATTTACCTCACGGCTGTTTCCTTCTACCCGGGCACCGGTTCAATTCGTCCGTACGGCCCGACCGAGCGGCCGGTCCAAGCGACGGTCGAGGAGTGTCGTCGGGTAGGTCCGGTCAGCACTCATGGGCTGGGCTACTGGTGGGTCTGCCTGATCAGGGTCGAGCGAGAGGGTGAGCAAAGCGTCGAGGCTGCCGTAGGTCGTTCTATTGTCGGCCCAGAGCAGATAGGGAAAGTCGTCGCCCTCAACGAGGCGTGCTATGATCCGGAGCGGGCCGAATGTGGTTACGGTAAACCGGTTCCTGAAATACTCGGTTTTCTCTATGGGTGTTTTCGAATTATTGGTAGGACATTTGGGTTTTTCCTACTTTTTATGGTTGTACTCTATCTGTTCCGGGCGGTCGTGGGCGCCCCGACCTATTTCCTGCTACTTGATAAATGGCGAGAAATGAAGAATGGGCCTGGCGCTAAGCGGGTCGGGGCAACGGTGACAGCCCGGCAGGGTGAGAACATGACGTTGAGCGGTCGCGACGAGATCGATTCGCTGCTACGGCAACTGGATGATCCGGTGCACCTGGAGCGGCCGGCCGGGTTTGACTACGCGGCCGAGCAGGCTCGGTTCGCGGCGCTCGTCGCCGATGTGGAGGCTCGCTTCGGTTGTGTCTGCACGGTCGACGCTGGCATGAACGTCCAGGACGCCAGCTATCTCGGGCAGTTGGAGATCCCGGC
Source organism: Solwaraspora sp. WMMD791 (assembly GCF_029581195.1). Lineage (NCBI taxonomy): Bacteria > Bacillati > Actinomycetota > Actinomycetes > Micromonosporales > Micromonosporaceae > Solwaraspora > Solwaraspora sp. WMMD791. Next base: position 391,617 of record NZ_CP120737.1, read on the forward strand.
GTCCGCGACGGCCACAGAAACCGAGATCTTCGTTCGGGTGAGCAACTTCGGTGGGCTGGCTCTGCTCGGTGCCGAACGTCCCGGCGTCCACGACGATGAGGAGACCCGGATTCTCATCGCGTATGCAGACTGGCGGAATGTTTTGGAGGTCCTCACCAACCATGGCTATGTAGTCCTGTTGGAGGACGCCTTGTCGCGTCCCTACGACGGCACGAGCGATGCGTTGCGCCGCGCATACCAGACGCATCCGGCCACGTGGTTCACCCGCTATTTCGACTACCTCTGAGTGCGATTCGGCACCGGATCGTGGATGCCCTGGTCCCCGGTTTCAGTTTTGAAGATGGGTAATTCGGACATGTCGCAGCTCTCCCCCCGGGCGCTGCCTTTCGTTGGTGCAGCCAGGCGGTGTTGCCGGCTCCCGTACGGGAGCCGGCAACACCGTCGTGAGGCGGGTCAGCGGGGGAGTGCGCCGGTCTGCAGGGCGGTGGTGAAGGTGCCCCACTGGGCGGTGCTGAACGTCAGGGTGGGGCCGGTGCGGTCCTTGCTGTCGCGTACCTCGGCGTGGCCGGCGTGCCGGCGGGCCTCGACGCACTGACCGCCGTTGCCGCCGCTGCGGCTGGAGGTGAACCAGGGGGTGTCAGGCTTCATGCCAGGTGCTCCTCGATCGGGATCGACTGCTCGCGGATCTCGCGGAAAATCCGACGGTACTCGGCCAACTCTTCAGGACGCTCCAGGTAGCGGGAGCCGAGATGGGTTTCCACGTAGGCGATGTCGGGGTCATCGGGGTCGGCGAAGTCGAGCAGGGTGAACGGGCTGACCATCGCGGCATGTGCACCGGCGGACCACGGCAGGACCCGGATCTCCACCCGTACCCGTCGACCGACGCTGGCCAAGTGGGCGCGCTGCTCGGCCATCACCGCCGGACCGCCGACCTCACGCGCCAGGGCACCAGCACCGAGAACCGCGACGATCCGGGCCGGCTCGGCACGGTCGTAGTAGGAGATCTGCCGATCCAGCCGCAGCGACACCAGCCGCTCGATCTGCTGCTCGGACGCCTGCCGGTCGGCGGCGCGGAACACCGCGCGCATGTAGTCCGGCGTCTGGAGTAGACCATGGACCAGCTCCGGATCGTAAAGCTGGATCTCGGTGGCGGCGGCTTCGAGCCCGAGATACAGGCGGAACCAGTCTGGTACGGCGTCGCCGTGCGACTCCCACCAGCCCTGCTCGTCGCACGCCGCGGCGAGCCGGGTCAACGCGTCCGTCGTCTCCGGATCGGCACCGTAGAACCAGCACAGACCCCGTACGGTGTTCATCTTGACCGGGAACTTGCCGTTTTCGATGCGCCACAACGTCGTACGCGAACAGACCTTCGCCCGCTCCACCTCCTGTTCGGTGCGGGACGACTCCTCCCGCAGCCGGCGCAGTCGCCGCCCCAGCTGACGACGCACCACAGTCGGTCCGGTGACCGGCATCGCTTCACCTTCCTCTCATCCGACACACCCACCACCCGTGCCAATGTTCCAAAATGAAACACCGAGCCGGGTCGGTCGCCGAAATCGCACGTCAGAGCCGTGACTGATCGGCGTCCACGATCGAGTCTGCCGTACGTGGGCGGAAAATGTGGTCCGCCACCGGGGCGGAATCTACGTGGGTTCGAGAAAGAGTTGATCAACGCTGTTCATCGGTCGGTCGACCTGACAGATCATCCGCACCGCTCACCCTGCCCTGCCGGTGAGCTGACGTGACGCCCGTTGATCAGCTTCCGGCCGGTGCCGGGCGGCGGCGATACACCGACGTTCGGATGATTGCCGATTCGATCAACGCTTCGCCAGGATGAGTGCCGACTTCTCACGTTAGGCGGGTCATTGATCCTTTCGCTCTCGGAGATGCCGACTGGTCAGGTGGTGTGGATCAGGCACCTTCGCATGAGCGACTGGGACCGCGTGGTAGCGAACTCGCCGGATGCTCCGGCCGTCGTCGTTCAGCGTACCGTCGGGTCGGCGAGCCAGCAGGCGACGGTCGCCGCCGTCCTCGACGAGCTGGAGGCCACCGCCGGCCAGCTGTTTCCCGCCTGGCTGCCAGGGGCCGAAGGGATCACGACGTCTGCCGGTGCCGCGCCGGTCGCCGTACGCAGGCTCGCTGTCGCCCACGCCGCCGCGACCGCCCAGTCCGGCCCGTTCCTCGCCGACCTGGCCGCCGCCGCCCTGACCGGGTCGACCGCGCACACCCGCCGGCATCCGCCCGAGGTGCGGGCGCGCGGACTGGCCCGGGTCATCGCGGCCAGCTTCGACCGGCCAGGGTGCGCGCTGGTGCTGCGCCCGCCCGATCACCTCGACGAGGCGGCGACGCTCGCGCTGGCCCAGGCGGCACAGTGGCTGGTCGACCGCGGCCGGCTGACCGTGTGGATCGACAGCGATTCGCCGTACGGCATCGACAGCCCGCCGCGCGCGACGGAGCCGCCGCGCGCCGCAGCGTCACCGCCGGCCCGTCCGCGCCGTGAGCCGCGCGGCAGCGCTCGACCGACGCCGAGCGTTGTCGGCAAGCCGCATCCGGCCAGCCGCGCCGAAGTGGAGCTCGAAGCCGCCCTGGCCCGCCGGTCCTGGGCCGCCGGCCGCGCCTGGAACCACACCGTCCGACCCGGTCCGCTGGTCAACCCCGTCCGGGTCGACCTGCTGTGGAAACGGGAACGGTGCGTCGTCGAGATCGACGGAGACGACCACCGTACGCCGGCCAAGTTCACCGAGGACCGGCACCGCGACGTGATGCTCCAGCTCAACGGGTACGCCGTACTCCGTTTCACCAATACCCAGGTGCTCGACGACATCGACAACGTGCTCGTGCTCCTGCAACAGTTCCTCACCAACCGTCGACGCACCGGGAAGGGCCTTTGAACATGTCGGACGAGAAGTTGACCATGGTCGAGACGTCGGCGCTGCTGATTCTCCTGGCCGAGGCCGGCCCGGTGCCCAACGCCAGCCTCACCAACGATCATCGCTGTGAGCTGAAGAAACCCTCCCGGGAAAAGCTGGCACGGTTGAAACTGATCGAAGTCGGCGGTACGCCGCGCCGGCTCGTCCTGACGTTGAGCGAAGCGGGTTGGCGGCGCTGCCGCACCGAACTTGCCGCCGGATCGCCGCCACCCGGTTCGGGTGCCATCGGCGGCGCGCTCTACGCCGTACTCCTGCGGTGGGATCGTTTCCTGACCGCGCAGCGGCTCAGCCTCGGCGAGTTCGTGACCGCCTCGAACACCCTCGCCACCGAGGACCTGCCGGCCGTGCCCGCCGCGCCGACAGCCGCCGCGCCGGCAGCGGATGAGCCGTCCGTCGAGGAACGGGTGCGGGCTTCGTACCACAAACTCGCACCCCGGGCCGGCGACCTGGTCAACCTTGCCGACCTGCGCGACCTGGTCGACGACCTCGACCGCGCCGACGTCGACGCGGCCCTGCGCCGGCTGCACCGCCGACCCGGCGTCACCCTCGTGCCGGAAGCCAACCAGAAGGCCCTCGACCCGCGGACCCGGGCCGCCGCCGTGGTGATCGGCGACCAGCCCAAACACATGATCACCATGGCGGCGTCATGACCGAAGCGGCGCTGAAGGCACTCACGCATCTGCAGTTCAGCTACACCCCGACCATGAACGACGTCTGGCGGCCGGCGGCGTCCCACGTCGACGGGCTGCACACGGACGTGCTCCGGAGCATCCTCGACGGCCTGGCGCTGGCGAAGAAGAACCCGGACACCAGCCCCATCGGCGTCGCCGTGCAGGGCCAGCGCGGCGTGGGCAAGACGCATCTGCTCAGCCGGGTCCGCGAGCTGACTCAGCTCGACGGCGGCTACTTCTTCCTGATCAACCTGCTCGACGCCAACGCCTTCTGGCACAGCGTCGCCGTGTCCATGGTCGATGGTCTGCACCAGCCGGTGGACGACGACGGCACCACCCAGCTACAGATGTTCCTGCACCGGCTCGTCGAAGGCCTCGAACTGTCGATCGTGACCCGGATGGCGGTGACCGGCCGGGCCCCGATGACCGTCGACCGGCTCAACGAGTTCGTCGCCGCCCTGAGCTGGTCGAACCGTCGGATCGGGATCGGCTGCCGGGACACCGCCCGCGCGCTGGCCCTGCTCGCCGGCATCGACCCGCGAGCGCAGGACGTCGCCAACTCGTGGCTGCTCGCCGGCGAGGAGGCCGAGGCCGGTGAACGGCTCGCCTGGGGCATCCGGCCGGGCCGGCGGCTGCCGCAGGAGATCGTCTCCGACGTGTCGCGCCTGCTGGCGCTGACCGGACCGTCGGTCATCGCGGTCGACCAGGTCGACGGCCTGATCGCGCAGGTCGCCAACCGCAGCCACGTCTCCGGGTCGCCCAGCACCGGGGCGGAGGAGGACGGCTGGCGGGCGGCGGTCTCGATCGACCAGGTCGCCAGTGGCCTGATGGAGCTGCGGGAGCTGACCCATCGGACGCTGACGGTGCTGTCGCTGCTGCCCGTCTCCTGGGCGTTGATCAAGAGCAACGCGGTCGACACCGCCCAGGACCGGTTCCGGGAAACCGCCCCGCTCGAGTCGATCCCGGACGCCGACATCGGCCGGACCCTGGTCGAACGCCGGCTCGCCGCGCACTACGCCGAAGTCGGGTTCGTGCCGCCGTACCCGAGCTGGCCGGTGCGGCCCGAAGCGTTCGCCGACGCCGCCGATTTCACCCCGCGCCAGCTGCTGATCAACGTCGAGAAACACATCCGCGCCTGCGTCCGCGACGGCGTGGTCACCGAAATGACCACGCTCACCGCGCTCACCACTGCCGCCGCCGAGACGCCGACCGCCGAGGCGAAACCGACTCCGACGAGGCCGACGACACCGGGCGCTGACGGCTCGTCGTTGGGCACGCTCGATCAGCGGTACGCCGAACTGCGCGCAAAGGCGCAGGTAGCCGGACTGCTCGACCCGACCAACGAGGACACCCAGGTACCGCAGCTGCTCGCCGCCGGGCTGCGCGCCTGGGTCTGGGAAAGCGCGGACACCGACTTTGAGCAGGACACCATCCCGGCCCGCCGGCCGGTGCTGCACGCCCGGCTGCGGCGCACCCTCGACGACACGACCGGCGACGAGGCGCACTGGGCGTTCCGGGCCATCGCCGCCCAGCACTACAACGCCGAGCTGTCCCGGCTGCGCAACGCGTGCGTCGCCGCCGGGCTGGCCCACGGGGTCGCCAACCGGCGGCTGTTCATCCTGCGCAACGACGAGTGGCCGCGGACCCCGGGGCGGCGTAGGGCGGTGGACAAGTTCATCGCGGCTGGCGGGCGGACGCTGCCGGTCACCGAGGACGACCTGCGCAGCCTGGTCGCGTTGCGGACACTCCTCGCCGAGGAACCGGACGGACTGCAGGACTGGCTGGCGGACCGGCGCCCCGCCTCGCGTACCTCGTTGTTGTCGGCCGCGCTCGTTGACGTCTCCCGCGAACCGGCCGCACCCGACGGACCTGGTCGCGAGTCGGTCGCCGTCGACGGTTACGGACCGTACCTGCGGGTCGGTGCCGACTTCGATCACGGCGATCCGGTACGGGTGGAGCTGGCCGCGCTGCGCAAGCACGTCGCGATCTTCGCCGGCTCGGGATCCGGCAAGACCGTCCTGATCCGGCGACTGGTCGAGGAGTGCGCGTTGCTCGGCGTATCCGCGATCGTCCTGGACCCCAACAACGACCTGGCCCGCCTGGGCGACCCGTGGCCGCAGCCGCCAGCGGCGTGGGGTGACGGCGACGCGCGGGCCGCCGCCGACTACCTGGACGCCACCGACGTCGTGGTGTGGACGCCGGGCCGCGAGGGCGGCCGACCGTTGACGTTCCAGCCGCTGCCCGATTTTTCTGGTGTCCGCGACGATCCGGACGAGTTCACCCAGGCGGTGGACAGCGCAGTCGACGCGTTGGCCCCGCGCGCCAAGGTGGCAGCCAGCACAGCCAAGGCGATGCGCGGGCAGGCCGTGCTGCGGCAGGCGTTGCGCCACTACGGCCGGCACGGTGCCACGGCGACCCTCGCCGGGTTGATCGCCCTGCTCCGCGATCTGCCCGACGGGGTGAGTGAACTGACCGGAGCGGCGGCGATCGCCGCCGACCTGGCCGAGAATCTGGAAGCGGCGCGGATCAACGACCCGATGTTCGGCGGTACGGGGGAGTCCGCCGACCCGGGCACGTTGCTGACCCCGGCCCCGGGCAAACGTGCGCGCGTCTCGGTGATCAGTTTTGTCGGACTGCCGGGGGAGGAGAAACGGCAGGGCTTCGTCAACCAGCTTCAGCTCGCACTGTTCTCCTGGATCAAACGGCACCCGGCCGGGGACCGGCCGCTGGGTGGGCTGCTGGTGATGGACGAGGCGCAGACCCTCGCGCCCTCCGGGCCGATCACGCCCTGCACCCGCAGCACACTGATGCTCGCCTCCCAGGCCAGGAAGTACGGTCTCGGCCTGGTCTTCGCCACCCAGGCGCCGAAGGGTCTGCACAGTCAGATCCCCGGCAACGCGGCGACGCAGTTCTTCGGGCTGCTCAACGCGCCGGTGCACATCGAAGCGGCCCGGGAGATGGCCCGGTTCAAGGGCGGCGACGTGCCGGACATCTCCCGGCTGAGCAGCGGGCAGTTCTACGTCGCCGTCGAGGGGCAGCCGTTCCGCAAGGCCCGTACGCCGCTCTGCCTCACCCACCACCCGGCTAGCCCGCTGACCGCCGAAGACGTTCTCACCCGCGCCCAGCAGAAGAATGTCGCCACCAGACGATAGGGTGTCGCCCGCCGAGTAATCCCCTATCGACGCTTCAGTATTTCCGTCCTCGGTGAGTGCTGTCCGCGTCGACGCAAATGTGAAAGGAATTCTGAGTGCGTTCGTTGGATCTTGATGTGTTGCTGGCCGCCGGGTCGCCCGGTGGGTCGAGCTGTCTGACGTCGACGACCATGTTGGAGCCGGCCGGTGGCCGGCACACCTCGGTCGCGCCGGCCAAGTTCGCCCCCGAGCGCGGGAAGGGGTCGGTGTACGCGTACGAGCAGCGCTTCCTCGGTGACGAGAGCCGCTACGCCGCGATCATCGACTCCAAGCAGTCCCAGCTCAACCGGGCAGAGCAGGCCCTCGCTCAGGCTATCGAGGACGGACACCCGCTGCTGTCGCGGGTGCCGCACGTGCAGGTCACCTACGAGCGGGACGGCGCGGTCGAGCGCTACTACGACCTGACACTGCCGCACCGGGTCTTCGACGGTCACATTCGCGCCGGCACGATCGACGGGGTGCCGACGACGCAGACGGCGACGTACCGGGCGGTGCGGGACGCGAGCCCGGCCAACGCGCGAGCGCTGCTGGAGACCAGCCCGATCACGCTGGTCTTCGGCGGCTGGGATTCGAGTCGACGCAGCCGGCAGGGCCGGTGGCGCAGCGCCCTGGTCGGCGAGATCGTCGGCTTCGTCGCGGCGAGCCGGGACGAGACTGGCGCCCTGACCGAGCCCAAGCCCGGCCGTCGGGGCGGGGCGCGGGTCGATCCGGTCGGTATGCAGATCAACCTCGACAAGAAGACGATGACCGAGACGGTGAACCGGCAGCAGGCCGAACTGAGCCCGGTCACGCATAGCAAGATCCTCAAGGCAGCTGGTGCGATCAAGGCCGGCACCAGGGAGTCGGCGTCCGCGCTCGGCCTCGGTGGCATCCCGCCGACCCTGGACCAGCTGGCCGGCGTCGCCTGCGACACGATCATCCGTACGCACGTGTTGTCCTTCGCGACGCTGCGGCAGATGCGCTTCGGTGCCGGCGTCGACGGCGACGCAGCCTGCCGGGCGCTGCTGGCCGCGTTGGCGCTCAACGCACTCGCCCGTTCCGATGCCGAGTTGTGCCTGCGGGCCAACTGCGACCTGGTCGAGGCCGAGCAGCCGAAGGTCCGGCTCGACCAGCGCGGCGGATCGTTCGCCGACGTCGAGCCGCTGAGCATCGACGCCGCCGACCTGCTGCTCGGCGAGGCCCTCGCACACGCCGAGAAGGTCGCCGACATCACCTGGTCGGGTCTGGCGATGCGGGTCGACGGCAACCCGGACATCGTCTCCGGCGCGGTCGAAACGGGTGACGGCGAGTGAGCTTCGCGATCGTCGCCGAGCCGGTCCTCGGCGTCTACAAGGGGCACATCGGCAGTGGCGAGCTCGACCCGCTGCCGTCGCCGGCCCGGCTGCACGCCGCCCTGCTCTGCGCTGCCGCCCAAGGGGTGCGGGCGGTCCCCGACGGTGACAGTCTGCAGCCCTGCGACACCGACCGGGAGGCGCTGCGCTGGCTGGAGGCCAACCCGCCGGACGGCATCGCCGTGCCGCAGACCCTGCCCAACGGCGGGGCGGCGACGGCGTACCGGCAGGAGGGTCTGATCGTCAAGGAAGGCCGCGGCCCGCTGGCGGCGAAGCTGGTCGGTAAGCCGGCGGTGACCGGTGTCGCGGTGACCGGACGGTACGCATGGACCTGGGAGCAGCCGCCGCCGGAGCCGGTCGCCGCCGCGCTGGCCGCGCTCTGCCCGGAGGTGCCCTACCTCGGCACGACCGAGTCGCCGGTGCGCCTCGTCGTCGCCGAGGCCGAGCCGACGCACCGCCTCGACCCCGACGCCGACCTGTTCACCGGCGACGGGCTCGACCTGGCGGTAGCCGTCGCCGGCCGGTCGGACGCCCTGGAAGCGGCGCATCGGGAGACGTCAGCCGCGCCGCCGCTGAAGTCCGACGCGCACAGGTCGAGTGAGAAGACGGTCGCGCCGCCGACGGTGACCGCCGGCGTCGAACTCGGCCGGTACGCCCGCACGGAGCAGTCGCCACCGCTGACGCCGTGGACGTCGGTGCTCCTGTTCGGCATGGAGAAGCCAGTCCCGCCGGAGCTGCGGGTGCGGTACGCGGTCGCCGTACACCGGGCGTTGATCTCGCTCGTCGGCGACGGTGCCCCCGCGATCCTCACCGGAGCGTACGCGGACCGCGCGCCGCAGCCGGCGAACCGGTGTGCGATCCAATTCGTCGGCCCGGACGCGCCGCACGTCGGCGGCACCGCGCTGGCGTTGCTGCTGCCCCGCGACGCCGACGACATCGACCTGACCCTGATCCGGATGGCGGCGCACCACCTGCGGCAGGTCAAGGTCGCCGCCGGCCCGTTCACGGTCAAGCCGCCGGTCGAAGTCGCGGCCGACGAGTTCTGGCCGGAGCCGGCCGCCGGCACGCAGCGCTGGTGGCAGACCGACCCGGTCGCCGTACCGGAGAGCCGGCCGCCACGCGGACGCGTCCGCGCCTGGTCCCTCACCGACGCCGCCGCGCTGTCGGTCGCCCTGGTCTGGCGCGACGAGTTCGAAACGGTGCCGGACCGGGGAGAAGCCCGCTACGAGGCGTTGGCCCGGGCGGCGTCCGCGCGCGGGGTCCGGGTCGAATCAGCGGTACGGGTGATGGACGGCGACGTCAGCCGCTACGTCCACAAGGTGCACCAGGACACGATCATCCAGCCGTACCGGGCGGTGCTCAACCTCGGCAACCTGACCGGCCCCCGGACGATCGCCGCCATCGGGCAGAGCCGGCACCTCGGCGGCGGCCTGCTGGTGCCCCGGGACCTGCCGGAAGCCATCGCCCGACGGCTGGCCCGGTGAGCGTCGACCGCGCCGACTTCGGCGCCTTCTTCGCCGCCGTCCGTGGCGGGCAGCAGCCGTTCCGCTGGCAGGAGCGGCTGCTCGACCACCTGTTGACCACCGGCCGCTGGCCGGACCAGCTGGTCGCGCCGACCGGGGCCGGCAAGACCAGCGTCATCGACGTGCACGTGTTCGCGGTGGCGCTGATGGCCGCCAGCCACCCCGTACGGGTGCCGCGCCGGCTCGCCCTCGTCGTCGACCGCCGGGCCCTCGTCGACGACCAGCACGCACACGCGACGGCGATCGCCGACCTGTTGGCGACGGCCCGGGGCGGCCGGACCGTGCTGGCCCGGGTCGCCGCCGCGCTCGACTCGCTGCGTACCGGGCAGGTGGACCCGACCGCGAGTCCGCTGACGGTGGCCCTGCTGCGCGGCGGGGCGCCGCCGTCCCGGTCCTGGCTGGACGAACCGGCCGGTGCCGCCGTGCTCTGCGCCACCCCCGACATGTGGGGTTCGCGGCTGCTGCTCGCCGGGTACGGGTCGCGGGCGCAGGCCCGGCCTCGGGAAGCCGGCCTGCTCGCCTTCGACACCGTCGCCGTCGTCGACGAGGCGCATCTGTCCCGGCAGCTGGTGACCACCGCCCGCCGGGTGGCCGAACTGGCCGCCGTCGCCGACGAACCGCTCGGCGTACCGGTGCTGCAGGTCGTCGAGACGACCGCCACGCCGCACGCCGACGCCGGGGTGGCGGTCGGCGTCGAAGCCGACGACCTGGCCGTGGACGCGCCGCTGCGGCAGCGGCTGACCAGCCCGAAGCCGGTCACCCTGGTGCCGGTCCCGGCCTGGCCGATCCCGAAGACCGGCCCGGCCTTCAAAGCGGGCGTCGCGGCGCTGGCCGACGAGGCAGCCCGGCTGCGTGAGGCAGTACGGCTGCGTGAGTCAGTACGGCTGCGTGACACGCACGGCGGGACGGTCGGCTGCTTCGTCAACAGTGTCGCGGTTGCCGCCGCCGTCGCCGCCGAACTGCGCGCACGTGGCCTGACCGTCGAGTTGATCTGCGGGCGGCTGCGGCCGTACGACGTGGACCGGTTGCGACCGCCGGCGTCGAACCTGCTCAGCCTCGGCGGTGATCCGACGGTCGATGTCCTGGTCAGCACCCAGAGTCTCGAAGTCGGGGTAGACCTGGATCTGGCCGCTGCCGTGACCGAGCTCGCCCCCGGTGGGGCGCTCGCCCAGCGGGCCGGCCGGGTCAACCGGCTCGGCCTCCGTCCCGTCACCGAGATCAGCGTGCTGGTGCCGGCCGGCGAGCTGCCCGACGCGGCCCAGTCCGGGCCGTACCAGCGGGACGACCTGGCGGCCGCTCTCACCTGGCTGGCCGGGCGGGCCGCCGACCCGGCGGGCCTCGCCCCATGGGCGCTGCGCGACCCCCGGCCGCCGGCCCCGGCCCTGCGGCGCGACCTGCTGCAACGACTGGAGCTTGCGCAGGCGTGGCAGCTGGCCCGGACCAGCGACGACCTCGCCGCCGCCGCACAGGACGACCTCGACCTGTGGCTCTCCGACGACCTCGACGCCCCCGACCACGAGTTCGGCATCGTCGTGCGGCGGGCGCTGCCGGCCGACGCCGCCGACGCCGTACGGCTGATCGAAGCCCTGCCGCCCCGCCCGCACGAGGTGTTCCCGGTGTCGATCAGGCTGGCGACGGAGATCTGTAAGCGGCTGAATCCGGGATCGGTGCTGGTCCGGCCCGGAGAGCCCGCACCCCGTCCGTTGACTGAGGACGAGCGGATCCGCCCCGGTGACGAGCTCGTCATCGACGACAAGAACGAGCTGTTCACCTCCAAGGTCGTCGACCCGGACGGCACCGATCGGGTCGACGACGTGCTCGACGCCGTCGACGACCCGAAACCCGGCCAGGTGGTGCTGCGGATCGAATCGAATACGGCCGCGCACCGCCGATTGCTCGACGCCGTCGCCGCGACCATCGTCGACCAGGACGCCCCGGAGACTCCGGGTGCCGCCGAACTGGATCCGATGGAGGTCGCCCAACTGCTGCGGGTGCACCGCGACGAGCTGACGCCGCGCCCGATGGCGGTCGCAGCGGCCGCCCTGCTCGACCGGCCGGACACCGAACGGGCCGGGGCCGAGGTCATCCCGCACTGGCAGGAATCCGACGACGGCAAGCCCCAACTCGCCCGGTTGATCGTCGTTGACCTGCGGAAGGCAACCGATGACGACGAGTTGCGCCAGACGTGGACCCCACGCCGTCGCAGGGTGTCGCTTCGCCAGCACGCCGAGGCGGTAGCGGACCGGGCCGAAACGGTCGGCGACCGGCTCGGCATGGCCCCCGAGTTGGTGGCGGTGCTGCGCCTGGCCGGCTTGCACCACGACGACGGCAAATCAGACAAAAGGTTTCAAATGTGGCTCAATGCCGACCTGGCGGAGCCGCTGGCCAAGAGCGGTGTGCGGGACGCACGGATCATCCGGCGGCTGCGGCAGAAATCCGGGCTGCCGACCGGTTGGCGCCACGAACAGCTCTCCGTCGTCCGGGCCTGGCCGACGCTGTCCAACCAGGACGACGCCAGCCGGGAGCTGATCGCCCGGCTGGTCGGCACCAGCCACGGACACGGTCGGCACGGCTTCCCGCACACCGCTGGGCAGCTCGTCGGCGACACCGACGCTACCGCCGTCGACCTGTTCGACGAGGGCCGGTGGGACGAACTGATTGAACGAACCCACCGCCGGTGGGGGGTGTGGGGCTGCGCCTACCTGGAAGCGCTGCTCCGCGCCGCCGACGGGCAGGTCTCCGCGGAGGGCTCATGACCGACTTCGTACTGCCGCACGCCGACCCGTACACGATGTTGTCGCACATGGCGCTGTACGGGCTCGCCGCCATCGTCGAAGACGCCGGCCTCGACGACGTCCGGCTCTCCTGGACGCCCGGCATGAACAGCCGCCCGGTGCTCAGCGCCCCGCAAGCCGACCCGGAGACGATCGGCGAGATCGTCCGCCGGCACGCCGCCCGGCACGACGACCCGGACGCCTGGCCCAGCCGGCAGCTGCGCGACGGCGAGCAGCGAGCGCTAATGAGCCCCCGGATCAGCGTCATCACCACCGGCGACGGCTGGCGTGACCTGCAGCACCGCCGGCATCAGGTGCTCGACCAGCTCACCGACGCGCGGGCGCTGCTCGACCTGCGGCTGATCGCCGCACTCGGCGAACCGGCCTACTGGAGCCACAACCGCAAAGGTGACCGGCTGCAGGACGACGGCGCCAGCCGACTGGAGATGCAGCCGCGCAACCAGGGCTCCGAGTTCGTCGGCAACCGGCTCCGGCCCCTCGCCGCAGCGGTCGCCGCCCGTACCGCCGAGGAGGTCGCCGACGGGCTGGCCGGCCGCCGGGTCCGCGACGAGATCGCCAAAGACAAACCCGACAGCCGTACGCCGACCGGCTTCGCCGCCCCCGGACCGACCGACAACGCCCTCGCCTGGTGTGCGCTCTGGGGCATCTCGCAGTTCCCGATCGCCCAGCGGGTCGACGCGACCGCCACCACCAGCGGCCACATCGGCCGGGCAACGGGCCGCTGGTTCTGCGTACCCGTGTGGGCCGGGCGGTGGCGCACGGCCCGGCACCGGACGGTCCTCGCCAGCGGGCAGCTGACCCGTTTCGCGGCGGCCGGACTGTCGTCGAAGCCGCCGGACAGCGAACCGGTCGGCGGCGAGCCCGCCCGAGCGTGGCTGGCCGCCCGGGGCGTCACCGCCGTCGTCCGCTTCCCGGTGCAGCGGTTCGGCAGCGACAGCGCCCCCGAACGCCGGGCCATGCGCGGCGAGCTGCTCAAGACCGACAAGCCACTCGTCACGAGACGCTGACGATGACGACGCCGGAACTGCTTCCGATCAGCCTGGTGGCGCACCAGGCGTTCTGCCCACGCCGGGCCTGGCTGGAAGCAGCCGGCGAGGCGACCGACACCCATCAGGTGCAGGTCGGCGTTCAGGCCCACACCCCGGCCGACGACCCGACCGGATCCCGGTCCCGGCGCTACCGGGCCGTCGACGTGGTCAGCCACGACCTCGGGGTGTACGGGCGCTGCGACACCGTCGAGCTCGACGACGACGCCGCGATGACCGTCGTCGAACACAAAGCCACCCCGGTGCGCCGCCGCCCGGAAGTCACCGAACCGATGCGGATCCAGGTGGCGTTGCTCGCTCGGGCGTTGGCGGACATGGGCTACCCGGTGGCCGGGCAGGCCGTCTACTTCACCAACCACCGGGTACGGGTCGACATCACCCTGTCGCCGGCGGATGTCGCCGCCGCCCGGGAGATGGTGGCGGCAACCGTGCGTACGCTCGACGCCGCGCAGGCCCCGCCGCCGTTGGAGAACGACCGGCGCTGCTCCCGCTGCTCACACATCAGCGTCTGCCTGCCCGACGAACGCCCACTCGCGCCGGTGACCCGCCGGATCGTCGTCGCCGACCCGGACACCCAGGTGCTGCACCTGACCACGCCCGGCTCACGGGCGTACGTCGAGCGTGGCCGGATCGAGGTCAGCAAGAGCGGCGAGAAGCTCGGGTCGTTTCCGATCGAACGGGTGCAGGGCCTGGTGGTGCACGGCAACGTCGACCTGTCCAGCGGCCTGATCCGGGAGATCCTGTGGCGCAGCCTGTCCGTGGTGTGGTGCACCAGCACCGGCCGGGTCACCGGCTGGGCCCGGCCAGCGCAGGGACCTAACGGCGGCCCGCGACTACTGCAGCACGTCGCCTCCCACAACGGGCGTATTGACCTGGCCCGCCAGTTCGTCACCGCGAAGATCGCCAACCAGGCGACCCTGCTGCGCCGGCTCGGCGACACCCCGGAGACGGTGACCCGGCTGCGCGAGCTGCAACGCGCAGCCCTCGACGCGCCGTCCCTGGCCGACCTGTTCGGCATCGAAGGTGAGGCCGCCGCCGGCTATTTCGCTCAGTTCCTCACCATGTTCCGGCCGAAGGTCGTCGAGGCGGAAGCGCTGACCTTCTCCGTACGGACCCGACGCCCGGCCCGCGATCCGATCAACGCCGCGTTGAACCTCTGCTACGGGCTGCTGACCGCCGACGTGCTCCGGGCTGTCGTCGCCTGCGGGCTCGACCCGCACGCCGGGTTCCTGCACAGCAGCGGACGCAACAAGCCGGCGTTGGCCCTCGACCTGGTCGAGGAGTTCCGGGCAGCCGTCGCCGACTCGGTGGTCGTCACCGCATTCAACAACGGCGAGATCCGCGCCCGCGACTTCACCACGGTGCTCGGCACCACCCGGATCAGCGCGAACGGACGGAAAGCGCTCATCGCCGGTTACGAACGCCGGGTAACCGGCACGTTCCGGCATCCGATCTTCGGCTACGAGGTGACCTGGCGACGCGCGATGGAGATCCAGGCGCGGCTGGTGCTCGGCGTGATCGACGGGACACAGCCCCGCTACGAGGGGATCAAGATCCGATGAGCCTCGACGACGTACGGCGCTACATCGTCGCGTACGACGTCTCGGACGACGTCCGCCGCACGCGGGTGGCCAAGAAGCTCGAATCGTACGGCGACCGCGTCCAGTACAGCGTGTTCGTCGTGGATGCCCGTCCGGCGAAGATCCTGCGGCTACGGGCCGAGCTGACCGACATGATCAACCAGGGTACGGATTCCATCCTGTTCTGCGACCTGGGTACGCTGCGGGAGCGCGCCAGCCGGTCCCTCGACGTGATCGGCCAGGGTCGGCCGATCACCGGCCACGGCCCCGCGATTCTGTAGCCCCGCCGTCCGCCCTACCGCTGCCCGCCGCGAAGGGTCCGTCGTGACGGCCGTGAGCGCGGACCCTTCGCGGAGCTGTTTTGCCTGTTCAGAGTTCATTCGATAGTGGACGGAAGTGGCGGTTGGAGCCCTGCGAGGCCCTCCGTCGACGGACCCTTCGCGAACCCCTCGCTCCACCGCAGGTCGGGAGGGGTAAGATTCGGACCCAGTCGCAGCTCTCTCGGGAGCTGCCCTTCATTGAGGCGGCGTCATGGTCTGGGGCGTAGCGGTGCTGATCGGCGTGGTCGCAGCTCTCTCGGGAGCTGCCCTTCATTGAGGCAAGGCAGGCGCGTCCGCGATCCGTCCGGGCCGAGTCGCAGCTCTCTCGGGAGCTGCCCTTCATTGAGGCCGGGGCAAGGGCCGCGACCGGGTGCAGCTGTCGATGTCGCAGCTCTCTCGGGAGCTGCCCTTCATTGAGGCAACCCGACCCCGCTGGCCCTGCCGTTCGCGTTGCTGTCGCGTCGCAGCTCTCTCGGGAGCTGCCCTTCATTGAGGCATCTCGACGGTGCGATCACTCAGGCCGGCGGCCTGGTCGCAGCTCTCTCGGGAGCTGCCCTTCATTGAGGCCGTGGCCGGCAGGACGGCGATGTCCGACGGCACGCGTCGCAGCTCTCTCGGGAGCTGCCCTTCATTGAGGCGCCGCAGGCCACGACCCGACATCGGTCGACGGCTACCTGTCGCAGCTCTCTCGGGAGCTGCCCTTCATTGAGGCTGTGCATCTCCTTCGGGAGGGAAGCGGGGCGCGGCGTCGCAGCTCTCTCGGGAGCTGCCCTTCATTGAGGCGCGGCGGTGGCGTAGCGGGCGGGTCGCTGCCGCAGGTCGCAGCTCTCTCGGGAGCTGCCCTTCATTGAGGCGTGGCGGTCGGCCTGGTGGTGAGGATGAGAGGGCGTCGGTCGCAGCTCTCTCGGGAGCTGCCCTTCATTGAGGCACCCTGACGCTCACCGCTACGTGGTGACCTTGCGGGTCGCAGCTCTCTCGGGAGCTGCCCTTCATTGAGGCATCCCTCATGGCTCGCGCATAGGCGGCATCCACCACGTCGCAGCTCTCTCGGGAGCTGCCCTTCATTGAGGCCCGGCGAACGCCGGGTCGCTGATCGAGTAGACAGCGTTGGTCGCAGCTCTCTCGGGAGCTGCCCTTCATTGAGGCGCCGGCAACTGGAACGACGGAATGCGCCAGCAGCGGAGTCGCAGCTCTCTCGGGAGCTGCCCTTCATTGAGGCTGGGCCGGCGGTGACCGGGACTACCCGTACGCCGGTCGCAGCTCTCTCGGGAGCTGCCCTTCATTGAGGCTGACCTGGGAGGCGGTGACAAGTGGCCGCCCCGACGTCGCAGCTCTCTCGGGAGCTGCCCTTCATTGAGGCGGCCTGGGCGAGTACGCCGCGCACACCGATGAGGAGATGTCGCAGCTCTCTCGGGAGCTGCCCTTCATTGAGGCCGGGTCGGACCCCAGGCACGCGCGGCCCGGCTCGCCAGTCGCAGCTCTCTCGGGAGCTGCCCTTCATTGAGGCGGCCTGGGCGAGTACGCCGCGCACACCGATGAGGAGATGTCGCAGCTCTCTCGGGAGCTGCCCTTCATTGAGGCCTCGGCTGATGCCGGAAACGATCCTCGCGGGTCGCAGCTCTCTCGGGAGCTGCCCTTCATTGAGGCAACGCGAACCACCAGTTCGCCGGGGCGCCGACCGCCGTGTCGCAGCTCTCTCGGGAGCTGCCCTTCATTGAGGCTGCGTGCCGGCGCCGACGGCCAGGCCTGCGGTGGCGGTCGCAGCTCTCTCGGGAGCTGCCCTTCATTGAGGCTTCGCCGATATCGCTGCCGGTGTGGCGGTGGAGGAGTCGCAGCTCTCTCGGGAGCTGCCCTTCATTGAGGCGTCCGGGCCACCTCGCCGCGCTGCGCCAGCTGCGCGTCGCAGCTCTCTCGGGAGCTGCCCTTCATTGAGGCCGAGCGAGCGCGGCTAGGTCGCGGGCGTACAGCGGTCGCAGCTCTCTCGGGAGCTGCCCTTCATTGAGGCGCCCAGGCGTGCCGCCGTCCCTCGGCCGGTGGTCGGTCGCAGCTCTCTCGGGATCTGCCCTTCATTGAGGCAAAGCACCACCACGTAAGCAACCAGCATTGTCACTAGGTCGTAGCTCTCTCGGGAGCTGCCCTTCATTGAGGCATCTTCTCGATCCACGCCGCCCGGCTGGCCTGCTGTCGCAGGTCGCAGCTCTCTCGGGAGCTGCGCTTCATTGAGGCCTGATCGCGTACGACGTCTCCGATGACGTCCGCCTGTCGCAGTTCTCTCGAGGGCTGCCCTTCATCGAGACGGGGACCAGCCGGTTCCGCTCCAGCGCAGCGGAAGCGGTGCCGTCGCAGCTTTCTCGGGAGCTGCCCTTCGTTGAGGCCCGATGCAGCGACGCGCTCGGCCACCCCCCACCCCACTCTCGACAGCCATTGTCACCGCCGTTGAGAGTGAGCCCTCGCGGACGCGTGTCCCGTGTCGCCGACCTGGTGAACGTTCGTGGTCAACGGCACTATCCACTGCAGGGCGGTGGGGGGCACCTCGGGTACCGGGGCAGCCCCCACCGCCGTGGGTTGGGGTGTCAGTGGGGGAGCGCGCCGGTTTGCAGGGCGGTAGTGAAGATGCCCCACTGCGTGGCGGTGAAGGTGAGGGTGGGGCCGGTGCGGTCCTTGCTGTCGCGTACCTCAGCGCGGCCGGCGTGCCGGCGGGCCTCGACGCACTCGCCGCCGTTGCCGGCGCTGCGGCTGGAGGTGAACCAGGGGGTGTCTGGCTTCATCGTAGGTACTCCTCGATCGGGATCGACTGGTCGCGGATCAGCCGGAAAACTCGACGGTACTCCGCCAACTCCTCCGGACGCTCCATGTAGCGAGCGCCCATATGGGACTCGACGTAGACCACGTCCGGGTCGTCGGGGTCGGCGAAGTCCAGCACAGTGAAAGCGCCTGCGAACGCGGCGTGGGCACCAGCGGCCCCGGGCAGGACGCGCACTTCCACCCGTACCCGTCGACCCACGCTGGCCAAGTGGGCGCGTTGCTCGGCCATCACCGCCGGGCCGCCGACCTCGCGGGCCAGCGCTCCTTCGCCGAGGATCGCGACGATCCGGGCCGGCTCGGCCCGGTCGTAGTAGGAGATCTGTCGATCCAGCCGCAGCGACACCAGTCGCTCGATCTGCTGCTCTGGCACCCTCGGGTCGGCGGCCCGGAACACCGCCCGCATGTAGTCCGGCGTCTGCAACAGGCCGTGGACCAAATCGGGATTGTAGTTGTGGATCTCGGTGGCGGCGGCTTCGAGGCCGATGTACAAGCGGAACCAGTCCGGCACGGCGTCGCCGTGTGACTCCCACCAGCCCTGCTCGTCGCACGCGGCGGCGAGCCGGGTCAACGCGTCCGTGGTTTCCGCGTCGGCACCGTAGAACCAGCAGAGACCTCGTACGGTGTTCATCTTGACCGGAAACTTGCCGTTCTCGATGCGCCACAACGTCGTACGGGAACAAACCTTGGCCCGCTCCACCTCCTGCTCGGTGCGGGCCGCCTCCTCCCGCAGACGGCGCAGTCGTCGCCCCAGTTGACGACGTACCACAGTCGGTCCGGTGACCGGCATCGCTTCACCTTCCTCTCATCCGACACACCCACCACCCGCGCCAATGTTTCAAAATGAAACACCAGGCCGGGCCGTACGCCGGATTGTCACATCACAGTGGAGACAGACCGGCGTAC
Source organism: Solwaraspora sp. WMMD791 (assembly GCF_029581195.1). Taxonomy (NCBI): domain Bacteria; kingdom Bacillati; phylum Actinomycetota; class Actinomycetes; order Micromonosporales; family Micromonosporaceae; genus Solwaraspora; species Solwaraspora sp. WMMD791. The sequence continues at coordinate 410,712 of NZ_CP120737.1, forward strand.
GCGATCGATTCTGCCTTATCGGGAGGGGAAACGCGGGCCGCGACAATGGTGAATTCGACGGAGGTCGTGATGGGATGGATGAGCCATACGGGCTGCCATGTGCTGCGGCAGGTCGAGTGCCGCAGGCTGCGGCAGGAGGGCACACGTAGGCTGCGCTCAGCGGTGGAAGCTAGGGCGAAGGGAGGGCGGCAAGATGGATCTTCATGAAGACTTGCCGGCGGACTGCCTGTTCTGCCGGCGAGACGATAGGCAGCTCAACTGCGTCTCGCACGAGAACGCGACCTGCTTTGCCCGGCTGGACAACTTCCCGGCGGCGGAGGGGCACACGGAGATCGTCCCGAAGCGTCACATCGAGTCGTTCTTCGGCCTCACCCCGCAGGAGGTGCGGGACGCGTACGAACTGATCTTGGTGGTGCGCGACGATCTGGCCGCGCGGCTGCGACCGGATGGATACACGATCGGGATCAACGAGGGTCGCGCGGCCGGGCGCAGCATCGACCACCTGCACATCCATGTGATCCCGCGCAGATTCGGCGACGTCGAGGACCCGGCCGGCGGCATCCGGCAGATCCTGCCGAACTGCGACCCTCAGGCTTGGGCGGCGGCGACGGCCGCCGCGCTCGACCGGCCCGGTCCGCTGCCGCGCTGAGCGGCGTGCGCGCGCCGGACCGGATCAGCGTCGTGCCGGACCACACTGACGCAGCCGGCGAACTCACCCCTCGCGGTTCGACATGCTGCGGCAAGAGCCCACCCGGCCGGTGACGCGACCGGTCACAGGGACGGTCGTTTATCACTGGAAGCATCGTTGACTGCCACATCTTCCTCACCGCCGCCGACGCGATCCGGCGGGAAAGCCGCCGCGCCCGGCACCGGGCGCAGCCGGGCTTGACACCACGTTTCTGCCGGCAGTCGCCGTGCTGCGGGCAGTCGTTCACCATCTGGGAGCGCGCCGATGACCTCGCAAGCCAGCTTCTCCGATGAACCGACCCGGGTCGCCGCGCTCGTCGGCGCATTCCTCACCGGCCAGTCCGGTTCGGTCCTCGGGGACAGCCACGGCCCGCACGCCACCCTCACCGCCGGGGCCGACACCCGCGACGACTGCGCGATCTACGACCTCGACGGGCCGGTCACCCTCGTCGTCGGATCCGACTACGTACGCGGCCCGAAGTTCGCCCTCTACGAACACGGCCTGCTCACCAACGTCGACATCGGCTACTACCTGGTCGCCGCCAACGTCAGCGACATCGCGGCGATGGGTGCCGCGCCGATCGGCGTACTGACCGTCGTGCGCTACCCCAACGACCTCGACGACACCGGGTTCCTCGACGTCATGGCCGGCATCCACCAGGCCTGCACCGACTTCGGCACCCTCAACGTCGGCGGCGACATCGGCAACGCCGAACGCATCGTGCTCTCCGCGTCCGCGATCGGCATCTGCCGTACGGGCAGCGCCCTGACCCGCCGTGGCGCGCGACCCGGCGACCACCTCTGCGTCACCGGCCCCTGCGGGGTCCTCGGCGCCGCCGTCGCCTACTTCCCGAAACGTGCCGTCAACGGGTGGGCGCTGCCCGACAGTGTCGAAGCCGACCTGCTCGACAGTTGGCGGCGGCCCCGCGCCCGGGTCGCCGAAGGCCGGCTGCTGTCGACCGGCGGCTACGCGACCGCCTGCCAGGACACCTCGGACGGCCTGCGCGCCACGATCGAGCAGCTCGCCGCCGCCAGCGGTGTCGGCTTCACCGTCACCGCCGACGACATCGCCGTCCACCCCGCCGTCAGTGCCGTCGCCAAACTCACCGGCACCGACGACCTCACCCTCGCAATGAGCGCGTCAGCCGACTTCCAGCTCGCCTTCACGGTGCCCGACGACCGGCTCGACGCCTGCCGGGACACCTTCGACCGCAACGGTCTCACCTTCGACGTCATCGGCCGCGCCACCCCACCCGAGGACGGTGTCAGCCTGCTTACCCGGGACGGCAGCAGGACCGCCCTGCCCGGCGTCGCCTGGAAACATCAGAGCACCGACATCAGCACCCTCGTCACCGGCGGCGGCGCCCCGGGCGCCCCGGCGCGGTGACCGCCGTGCCCGCCGTGACCGCCGGCTGGTCCGGCACCGCCCAGGTACGCCGCTCCTACGCGGCCCTGGCCGAGCACTACACGACAATGACGGCCGACTACGGCCGGTTCCCTGGGCTGCGACAGGAGCTGACGGACTTCCTGACCGCGCTCGGGCCAGGGCCGGTGCTCGACCTCGGCTGCGGCGCTGGTCGCGACGCCGACCTGGTCGCCGGCACCGGCCGGGCCGTCGTCCTCGCCGATGTCACCCCGGAGCTGCTGCGCGCGACCACCGTGCGGATCGCCGTCGACGCTGCTGTCTGCTGCGACGCGCTCGCCCTGCCGCTGCGGTCCGCGACCTTCGCCGGTGTGATCGCCAGCGGGGTCCTGCTGCACCTGCCCCGGCAGCACACGGTCACCGCGCTCGACAACATCCGGCGGGTTCTGCTGCCCGGCGGCAAGGCGCTGATCAGCATGAAACACGGAGGCCGCGACGGCTGGCGCAGCACCGACGACTTCCCGGCCCCGCGCTGGTTCACCTACTACGAGCCGGAGGATTTCGCCGCGCTGTGCCGCAGGGTGGGGCTACGCGTTGCGCAGCTGGACGTCAGCAGCCGCAAGGACTGGTTCACCGCGACCACCGAGCGGCCCGAGCTGTAGGTTCCGCTGTGGATCACCGCGGCGAACGATCGGTGCCTGCCCTCAGGAGAGGCCAGAGTGGACGGGCGGTACCATCCACACCGTACGTCTACAGGCCGCTTATGGGACTGGTCTCACATTGCGAAAGCTCGGACAGGTAGGGACATAGACAGCTTCCGTCATTAATTGATCGACTGGTATTCTTATCTCCCAGATCGGCCAATGGAGGAGTCGATGAAGCTTCGCTTTCTGTCCACATCGAGCAACGCTGGATCTTGTCCGACGCTCTACGAGACCGATACCGGGGACATCGTCGTCCAAGGCTATGAGTTGACCGACCCGGAGGCGCTTTCCCAGCTCCGTGACGTGCTGCCGGGTGAGAATTTTGTCGTAGTTCCGCGTTCGCTCATGTCCTGGTTCGAGGGCCAGAGTAGCGAATGACGGTGATCGTCGACGACCCTGATGCTTTCCAGAAACTCTTTCTGGGCTTCGAGCATGTCGCCTTCAAGTTCGAGGTGCGAAGATCTTACGGGGTGCAGGCCGAGGATCTTCCATTCCAGGAATTTCTGGCCGGCCGGGACCCGGGCATCGAATGGCTTCGAGGCTGGCTCGACCTGATGGCGTCGCAGACCTCGACCGGGAAGCGGGTGGAACGCGTCCGAGTCGTCGATGATCCACCGAGCGACTTCCTCCGTTTCGAAATTTCCATCACCCCGTACAACCTGGCTGTGGGCGAGGACATTCGATACATCGATCGCGACGTGGCCGACGCGTTGGACCTCCCGCACCATGACTTCTGGCTTTTCGACTCGCGCAAACTCGCGGTCCTGCACTTCGGCGACGACGACACGTTTCTCGGCTTCGAGACAGTCGACGGGATCGACGACATACTCCAGCACTGCTACTGGCGCGACGTGGCATGGACGCGCGCGACCAGGTTCGCCGACTACCGGTCGTAATGACGCGATGCGAGGTGACCGTCCGCGGCGAAGCGAGGGAGGTGCAGGCATGTCGAGCTCACTGTGGGTCGGTGACCTCGTCCGGTTACGGGCGATCGAACCCGATGACGATGGCTACTACCTGGACTTTGCTGAGGACACCGAGGACGAGCGGTCCGTGTTCCGGGTCGAGCCGCCGCGCTCGACCGCGCAGCTCCGGCAGGAGATCGCCGCTGTCGGCACCTGGCAGCCCGGAAGTGACTGCTTCGCGCTGGCCATCGAACGGGTCGACAACCCGGGAATGATCGGGGCGATCTCGACCCGCGACACGGACCCACGCAGCGGCAGCTTCAGCTACGGCCTCGCTATCGCGCGGGACCAACGGCGCCACGGCCATGCGACGGAAGCCGCACGAATCCTGCTGCGCTACATGTTCACGCAACGGCGCTACCACAAGTGCCTTGTGGACATTCACGCTACCAACGTCGCTTCGCTGCGGCTGCACGAACGACTGGGATTCGTCGTCGAAGGGCTACTTCGCGAACAGGAGTACTTCGACGGCAGGTATCAGGATGTCGTACTGATGGGACTGCTGGGTCCCGATTTTCCTGCCACGCGTGGCGGAGCCGAGGTGCCATGAACCCGGCGCACGGCAACGCCGATGCCGACAACGACTTCGCCGGGGGCGCCGGTGCGGTTGTCCAGGCCGCGCAGATATCCGGTGGCGTGCACGTCCGGGTCACCGACGTTCCGCTTCCCCCGCCGCGCCAACTGCCACCCGCCACGAAAGGGTTCATCGACCGGGAACTGCATATCCGGCAGCTCGACTCGCTACTCGACGAGACAGATCTACGGACCAGTGACGGCAGGCTCCCGGTCGTGACCATCTCGACCGTTTCAGGTAGCGCCGGGGTCGGCAAGACCGCGCTCGCGGTCCACTGGGCACACCGGGTGCGCGCCCGGTTCCCGGACGGGGACCTCTACATCAACCTGCGCGGCTACGATGCGGTGCCGCCGTTGACCCCGCAGGAGGCCCTGGACGGATTCCTGCGGGCGCTCAACGTACCGCCGGAGAAGATCCCGACGGACCTGCCCGGACGGACCGCGCTCTACCGGTCGCTGACCGACGGACGCCGTATGCTGGTGCTGCTGGACAACGCGTCGACCGCCGAGCAGGTGCGACCGCTGCTACCCGCCTCCCCGACCTGCATGGTGATCATCACGAGCCGGGACAGGCTTTCCGGTCTGGCGGTGCGCGACGGTGCGATCCGGGCGGTGCTCGACGTGTTGACCGACGACGACTCCATCCGGCTGTTGCGCGAGACGACCAGCCCGGAGCGCATCGACGCCGAGCCTGCGGCGGCCCTGCGGCTGGCGGAACTCTGCTCGCGGCTCCCACTCGCGCTCCGCATCGTGGCCGACCGCGCCGTCAGTGACCCGGACATGAGCCTGGCCGATCTGGTGACGGAGCTGGAGGAGGAGAACGGTCGGCTCGACGCACTGTCCGTGCCCGGTGACGAATTGTCCGCCGTCCGTACCGTCTTCTCGTGGACCTACCGGTCGCTCGACCCCCCGGTCGCGCGTACCTTCCGGTTGTTGGGGCTGCATCCGGGCGCGGATGTCTCGTTGTCGGCCGTGGCGGCACTGACCGGGCGTCCGGTGTCGGAGGCGCGGCGGCACCTGGACTCGTTGGTCGGGCTGCACCTGCTGACCCGGATCGCGGGGCACCGGTACCGGTTGCATGACCTGCTCCGGCTCTACGCGGCGGAACGGGCGCAAGCGGACGAGCCACCCGCCGAGGTCAAGGCCGGGCTGGCGCGGATGTTCGACTGGTACCTGGTCCGGGTGTACGACAGCTATCGCAAGATCCTCCCCCAGGGTCGACCGATCCCGGGCCTGACCGGCGTCACCGCTGACGGGCAGCCCCCGTTCGCGACGCTCGACGAGGCGCTGCGCTGGTCCGAGCAGGAGCGCCTGAACGTACTCGACGTCATCCGCCTGGCGCACGACACCGGGCACTGCGACGTCACCTGGAAACTCGCCGCCGCCTCGATGGCGTTCTTCGAACGACGCTCCTACTGGCGAGCCTGGATCGACAGCCATCTGCTGGCCCTCGACTGCACCCGCCACCTGGCGGACCGATCGGCCGAAGGCTTCATGCTGCTGCTCCTCGGCGACGCCTGGTGGGACCGCGGCGACACCGACGAGGCACTGCGCTACTACTCGGCAGCGCGGGACGCGGCCCAGCAGGTCGGCGACAGCTGGACAGCAGGCTACGCGCTGCGCGGCTGCTGCCTCGCCTACGAGGACTCGGGCCGCTTCGACGAGGCGGTCGCGTGCGCCGAGGGTGCGTTGGAGATCTTCCGCGATGCCGGCGAGGACCGGGGCGTCGGCCTGTCCTTGATGAGCCTCGGCAACGGCCACCGCAACATGCTCCGGTACGCCGAGGCGATCGCGTCGTACGAGCAGGCCATGGAGATCTTCCGGACGATCGGAAACCGTTGGAGCGAGGCGCTGGTCGAGCTGCAGCTCGGTCGCACCCTGACCGACGTGCCGGAGCCTGTCGCGGCGCTGGACCACCTTGCCCGCGCTCGCGAGTTGTTCGCGGCGGCCGGCGATCCCCGCCACGAGTGCATCACCCTGGTGTACGTGGGCGACGCGCACGCGGCGGACGGAGACCGGACCGCAGCGCGTCAGGCGTGGTCGGCGGCGCTGACGACGCTGATCGGATTGGACGACCCGCTGGTCGTCGAGGTGCGGCGGCGGATGGAGTCGGCTGAGGAAAGGACGTGAGCGATGATGGACGACCCGATCCTGACCGCTGTCGCGGCGGCGCTGGCGACGGGCGCAGCCGCCGAGGTGACAGCTGGCGGCAAGGCCGCGTTCACGGCACTGGTCCGGCTCGTCCGGCGGAAGGCTGCCGAGCAGCCCGCCACCGGGAACGCACTCGACGCAGCCCAACGTGAGCCATTGGACGGTCAGCGGATCGCGGAACTACGCGCCGCGCTGACCACAGCCACACTCAACGACCAGGTTTTCGCCGCCGAGCTGCACCGGCTCTGGGCTGAGGTCAGGGCCGCGCGGACAGCAGACGACCACAGCCGGGCCAGCAACACGATCTCCGGCCCGGTACGCGGCCCGGCGGTGCAGGCACGTGACATCCACGGCGGCGTGCACTTCGGCCCCGGAGGATGAGAAGCGGCAGTGGATGGTCAGCGGGTGGGCTGCGGCCGGCTGCGGATGCACGCGTCGACCTCGCCGTGGAGTTGGCGATGACGGTGCAACAGGCTGTCGGCTTGACCTGCCTTGCCCAACCCGCCCAGGGCGGCGGCTGCATCCACGGATTCGCGTAGCAGCTCGGGCAGGGTGCGGGGGAGCAGCGCGGCGTCGGCCGTACTCAGCTTGCGCTTCTGGGCGTGCGCGTCGGCGGCCTCGGCGATGACCGCGTCCGCGGCGGTCGCGGTGCCGTGGGTGATCGGAGCACGATCACGGGCCCTGTTGAGCAGCAGAAGGATGTGCGCTGGCCATGCCTGCGCCACACCCCGGTCCTTGATCTTGTTGTCTCGCAGATCCTCGCGGAACTTACGGTACGTCCCGCCCTTGGTGTCCTTCGGATTGGTGGCGGCGATCGATGCTTCCAGGGCGTCGGCGGCGAGGACCAGCAGCCGGATGCGGGCAGCCTGTGTGGTCGCCTGGTCGAGGGCCGCGTGGACGAGTTCCAGCCGCTGGACGGCCAGTCCCTTGGTCCAGCTGGTGTCGGTGGCGCTGGCCGACGCCTGTCGGCGGCCGTCAGGTGGCTGGCGGCTGGCGAAGGCATCGGCCAGACGTCGTGCCTGGTCGGTGACGTCCGCGCCGATCGCGGACGCGGCCAGCAGCCGCCACGCGACGTCCAGTTCCAGGGAGAGCAGCGCCCGTTCGGCGGCGATGAGCAGCGGCAGGTCGCCACCGGTGATGGCGGGCCACAGGTGGACGTCGCGGTAGCCGCCGGGGAGGGTGGGTGCGGCGTTCTCCCGGACGAACAGCGGAATGCCGTGGCGGGCACCGATGAGGCGCAGGGCGCGGATAAGGGCGAGGACCACCGGCTTGTGACCGGTGGGGACGAGCAGCAGCGCCCCGGTCTCGCGGGTGACCCGGCCCTCGATGGCGCGCTCGACGGCGGTGTCGTCGATGTCGGTCAAGCTGATCGGCTCGATCCAGCTTTCGCCTCTGGCCGTCCGCGTGACGCTGTGCGTGATCTTGGTGATCGATGCGGCGTCGGCCGTGGCGACGTCTCGGCTGCCCTGGCCGTCGTCGACGGCGAAGATGACGGCGCGCAGCCGGGTCTCCCGCATGCCGAGGAATTCCGAGACCGCTGGCGGGATTGCGTCGCGCAGCTGGTCCCCGACCAGCCCGCCGGTGGTGCCGCCGCGTGGGGTTCCAGCTGGCCAGACCGCCAGTACGGTGTCTGCCGGGGCGACCGGCGGCTCAGGCAGGCCGGCGTCGCTCCAGCCGTCACCGTCGACCGCGAACCGGGTCAGGTAGTCACCGATGAAAGTGGCGTCGCAGGCGGTGGGCGGGCGGAGGTTGTGGCTGCCCCTTCCGACGTTCTGCAGCGAAGCGACCTCGGCTCCGTACAGCCACCGGTAGGACGGCAGGTCGACGGAGGCGCAGATCACCGGGTCGTCGTGATGGCTGTGCGCGATCAGGCCAAGCTTCGCGCCGAGGGTTCGCCAGCCGTTGTCGTACTTGTGGAGGAGGTCTTCGGCCCAGGGATGGTCGGTCCGGTCGAGTTCCAGCAGTTCCTCGTAGCGACTGACGACGTAGCGGCGGACGGCGAGGCTGGCGGTGCCGTCGCGGCGGACGACGGCGTCGGCGAGCACCGCGCGCAACGACGCGGTGTCGTGTGCGGCGAACCCTCGGTCGTGGCGCTCGGCGGCCCGGCGGACAAGGTCGTGGCCGTCGTCGGTGAGCTCGACCATGGGCGGATCGGTCCGGGCGAGGTCCGCGAGGGCCTGGAACATGCGCCAGCGGACCAGGACGCCGGCAACCGGGTCACGGTCGAGCCGGCCCAGTGGGTCGACGATCTCGTACGGGGCCCGGCCGCTGGTGACGATCATCCGCCAGGGGATCCCCGCCTGGGACAGCGCGGTGAGCACGCCCATGGCGAGGGTGGTGGAGCCGGAGCCCCAGGTCACGACCGCTTCGGTGTAGCGCGGGGAGCGGTCGAGGTGGGCGGCGACGGCGCGGATGACGTCCACTTCGGCCAGGCCTTCGATGGTGGCCGTCGCGATGGCGTGGATGGTCGCGTCCTCCCTGGTCCGGGCGCGCAGCACCTCGGCGAGAGTCTGGGCGATCGGCGCCGTGTCCAGGTCATCGGGTGGCTGCTGCCGGGTGCCGATCAGCATCACGTCGAGGTCCGGGGTCTCGGTGAGTCTGGTCAGGGCGCCGAGCAGTGGGCTGGGTGCGGCAGTACGCGGGTGGTCGTCCTCCCATGTTCCGTCGGTGAGTAGTCGCCGGGCTGCGGACGGCCCGGCGGGGCCGGCGGCTGTCGCGGCGAGTTGTCGGCAGCGATCTCGGACCCGGTCGGCGCGGATGGTCTTGGGGGTGGGGCCGTCCGGCTCCGGTGACGGTCGCCAGGATGCCGATGACGGGGGAGTTCGGGTCGTCGTGGCCGTACCGGATGTCGGAGACCCGGACCCGCATGGCGCGGTCGCCGTACACCCAGTCGGATTTTCCGAGGTGCAGGTTGTCGCCGACCCGCAGCAGTTCCTCAGGCACCGGTGCCGTCCTCGCGGGGCTGCTGCTGACCCGGTGACCACAGGCCGGACAGGTGTAGCACGGCGCGTACCCGGCGGGCCTTGGCGGGATCCCAGCGTTGGACGATCACCAGCGCGCGGAGGAACGGCTTGCAGGGTGCGGCGATGTCGCAGCGGCGGCATTCGCCGAGCCGGCTCGGCAGGTGCACGTTGAGCGCGTCGAGGGCCTGGGTGAGAGCCCGCTGGGCGGCCGGGCTGCGGGGTGCGGTGGGCGCGTCGGCGAGCGCGCCGGTCGGGGCCGCCGTAACGCCGCGCGCGGTGGTCAGGCGGAAGCGGGCGTCCTGGTCGACGTCCGTCTGACCGGGGGTACGGCGGGGCAGCGGTGGCCGGTTCGGAGTGGGGTCGGAGTGTGGCGGCGTGCCGATCGAGGTGTACCGGGCGAGGCGCGGCGTGCCGCCGATACCGTCGTTGCGAAACACAGTGGATCTCCCTTGCGGTGGAGATGTGCGATCCTTTCCTGATCCACCCTGGACTCCGTCGGGGAGTTGTGGAAGATTGACGTCGGGCAGCGAATCGGACGCTTCTTCAATCCTGAGGGGAAGGATGAGGAAAGATGAGTGGCTACAACGCGTTGGCGCGGATCTTGAAGTTCGCTCGGAATCAGGCGGGGATGACGCAGGAACAGTTGGCGGCACGGATAAACGTCTCGTCGTCGTTGATCGCGAAGTTCGAGACGAGTCGCCTCATCCCGAAGCCGGACACCGCGCGGCAGCTGGACGCGCTGTTCGACTCGGGCAACATGTTCCAGGAGCTGGCAGCGGAGGCCCGCGCCAACTTCGGCCAGCCGGTCTGGGTCCGCCCGTGGCTGGAGCACGAACGCAACGCCACCATGATCCGGTCGTTTCAGCCGCTGATCGTGCCGGGCCTGCTACAAACCGAGGAGTACGCCGAAGCGATCCTGACGGACGGGGGCAACCGTGTGTCGGACATCGAATCGGCAGTGGCTGCGCGACTGGCGCGGGTGGCCGTGCTGCACCGCGCCGACACACCGTGTCGGTTGTTCGCGGTCCTCGATGAAACCATGCTGCGCCGCCCGATCGGTGGGCCGGAGGTGATGCGCGAGCAACTTCAGGCGATCATCAAAGCGTGCGCGGAGCCCAACGTCGAGGTGGCCGTGGTGCCCTCTTCAACTGGAACCTACCCGGGCCTGAACGGCCCGTTGGTTCTCGGCACGGTCGATGGTCGCACTGTTGCCATTCTGGACAGCCCGTTGGGCGGTCAGGTGGTCGAGGAACCGGATGAAATCGCGCTGTTGGAGGAGCTCTGGGAGGCGATCCGGGGCTACGCTCTGCCTCGACAGGCGTCGCTCGATTTGATCATGGAGGCAGCCGAGTCATGGAACTGATCGACGCTCCACGCTGGCGTAAGTCCAGCCGCAGTAACGGCCAGGGTGGTGACTGTGTGGAGGTAGCCGACAACCTGGCTGGTCGGGTGCTGGTGCGGGACTCGAAGGACCAGGCTGGTCCGGTGCTGACGTTCGGCCCGGCCGCCTGGCGGTCCTTCGTGGCCGGGGCGGTCGCGGCGGCGGGCGCGGGCTCCCAGTAGACCTCGACCCGGTGGCCGTCGGGGTCGAGGCATGTGAACACGGCGTACCCGGGTTCGTCGTACTCCTCGATGATCTCGACCCCGTCGGCGCGCAACCGGCCGCGCAGCGTGCGGACCGCGTCGGGCCGGCGCATGCGGAAACCGGAGTGGCGCAGCGACCGAAACATTGACGTACGGCGTTCGACGGCCTACGTTGCATCTCACTGTAAGCGCTTTCCCGGCGGAGGTGTGATGCGACGGCGAGTGGTGCTCGCGGCCGGTGCGGCGGCGCTGATTCCTGGCCTCGGTGCCCTGGCGGGCCCGCTGCCGGCGGCCGCGTCGACCCGGCGGCGGATCGTCGTCGCCGCCGACGGCCGGGGCGACGTGACGACCGTCCAGGCGGCGGTCGACGCGGTCCCGGCCGGCAACACCGCGCCGTTCCACATCGACGTCCGGCCCGGTGTCTACCACGGGCAGGTGATCGTCCCGGCGGACAAGCCGCACATCGTGCTGCGCGGGCTCGGGCGCGACCCGGCCGACGTCGTGATCACCGACGACCGCGCCAACGGCACCCCGAAGCCGGGCGGCGGGACCTGGGGCACCTCGGGCAGCGCCTCGGTCACACTGGACGGTGCCGACTTCACGGCGGAGAACCTGACGCTGAGCAACTCGTTCGACGAGGCCGCCCACCCGGAGATCACCAACCGGCAGGCCGTCGCGGTGCTGACCCGCGCCGACCGGATCGCCTTCCGGGGCGTGCGGTTCGTCGGCAACCAGGACACGCTGTACGTCAACAGCCAGTCCGCCGCGACCGTCGCCCGGGTGGCGCTCGACGGCTGCTACGTCGAGGGCGACGTCGACTTCATCTTCGGCCGGGCCACCGCCGCCTTCACCCGGTGCCACATCCATTCGCTGGACCGGGGTTCGGACAGCAACAACGGGTACGTGACCGCCGCGAGCACCGCGATCAGCAACCCGTACGGTCTGCTCTTCGACCGGTGCCGGTTCACCGGCGACGCCGCGCCGGGCACGGTGTACCTCGGCCGACCGTGGCACCCCAGCAACGATCCGGACGCGATCGGGCAGACCGTCGTCCGCGACAGCGTGCTCGGCGCGCACATCAAGGCCGCGCCGTGGACCGACTTCGGCAGCTGGCCGTGGCGGGAGGCCCGCTACTTCGAGTACCGCAACCGTGGCCCCGGTGCGGGCGTCACCGACGACCGCCCGCAGTTGACTCAGGAGCAGGCCGCCGCGTACACGCCTGCCCGGGTCCTCGCCGGGGCGGACGGCTGGCGACCGTTCTGCTGACCGGGACCCTGACCCTGACCGGGATCGCGGTCAGTCGGCGAGGAAGTCGTCGACGTGTCGGACCAGCTCGGCCCAGGCGGGTTCGGCACCGGACAGCAGATGGTTGGTGCTGTCGAGCAGCACCAGTTGGCTGTCGTCGATCAGCGAGGCGAGTTCCCGCGCGTCGGCGGCGGGGATCCGGGTGTCGCCCCGGGAGTGCAGGATCAGCGTGGGGCAGCGGACCTGGCGGGCCAGCGGGAAGACGTCCATCGTGGCGAGGATCTCGAAGAAGCGGACCATGTTCTCCGGGGACGTCGTCCGTTGGGTGAAGGCGAGGTAGGCGTCCCATTCGGCCGGGGTGGCGTTGGGCAGGAACTGGGCGGCGTAGGCGCGCAGGAAGGCCGGGTCGGCGGACTGCCAGGCGACCGTGGCGAGGCTCAGGTCGACGTCGGCGACCCGGCGGTCCAGGTCGGTGCGGGCACGCGCCTGCCGGCCCCGGGCGTGGCTGCTGATCAGGATCACCCGGCTGACCCGGTGTGGGCGTAGCGCCGCGTAGGCGATGGCAGTGGCGGCGCCCTGCGCCACGCCGATGAGCGGGAAACGGTCGTAGCCGGCGGCGTCGGCGACGGTGTCGAGGTCCTCGACCCACACCTGCGGTGCTGCCGACGGTGGGCACCAGTCGGACATGCCGCAGCCCCGGTCGTCGTAGCGCAGCGCCCGCCGACTGGGCCGCAGCAGGTCCCGGCGCCAGTGCTGCCACATCGGGTCGCGGCGGTCGAGGCCGAGGTGGGTGAGCCAGTTGGCGGTGGAGACCAGCGGTGGCCCGCTGCCGGTGACGGTGTACGCGAGTTGGGCGCCGTCCCTGGTCTGGCAGAACCGGACGGCATCGTAGTTTCCTCGGGCGGCGGCGGTGGCGACGGCCGGGGCGACGTCGGCGACGAACTGGTAGCCACGCCGGTGGACGGTGCGGATGATCTCCTGACCGCCTCCGGTGTCGCCGACGGCCTGGCGGGCGGCGTGCAGGGCAGCGGTGATCGCGGATTCGCTGACGGGGTGTCCGGACCAGACGGTGTCGAGGAGCTGCTGTCGGGTGACGACCCGGTCGCGGTGCGCGGCGAGGTGGCACAGCAGCTCGATGGCGCGGGGTTCGGCGCGGACCTGCTGGCCGTGGTAGCGCAACTGCCGGCCGTCCAGGTCCAGCTCGTACGGGCCGAATCGGAGTCGCGCGTGTGCCACCGCCGGAGCATAGCGGCCGCAGGGTTGTGGTTTGGCTGACCTTGCGCCGTGCGGCGGTACGGCTCAGCCGGGTGACTGGATCGGCGCGGGCATGTCCGCACCGGTGCCGGGGATGTCCTCGATCGTCTCGACGGTCCGGCCGGTGTCGCTGACCGCGCTGACCGTCCGTACGTCGGCGTTCGACGGCCACCAGGCGACGAACCATTCGCCGGAGCGTGAGGCGGTGACGCCACGCCCGTCGGTGGTCTCGACCCGCACGTCGGCGACATCCGGATGCGTCCGGCCGGCCAGCAGGCGGGCGTGCCCGGACCGTCCATTGATCTGCGGTACGGCGACCACGTCGAGCTGTTCACCGCGGGCGACCGGCGACAGGTCGCCGATGCCGGCGAGTGTTTCCTTGGGAAGGTTGACGCAGTATCCGTAGCTGTTGTCGTCGGCGAACACCACGGCGGTAGCTTCCCCTCGTTGTTCGACGATGACCCGTTCGGTGGGGATGCCGTACTCGTCGGCGCGGGGTATCTGGGCGAGTCGCTCGGTGCATTCGGTTTCGGCGGCGGACGCGATGGCACCGTCGGGCTGGGCCGGCTCAGCTGTCCACGACGCGAAAGTCGACTGGTCGGAGTTGCAGCCTGCCGCAGCACTCAGCAGGGCCGCCGCGCATGATATGACGGCGACGTTCTTGAATGTGTCGGGCACCGGTTCCTGCCTTCCAGTCGTTTGCGTCGCAGAGCGTGCAGGGAACCACACCATGGCGCAGAAGAATATCGTGTCCAGTCAGCTTGGGAAGCCTGTTCCGTCGATCCACCACACCCCGCCGGACGCTCCGAACCGCATCCTGTCCCAGACGGTGACATGCCACATGCAGCCGCCCTCCCAACCGAGGTACGCCACACAGGTGTTCCAGTCGACGCGCAGGTCGGCGACGTTGTAACCCACGCCGTAGGCCGGCTGCTTGCTGCAGTCGTAGTAGTGGTAGGACGGCCACCAGGACGCGCCCCAGCAGTCGCCGCCGGTGCGTGACGTGATCCAGCTGCCGTCCCCGCACCACGATTCGCTGCCGTAGACGGCGAGCGCGTCGTTGTCGAAGCCTCGGTGCCACTGGTATTCCCAGCAGGCGGCGGCGCCGACGTCGCCCTGTTGCAGGGACTGGCGACGTGGTGCGACCGGCTCGCTGAGCGTCCCGACCTGCGCCACGTCGACCGCGTCGACGGCGAATTCGCGCAGTGCGGCCGGCCGTCGATCCTTGAGGGCTGTCGCCTCCTCGGCGGTGACCGATCGGAGCAGGTGTCTGGTGCCGTCGGCTGTCGACCAGGTGACGGCCGGTTCGCCGGGTTCTGGTGCCTGGACGAACCAGACGCGATCACCGCTGTCGGCCGGGCCGGAATCGGCGTACGCCGGCTGAGCTGCGATGGTCACCCCGGTGATGACCGTGATCGTAGCGATTGCCAATAGCCTTCGTGACAGTTGCACGGAACCTCCAGTGGCGGAAGTGATCATTTGGGCACGGAGATTATGGTGCGGTGCGGCTCCCTGGCGCTTTTCTCGAAGCTATCAGTCCATCCGGTGGTGGGGCGCCGAACCCCGCTCCGGCCGCTACATTGTTCCAATGTGGCCAACTACAGAGAGTGGTCATGGGTGTGTGATCGATTTGACGGGGGCCACTCTGGTCAGTGCTGACGAGCATTGTGTCGTCGCATTTGGCGGCACACAGAGTGTGCGACTTTTGCGAGATCAGCTCACTCCTTTGTCTTCATACGGTGAATGGCCGGGCGCGGTGCTGGCGCTGCGGGTGGTCGTGCTGGTGACTGTGGTCGGCCGGGGGACGGCCGTCGACCGAGGGCGGTTCGGGGTGGTTCGGGGTGGTTCGGGGTGGAGCTGACTGGCTGTCGCTGGTCCGTGGTAGCGCTCCCGGCGGGTAACGGTTTGAAAACTTCGCCCACGGTCTTGACACGGAGGGGGTGTTAGTAAGAACTTTTACCACTAACAGTTAACAGTCTTTCCCGAAAGGTCGGTGCCGATGGCCGGGCACGAGGAGCAGAGCCTCGCGGGGACCGCGGTGGCCGACGCCCCCGGGCCGGCGGACTCGGTGCTGGCCCGCATCCGGCTCACCGACGTCACCGGCGCCCTGCGCCGGGTCGCCGACCAGGTGCTCGCCGACCCGGCCGGGGCCGCCCGCGCCACCATCGTCGAGCTGGCCGAACGCAGCGGTACGTCACCGGCGACGGTGACCCGCTTCTGCCGGGCACTCGGCTTCGACGGCTACGCTGACCTGCGGCTCGGCATCGCCGCCGAGACCGGCCGGGCCCGTGCCGCGGGCTGGACCGTGGACATCGGACGGGAGATCCAGCCGGGTGACCCGCTCGACCGGGTGCTCGGCCAGATCATGGCCGCCGACACCCAGGCGATGAACGACACCGCCGCCCTGCTGGATCTCGCCGAGGTCGAGAAGGCCGCCAACGCCGTCGCCGCCGCCAGTCGGGTCAACATCTTCGGTGCCAGCGGCAGCGCCCTGGTCGGCGAGGAGATGCAGTTCAGTCTGCACCGCATCGGCGTACCGGCCTGGGCCTGGACCGACCTGCACAACGGTCTGGCCAGCGCGGCGCTGATGCGCGACGGCGATGTGGCCCTGGGAATCTCGCACACCGGCCAGACCCGGGAAACCATCGAGATGGTCGCCGAGGCCGGCAGCCACGGCGCGACCACCGTCGCGTTGACCAGCTTTCCCCGCTCCACCCTGGCCGAGCTGGCCGACATCGTCCTGCTCACCGCCACCCAGGCGACGACCTTCCGGCCGGACGCGCTGTCCGCCCGGCACCCGCAACTCGTCGTGCTCGACCTGCTGTACGTCGCCGTCGCGCAACGGACCCACGACCGGGCGCACGCGGCGTTCCGTCGGACCGCCCGTGCCGTCGACGGTCACAAAGCTGTTGATGGCCATAAAGCCATGAACCCGATCATCCACCGCCCCGCCGAAACCCCCAGCTGAGGAGCGAAGATCATGTCCCTTTTCCCCGACTCCGCCCGGATCCCGTCCGCAGTCGCCGGTGCCTCGGTGCGCCGACGGACCCTGCTGCGCCGGGCCGCCGCCGCCGGCCTGCTCGCCGGCCCGGCCGCCGGTCTGCTCTCCGCCTGCGCCGGCAGTGACCCGGGCGCCGGCACGGAGACCGGCACCAAGAGCCCGGACAACCCGTTCGGCGTCGCCGACGGCAGCAGCGTCGACGTCGTCGTGTTCAACGGCGGACTCGGTGACGAGTACCCGGAGTTCGACAAGACGCTCTTCGTGGCCAAGCACGACAGCGTGACGGTCAACCTCAGCTCCACGCAGAAGATCAAGACCGAGCAGCAGCCGAAGTTCTCCACCACCCCGGCCGACCTGATCAACAACTCGGGTGCCGACCTGATGGCGATCGACACCCTGATCAACGAGGGTGCGCTGACCGAGCTGACCCCGCTGCTGGACGCGCCGAGCTGGGACGACCCGGACGTCAAGGTCCGCGACACGCTGCTGCCCGGCACCGTCGACGACGGTACGTTCGATGGCCAGTTCTTCCAGCTCAACTACGCGTACACGGTCTTCGGTCTCTGGATGGACCAGGCGTTGTTCGACCGTAACGGGTGGGCGGTGCCGACCAGCTTCGACGAGTTCTTCGCCCTCGCCCCGAAGATCAAGGCGGCCGGGGTGGCGCCGTTCGCGTTCGCCGGCAAGTACCCGTACTACATGCGGTGGCCGATCATGACCTGGATCTGGCTGGCCGGTGGCCGTCAGGCCGTCGTCGACATCGACAACCTGAAGGAAGGCGCGTGGCAGACCGACGCGGTCACCGCCGCGATGAGCGCCGTCGAGAAGATGGTCAAGGACGGCTACACGCTGACCGGCAGCGACACGCTGACCCACACCGAGTCGCAGCAGGCCTGGCTGGACGGCAAGGCGGCGTTCCTGCCCTGCGGCACCTGGCTGGAGAACGAGATGCGCTCCACCATCCCGACCGGGTTCCAGATGAAGATCGTCCCGGTGTGGAGCGTCGGCGCGAACGATGCGGCCCCGTACGGCACCGTGCAGGCCGGCTCCGGCGAAGGCTGGATCGTGCCGAAGAAGGCCGCCAACGCCCCCGGCGGGATGGAGTTCCTGCGGGCCATGCTCTCCAAGGAGGGTGCCAGCAAGTTCGCCGAGCTGACCAGCTCGCTCGCCTCGGTCAAGGGCTCCGGCGACAACGTCACCACCTCCACGGCGCTGACCTCGGCCAACGAGATGATGACCAACGCCCCCGGCGACCTGGTGTCGTTCCGGCACCCCGACTGGTACGCCGACATCGACAAGGTGGAGCAGAACGCCATCGGTGAGCTGATGGCCGGGCGGATGACCGCCGCGCAGTTCCAGGCGGCCCTGCAGGAGGCGTCCGACGCGGTCGCCGCCGACGACGCGGTCAACAAGTTCACCCGGTCCTGACCCGGCCCTGAACCCGGCACGGCGGCCCGGTACGTCGGCCCAGGAAGGAAGCGACAGGTCATGCGGCACGGGAAGGCCCGGTTCGTCACCGGGTTTCTGGCACTGCCGGTAGCGCTGTACGTGTTCTACGTCGTCTGGCCGTACGCGCAGGCGGTCGGCTACTCGATGACCAACTGGGGTGGCTACTCCGACACCCAGGAGTTCGTCGGGCTGGCCAACTACGTACGGCTCTTCGGCGACGAACTGATCCACAAGGCCTTCTGGCACAACGTGTTCTTCCTGGTCACCCTGCCGCTGTTCACCATCGCGCTGGCCCTGTTCCTGGCGTTTCTGCTCAACGTGGGCGGGCGGGGGGACAGGGCCGGCGTCCGGGGGGTACGCGGATCCGGCATCTACAAGATCATTTTCTTCTTCCCGCAGGTGCTCTCCCTGGTGCTGATCGCCATCATGTGGGGCGCCATCTACCGGGGCGACAGCCAGGGACTGCTCAACGGCATCCTGATCCGGATCGGGCTGGTCGACGCCGAGACGCCACTGAAGTTCGTCTCCGACCCGACACCGTTCCTCGGCGTACCGGCGGTGCTGTGGTGGCTGCTGCTGATCGCCGTCTGGGGCGGCGTCGGCTTCTACATGGTGCTCTTCTCCGCCGCCATGCAGTCCATCCCCAAGGACATCTTCGAAGCCGCGATGCTCGACGGCGCCAGCCGGGTCACCAGCTTCCTGCGGATCACCCTGCCGCTGCTGCGCGACAGCATCTCGGTGGCCTGGGTCTACCTCGGCTTCATCGCCTTGGACATGTACGCCCTGGTCTTCATGATGACCCCCAACCAGGGCGGCCCCGACCACGCCAGCGAGGTCTTCGCCTCGGTCATCAACTTCACCGCCTTCAACAAGGGCCAGTTCGGGTACGCCTGCGCCATCGGCGTCGCCCTGGCCATCTTCACGCTGCTGCTCGCCGCCGTGCAGCTACGCATCACCCGCCGCGAGCGGATCGAATACTAGGGAGGGCCGCGCGATGAGCACTGTCACCAATCCACCGACCGGCGCGGCCACCCCGCCACCGCCCACCGTCACCGGCGGCCGCCGTACCGACCGGGCCCGGCCGCCCCGGCCGCCCCGGCGGGCCGGCGCGGTCTCCGACAGCTTCTTCAACGGCTTCTCCCACCTGTTCCTGCTGGTGTGGGGCGCCATGGTGGTGCTGCCGCTGCTGTGGGTGGTGATGTCGTCGTTCAAGGACGACGCGCAGATCATCCGCGACCCGCTGTCGCTGATCCCGGACCAGCTGCACTGGGACAACTTCTCCCGCGCCTGGGTCGACGGCGGCATCGGCGACTTCTTCCTCAACACCGTCGTCATCGTCGGCGGCGGCGTCTTCCTGACCATGCTGCTCGGCTCGATGGCCGCCTACGTGCTGGCCCGCTACGAGTTCACCGGCAACCGGCTCATCTACTACATGTTCCTGTCCGGGCTGACCCTGCCGGTGTTCATGGCCGCCGTGCCGCTGTACAAGGGCGTCTACAACACCGGCGTCGTCCTGCCGCTGCTCGGCCCGAACAGCCACCTCATGCTGATCCTGGTCTACACCGCCTGGTCGCTGGCGTTCACCGTCTTCTTCATGCACTCGTTCTTCAAGACCCTGCCGGACACCGTCGCCGAAGCCGCGATGGTCGACGGAGCGTCGCACTCGACGCTGTTCTTCCGGGTCATGCTGCCGATGGCCCGACCGGGCCTGATCAGCATCGGCATCTTCAACGTCATCGGCCAGTGGAACCAGTGGTACCTGCCGTACCTGCTGATGCAGCCCAGCGGCGGCGAGGCCAAGAACCAGGTGATCGCGCAGGGCCTGATCGACCTGTCGGTCAACCAGGGCTACAAGTCCGACTGGTCCGGCCTGTTCGCCGGCGTCACCATGGCCATGCTGCCGGTGCTCATCGTCTACCTCGTCTTCCAACGGCAGGTGCAGGCCGGCCTCACCGGCAGCGTCTCGAAGTGATGCCGTAGCGACCGGCCACGAATGTCACCGGTGCCGGTCAGAATGACCAGGTGCTGGTGGCGGTGACGGCGGGACCTGGCGGCGGCGGAGCACTGCGCCCGCTGCGACCCGACGGGCAGCCGGCCGGCCCGGTCGAGCAACTGCCCGACCTGGCCGGCGGCGTCGCCACCCGGACCGGCACCACCGACGCTGCCGGTCCGGGCGGCGGCCCCGCCACCGACGCCGACGCCCAGCGGGGGCCCGGGGTCACCGGCGGGCCGCCCCGGTGGCTCTGGGCCGCGACCGGCGCGATCTACCCGGGCCTGCTGCGCGCCGGCGTACGGGTCGACCGTTGCCACGACGTCGAGTTGACCGAGGCGCTGCTGCTCGGCCACGCCGGCCGCTGGGGTGAGCCCCGGTCGCTCGCCGCCGCGTACGCCCGGCTCACCGGCGCGCCGGTGCCGCCCGACCCGCCGACGCACACCGCCGAACCACCCGGGCACGGCCAGCCGGCCCTCTTCGATGACCTGCCGGCGGCGGCGAGAGTCGCCGACCCGCTCGACGCGCTGTGCCGGGTCTACGCCGACCAGCAGCGCCGCGTCGCCGCCACCGAACGCCCCGACCGGTTCCGGCTGCTGGTCGCCGCCGAATCGGCCGGGGCGCTGGTCGCCGCCGAGATGGGCGCCACCGGGCTGCCCTGGCGGGCCGACCGGCACGACGCGCTGCTGACCGAGCTGCTCGGCCCGCCGTCGCCGGTCGGTGGGCAGCCCCGTCGGCTGGCCGAGCTGTCCGCGCGGATCGCCGCCGCGTTCGGCGTACGGCAGCTGCACGCCGACTCGCCGGCCGAGGTGCTGCGCGCCTTCGCCCGTGCCGGCATCAGCCTGCCCAACACCCGCGCCTGGGTGCTGCGCGGCGTCGACCATCCGGCCGTGCCACTGCTCATCCAGTACAAGGAACTGCACCGGATCTGGACCGCGCACGGCTGGGCGTGGCGCGACGCCTGGGTGCGCGACGGCCGGTTCCGCCCCGAGTACGTCCCCGGCGGGGTCGTCTCCGGCCGCTGGGCGACCCGGGGTGGGGGTGCGCTGCAGATCCCCAAGGTGGTCCGGCGGGCCGCCGTCGCCGACCCGGGCTGGACGTTCGTCGTCGCCGACGCGGCCCAGCTGGAGCCACGGGTGCTCGCCGCGATGTCCGGTGACCGCCGGCTGGCCACCGCCGCGGCCGCCGGTGACCTGTACGCCGCGTTGGCCCACGACGCGTTCGGCGGCGACCGGGACAAGGCCAAGGTGGCGCTGCTCGGCGCGATGTACGGCCAGACCGGTGGTGCCGCCGTGCCGGCGTTGGCGGTGCTGCGCCGCAACTATCCGGTCGCCTTCGAGTACGTGGAGGCCGCCGCCCGTACCGGTGAATCCGGCGGACTGGTCCGCTCCTGGCTGGGTCGGACCTGCCCGGCCGCCGGCACGGTCGGTCTGGCCGACCCCGGCGTGGGCGAGCCCGCCGGCGATCCGACGCCGGTCGAGCCGCCCGGTGCCGGCGCGCGGGCCCGTGGCCGGTTCACCCGCAACTTCGTCATCCAGGCCACCGCCGCCGAGTGGGCGCTGATCCTGCTCGCCACCGTCCGTCAGGCGCTCGCCGGCACCGCCGCCGAGCTGGTCTTCTTCCAGCACGACGAGGTGGTGGTGCACTGTCCGGCGGCGCAGGCCGACGACGTGGTCGCGACGCTCGAGCAGTGCGCGCGCCGGGCGACCGCGATGCTGTTCGGCGACACGCCGGTCCGGGTGCCGTTGGACGTGGCGGTCGTCGACTGCTACGCCGACGCGGCGTGATCATGTCAGCTGGTCGCGCGTGATCACGCCGGCGGGCGGCCGGCCGACACCTGATCGGGGACTGATCGTTGGGACCGTTGTGCGTTCCATCGAGCCGGTGGCGGCGAACCCGCCGTGACCGGTTCGCCCGGCACAGCCTGTCGGGCAGCGTTGCGGGGGTGGCTCAGCTGAGTCGGATCGCGGGGATGATCATTGCAGCCGGTGGCGGCCGGCGCATCGGAGGACCGGAGGCCCTGCTGTACCGGGGCGACCAGTTGCTGGTCGAACGGGCGCTGGGACTGGTCCGGGAGACCGGCTGCGACCCGGTCGTGGTGGTGCTCGGCGCCGCCGCTGAACAGGTGCGCGAGACCGCCGACCTGACCGGTGCCACCGTCGTGGTGAACCGGGCCTGGGGTACCGGCCTCGGGTCGTCGCTGCGGGTCGGTCTGGGCGCGCTCAGCGACGCCGACGTCGAGGCGGTCGTGGTGTTCCCGGTGAACATGCCGGGGATCACCGCCGACGCGCTGCGCCGGGTCGCCGCGTTGCCGTACCCGGAGACGCTGGTCTGCGCCACGTACGCGGGCACCCGCAGCTATCCGATGGTGTTCGGCCGCCGGCACTGGGCGGCGATCGCCACCCTGGCCAACGCCGACGGGGGTGCCCGGCCGTACCTGCTGGCGCACACCGGCGAGGTGATCGACATCTCCTGCGACGGGGTGGCCGAGGGCGGGCTGGTGGACACCCCCGAGTCGGTCGAGGAGTGGGGGCTGGCGGTACCGGTGCAGCGCACCCCGGCCTGAGGCGCGGCGCACCGGCCTGAGGCGCGGCGCACCGGCCTGAGGCGACCCGCCCACGCCCGGTCGGGACCTGGCCGCTGCCGGGTCGGAGCCGGTCAGCCGCCGGTGAAGCGTCGGGTGATGGTCGGGATGGCCAGGCCGACGATGGACAGCAGCGAGATGACGGTGAACGCGGTGCGCAGCACCACCACCTCGAACTTGCTGCCGGCCCGGATGGAGAAGCGGTCCGAGGGGCCGATCATCGTCCACATCCGTCGGCGGATCGGGATCGGCCAGAGGATCGGGACGCCGGCCCGGGTGACCAGGTCGCCGAGGATGTGCACGAAACAGCCCACGCCCATGGCGAAGCCGAGCATCGGGTAGCCGCGGTCACCGGGCAGGTGCAGATAGGTGAAGTACGCCGCGCCGGCCGACACCAGGGTCACGATGACCCAGCCGGCGCGCTTCGCCCACTCGTCGAACAGGCCGCGCAACGCCAGGCCGATCATGAAGAACAGGATGCCGATCACCGCCCACTTGCCGTACGCGGCGCAGAGCGCCGTGGTGCCCCAGCCGACCAGTACGGTGAACGGGATCGTGTGGGTCAGGGTGCGGTGGCCGTTGTTGCGGTGCGGGTCCTTGCTGAGTTTCGTCGCGTGGTAGACGCCGAGGGAGATCTTCTCGATGACCTCGGCGGCGAACAGCGACACCACCCCGAAGGTCCGGGCGACCGTCGCGCCACCCTGGTTGCGGGTGACCTTGCCGGACAGGTCCAGGTCCGGGAAGAGCGCGCCACCGGCGCAGACGGCGGTGCCGACCGCGATCATCAGCGGCGACTGCTCGTAGCCGGCGAACTGGTCGAGCGCCCAGGAACCGGCGAGCCACACGGTGGCACCGGACAGCGCGTGGGACGGACCCATCATGGCAGAGCATCCTCCAAGGTCATCTTCTCGGCGGAGGTCACTCTGTCATGCGCGCGGGTGGTGGTGTGCACCGCACCCACCACTTAGGGCCGGCCGACGGCCGGTGAGAGTCCACAGTGGGCCAGGTCAGAGCACCCGGGTGACACCCTCGGTGCCGACGCGCACGTCGAGCAGATCCGGGTCCATGTTGACGCACAACACCACCGAGGCGCCGACCGCGAGCGGCGCGAGCAGCCAGAACAGCGGGTGCTCGTGCTGGTCGGCATCGACGAGCACCCGGTCACCCGCAGTGATGTCCTGCTGCTCGGCGATCCCCAACGCGACCGTACGCCACTGTGCGTAGCTGGTCCCGTCGACACTCGCCGGGTCACCGGGGCTGATCAGCGCGTACTGCGGGGCCAGCCCGGCGTACCGGGCCGCCTCGGCGAGGAAGTCCCGGTAGCCCTCCGGCGGCGGGGCACCCGGTGTGGCCCGGGCACCGACGTCGAGCACGAACCGGTGCCGGGCGTCGGGCACGTCCTCCAACCAGTCGTCGACCCGGCCGCGCGCGGCGAACACCGCGTCCAGCGGCTCGTCCGCGCCCGGCTCCAGTACCGGCAACCCGGCGGTCGCGGCCAGCCGGATCGACACCGACACCCCGATCGACCAGGCACCGAGCAGCACAGCGGCGCTCTGCCAGTGCGGTGGCAGCAGCATCGCCGCGCGGTCGCCGGCACCGAGGCGGCACCCGTCACGCAGCAGCGCCGCCGTCCGGGCCGCCCACGCCCCGAGCGCCGTCGCCGACAACTCGGCGCGCTCCCCGGTCGCGTCGTCGTAGCACGTCAGCAGCGGTGCGCCGGCGTCAGCTGGCAGCCGGCGCCGGCCCGGGGCACTGGCGAGAACGGATGCGTCCATCACAGACTCCACGGTCGGTGCGGGCTGGTCGCTGCCGACCCTACCGGGTGGACGTGCCAGGCACCCGCAACCGTGAGGCTACGTGGCGCAGTCGCGGCCAGGTCGGCGTCACCGACCGCTGCGGTACGCCGACGACCCGACGCAACAGCCGGTCGGCCTCGTCGGCGTCGATCCGTCGACGTGGGTCCCGACGCAGCAGCCCGGCCAGCACCGGGCGCAGCGGCCCGGCCCGGGGCGCCGGGTCGGGCGGGGCGGTGGCCAGCGCCGTCAGGGTCGCCATCGGAGTGGACCGGGCGTACGGGGCGTGGCCCTGCACGGCGGCGTACAGCGTCGCGCCGAGCGACCACAGGTCGGCGGCCACGCTCGACACCCCGTCGCGGGCCCGCTCCGGGGCGATGTACTGCGGTGAGCCGAGCACCAGCCCGGTACGGGTGAGCGATCCTTCGTCGTCGAGGGTGGCCAGTCCGAAGTCGGTCAGCACCACCCGGCCGTCCTCGCCGATCAGCACGTTGTGCGGCTTGACGTCGCGGTGCAGCACGCCGCAGGCGTGGGCGGCCCGCAGCGCGGCCAGCACCCGCCGGCCGATCGCCGCCACCCGTACCGGGGGCAGCGGGCCGTCCTCGGCGACGACCTGGTGCAGCGAACGCGACCGGACGTACTCCATCACGATCAGCGGGCTGGCACCGACGTTGCGGACGTCGTAGATGCGGACCACGTGCGGGTGGTTGAGCCGGGCGGCGCTACGGGCCTCGCGCAGCGTACGGTGGCGCAGCGCGTCTTGTTCGGCGTCGGTGAACCCGGTCGGCGGGTGCAGCTCCTTGACCGCGACGTCGCGGTGCAGGGCCTCGTCGCGGGCCAGCCAGACGCGACCCATCCCGCCACTACCGATCGGTCGGACCAGCCGGTAGCGGCCCGCGATCAGGTCCGGTCGCACGATCCGGTCTCCTAACGTCAACCCGCGACTACAAAAAGTAGTCGCGGGTGTGGCGTTGCTGTATCAGCTGGAAACCCGGCGAACTTCCACCGTTTCGCTCCGGCGGAATACCGTTTCGCTCATCCGACCAGCCGGTTCGCGCGGACCAGCGAGCTGATCGCGCGAACCGGCCGCCCGGCGGCTGTGCGCTGCCCGGCGGCAGTGCGCGCTACGACGCCGCGCCGGCGGCGGCGAGCAGGTTCCCCTCCGGCACGACGACCTTCCGGGCGCCCCCGGCCAGCTGGGCGGCGGCCCGCCGGGTGTTGAAGCCCGGCGCCTCCCGGACCGCCGTGGCGTACGTGGCGGCGGTCTGCGCGGCGATCGTCGACCAGCCGTACTTCCTGGTCACCTGCTCACGGGCGGACCGGGCCACCCGCCGGGCGAAGATCTCGTCGGACAGCAGCGCGTGCACCGCCTGAGCCAACCCGTGGGTGTCCTGCGGCCGGAACGTCGTACCGGTCACACCCGGCTCGACGATCTCCGCCAGGCCGCCGGTGGCCGACACCGCCAGCGGCGCACCGGCCGACGCCGCCTCCAACGCCACCATGCCGAACGGCTCGTACAGACTCGGCACGACCGTCGCGTCGGTGGCCCCCAGCAGCGCGGGCAGCTGCGACTCGGTCATGAAGCCGGCGAAGTCGATCAGGTCGGCGACGCCGAGCCGCTCGGCCTGCGCCTGCAGCTCACCCCGGTACGGGCCGTCACCGGCGATCACCACCCGCATCCCGGGGTGGCGTTGGCGCAGCCACGGCAGGGCGGCGATCAGATGCTGGACACCCTTTTCGTAGACCAGCCGGCCGGCGAACCCGACCAGCGGACCGTCCGCCGCGTACCGCTGGCGGGCCGCCGCGACCGCCCGCGCCGACGAACGCCACACCCGGTCGTTGACCCCGTTGGCGATCACGTCCACCCGCGACGCCGGCAGCTCCAGCAGGTGGCTGACCTCCCACCGCATGTACTCCGAGCAGGCGATCACCCGGCACGACTCGTGGCCCAGCCAGTGTTCGATGGAGTGGATGGACTTGTTCATCTCGTCGGGGAGCCAGCCCTGGTGGCGGCCGGCTTCGGTGGCGTGGATGGTGGCGACGAGGGGGATGTCGAGGTGTTCTTTGAGGGTGATGGCGGTGTGGGTGACGAGCCAGTCGTGGGCGTGGATGACGTCGTATTCGGCGGACTGGGTGGCGCGTAGGGCGGCGCGGGTGAGGGTGTGGTTGAAGGCCATGGTCCAGGCGAGGAGGCTGGGGGTGGCCAGGGGGAACAGGGGTGGGTCTTCGGCGGCGCGGATGATGCGGACGCCGTCGGCGTATTCCTCCAGGGGTGCGCCGGGGGCGTGGCGGGTGACGACGGTGACCTCGTGGCCGGCGTTGGCCAGGGCGACGGAGAGGGCGTGGACGTGTCGGCCGAGCCCGCCGACCAGTACCGGCGGGTACTCCCAGGACAGCATCAACACCCGCTGCGACCGTGGTGCACGGATGTCGATCACGTCGGCGGTAGGTGACATCGACAGACCCCCCTCAATATGGTCGGTGCCGGGCATGCGTGATCAAACACCATTAACGGGTGCTCACGCATCTTTGGGTTGCCGACAATCCTGCCGGCATCGGGATAACCAGGGAAGACATTCGCGTTGCGCTGATGTAACGGCAGCGGATCAGTCGGGTCGGACCCGCAGGAGTTCGGCCACCGACCACGCCTGGAACGGGCAACCCGTCGCGCCGTGCGGCGGATCCCCGTCAGCCGTTTCGCTGACCGAGCCCAGCCCGTACTCGCTCAGGTGCGCGGTCAGCCCGGTGAACACGTCGGAAACGTCCAGCCCCGCCCGGCGGGCCGCCGACACGTACGGACCGATCAGCCACGGCCAGACCGTCCCCTGGTGGTAGGCGCCGTCGCGGCGGGCCGGCCCACCCCGGTGCGCACCGAGATAGCCGGCCGAGTCCGGGGCCAGGCTGCGCAACCCCAGCGGCGTCAGCAGCGCCGCGCCGATCGCCCGCAGCGCCGCCGGGTCCGGCTCCAACGGGGCGTACGGCAGCGACCAGGCGAGCAGCTGGTTGGGGCGCAACGCGTCGTCGTCGGCGTGCGGATCCCCACCCAGTGGATACTGCGCCGGAGTGTCCAGCACGTCGTAGAGCCACCCCGACGGGGCCGGATACCGGGACCGGAACGACTCGTACGCCTTCGGGTGGACGGTCGCCGCCGCCCCCGGGTCGCCCTCCACCAGCTGCGCCAGCTCCGCCACGACGGCCAGCCCGTTGACCCACAACGCGTTGACCTCGACCGGTTTGCCCTCGCGGGAGGTGATCGGCACCCCGTACACCCGGGCGTCCATCCAGGTCAACGCCTCACCGGCCGCACCGCCGGTGAGCAGCCCGTCGGAGGAGTCGACCCGGATGCCGTACCGGGTGCCGCGCAGGTGCGCCGCCACCACCTCGCGCAGCGCCGGCAGCAGCTCGGCGGCCAGGTCCAGGTCACTGGTCGCGGCGACGTGCCGGTCCACCGCGTGCAGGAACCACAGCGTCCCGTCGACGGTGTTGTACTCCACGTGCCCGGTGTCGGCGGTGTTCGCCAGCATCCCCTCCGACAGCGTCGCGGCGTAGCCGCGCAGCAGCTCACGGCCCTCGTCGGCGCGTCCGGTGGCCAGGAACAGCCCTTCGTAGGAGGTCATCGTGTCCCGCGACCAGGTGCCGAACCACGGGTAACCGGCGACCACGTCCGGCCCGGTCGACGTGCGGACGATGAAGGCGTCGGCGGCCAACGCCAGCGTGGCGTCCACCGCGTCGGCCGGCTTCGCCGCCGCCACCACCGCCCGGTGGCGGACCCGGGCGGCCTCGACGATCACCGCCGCCGGCTCCGGCCGCCGGTCCAGGTGCTCGGCCCAGGCGGTCACCTCCGCGGTGTCACCAGGGGAGTCCAGCGTGGCGGTGAAGGTGCCCGCGTACCACAGGTCCTCCTCGGCCAGCAGCCCGCGCGCCGCCTCCTCGCGGTGATGGACCCCGTCCCACCAGTTGCCCGCCGGCACCCAGTCCGGGCCGTGCAGCCGGAACGCCCCCTCGACGACCACCCCACCGTCGACGTTGTCCATCTTCGGTGGGGGAGCGTCGCCGTGCCGCTCGCCGTGCGCGTCCCGCCAGGTGGTCACCGCAGACAGGGTCAACGTCACCGGGCCGCCGCTGACCAGCCGGTGGGTCACCGCCACACACGGCGAGCCGTGCGTCATCGCGACCTCACGCTCGATCACCACGTCGCCGACCCGCCACCGCCAGCGCGGCACCCCGTCGGTCAGGTCGAACCGCTCCAACAAGGTGTGACCGGGCGGGTCCACCACGCCGGAGGCCCACTCGTGCACCCCGAGCCGGACCTGCGCCCCGGACGGCAGCGTCACCGCCGGATCCAGGCTGACCAGCCCCACCCGCCGGGCCGCCGGCGTCGCCCCGGCCACCACCAGCAGACCGTGGTACCGCCGGGTCCGCAGCCCGTTGACGGTACCCATCGCATAGCCGCCACGACCGTCGGTGACCAGCCACTCGCGGGCGGCCCCGGCGGTCAGATCGCCGCAGACCTGCGGTCCGAAGCTGATGTCGAGCAATGTTCCTCCAGGGCAGATCAACCGACGGACGGGGCAGTGGTGTCGGGCACCGACGCTGGTGTGCCGACAAGGTGACGGTCCGACAAGTGCCGGAAACACGTCCCAGGAAGAATGACCCTCATGGTCAACTCCAGGCGGACGTATCGTGATCCGGAGCGCACCCGATTGGCGGAAGCCGACGCGGGCGAGCAGCCGTGGCGGGCGTGGGGACCCTACGTGTCAGAACGGGCATGGGGCACGGTGCGGGAGGACTACAGCGAGCACGGTACGGCGTGGGACTACTTTCCGCATGATCATGCACGATCGCGGGCGTACCGCTGGAACGAGGATGGCATGGCCGGCGTCTGCGACGACCGGCAGACCTTCTGCTTCGGGCTGGCCCTGTGGAACGGGCAGGACCCGATCCTCAAGGAACGCATGTTCGGACTCGGCGGCGACGGTGGCAACCACGGGGAGGACGCCAAGGACTACTGGTGGTACGAGGACTCCACCCCGACCCACTCCTGGATGCGCTGGCGTTACCACTATCCGCAGGCCGCCTTCCCCTACGATGACCTCGTCGCGGTCAACGGTATGCGCGGCCGCGACGAGACCGAGTATGAACTGGTCGACACCGGCGTGTTCGACGACGACCGGTACTGGGCGGTAACCGTCGACTACGCCAAGGCCGGACCGACCGACCTGTGCATCGAGATCACCGTGGCCAACCGGGGCGACACCGACGCCCGCCTGCACGTACTGCCCAGTCTGTGGTTCCGCAACACCTGGGCGTGGGGGCTGCCCGGCCGCGACCAGATCCCGGTGCTCACCGGCGAACGCAACCGGCTCGTCGGCCACCACTGGGTACTCGGGCAGTTGGTGCTGCAGGGCGACGGCAACCCCACCCCGCTGCTGTGCGACAACGACAGCAACGCCGAGCGGCTCTGGGGACTGCCGTCACGCACCCCGTACCCCAAGGACGGCATCAACGACCACGTCGTCGACGGCGCCGACACCGTCAACCCCGACCGGACCGGGACCAAGGGCGCGCTGCACTACGTCCTCGACGTACCGGCCGGCGGCGAGGACCGGATCCGGCTGCGGCTGACCTTGACCGCGCCCCCACCGGGCAACACCCCGCCGCCCCGGCTCAACCTCGGCGCCGGCCACGCCGCCGTCCTGGCCGCCCGGCAGGCCGAAGCCGACCGTTACTACGACACCGTCATCCCGGCCGCCGCCACCGACGACGAACGCCTCGTCGCCCGCCGGGCCTTCGCCGGAGTGCTCTGGGGCAAGCAGTTCTACCACTTCGACGTCGCCCAGTGGCTCGCCGGCGACCCGGCCAGCCCGCCGCCGCCGGAAGGCCGCGCCCACGGGCGCAACGCCGCCTGGTGGCACATGAACAGCTTCGACGTCATCTCCATGCCGGACCCCTGGGAATACCCCTGGTACGCCGCCTGGGACCTGGCGTTCCACTGCTCCACCCTGGCCCGGGTCGACCCCCAGTTCGCCAAGGACCAGCTGCTGTTGCTGCTGCGCGAGTGGTACATGCACCCCAACGGGCAGATCCCCGCGTACGAGTGGGCGTTCGCCGACGTGAACCCGCCGGTACACGCCTGGGCCGCGCTGCGGGTGTTCGAGATCGACGGCCGGCGTGACTTCGAGTTCCTTGCCCGGATCATGCACAAGCTGCTGCTCAACTTCACCTGGTGGGTCAACCGCAAGGACATCAACGGCAACAACGTCTTCGAGGGCGGCTTCCTCGGGCTGGACAACGTCGGCCCGTTCGACCGCTCCGCCGCCCTGCCGGTCGCCGGCGTCCTGGAGCAGTCCGACGGCACCGGGTGGATGGCCACGTACGCGCTGAACATGCTCGACATGGCGTTGACCCTGGCCGTGCACGACCACACCTACACCGACATCGCCACGAAGTTCCTGGAACACTTCGCCTACATCGCGGCCGCCGCCTACGACCAGGGGCTGTGGGACGAGGAGGACTCGTTCTTCTACGACCAGCTGCGGCTGCCCGACGGTGACACCCTGCCGCTGAAGGTCCGGTCCGTGGTCGGCCTGCTGCCGTTGGCCGCCACCACCACCCTGCATTCGGGCACCATCGCCCGGCTGCCCGAGCTGGGCGCCCGGCTGCGCTGGTTCCTGACCAACAAGCCGGAGTACGCCGACGTGATCGGTGCCCGCCGGCTGGCCGGCGACGGTCGGCAGCACCGGCTGCTGTCGATGGTCGGCCCGGACCAGATCGTGCGGATCCTCGCCCCGATGCTCGACGAGGAGGAGTTCCTCTCCCCGTACGGGCTGCGCACCCTGTCGCGGCGGCACCTCGACGAGCCGTTCACCGTCTCCCTCGGCGGGCAGGACTTCACCGTCGGCTACGAGCCGGCCGAGTCGGCCAGTGGCCTGTTCGGCGGCAACTCCAACTGGCGTGGCCCGATCTGGATGCCGACCAACTACCTGCTGGTCTGCGCGCTGCGCGACTTCGCCACCTTCTTCGGCGACGACCTGCTGATCGAGTACCCGACCCGGTCGGGCACCAAGCGCACCCTCAACGCCATCGCCGACGACCTGTCGCACCGGCTGATCTCGCTGTTCCTGCGCGACGGGTACGGCCGGCGGCCGATCTACGGGGCGGCGGAGAAGTTCCAGCAGCACCCCGACTGGCGGGACCTGATCGCCTTCCCGGAGTACTTCCACGGCGACAACGGCGCCGGGCTGGGTGCCTGGCACCAGACCGGCTGGACGGCGCTGGTCGCCGACCTGATCCTGACCGTGCGCGCCGACCGACCCGACGGTCCACCCGACTGATGCCCGACCATTGATCGGCGTCGGGCGTCCGCTGCCGGCCGGCGCAGGCGGGGGCGACGGGTCAGGCGGACGCGGCCGGGCGGCGGGCGAAGGCCGGCGCGTGCTCAGGGCGCGGCCCGATGCCGATCAGGTAGGCCGGCAGCAGGGTCACCTGTGGCAGCCGGCGGGCCAGCGCGAGCACCGGTGCCGGTGGACCGGCCCGCCGACCGGCCAGGATCGGCTCCACCAGGTTGCGGTGCATCGCCCGCTGCACCGACTGGACGGCGGCCGTCGGCAGGGCCCGGCGGGCCCGGACCCGGTCCAGCTCGGCCGGGCTGACCCGCCCTTGGCGCAGCGGCCCGGCCAGGCGGGTCGCTGCGGCGACCGCGTCGGCGACGGCCAGGTTGATCCCGACCCCGCCGACCGGGCTCATCGCGTGCGCCGCGTCGCCGATGCAGAGCAACCCGTCGAGGTGCCAGCGGCGCAGCCGGTTCACCCGTACGTCGAGGTGCTTGACGTCGTCCATGCCGGTCAGGGCGTCGACCCGGTCGGCGAGCCAGGGAGCGATCGCCGCCACGTCGCGCCGGAACGCCTCGACACCCCTGGCCCGTAGCTGTGCGTCGACGCCCTTGCGGCCGACGTACGCGATCTGCAGATGGCTGGTGCGGGCAATCACCACCAGGAACGCGCCCCGGCCGGCGGCCGGCAGCAGCCCCGGCAGCTGCTCGCCGTCGTACCGGGGCAGCCGGAACCACCAGGCGTCGATCGGCACCGGAAACTCCCGTGGCCGCAGGCCCGCCGCCTGTCGGACCGTCGACCACCGCCCGTCGCAGGCCACCGTCAACGCCGCGTGGATCTCGTCGATGCTGCCGTCGGCGGTCCGCACCCGCACCCCGGTGATCCGGTCGCCGTCGCGCAGCAGCCCGGTGACCTCGGTGCGCATCCGGATCGTGAAGGTCGGCTCCTCGGTGGCGGCCTCGGTGAGCAGGTTGAGCAGGTCCCACTGCGGCACCATCGCGATGTACGGGTGCGGGGTCCGCAGCCGACGCAGGTCGCCGACGACGACCTGTCCACCGTCGCCGGTCGGGAAGGCGACCTGCTCGATCCGGCTCTGCGGCAGGGCGGCGAAGCGGGCGCCCAGGCCGAGCTCGTCGAGCAGCCGCATCGTGGCCGGGTGCACGGTGTCGCCCCGGAAGTCGCGGAGGAAGTCGGCGTGCTTCTCGCAGACGACGACCCGCACCCCGGCGCGGGCCAGCAGCAGGCCGAGCATCACCCCGGCCGGCCCGCCCCCGGCGATCACACAGTCGACGGTTCGCGTCATCACTACCTCCATCGATTTCATCGGACGTTGAATTCGACGATAGCGCGCCCGGCGGGGGCGGCAGGTCAGCCGATGAGGACCGGGAGCAGAGTGAGCGAATTGACCGCGCCGTGCACCGCGACGATCGCCCAGACGGCGCGGTACCGCGACCACAGGTAGCCGAGGAACAGGCCGAGGCCGCCGTTGAACATCAGCACCACGGCGACCGTGTCGCCCGGCGGCCCGTCGCCGAGTCGGTGGGTGTGCATCGCCGCGTACAGCAGCGCGGTCGCGGTGATCGCCGGCCAGCGGCCGGACAGCGCCTCCCACCGGGTCTGCAACAGGAGCCGGTAGAAGACCTCCTCCAGCACGCTCGCGGTGAGGAAGGTCAGCAGCATCGCCGTGACCAGTACGGCCGGGTCGTATGCGCGGTAGCCGGACAGGTCGGCCGCGCCGGCCAGTGGGCTGTAGTAGGCCAGCCACCCCCAGGCGGCGACCGCTGGCACCGGGCCCAGCCAGTACCAGCGTGTCGGCACGGCCCGCCGGTGCTCCCGGCCGCCCGGCGGCGGTGCCGGCCAGGCCCGCAGCACCCACCAGGCCCCGCCGAGCAACATCGCGACCTTCACCGGTCCGTACCAGACACTCCCCGGACCGAGCAGCAGCGCCAGCCCGGCGAACGCCACCGCGATCGCGGCCAGGCCGAGCACCTGCCGGGCGATGGCCGCCCGGTCCTGCGCGGGCGCCGGCCGTAGGGTCGGCAGCCGCGGCGGCACCAGCCTGGTCAGCGCCATCCCGACGGCCAGCGGCAGCAGCACCGCGAGGACCGACACCGGCGAGGCCTCGGCGTCCGCCGAGGTCGTCACCTCGGTACGGCCGGTCGCCAGCAGCCACAGCGGTGCGCCGCCGATCACCGCCAGACCCAGCCCGGTCACCAGGTGGCGCGGGGTCACGGCGCGCAGCGTCATGGCACCGAGGCTAGCCAGCGGCCGCATCCGGGCGTCCCGGCCGTGTCCCGTGCGTGCCGGCCACGGCCCGGGCGCACGGGTAGGGTGGCCGGCATGGCTGTCACCTCAGAGATGGTGCCGCTGGGCACCCCGGCCCCCGACTTCGCGCTCACCGACCTCGCCGGCCAGGTGGTCCGGCGCGACGACTTCGCCGAAGCACCGGCGCTGCTCGTCGCGTTCGTCTGCAACCACTGCCCCTACGTCCAGCACATCGAGACGGTGCTGGGCACAGTGATCGCCGACTTCCCGTCGCTGGCCGTGGTCGGCATCTGCACCAACGACGCCGACGCCTATCCCGACGACGCCCCGGCGAAGCTCGCCGAGCAGGCCCAGCGGGCCGGCTGGCGGTTCCCGTACCTGGTGGACTCCACCCAGCAGGTCGGCCGCGCCTACCAGGCGGTGTGCACTCCGGACTTCTTCCTGTACGGCGCCGACCGGACCCTGGCCTACCGTGGTGCGTTCGACGACTCGACCCCGGGCAACGGCAAGCCGGTGACCGGTGCCGCGCTGCGGTACGCGATCGAGGCGGTGCTCGCCGGCGCGGCGGTGCCCGAGCCGCACCAGCCCAGCATGGGCTGCTCGATCAAGTGGCGGTCGGAGGCCGGCCACCGGTAAACCCCGGCCGGTCCCCGCGCGTCAACCGGCCATGAGCCGTCTACGTGCACCGATGATCGTCTGTCTCGTCGCCCTGGTGGCCCTCGCCGGCTGTGGCGGGGCCACCGGGCAGGAAGCCGCCGACCGGACCGGGCCCCCACCGAGCTGGTCCTGGCAGGACAGTGGACCACCACCGGACGGCTCCCGGCCGCCGGACCGACCGGGCGGACCGGAGGTGGAGTTGACCAGGGCCAGTCCGGACAGTCCGAGTGCGACGACCACCGACGTCTACCGCACCCGGTACGGCTGGGCGGTGCCGGCCGCTCCGGTCGTCGTCGGCCACGAGGTGCGGCCACCGGTGGCCCGGTGGCCGCAGCCGCCGTTGCCGTACCTGGTCGAGATCGACGCGGCGGCGCACCCGGCGGCCGTTCCGGCCTTCAGCCGGGTGACCTTCGCCTTCCGGTCCGGCTTCCCGTCGTACGAGGTCGGATACGTGCCGACGGTCGTCCTCGACGGCAGCGGTGACCCGCTCGACCTGCCAGGGAACTGCTACCTGCAGGTCCGGTTCGTCACCGCCCAGGCCCACGACGAGCAGGGGCGGATGTCGGTACGCCGGTCGCCCCGACCGGAACTCGACCTGGGTAGCCTGCGTGGGTACGGCTTCGCCGGTGACTTCGAGGGCCGGGTCACCTACGGTCTGGGTATCCAGGCCGGCGGTGACTCCGACCAGGTCCCCGCGGTACGGATCGCCGAACGCACCCGCGACGGCCTGTACGTCGTCGCCGTGGACGTCGCCCACGGCTGATCGGAAGGTGGGCAGGTGGCCGACGTGGTGGTGGTCGGTGCCGGGATCATCGGGCTGACCTGCGCGCTGCGGTTGCAGCGGCGCGGCCTGCGGGTCACCGTGGTGTACGCCGAACCGCCCGCCCGGACGGTCTCCGTGCTGGCCGCCGCCGTCTGGTACCCGACCCGCACCGACGCCGGACCGGCCGTGCTCGACCAGGCCGGCCGCACTTTCGACGTGTTCGCCGGACAGGCCCGTGACCGGGTGCCCGGTGTGACGATGCGACCCACCCGGATGCTGCTGCGCGCCGGGGTCGACGGACCGCCGTGGTGGGGCCCGGCCGTGCCGGACCTGCGGTACTGCGCCGTGGTGGCGGCGTCCGACCCGGCACCTGCGGCGCCCGGCCCGGTGGTGACGGTGCCGCCGACCAATGCTGGCCCGGTGGTCGCCGAGTGGCGCTGTACCGTGCCGGCGGTGGAGATGCGCCCGTACCTCGACTGGCTCGTCGATCGGCTCGTCGCCGGTGGGGCCGTGCTGCGGCAGCGTCGACTGGCGACGTTGGCGCAGGCGGCGCAGTTCGCACCGGTCGTGGTGAACGCGTCCGGGCTGGCCGCCGGTCTGCTCGCCGACGACCCGGCGGTGCACCCGGTACGCGGGCAGGTCGTGGTGGTCGCGAATCCGGGCGTCACCACGTCGGTACGCGACGAGGCGCACCCGGACGGGCCGACGTACGTCCACCCCCGCGCCCACGACGTGGTCCTCGGCGGCACCTTCGAGCCCGACGCGGCCGCCGCGCCGCCCGATCCGGCGACCAGCCGGGCGATCCGCCGGCGGTGTGTCGCGCTGGTCCCGCAGTTGTCCGGTGCCCCGGTGCGCGGTGAGTACGTCGGCCTGCGTCCGGCCCGTCACGGTGGTGCCCGCGTCGGCGTCGACCCCGCCCCGCCGCCCGGCGTGACCCGGCTGGTGCACTGCTACGGCCACGGCGGTGCCGGGATGACGTTGAGTTGGGGCTGCGCCGATCAGGTCGCCGCGCTCGTCACCGGTCAGGTCGACTGATCCGGCACGCGGTCGGTCCGTCCGACCCCGCCTGCGGTCAGGTCGGTTGACCCTGCACGATCGCGGCGGCGAGCCGGCAGAACTGCGCCATGTCCGGCTGGAAGCTGGCGGCGATGTCCGGATGCAGGGCGGCGCGGGTCTCCTCCAGCAGCGAACGGCACACCTGCTGCTCCGGCTCACCGGCGTACCGTTCCCGGACCCGCTCGGAGGCCAGCCGGACCGCCGAGGTCAACTGCTTCTCCAACGGATCGTGCAGGTGCCGGGTGGGTGCCGGCAGGCTGGCGGGATCCAGCTTCACCTGCGGCTGGGGTACGACCTGCGACTCGGACATGGCGCTCCCTTCCGGCGCTGCGGTACCCGCGACGCACCGGCCGGCAAACCTGCCCCGCTAGTCGAGCGCGGCCACCTTCACCTGGTACGACGGTTCGTCGGCCGGCTCCTCCCGGTAGTTGATCTGCTGGATCTGCCGGTCGTCGACGAACAGCGCCACGTCGACGAGCACCCCGAGGTGGGCGACCGAGCCGGGCGGCACCCGGTGCTTGTCCTGCAGCACGTCGCCGATGCCGCAGAGGAAGTTCGTCGCGTCACCGAGGTGCTGCTCCGGTGGCCGTCGTACCACGACTTCGAGCGCGACCGGCGCGGTCAGCGGGGTCCAGCCGGTGCGCTGGGCGGCGTCGCACGCGGCGGTGAGCAGTGTCCGCACCCGGGTGGCCTGCCGGCTGCCGGCGGTGAAGATCGACAGAGCGGGGCTGCGCAGCGGTGGCAGGCCGGGGACCTCGAACGTCAACACGGGCGCCGCGGGGTCGCGCATGGCGTACCTCCTTGATGGACTGACAGTGCGGTCCACGCCGGTCCGGCGGACAGCCGCCGGACCGGCGCGGGTCGACGTCGCCGGCGACCAGGCTGTAACGAAAACTACCCACTTCGTTAACGCCTCGCCCAGGGTCCGTTCGTTCACAATCCCGGATCCAGAGTGGTGAGCGGCGGTAGTGGACGTTCGACCGCGTCCGGGCACCGCTGCCGACCGACCGACGTCAGCCGCCCGCTGTCGTCAGCGCAACCGCCGTGGTGATCGCAGATGGTCGCCGTAGCTCCGCAGGCTGTCGAGCAGCGACCAGACGGTCCGAACAGTTCACTTGAATTCGGTCCGTCACAGTCCGGGTAGCCGGGCGGGGTCCGAGGTTTGCCACCGCGGCAAACGGGTACCGCGGTAATCGGGCAGCCCCGAGCCGAACCCGAAGGAGTGACCCATGGAGGATCCGATCAAGCTGTCGGTGATCTACTACAGCGCGACCGGTACGACGTACAAGATGGCCCTGACGGCGGTCGAGGCCGCGGAGAAGGCCGGCGCCCAGGTACGCCTGCGCAAGGTACGCGAACTGGCCCCGGAGGAGGCGGTCCGGTCCAACTCCGGGTGGCACGCCCACCGGATGGAGACCGAGGACGTCATGGAGGCCGAGATCGACGACCTGGCCTGGTCGGACGCGGTCATCTTCGGCACCCCCACCCGGTACGGCGTGATGGCCGCCCAGCTCAAGCAGTTCATCGACGGCAGCGGACCGCTGTGGGCCAAGGGCGCGCTGGTCAACAAGGTGTTCTCCGGGTTCTGCTCGACCGCGACCGCACACGGCGGACAGGAGGCCACCCTGCTGTCGCTGTACACGGTCGTCTACCACTGGGGCGGGATCGTGGTCACCCCCGGCTACGTCGAGCCGAGCCAGTTCGTCGGCGGCAACCCGTACGGGGGCTCCCACACCAGCAACAACGGCGAGGTCCCGCCGGACGAGGCGGCGTTGACCGCGACCGCGCTGACCGCCCGTCGGGTGGTCGAGATCGCCACCGCGGTCAAGCGGGGCCTGGCCGCGACCTGACCCCGCCCGACCGCTGCACCGCCTACCTCGCGGACAGCCCCGTGGGGAGCAGCGCCACGAGCAGGTCCCGCAGGATCGCCACGCCGTCCGGGCTGAGCACCGACTCCGGATGGAACTGGACGCCGGCGAACGCCGGCCCGACCAGCGCGTGCACGGCACCGTCGGTGGCGTCGCGGCACAACCGCACCGGGCCGTGCCCGGTGACCAGCCGATCGGTCGGCGCCGTCGCCGTGTAGCTGGAGTAGAAACCGACCCGCCGACCCACGCCGAAGAAGTCGATCTCACGCTGCAGACCCTGGTACGGCGAACGCCGGCGGGTCACCGCCAGGCCGAGCCGGTCGGCCAGCACCTGATGCCCCAGGCAGACGCCGAGCAGTGGCTGCCGGCGATCCAGCGCGGCGTCGACGACGTCGCGCAGCACCGCCATCCGGCGTGCCGCCGGATCCCGCGGATCCCCCGGGCCGGGACCGGCCACCAGCACCTGCGCCGCGACCAGTTCAGCGGCGTCCACTGTCTCCCAGGACGCCACCCGGACCCGCAGGCCCAACGCGCGCAGCAGGTGGGCGAGCATCCCGGTGAAGCTGTCCTCGGCGTCGACCACGAGCACGTCCCGGTCGCGCAGCCGGGGATCGACCAGCGCCCCCGGGGCACGCTGATCGAGCCAGAAACCGGCCAGCCGCGCGTTGCGGGCGGCCAGCGCGCGCACCACGTCGGGGTGTTCCGGCCGGTCGAGCGTGGCGACCACCCCGGTGGCCGGAGCGGCACCGGCGCCGTCGGCGGCGTCCCCCCGAACGGGCACCTCGGCCGCGTACCCGCTTCTCGCCTGGCCGGCCACCGGCGGCCCGGACCGCAGGCCGAGCGAGGCGAGTACCGCCGAGGCCTTGGCGTGGGTTTCGGCGACCTCACCGGCCGGCGTCGAGTGCCGTACCAGGGTCGCACCGACCGGCACCCGCACCTCACCGTCCATGGTGATCTCGGCCGCCCGGATCAGGATCGGCGCGTCCACCGTCTGCGCGCCGGTGTCGTCGTGGCCGAGCAGGGCCAGTACACCCGCGTAGTAGCGCCGCCCACCCGGGGTGTACCGGGCGATGACCCGGCAGGCGTTCTCGATCGGGCTGCCGGTGACCGTCGGCGCGAACATCGTCTGCCGCAGCACCTCGCGCACGTCGTGGCAGTTGCGGCCGGCGAGCAGGTACTCGGTGTGGCTCAACCGGGACATCCGTTTGAGGTACGGGCCGATGACCTGGCCGCCGTGTTCGGCCACCGTCGCCATCATCTTGAGCTCCTCGTCGAGCACCATGTATAGCTCCTCGACCTCCTTGGGATCGTCGAGGAACGCCAACAGCGTGGCGACGTCGGGCTCGCCAGACGGGTGCCGCAGCGTGCCACTGATCGGATTCATCATCGCCAGGCCGTCGCTGACGCTGACGTGCCGTTCCGGGGTGGCACCGACGAGCACCCGACCACCGGTGTACACCAGGAACGTCCAGTAGGCGCCGCGCTCGTCGCACAGCAGCCGCCGCAACGCGCTGAACCCGGCCGACAACGCGGCGGTACGGTCCCGCCCGGCCAGCGTGGCCCGGTAGGTGCGGTGCAGGACGAAGTTCGCACCGGCACCGTGGCCGATCTCGTCCCGCAGTACCCGGGCGACCAGCTCCGCGTACTCGTCGTCGTCGACGTCGAACCCGCCGCCGGTGGTCGCGACCGGTGCGTCGGGCAGGGCGGCGACGACGTCACGTACGGGCACCCGCTGACAGCTCGACACCCTGATGCACTCCATCGGCACCCCGTCGTCGACATGGGCGAAACCGCGTTCGGCGAGCTGCCGGTAGGGAACCACCGCCAGGGTCGCCGGGCCGGTCGTACCACCGGGTTCGAGTGGGATCTCCGCCAACCGGTCGACCTGGTGGGCGGTGCCGACCAGCACCTCCACGTGGTCGGCGTCGCCGCGGCGCAGCAGCGCGAAGGGGCCGGGACCGGGGTCGACACGGGTGGCGGCCGGACCAGGATCCGCGCCGGCGCCGGCGCCGGCGCCGACCGCGGCCAGCAGGCGGGACAGGTGATCGTTCATCGGGTTCCCCTCGGGTGCGGGGCCGGCCCGACGAGAACGTGGAACCGGTGGGAGATCCCGGACGGCCGCCTCGACGGGCGGCCGGATGGATGCGCGCTAGACGCGGGTCAGGGCCGCCTGATCGGCGGGCCACCAACGGCGAGTGAGCGCGAGCATGGCGAGAGCATACCGGTCGGGTGTCGCGGCTGGGTACCGTAACCGACGATGAGCATCCTCGCCCTGGACCTCGGCACCTCGTCGGTGCGTGGCCTGATCCTGGACAACGCCGCCGTACCGCAGCCGGACGCGTTGGCCCGGCGCCGGGTCGCGCTCGCGGTCGACCGGGACGGAGCCGCCACCCTCGACCCGGCCGACTACCTCGCCGCCCTCATCGACTGTCTCGACGACCTCAACGCCGCGGGCCAGCTCGACGGCGTCGAGCTGGTCGCCACGGCCGCCCAATGGCATTCGGTGCTGCCGCTGGACGTCACCGGCGCACCGATCGGTCCGCTGATGACCTGGCTCGACACCCGCCCGACCAGCCCACCCGGGTCGGTCGGGCCGGCCGACGCCGACGACTTCCACCAGCGCACCGGCGCCTGGTGGCACCGGTTCTACTGGACCGTCCGGCTGCCGTGGCTGCGCCGGCACTGGGGTGGCCGGCCGGCACGGTTCGTCGGCCTGCCCGAGTACGTACTGGCCGGTCTGCTCGGAGCCGCCCCGATGTCGGTGTCGCAGGCGTCCGGCACCGGGATGCTCGACCTGGTCACCATGACCTGGGACGACGAGGCCGCCGAGTTGGCCGCCGTACGCCCCGGAGAGCTGCCGGAGCTCGCGCCGGCGCACTGGCGCGGTCAGCTGCGCGAGGAGTTCGCCCGGCGGTGGCCGGCCCTCGCCGGTGTGCCATGGTCACCGCCGATCGGCGACGGTGCCGCCTCCAACATCGGCTCCGGCTGCCTCGACCCGACCCGGGCGGCGGTCACCGTCGGCACCTCGGCGGCGGTGCGGCTGGTCCAGCCCGCCGGGGCCGGTGTGCCGCTGCCGCCGCTGCCCGACCAGTTGTGGCGCTACCGCGTCGACCACACCCGGATCGTCACCGGCCGGGCCTACTCCGCCGGGGGCAACCTGTTCGGCTGGGCCAACCGGGAGCTGCGGCTGCCCCAGGGCGCGGAACTGGACCAGGCCCTCGATCTGATCGAACCCGGCGAAGGGGTGCCGGCGGATCCGCGCTTCGGCGGTGACCGGCCGCCCGGACTGGCCCCCGCCGGAGTCGGCGAACTACGGGGACTCGGCTTCGGCACCACGGCGGTCGACATCCTCGCCGGCCTGATGGAAGGAGTCTGCCGGCAGGTCGCCGGCGACCTCGACCAACTGGAGTCGATGGTGGATGCTCCGGTGTCGGAGGTGGTCCTCGGCGGCGGCGCGCTCGCCGCGTCCGGATGGTGGCGTCGGGCGTTCGGCGCGGTTCTCGCTCCGCGGCAGGTCAGCTACATGCCGGAACCGGAGGTAGGTGCTATCGGTGCCGCCCTCGTCGCTCTCGGTCGACATGACGGCCCAGGGCCGGCCCGGGACATCGGCCGGACGGACGATGGTGACTCGGCGAGTAAGCTACCCGCCAGTCAGCCACTGTATCCTTCGTGAGTCTTCCCGCAGGTCGCCACGTTGACAGCGCAACCTGGCCTGGTTGGATGGACTCCGCTCCTCGGCCTGGCCGGTGCCGGGGAAACTGCGAGGAGGCGTGGTGGTTGCTCCCGGTGACCCGTCCGACAACATGGTGTCCAGTCCACGCCGCCGTCCGCTCGACACCGACGGGGTGACCCCGCACCGACGACGACTGCGCCTGCGCCCCCGCGACTGGCGGATGGGGGCGAAACTCGCCGCCGTCCTCGTCGTCCCCTCGGTGGCGTTCCTCGTGGTCGCCTCGGTCCAGACCGGTTCCCTGGTGGGGCAGGCGACCGTGCTCAACGAGTTCGCCGACCAGGTCCGGGTCAGTGAGCAGGCCACCGCGTTGATCCACGAGTTGCAGCAGGAGCGGGACCGGTCAGCCGGGGAACTCGCCGCCCGCGAGGGCGGCGCGTCGTTCGACCCGCAGGCCAGCAGCGAGGCGCTGCAGGAGCACTACGACGCCGTCGACCGGCGTATCGCCGACTTCCGCGCCGTGGCCGATTCCCAGTCCGGCGGTGACGCCGCCTGGCAGGTGGCGTACAGCACGGTCCTGGAGTCGCTGTCGCAGTTGGTGCCGCTGCGGGCCTCGATCGCCAGCGGCGTGGTCGGCGCCGATACGGCCTTCGGCAACTACACCCGGGCCATCGAGGCGTTGCTGACCCTGATCGCCGAGCCGTCGCCGGGCCTGGACCGACCCGAGCTGACCCAGGCCGTGCTGCGCAACGTCCAGCTGTCCCGGGTGAAGGAGATGAGCTCGCGGATCCGGGCGCAGCTCTACGCCGCCGCCCGGGCCGGCGGGTACGGCCCGGAGGCTCTGGTCGAGTTGACCGACCTGCGGGCCCAGCAGCTGACCTTGTTGGCCGACTTTCGGATCACCGCCACGAGCAACCAGATCGCCCGCTACGAGCAGGTGACCGCTGACCCCCGGTTCGTCGCCGCCGTACAGATGGAGGAGACCACCATCGCCAGCGGCTCCGGCCCGGCGGCGGTGCTGGAGCCCAACGGGTGGTGGACCGCCAGTCAGGACCGTCACCAGCTGCTGCGGCAGATCGAGTCGACCGTGCTCGGCGACGCCATCCGGCTGGCCGACTCGCGCAGCGACCAGCAACTGCAGCGCACCCTTCTGGTCGCCGGCGCGGTACTCAGCGTACTGTTGATCGCCCTGCTGACCTCGGTGCTGATCGGCCGGTCGATCGCCCGGTCGCTGCGGGCGCTGCGCGGCCAGGCGTTGCAGGTCGCCCAGCTGGACCTGCCGGAGGCCCTCGAACGGCTGCGTACGGTGGACGCGGGGGTGCCGCAGATCGACGTCGCGCCGGCGGCGGTCCGGACCCGCGACGAGATCGGCGAGGTGGCCGAGGCGTTCGTCGCCGTGCACCGCAGCGCCGTCACCGTCGCGGTCGAGCAGGCGGTGATGCGTCGCAACGTCAACGCGATGTTCGTCAACCTGGCCCGCCGCAGCCAGGTGCTGGTGGAGCGGCAACTGGAGCTGCTCGACGAACTGGAACGCGACGAGAGCGATCCGGACCAGCTCGAGTACCTGTTCAAGCTCGACCACCTGGCGGCCCGGATGCGCCGTAACGACGAGAGCCTGCTGGTGCTCGCCGGCACCGAGGCCAGCCGGCGGTGGGGCCGACCGGTGGCGTTGTCCGCCGTCACGCTGGCGGCCGCCGCCGAGATCGAGCAGTATCCGCGGATCCGCCACGACGTCGAGGAACGGCTGCACATCGTCGGGCACGCGGTCGGCGACCTGGTCCACCTGCTCGCCGAACTGCTGGAGAACGCCACCGCCTTCTCCCCGCCGTACACCAATGTGCACGTCACCGGGCACGAGTACGCGCCCCAGGCGGTACTCATCGAGATCACCGACGAGGGCATGGGGATGTCCGCCGAGGCGATCGACCAGGCGAACGTGACGTTGGCCGAGCCGCCCGCCGCCGACGTCGCCGCCTCCGAGCGGATGGGTCTGTTCGTGGTCAGCCACCTGGCGGCCCGGCTCGGCGTACGGGTGCGACTGCGGGCCGCCGCGCGGGGACTGGTGGCCAACGTCTGGCTGCCGGCGGCGGTCCTCGCCCCACCACCGGAGCAGGACCTGCCGTACGCGGTGCCGTCGGGACGTAAGAACACCGACTATCCGACCCGGGAGATCCGTGCGGTCGGTGCGGCCGCCCGGGCTCTCCCGGACGAACCCGTCGCGGGCCGCCCGCCGGCGATCGTCGGCGCCGGATTCGGCCCGGCGTTCGCCGCGCCGGCACCCCGCCAGCCCGGTGCGGCCGAGCCGGTGACGCCGTCCGCTCCGCCGGCCGTCGCCGGGCAGCGGCTCGCGGTGGCACCCCAGCAGCGGGCGGCGTTGCCGGCCGGCCCGGCCGGTGCCCCCAGCCGGGCGACGCCAACCCGTCGGACCGGTAAGCGTCCCACCTCGGCGCGGGCCGAGGACATCCTCGCCTCGGCCGGCGGCGTAGCGGTGACCGGCACCGGCAGTGTCTGGTGGGAGCGGCAACGTGGGCCGGTCGCCCCGCTGCCGCCGACCCCTGCGCCGCCGGTGGTGCCGGTCACCGCCGGGACCAGCGACAAGGGCCTGCCGGTACGGGTGCCGATGGCCTCGCTGCCGGTCGCGGCCGAACCCGTACCGCCTGCTCCGCAGGTACCCCGAGACGAACCGGACCCGGACGCGGTGAGCAGCATGCTGTCGAGCTTCTACGGCGGCGTGCGACGGGCCGAGTCCGAGGATCCCGGTCAGATGACCCTGGCGCCGGCCGGCCGCCGTGTTGAGGAGGAACGACAGTGAGAACGCTGAG
The DNA here is from genome assembly GCF_029581195.1 of Solwaraspora sp. WMMD791. Lineage (NCBI taxonomy): Bacteria > Bacillati > Actinomycetota > Actinomycetes > Micromonosporales > Micromonosporaceae > Solwaraspora > Solwaraspora sp. WMMD791. Next base: position 455,450 of record NZ_CP120737.1, read on the forward strand.
CCAGGAGGCACGCGACCTCAGTTGGTTGGTGAGCGCGTTCGCCGAACGCGTGCCGGGAGTCGCCCACGCCATCGTGGTGTCGTCCGACGGGCTGCTCGTCGCGGTCTCGGACCACCTGCCGCGGGACCACGCGGACAAGCTCGCCGCGGTCACCTCCGGCTTGATGAGCATCACCACGGGTGCCGCGCAGATGTTCGACAACGACGTGGTCAAGCAGACCGTGGTGGAGATGGGCCGTGGCTACTTCCTCATCATGAACATCCGGGACGGCTCGATCCTGGCCACCCTGGCGGCCAGCGACGCCGACATCGGCGTGGTCGGCTACGAGATGGCGCGGCTGGCCAAGCAGGCGGGGGAGATGCTGACCCCGGCGTTGCGCGCGGAGCTGCAGCAGGCCCTGCCCCGCTGAATCGGCTCGGCCAGCTGGCCCGGTGGTGTCCGCCGACTCGGTCGTCGGACCGGTGACGCGCGCCGGTTCAGTCGCCGGCCTGGGCCACCAGTGCGGCGAGCATCAGGTCCAGGCTGATCGAGACGTCGACGTCGACGGTGCCCGCCTGCCGGTGGTCGGCGAGTCGGGTCCGGAGCTGACCCACCTGGCCGCGTAGGTGCTCGGTGGTGGTGCCGTCGGCGACCACGAGCCGCAGCTGGTCGACGGCCGTACGCAGGTCGGCGGCCGCGTCGGCGCGGACCGATCCGGTCGCGGCGGCGTCGGCGACGGCCAGGTCGAACTGCTCGACGACCGACGCCGCTGCCACCAGCAGCTCGGGTGCGGCCAGCCCTGGACCGGCCGGCGTGGCCGACGTCGATGGGGTGCCCGCCGCCGACGGTGCCACCTGGCTGTCCTCGACCGGTGTCGGGGCGATCAGGAACGCGGCGGCGACGACCGTGGCCGCCATGAGCGCGGCCGCGCCCGCGCCAGCCAGGCCGACCGTGGTCAGCGAGGGCCGGTGACCGGGGCCGTCGGCGGCGCCGGCCGGCCCGAGGTCCGCGTCGACGGCAGGTGACCGGGCCGAGGCGACCCGGGACGGTCGGGTGGCGACGACCCCGGCCGGGCCGGCCACCCCGGTGGCTCGAGTCCGTTCGACCAGGGTCCGGTCACCGCGACCGGCTGCTCTGTCGACGCCCGGCCGGGGCGTCCTGTCGACGCAGCCGGGCCGGGCCGCCCTGTCGCCGGGGGCCCGCATCGGCACGTCGACCACCACACCGAGCAGGGTGTGCAACGCCGACGCGACCTCGGCGGCGCTCGGCCGGGCCGCCGGGTCGCGGCGCAGGCAGGCCAGGCAGAGGTCGGCCGCCGCCGGCGGTAGCCCAGGGGCGGCCGGCCGGACCGGGGTGGCCGCCCGCCGCAGCTGCTGCGCCGCTTCCGCCCAGCTGCGCGCCGGTGACGGCGGCGTACCGGTCAGCATCTCGTAGTACAGGACGCCGAGGGCGTACACGTCGGCGGCCGGATGTGCCGGGCCGTGGCCGAGCAGCTCCGGAGCGGCGTACGTCGGGGTGCCGAGCAGCCAGCCTGCCTCCGACGCGGGCGGGTCGTCCGGCGCCGGCGTTCCGTCGACGACGGCGGCGATGCCGAAGTCGAGGATCTTCGCCCCGGTGGGGGTCAGCATGATGTTGCCGGGTTTGACGTCGCGGTGCACCACACCGATCCGGTGGGCGGCGGCCAGCCCGCTGGCGACCTGCGCGGCGAGCCATCCGGCGGCCGGCCAGGGAAGCGGCCCGTCGGCGAGGCGTGCGGCCAGATTCTCCCCGTCCACCAGTTCGAGCACCAGGTACGGGATCACCTCGTCGCCGGCCGGACACGCTTCGCCGTAGTCGTACACCTGGGTGACGTGCGGATGGGTGATCCGGGCTGCGGCACGGGCCTCCTGCCGACAGGCCGCGCGTACCGCTGGGGCGACCGGCGGTGTCAGGGCCTTGACCGCGACCGCCCGGTCGAGCAGTTCGTCGTCGGCCCGCCAGACCTGCGACATGCCGCCCAGCCCGATCAGGTCGGCGAGCACGTACCGGCGGTCCAACCGCAGACCGGGCGCGAACACCATGACCACAGTGTGTCGCCGTGACGACGCGGTACGTGGGCGTTCTTCACGACCGGCCGCCGGGTTCCACCGGAGGGTGGACCCTGCGGAGGAGGAGGGTGGACCCTGCGGAGGAGGAGGGTGGACCCTGCGGAGACGGAGGGGGAGACCCTGGCGTAGACCGGCGGCCGGTGTCGAGCGGGCGGCCGTAGGTCAGACGGCGTGCTCGGCGATCACCCGTCGGTACCAGTGCGCGCTGCGCTTGAGGATCCGTCGTTGACTGGGATAGTCGACGTAGATCAAGCCCCAGCGCTGCTCGTACCCCTCGGCCCATTCGAAGTTGTCCATCAACGACCAGACGTGGTAGCTCTCCACCGGCACCCCGGTGCCGATCGCCCGGTGCACGGCGGCGAGATGGTCGCGCAGGAACAGGATCCGGCCCGAGTCGTCGACGGTGCCGTCGGCCCCGACACGGTCCGGGGTCGGCAGCCCGTTCTCGGTGATCGTGATCGGCACCGCGCCATAGTCGCGGTGCACCCTGGTCAACACGTCGAACATGCCGTCGGGGTAGATCTGCTGCCAGTCCGCCTCGGACGTCGTCCACCGGCCCACGGTGGTGCCGTCGGCGGTGACGTAGAACGGGGTGTAGTACTGCACCGCGAGCAGATCCACCGGCGCTGCGATGATCTGCAGATCACCGTCGCGGATGCCGCGGGCCATCCGGCTGTCCGGGCCGAGGTCGGCCAGGACGTCGGCCGGGTAACTTGCCTGGAAGATGGAGTCGAGGTAGAGCCGGTTCTCGTACCCGTCGTAGAGGCGCGCTGCGGCGGCCGCGCCGGCGCTGTCGTCGGCGGGATAGCACGGGTGCAGGTTCAGCGCCGGGCCGATCCGGCACGCCGTACGGCTGGCGCGTAGCGCCTGCACCGCCAGGCCGTGCGCGAGTTGCAGGTGATGGGCGACCAGGTAGGCGGCGTCCGGGTCGGGCAGGCCGGGCGCGTGGTGTCCGGTGAGGTACCCGTTCTGCACCACGGTCTTCGGCTCGTTGATCGTCAACCAGACCCCGACGGTGTCGCCGAGTGCCCGGAACAGGATCTCCGCGTACTCGGCGAACCGGTACGCCACGTCGCGCGACTCCCAGCCGCCGGTGTCCTGCAGGGCCTGGGGCAGGTCCCAGTGGAACAGCGTGGCCATCGGCGCGATGCCCCGGTCGAGCAGGCCGTCGACCAGCCGGCGGTAGAAGTCCACGCCGCGTTGGTTCGGTGCGCCGGTGCCGTCGGGCTGAATTCGGGGCCAGGAGATGGAGAAGCGGTAGCTGTGCAGCCCGAGATCGCGCATCAGATCGAGGTCGGCGTCGTAGCGGTGGTAGTGGTCCGCGGCAAGGTCGCCGTTGTCGTCACCCCGGATGCGGCCGGGGGTGTGGCTGAAGGTGTCCCAGATCGATTCGCCACGGCCGTCCTCCTTGGCGCCACCTTCGATCTGGTACGCCGATGTCGCCGCGCCCCACTGGAAGCCGTCCGGGAAGTGCAGACCCAGCGGTCGCTCCGGGGCGGGCCGCAGTTGCTGCGGCGGCTCGGCGGCGGCCGGACCGGCGGCGGAGCGTTCGGCCCGGCGCTGCAGGTGCCGGCGGGAAAGTGCGGCCATCGGGACTCCTCGACAGTGGTATCCCTTCCACTGCTGATGCGGCACGGGCACGGTATGCCGGACGGGGTCGCGTGAGTGGGGGATTCGGCTGACTGTGAACGGGCGAGGGGGCGGCCTCGCCGCCGGGTGCGGTGGACCGGGGCGCCGTACGGGCGGGCGTGTGACGGTCCAGGCGTCGGCCGGACGGCGGCCCGGGTTGCCGGGTCGACCGATTCCCCGGGGTGATCGGAAAACTAGTGTGGGGACGGGGAGGGCAACCCCCGTCCCCACCATCAGTTGCTTTCACGCACGAGCGGTTTGGCGTCCAGGTCGTGCGTGACGCGCGGGAGCCGGGCCACGCGAGTGGCTCTGGATCCACCTCCTCTCCCGGGTGGTGTCCGCAACTGTCGGCGGAGTCCGGGCTGGCCCGCCGGCAGTTGTGCGTCCGGTAGCGGCACCCCGCCTCCGACGGCGGCGCACCGCAAGCGCGGTGTAGCATCAAGTGTTGCCACGTCTGTCGATGGAAGCGCTCCCATCGACGTTGGTTTTGGACTGTAGTCCCCGTCACGGGTTTGTGAAAGACCCAAAACGAGATCGAAACATGTCGGTGGCGTGTGTGGTGGGGGTGGCCGGCGTCCGCCTGGGTGGCGAACGCCCAGCTCGGACCGGCGGGATCCACGTCCGGCGGCCGGATCGTCGATGTTGCCACTTGCTGCGGGAGCGCTCCCATGTAACACTGTCGACCATCGCGGTGGGAGCCAGCAGACCGCGCGACAGGGGTAGCCGAGGGCATCCGACGTCACGTCGGTACGGCACACCAGGTACATGTTCCGGAGCCGCCGGTGAGGCGCTTCCGGCCGTACGTCGACCCCGGTCCGGGACGGGAGCCACCAACCAATCCGGCGCCATGCGTCCCACGCGCTGCTCCACGACATCGCCCACCGCGCATCAGGCGCCAAGCCGAGCCGTACCCCCACTGTCTCGGCCTGGTTCGCGAGGAGAACCCCGCACATGAGATTGACCGCTACGAGACGACGGCTGGCGATGCTGGCCGCCGGCGCGATGGTCGTCGGAGGTGTCGCCGTCGTCCCCGGCGTCGCCAACGCGGCCACCGCCTGCAACGTCGTCTATGCGACCAACGACTGGAACAACGGCTTCACCGCCAACGTGACGATCGAGAACCTTGGCGACCCGCTGACCGGCTGGACCCTGCGGTTCACCTTCCCCGGTGGCCAGCGGGTGACACAGGGCTGGTCGGCCAACTGGACGCAGTCCGGCAACGTGGTGACCGCCACCAACGCCGGCTGGAACGGCAATCTCGCCACCGGCCAGTCGACCAACATCGGCTTCAACGGTAGCCACACCGGGTCGAACCCCAAGCCGACCTCGTTCTCCATCAATGGTGTGACCTGCAACGGCGCCCAGCAGAACCAGCCACCGACAGTCGGCCTGACCGTCCCGTCAGGACCCTTCACCGCCCCCGCCGACGTGCCGCTGACCGCGACCGCGAGCGACCCCGACGGCACCATCGACCGGGTCGAGTTCTACCGCAACGGCCTGCTGGTCAACACCGACACCACCAGCCCGTACCAGTACGTCCTGGAGGACCTGCCCGCCGGCAGCTACACGGTCCAGGCCCGGGCCTACGACAACGCCGGCGCCTCCGCGACGGCCGAGCGGGCCTTCACCGTCGGCCAGGCCAACCCCGGCCCGACATTGGTCGCGACCCCGTCGTCGGTCAGCGTGGACGAAGGCGGCAGCTCCACCTTCAACCTGCGGCTGAGTTCGGCGCCGACCGCCAACGTGCCGGTCACCCTGGCCATCGCCGGTGACAGCAGCATCACCCGGTCCCCGTCGTCGGTCACCCTCACCCCGAGCAACTGGAACACCGGGGCGACGGTCACCGTGTCGGCCGCCGAGGACGAGGACACGGTCAGTGGTACGGCCACGATCACCGCGTCGGCGAGCGGAATCGCTCCCCTGTCCATCGTGGTCACCGAGATGGACAACGACTCGACCGGTGGTGACAACGACTACATCGAGCGCTTCCTGGAGCAGTACGGCAAGATCAAGAACTCCGGGTACTTCAGCCCCGAGGGTGTGCCGTACCACTCGATCGAGACGTTGATCGTCGAGGCACCGGACCATGGCCACGAGACCACCTCCGAGGCGTTCAGCTTCTGGATCTGGCTGGAGGCCAGCTACGGTCGGGTCACCGAGAACTGGGCACCGTTCAACAACGCCTGGACGGTGATGGAGCGGTACATCATCCCCGGCACGGCGGACCAGCCCACCGCTGGCGTCGCCGGCACCCCGCAGTACGCCGCCGAGTACCTGCAGCCGAACCAGTACCCGTCCCGACTGGACCAGAACGTACCGGTCGGCGTCGACCCGCTGCGCAACGAGCTGCAGTCGGCGTACGGCACGGGACAGATCTACGGCATGCACTGGCTGCTCGACGTCGACAACGTCTACGGCTTCGGTCGCTGTGGCGACGGCACCAGCCGGCCGGCGTACATCAACACCTTCCAGCGTGGCCCGCAGGAGTCGGTCTGGGAGACCGTCCCGCAGCCGTCCTGTGACACCAAGGCCCACGGCGGCCCGAACGGCTACCTCGACCTGTTCGTGGCCGAGGACAACGCCCCGGCGTCGCAGTGGAAGTACACCAACGCCCCGGACGCCGACGCCCGCGCGATCCAGGCCGCCTACTGGGCACTGATCTGGGCCCGTGAGCAGGGTAAGCAGGCCGACGTCGCGGCGACCGTGGCCAAGGCCGCCCGGATGGGTGACTACCTGCGGTACGCGATGTTCGACAAGTACTTCAAGCGGATCGGCAACTGCGTCGGCGCTTCCACCTGCCCGGCCGGCACCGGCAAGGACTCGGCGCACTACCTGATGTCCTGGTACTACGCCTGGGGTGGTGCCACCGACACCTCGGCGGCGTGGTCGTGGCGGATCGGATCCAGCCACAACCACTTCGGCTACCAGAACCCGTTCGCCGCCTGGGCGCTGACCAACGTGCCCGAGCTGCGCCCGCGTGGTGCCACGGCGAACCAGGACTGGACGCAGAGCTTCAACCGGCAGATGGAGTTCTACCAGTGGCTGCAGTCCGCTGACGGCGCGATCGCCGGTGGTGCCACCAACAGCTGGAACGGCTCCTACGCCCAGCCGCCGGCCGGCACCCCGACCTTCTACGGCATGTACTACACGGAGCACCCGGTCTACCACGACCCGGGCAGCAACGAGTGGTTCGGCATGCAGGTCTGGTCCCTGCAGCGGGTCGCCGAGGTCTACCACGTCACCGGTGACGCCCGCGCCAAGCAGATCCTGGACAAGTGGGTGCCGTGGGCCATCTCGCACACCGACATCGGCACCGGCGGGGACTTCTCCATCCCGTCGACCATGGAGTGGAGCGGCGCGCCGGACACCTGGAACGCGACCAACCCCGGCGCCAACAACAACCTGCGCGTCGAGGTCGTCGGCTACGGGCAGGACGTCGGTGTCGCCTCCGCCTACGCCCGGACCCTGATGTGGTACGCGGCGCGGTCGGGTAACACCGCCGCCCGGGACACCGCCAAGGGCCTGCTGGACGCGTTGCACGCCAACGCCGGCCCCAAGGGTGTCACCACGGTGGAGACCCGTGGCGACTACCGCCGCTTCGACGACGTCTACAACGCCTCCACCGGGCAGGGCCTGTACATCCCGAACGGCTGGTCCGGGACCATGCCCAACGGTGACGTGATCGAGCCGGGCAAGAGCTTCCTCGACATCCGGTCCTTCTACAAGGACGACCCCGACTGGCCCAAGGTCGAGGCGTACCTCAACGGTGGACCGGAACCGCAGTTCGAGTACCACCGGTTCTGGGCACAGGCGGACCTGGCGATGGCCTACGCGGACTTCGCCCTGCTGTTCCCGGACAACTGATGGACCGGTGTCCGGGTGGGCGGCCGGCCCCGCCCACCCGGACACCTCACCACCGCATCACCGCATCACCGCATCACCGCATCACCGCATCACCGCATACCATCCGCCCCACTCGCGGTCGGGCACTCCGGTGACGGAGCGCCAGGACCGCCCGCAGACGGCCTGATTCCCACGGTCAGGCCCGCCCGTGGTGGGTCGGCCGGGACTGGACAACGCAGCGGTCCCGGTCGGCCCACCACACCTTCGTGTGGACGACACGCCGGCAGGCAGCCGTCGGAAACCTCGCGTCAGCGCCGGTAACAGCGCCAGCTGAACGGATCCCGGCGGTCACCGGCCTCGGCGTACGCCGGTTCCCCGTACCGCGTCACGCAGGCCTGACCGACGTCGAGGTCGCGGTCGTCACTGGTCCACGGCCGGACACACTCCCAGTCGTTGCCGGACCCCGGCCAGCTCCTGGGCCAGGCCATCCACGGGCCGCCGAAGCGCTGCTTGCAGTAGTCGTCGAGCATCCGGCGCAGATCGTCGTCGCTGTCGGGGCCGAGCCGCACCGGCGCGGCCGCCGGGGGAGCCGCACTGGTCGGCGGCGGCGTGGGCACCAGAGTCGGCGCCACAGGAGGGGCCGCCGACGACGGCGGCCGGGCGACGCCCTGCGGGTCACCCGCCGGTGCCGCCGGTTCGCCGTCGCGGCCCGCCCCAGCCGCCGGTGACACCTCAGTCGTCTGCGGGGTCGGCGGCGGTGCGGACTCGCTGACCGTCGGTACCGGTGGCGACGGGGTCAGCGACGAGTCCGCCGGAGTCCAGGTCAGTCCGCTGCCGGACACGAATGGCGCCGAGCAGAGCAGCACCACCGTCGCGACCGCGCCCGCCGCCGCCACCCACCCGTACCGCCGGACCACCGCGATGAACCGGTCCGGCTCGTCCGGTGGTGCTGTCGGCATCGGCCGGCTCGACGCGCCCGCCGGGGCCGGTGCAGGGGCCGGGGTCGGGGCTGCTGCGGTGGTGACGCCCACCGGCTCCGGCTCAGGCACCGGTTGTGGTGCCGGCGGCGCCGGTTGTGGTGCCGGCGGTGGGTCGGCCGACGCGGCTGCAGGGGCCGGCGAGGCCGAACGGTTCGCCGCCGGCGCGGACCTGGGTCGGACGACCGGCTGCTCCACGGTCGGCTCGTTGAGCCCGTCAGCCGCACGGTCCTCCGGACCACCCTGCCGCTGCGGTGGACCGCCCGGCCGGCGGACGATCGGTTGTTCGGCCGTCGGCTCGTCGTAGCCCCCGGCGGCCACCCGGCCGCCGAGCACGTTCAGCTCGACCGTCGGTTGAGCGAGGGCACCTTCCGCGGCCGGGCCACCGCGTCCAGCGGCACCAGCGGGGTCAGCGGGTTTCTCGGCCACGAAACGCCGGCCTCCTCGGACAGGGACATTGGGACAGCGACGTCACTCTAGTCACACCCGTGGGGCGGTGGTTCAGGCGGCGAGCCTGTCGGCATCCGCAGATCGGCCGACCGGTCCTCGCCGGACGGTCCGGTGCCGGCACCCGGGCGGCCCGGTCCCTGGACCGGTCAGTGGGGCAACATCGCCCGAGCCCTGGTCGGGGGCAGCGTCAGGTGCCCGGCCGGGAAGCACCGTCGGCGGTGTCGATCTCGGCGGCCGGCTGCCGGGCCGGCCGGGGTGTCGTGACCGGTGCCGTGGCCGGCGACGAGTCAGCGGGGGACACCGCACCGGACCGGGGGTGACGCAGTCCAGGGTGCGTGGCCGGCAGCGACCGGCGGACCACCCACCAGCTCACTGCCAGGCAGGTGGCGACCAGCGGCCAGCTCAACCCGGCCCGGGCGACCACCAACGCCATGACCTGGTCGGCGAGGTAGAGCGGGACGAAGACCGCGACCCGAACGACGTACTGACCGACCCACACCCAGCTGCCGCGACCGTACGCCCGCAGCAGCTCCGGGTCGCGTCGCCACCGGCCGCGCTGGCCCAGCACCCCACCGACCACCACACCCAGCAACGGCCAGCGCACCACGATGCTGACCATCCAGACCAGCGCGCTCGCCGCGTTGGACAGCACCTGCAGCAGGAAGAAATCGGTGGCCCGGCCGGTGTAGAGCGCGATGATCGCCGCCACGCAGACCGCGAGCAGCCCGATCAGTACGGAGCGGGGCCGGTCGTCACGGCGCAGCCGCAGGGCCGCGATCAGCACACCGGTCGCGACCGCCGCGATGACGCCGATCCAGATCGACTGCCCACCCAGCGCCCACCCGAGCCCGAACGCCACCGGCGGCGCGGTCGCGTCGATCGCGCCCCGCCGACCGCCGAGCAGCTGTGCCAACGACTCTGTCCGGGTGTCCTCCGACGTTGCGGTCATCGTTCCGCCTCCCGCCCACCAACGCTTAGGTAAGCCTAACGTCAGTGGTGACCGCGCCGGTACGTCGGCGACCCTCGTCGGTGCCAGCGCAACGGCCCCGGATGCAGCGACCAGAGGATCCGTCGCCACCACGGGCGGCGCGACCGCAACGCTGTCACGTACTCGGTGGCGTACGTCCCGGCCTGGGCCGCCTGCGTCTGGTCGGCCTGCCCGGGCGCGAACGTGGCGAGATTCACCACTTCGGCGAGCGGCGCCAGGTTCGGCAGCGGCCCGCCCGGCAGCGACCCGCTGTGCCGGGTCACCTCACTGGCGGACAGATGCGCGCCGGCCGGATGACCGGCGAGCCGCAGGGCGTCGACCACCTCCAGCCAGGCACCGGCGATCCGGTCGGCCGGTGCCCCGACTGCCAACCGGTGCCGCCGCTGCCGGCGGCGCAGCGCCAGCAGCGCGACGGTCCCGCCGGCGACCGTGGCGACGATGACGCCGCCGACGGTGGCGATCAGCCATCCGTCGCCACGCGCGGGGGGCGGCCCGCCGGCCGCCGCCGACGGGGGAGTGGGCGCCGCGTCGACCTCGGGCAGCGACGTCGGCTCCACCGGCGGCGTCGACTCGACCGGTGCCGGCCGGAAATCCTCCTCGACCGGGCGGGGGGTGGTGTCCGGTCGGGGCAGCGGATCGAACGGTACCCAACCGACACCGGCGAACAACACCTCCGGCCAGGCGACCGCGTGCACACCCTGCACCGTCCCGCCCCCGGGCGGCCCCACGAACCCGACGACGACCCGGGTCGGCAGACCCATCAGCCGACCGAGCAGGGCGTACGCGGTGGCGAACTGCTCAGAAGTGCCACGTTGGCCGCCGGCATCGCGCGGGCCGAGCAGGAAGAAGCCCAGATTCGGGTACGCGTGCCCGCTCGGCGCGTCGGCGACCAGCCGGTAGTGCTCGGCGAGGAACTGTTCGGCGGCCAGCGCACGCTGATACGGTGCGCCGTTGTCCTCGGCGAGCTGCCGGGCCAGCCGGCTGATGTCGGCTGGTACGCCGTCGGCGACCCGCAGCACCCGCGCCACCGACTCTCCGGAGGGTACGTCGGCCGTGGTCAACGTGTTCAGCGCCGGCCGTGGCGGCACCGACTCGACCTCGTAGGTCACCCCGGCGGCGAGCCCTTCCGGGTGCAGCAGGGTGCCGCTGGACGCGTCGTAGGCGATCCGGATCCCGTCCACCCGTGACGGCGTCGGCATCGCGGGCAGCAGCCGACCGGTCAGCTGCGCGACGGTGATCCGCTGGTGGACCGGCCGACTCTCGGCGTCCGCCAGCGTGATCGGGTCCGACGGGGACTCCGGCAGGACCCGGCCGGCGTTGCGGTAGGTGCCACCGACCCGCCAGGTCACCCCGTCGTAGTCGTGCAGCACCGCCAGCCGTAGGCGTGCCGGGCCGGCCTGCACCGCCGGCCCGCCCGGCACCTCGCCGCTGTCGCCGCCGACGGTGACCTGTACGTCGAACAACGGCTGGTCCGGGTTGAGTGCCCAGCCGGAGATCCGGCTCAACGGATTCTCGTCGAGACTGTCCACCTGCGGTGGGGTGACGTAGCGCCGGGGATCGACGCCGGTGGTGGAGATCCGGGCGACCAGCACCGGGGCGGTCAGCGCCACCACGAGCAGCACCGCACCGGCGCCGGCGGCGGACAGCACCGCCGAACGCAGCCGCAGCGCGCCGACCCTCGTCGGCGTCGGCCGGCCCTCGCCCGACGCCGACGCGACGCCTGCCCGCGCCGCCGCCGTCCCACCGTCGCGCGCCTCGGCGGTGAGAGCCAGGCCGAGCGCCGTCGCCGCGATGAAGCCGACCGCCGGCCAGTGCGCCGGCTCGGCGTTCGGGCCGACGACGAACACGGCGGCGCCGAAGAGCACCACCGGTGGCAGACAGCCGAGCAGCATCCGCCGACCCCGGACCGCGAGCTCGGTCGCGGTGAAACCGGCGAGCCAGCTGGCGACGATCGGCACCAGCACCGTGTCCGGCACCGGCTCCATCGGGATCATCGCGGTCAACAGCCGGGGGACACCGTTGACCGCTGCCTCGGCCAGCAGCGCCGACACCGGACCGGGCAGCTCGGACCGACGTGCCGTCCACCAACCGGCGGCCAGCAGGTAGCCAGCCATCGACACCACCGACAGCGGAGCCACCTGCCAGTTCGGCAGTCGCCGGGCCGCCGTGCCGACCACGACGGCGCTCCCGCCGGCCCCGGCGACGAGCCAGGCGGCCGTCGGCCCGTCGTAGATCCGCCCGAGCAGGGCCGCCGCGCACCCGATCAGCACGATCAGCACCGCCGGCACCGCCAGCCGATCGACCACACCTCTGCGCCGGACACCGTTCACCGGGCACCCACCGCGTCCCAGCCGGCGGCGAACTCGGCACCGTCGGCGGCGTCGACGACCAGGACGCCGGCGAGCGGCACCGTGCCGGCTCCGGCTACCGGGTCCGCCGTACCCGTGATCCGACCGACCAGCACCACCGGGAACACCGCCTTCAGGGCCCCGACCCGCGCGACGGCCTCGCCGTCGCCGGCACCGGTCAGGTAGACCAGTGTGTCGCCCGGCCGTTGCTGACGCAGCTGGTCGCAGACCTGCCGGACCGGGTCGGGCCCGACGAGGCGCCCGGCCGGGGCCAACGTAACTGCGGCCAACCTGTCCAGCGGGTGGCCGTCGACGGGCGGCTGGTCCACCACCATCCGCAGCAGCACCGGCAGTTCCGCCCGGATCGCGGCGTCGACGACCGACGCGGCGGCCTCGCAGGCCGCCTCGAAGGTCAGCGAACCGTCGCTGGTGCTGTCCGGGTGAGCGAGCGTCCGGTTGTCCAGCAGCACCACCAGCCGGGGCAGGCTGGTGTCCACCTGCTCACGCACCATCAGCTGGCCGATCCGGGCACTGGTGCGCCAGTGGACCCGGCGGAGCTCGTCGCCGACGACGTACTCCCGCAACGAGTCGAAGGTGATGCTGCCGTGCGGGACCCGGTCGATCTGCCCGTCGAGGCTGCGGGCGACCCCGGCCGGCACCGCCCGCAACGGGTGCACCTGCGGCCGGACCCACACCTGGACCGGGTCGCCGTACCGACGGGCCAGAGTGACCAGCCCGAACGGATCCCGGCGCGACACCCGCAGCGGGCCGACCGTCAGCACCGCGCGCCGGTCGGTCGGCACGGTGTAGCGCACCGTCGTCTGCGCCCCGGGCCGGAGTCTGACCAGCGGCACCGTGAGCCAGCGCGGTCCGCAGCGCTCCTCGGCGAGCAGACTCGCCGACCCCCAGCGGCGCTGGTTGTCGACCACCAGGGTCGCCACACACTCCTCGCCCCGGTTCACCCGGTCCGGCTGCACGCTGCGGCGTACCGCCAGACGCGGCTGCCAGGACACGGCGCCGGCGGCGTAGCCGATCACGACCAGCCCGGCGGTGCCCAGCAGCACCAGCTCGGCGTAACCGAGCACAGAGCCGACGGCGGTGAGCAGCGCCGATGCGACGCCGAGGCCGAGACAGCGGGACGTGACGGTCATGGCGGCCGGGCTCAGACCGGCGTCGGCGCGGGCTGACCCGAGGGCAGCGGCACCGGTACCGCGCGGATCGCCTCGGCGAGCACCTCGGCGGCGGTGACGCCCCGCAGTTGGGCGTCGGCGGTGAGCAGCAGCCGATGGGCGAACACCGGCTCCACCAGTGCCTTGAGATCCTCCGGCAGGACGAAGCCGCGCCCGTTGACGAGCGCGTACGCGCACGCGGCACGGGTCAACGCGATCACCCCCCGTGGACTGACCCCCACCCGGACCTGAGGATGCGACCGGGTGGCGGTGGCCAGCCGGACGGCGTACCCGTAGAGCGGGTCGGCGATGTGCACCCGCTGGGCCAACCGAATCAGCTCACCGACGGTGGCGGTGTCGGTGACCGCCTCCAGCGCATCGGGGGAGCGCAGCGTGGCCCCACGGAGCACCTCGATCTCGGTCTGCTCGTCCGGATAGCCCACCGACAGCCGGACGAGGAAACGGTCCAGTTGCGCCTCCGGCAGCCGGTACGTGCCATCCATCTCGACCGGGTTCTGGGTGGCGACGACGAGGAACGGCCGGGGGACGGCGTGCCGTACCCCGTCGACGGTGACCGTCCGTTCCTCCATCACCTCCAGCAGCGCGGACTGGGTCTTCGGGGAGGCCCGGTTGATCTCGTCGGCGATGACGATGTTGGCGAACACCGGCCCCGGGTGGAACTCGAAACCCTGGGTCGACTGGTTGAAGATCGTCACCCCGGACACGTCGGCCGGCAGGAGGTCGGGGGTGAACTGGATGCGCCGCCAGTGGCCGTGCACCGTGGCGGCGATCGCCCGGGCCAGCGTCGTCTTGCCCACTCCCGGTACGTCCTCCAGCAGCACGTGCCCCTGGGCGAACAGGGCCGTCAACGCGAGCCGGACCACCTCGGGCTTGCCCAGCACCACGGTGGCGATCCGGTTGGCGAGGCGGGTGGCGACCGAGGCGAAGCCGGCCACCTCGGACGGGGTCAAGGGTGCGGTCGCGGTCACGGGGTCGTTCTCCTCGCCGAGCGGATCGTGGCCGGTCGGGTGACCGGCTGGGCGTGCTGGGCCAGGGCGGGCCGACCGGACCACCCTGGCCGGGTGGTCAGCAGGTGGGCAGAGCGTTCAGGTTGTCGCCGCCGGCCAGGTTCAGCCAGGCCCATGGGATGTAGTTCTGGCCGGAGTACTCGACCCGGATCCACCAGGTGCTGGCCTTGTTCCCGTTGTAGATCCAGGCGTCGACATGCTCACCGGAGCGCCGGCACAGCGCGGTCAGCCGGGTGCCGTTGGGTACCCAACCCACCTGACGATCGTTGTCCTGCTCCGGCACGGAGAAGATCTCGTTGCCGTTGCGACCGGCCACGTCGGAGTCGCAGTACGTGCGCTGTTCGCCGTCCGGTCCGTTGACACAGGTAGCGGTCCCCTGCAGGGCGGCCGTCGCCCGGGTGTGGTTGGCGGTGCCGGTGCCGGCGGCGTTGCTGGCGCGGACGGTGAGGGTGTACGACCGCCCCGGCCACAGCCCGGTCACCCGGATGCTGTCGCACCCGCCGGTGACGGTCTGCCCGCCGTCGACCCCGGCACTGCAGCTCGGCTGCCCGCCGCCGGCGTCGACGGTGAAGGCCAGGGTCACCGAGTTGGTGTCGGCGGTGGCCCCGGTGACGGTGACCTTCGGCGGTGCGACGGTCCGGGCGGTGGTGGTGACCGCCGGTCCGTCGCCGGCCTCGTTGACCGCGTGGACCGACACCGGAACGTCGGCACCGTCGCCGAGCCCGGTGACGGTGACCCCGGTGCCGTCGGCGACGTCGGTGCGTCGGTCCCCGGCGACCACGACGTACCCGGTCACCGGACGGCCGTTGCCGGCCGCCGGCTGCCAGCCGACCCGGATCGCGCCGCGCTGGTCGGCGACGGTGGTGGCGGTCACCACCCCCGGTTCACCGGGAACCGTGAACGGCACGACCGAGTTGCTCAGCGGCGATGCCGTCGAGTGGGCACCCTGGTCAGTGACGGCGACGACGGTGAACGCGTACTGCGTGCCGTAGTCGAGGGTGCCGGGCGCGACGACCAGTTCGGTGCCGTCGGCGTCGCCAGCCGGTGCGTCGGCCTGCGCGGACACGGCGGTGACCGCGTACCCGGTGACGGTGTTGCCCTGACCGTCGGCGGCCGGCCAGCTCACCAGGACCGAACCGTCCGGGCGGGCCTCGGCTGTGACACTGGTCGGGGCGTCGGGAACCGCAGCGGTGGGCACGACCGGATTGGACTCCCGGCGCGGGCCGACGCCTTCGGCGTTGACCGCGTGTACGGAGAACCGGTAGGTCTCGCCGTTGGTCAGCCCGGTGACGTCGAACGACCGCTGGTTGGCACCGACCTCGACGGTGGTTCCAGCACCGGTGATCACGTACCGCAGGATGCTCGCGCCGTTGTCCGGCGCCGCGCGCCAGGTGATCCGCGCCGTGGTGTCCCCGGCGGCGGCGGTGACGTCGCGCGGGGCGCCCGGCGGGCCGACCGTCGGTGCCGGCGGCGGTGGCGGTGGCGGTGGCGCCGGTGGCGGGTCACCGCCGAGGATGTCGTTGGCGTACTTGTCGACCTCGTGCACCTGGTGCTGGTCGGTGACGACCCGGGCGGTGGCCGCGTCGGGCGCGTTGATGAACAGATGGTTCTCCCGGACCTCCAGCTCCAGCGGCCCGGCCGATTCGGGGATGCCGATCGTCGTCGACGCCGCGCCGGAGGCGTCGAAGGCGTAGACCTCACGGGCGCGTTCGTCGGCACAGTAGATCCGGCCGGCCCAGGCGACCGCGGCCCGCAACGCCGTGCCCTCGCCCGGCACCGTCAACTCGCTGACCGCGCCGGCGGGGTCGATCATCAGCACCCGACGTCGCTCCGGCACGGTCACCACGAGCTGATCGCCGGCGGACCGGGTCGGCATGATCCCCGGACCCCGCAGGTCCAGACGGACCTCGCGGGTGGTGTCGCCGCGCAGCAGGGTCACCGTGCCGGCCGTGCGGTTGAGCACCGCGACCCCGTCGTCGAGTGCGGACAACGCGAGCTCGTTGCGGGGCGGCGCGACGGCGACCGTCCGGACCAGGGTGGGCCCGGGCAGCCCGGTGGTGGCGTCCGGGGCCGTCGGCGTCGCCACCGGCAGGGAGGAGTCGAAGACCGTGGCCGGAGCGCCCTGCGCGGGCGCCTCCGGCAGCGGGGCGGCGGTGATCGCCGACACGGTGCCTTCGCTCGGCACCCCGATCCACAGTCGTCCGGCCCCGTCGAAGTACCCGCCGGTGATCCCCGGGGGGTAGCGCACCGGTTCACCGACCGGCTGCAGCGACCTCGGGTCGATCTGACGGACCACCCCCTGCACCGCGTCGACGATGAAGGCCGCGTCGTCGTGCAGGGCGACGCTGACACCGAGGCCGGTGGTGCTGCGGGTCGTAGCGCTGATCTGCAGGGTGGCGAGATTGAGGGAGCTGATCTGACCGGTCGCGAGGTCGCGCAGGACGAGGAACTGGTCGGTCTGGACGATCTGCATCTGATGGCTGCGGGAGTCGGCGACCTCCACCCGGGTGTCGACCCGTCCGGTCAGCCCGTTGACTCTGGCCAGCTCGCTGCGCGCGGAACTCCACAGCCAGGAACTCGCGTCGTAGCCGGCGACCGCGTGGTCGGCGGCGCCGAGCCCGAGCACGGTCAGACCCATCCCGGCGATCAGGGCCGTCACCGTACCGATCGTGACCAGCGCGCCCCTGCCGCGCAGCGGCCGCCGGACCGCCGCCGCAGTGCCCTGCGTGATGCCTCTGCCGGTACGCGACACAGTCGCTCGCCTCCCGTGACGTCGCCGGATCGTCCGTTGTGCCCCATTGTCGGCCGCCGTTGCCCTGTCGCCACTGCCGATCACGTCGGACGACGCGTACACCCAGGCTGGCCGCAGGCCATCCTATGGGCCCTGCGGTCAATGCGTAAAACCCGCGCACCCGCCCTGTGGACAACTGTCGGACCCGGTCCGCCGAATACGTACGGCATTCACGTCCATGCAGGCCAGCCCGGGGATCCCGGCGCTCAGTCCGGATTCTGGCGACCCGTGCACACCTGATCGGACGGTAGGTACTCGTCGGCAGAGTAGACAGCCAGCACCGCGAAGCAATAGTCGGCTTCGGGATTCAGACCGTTGACGGTGAACGTCGTCGTGCCGGGTGGAACCGTGGCCAACGCACCGAGTTGCTGCCCGCTGCGACCACTGGCCACGATGAACGGCACCGTTCCGGCGGTCGGATCGGTCCAGTTGACCGTGATGGCCGTGCGGTCGTCGACGAGCCGTACCCCGGTCGGTGGGTCGGCCGCCGCGTCCACCGGGTCAGACCCTTGCGGTGTCCCGGCCGGGCTGGTCTGCCGGTCGAGCAGGACCGTCATCCCCACCATGACCACGACGACGGCGGCGATCACTGCGGCCGCCGCAGCGCCGATCGCCACCACGGCCGGTACGCCGGACGTGCCTCGGACGTTCGGTGCCGCAGGGGCGGCGACGGGGTCGGGTGGCAGCGCGAGCGGCTGGCCCGGCGCGGCCGGCGCGAGGGCGTGACCCGGTCGGGGCAGCCCTACGGGCGGCTCCGACGGTGCCTGTCCGGGTGGCGGTACCTGTCCGGGTGGCGGTGCCTGTCCACCTGACAGTGGCTGCTCGGGTGGCGGTGCCGGTGGTGCCTCCGGCGACCACTGGCGGAGATGGCGCAGCGCCTCGGTCACCTGCCAGTGGTCGGCGCCGAGCACCGCCGCGCCGACGCTGGCGACCCGCTTCATGTTGCGGCGAGCCTCGTGCCGGTTGCCGAGCTCGTCGGCGACCAGGCCCAGGTCGAACGCGATGGCGAGGATGGCGGGATGGGTCTCGCCGAGACGGCGTTCGCCAGCGGCCAACGTCTCCTCGAGCACCCGGCGGGCCGCCGACGGATCACCCTGGGTCCGGTACAGGTTGGCAAGCAGGTGGCCGGTGCGCAGCACCTCGGGGTCGTCGTCGCCGAAGGTGCCGCGTCCGGCGGTCAGCGCGCGATGCAGGTAGTCGACCGCGCCACGTAGCTCGCCCGCGTCGCGCATCGCGCCCGCAGTTCGACGCACCTCGGTGAGGGGGGAAGGTTGTGCCACGCCGCCATGCTGCCGGTCGACCACCCCGTCGCGCCAGCGCCACGCGCCATGCTCGACGCGAACAAACATCGTCCTGACTGATGACACAGTGCTGACTCCGGCCGGACCGACGCGGTGGGACGGGTCTGCGGAGTCGGTTGCGGTGGCGACCCGGCGGCACACCCGGGTCTCGGGTGATCCGACTGACGCGCGAGGCTGTGCGGACAGCTGTCCGACGGTGTCCGTCGCCCGCACGTTCCATGATGGACAGCTGGTGTTCACTGGTCGCTGCGGTCGGTCAGCTCTCGGTCAGTTGGCTCGAAACTGACCGCGCAAGATCCAGTTTGTTGGTCGCGGGAATTCACACCGCCGTAACTGAACGCCGCTAGGTTTCTCCGAGGAGTGACATCCAGGGATGGAAAATCTTCGCTCCAGGCTGCCGTGACGACACGATTCTCCGGCGGTCAGCACAGTATCCGCCGACCACTGCCCACCGAGCGGGAGTCTGATGAGTACTGCACTCGAGCCGCGCGATCTGGTGATCGCCTACGACCCGTGCGGCCACATCGAGTCGAGCCCACGCATCGCTGGTGCGGTGCGCCGGGGCGGCGGAATCGGCGTGCTCGACCTGGCTGACGGGTCGGCACGCCCCATGCGGGCGTTGGACCAGCTCGTCGCCTGGTCCGCTGAGCCGGTCGCGGTCCGTGTACCGGCCAACTGCCTGGCCTCGCTCGACCAGGTCGAGCAGGTCACCGGCGGCCAGATCGACCTGGTGGTGGTCACCGGCGAACTGCCGTGGCGCCTCGACCAGCTGGTGGCCCGTTACCGGGTGCTCGCCGAAGTGACCAGTCTCACTGCCGCCCGTGCGGCGGTCGGGGCCGGCGTGCACGGCCTGATCGCCAGGGGCATGGAGTCCGGCGGCGAGGTCGGCGAGCTGAGCACCTTCATCCTGGTGCAACAGTTGGTGGCGGCCGACCTCGGCGTACCCGTCTGGGCCCTGGGCGGCATCGGTCCGCACACCGCCGCCGCCTGCGTGGCCGGCGGCGCGGCCGGCGTCGTGCTGGACACCCAGCTCGCGCTGATGCCCGAATCAGACCTGCCGACGGACGTGATGGCCACGATCCGCCGGATGGACGGATCCGAGGCCGTCCTGGTCGACGGCTTCCGGGGCGTCGCCCGGACCCCCCGGCGGCCCGGCACGACCGGTACGCCGCCCCGGGCCGACCTGCTGCCCGTCGGCCAGGACGGCTGGCTCGCCGCCGAGTTCCGTCGACGCTGGGCCGACAGCGCCGCCGCCGTACGGGGTCTGCGGGCCGCCATCGTCGAGGCCGTGACCGACGGCACCGCCGCCGACGTGCTGCGACCCGACGGCCCCCTGGCCCGGGCCCTGGGGTTGCGCGTGCCGGTCGCCCAAGGGCCGATGACCCGGGTCAGCGACGAGGCCGGCTTCGCCGCGGCGGTCGCCGCCGACGGAGCCTTGCCGTTCATCGCGCTGGCGCTGGCCACCGCCGAGCGTACCGAGGAGATGCTCACCGCGACCGCCGCCCGCCTCGGTGACCGACCGTGGGGTGTCGGCGTGCTCGGGTTCGCCCCCGACGACATCCGCACCGCGCAACTGGAGGTGATCAGGCGGGTCCGCCCCGGGTTCGCGATCATCGCTGGCGGGCGGCCGCCTCAGGCCAAGGAGCTGGAACGGGAAGGGATCCGTACCTTCCTGCACGTGCCGTCGCCCGGCCTGCTGCGGCAGTTCCTACGGTCCGGGGCACGGCGGTTCATCTTCGAAGGCGCCGAATGTGGCGGTCATGTCGGGCCACGGGCCAGCTTCCCGCTGTGGGAGGCGCAGCTGGCCGTCCTCGCCGAACATGTCGACGCCGTCCCGGCCGAGCAGGCCGCCGACCTGCAGGTGTTCTTCGCCGGTGGCATCCACGACGACCGCTCGGCGGCGATGGTCGCCGCCATGGCGGCACCACTGACCCGGCGCGGGGTGCAGGTCGGGGTGCTGATGGGCACCGCCTACCTGTTCACCAACGAGGCGGTCGACCACGGCGCGATCCGTCCGGCGTTCTCCCGGATGGCCCGCTCGGCGACCCGTACCGCGCTGCTGGAGACCGCTCCTGGCCACGTCACCCGCTGTCTGCACAGCGACTTCGTCGACGACTTCCATGCCCTGCGGGTCGAGCTGGAGTCGGCCGGTCTGGCCAACCGCCAGATCTGGGAGCACCTCGAACTGCTCAACGTCGGGCGGCTGCGGATCGCGAGCAAGGGCAAGAAACGCGACGGCGACGCCCTGGTCGACGTCGACGAGGCCACCCAGCTCAGCGAAGGGCTGTTCATGGCCGGGCAGGTCGCGGTGCTGCGCGACAGCGAGACGACCGTGGCCGAGCTGCACCGTACGGTCACCGACCAGGCAGCGGCCTTCCACCAGAGCCGTGCCGGGGCGCTGCGCGACGCCTGGGCCGCGCCGGCACAGGAACAGGACGCCGCGCCGCTGGACATCGCCGTCGTCGGGATGGCCTGCATGCTGCCGAACTCGCCGGATCTGGCGGCCTTCTGGCGGACGGTGCTCGACAGCGTCGACGCCGTCACCGAGGTACCGCCACACCGTTGGAACCCGGACATCTACTACGCCCCCGAGGTCGGTCCCGGCCAGACCGGTCGGATCAGCGTCTCCAAGTGGGGCGGTTTCCTCGCCGAGGTGCCCTTCGACGCCATCGCGTACGGGATCCCGCCCGCCGCGTTGGCCAGCATCGACCCGACCCAGCTGCTGGCCCTGGAGGTCTCACACCGCGCCCTGGTCGACGCCGGCTACACCCCCGGTCGCGACGGTGTCGACCACTCCCGGACCGGTGTGATCTTCGGTGCCGAGGCCGGCAGCGACATGGGGCACGCCCAGACGCTGCGGACGATGCTGCCGGCGTACCTGGCGGACGTCCCCGCGGAACTGGCCGACCAGCTGCCGACGGTGACCGAGGACTCGTTCCCCGGCATCCTGGCCAACGTCATCGCCGGGCGGGTCGCCAACCGGCTCGACCTCGGCGGACCCAACTACACGGTCGACGCGGCGTGCGCCTCGTCGCTGGCCGCCATGGACGCGGCCTGCAAGGAACTCGCCTCCGGCGGCAGCGA
Organism: Solwaraspora sp. WMMD791; assembly: GCF_029581195.1. Lineage (NCBI taxonomy): Bacteria > Bacillati > Actinomycetota > Actinomycetes > Micromonosporales > Micromonosporaceae > Solwaraspora > Solwaraspora sp. WMMD791. The sequence goes on from NZ_CP120737.1 coordinate 477,124, forward strand.
TCTGATGATCTGCGGTGGCGCGGACCTGCACAACGGCATCAACGACTATCTGATGTTCACCTCGGCGCACGCCCTGTCGCCGACCGGCCGCTGCCGGTCCTTCGACAGCACCGGCGACGGCATCGCGCTCGGCGAGGGCGTTGCCGCCGTCGTGCTCAAGCGGCTGTCCGACGCCGAGCGGGACGGGGACCGGATCTACGCGGTGATCAAGGGCCTGGGCGGCTCCAGCGACGGCCGGGCACTCGGCCTGACCGCACCACGGGCGGACGGCCAGCGGCGGGCGTTGGACCGCGCGTACCGGCAGGCCGGGGTGTCCCCGGCGCAGGTCGGCCTGATCGAGGCGCACGGCACCGGGACCGTCGTCGGTGACCGCACCGAGCTGGAGACGTTGACCACCGTGTTCAACGAGGCCGGCGCGGCACCGGGCAGCTGCACCCTCGGCTCGGTCAAGTCGCAGATCGGCCACACCAAGTGCGTCGCCGGACTCGCCGGTCTGATCAAGGCATCGCTGGCGCTGTACACCGGGGTACGCCCACCGACCCTGCACCTGACCCGGCCGAATCCGGCCTGGCACCCCGACCACAGCCCGTTCGCCTTCTACACCCAGGCCCGGCCGTGGGCGACGCCGGCGGCCGAGCGGATCGCCGGGGTGAGCGCGTTCGGCTTCGGCGGCACCAACTTCCACGCGGTGCTCGCCGCGTACCCCAACGCCCCGGAGCCCCGGCACGCCCGGGACGACTGGCCGGCCGAGCTGTTCTGCTTCCGCGCCGGCGACCGGGCCGGTGCCCAGCCGGGCATCCGGCAGCTGCTGGCCACCATCGACACCCGCGACGCCATGGGCCGGCGCTGGCGGCTGCGTGACCTCGCCGCTGCCCAGTCCCGCGAGTGCGAGACCCGCTCCGGCCCCGTGCAGGTCGCCGTCGTTGCCAGCGACCTCGACGAACTCGCCGGCCTGCTGCGGCGGGCGCTCGACGGCGACCACGACCCGGCTAGCGGCCTGCACCAGCCGGCCGCCACCCACACCGGCGGCAAGGTCGCGTTCCTGTTCCCGGGCCAGGGCAGCCAACGGCCCGGTGCTCTGGCCGACCTGTTCGTGGCCTTCCCCGAGCTGCGCCGGTTCCTCGACCTCGGCCGTGATCTGGCCGGTCCGCTGTTCCCACCGGCCGCCTTCGACCCCGACGGTGACCGTGGCCAGCAGGAGCGGGTCCGCGACACCCGGGTCGCACAACCGGTGCTGGGAATCGGCGGGCTGGCCATGCACCACCTGCTCGGCCGGGTCAACGTGCGTCCCGACCTGGCCGGCGGACACAGCTACGGCGAACTGGTCGCCCTCTGCGTCGCCGGCGCGTTCGACGACCGTACCCTGCTGGCGCTGAGCCGGCAGCGGGCCGAGGCGATCCTCGCGGCGGCCGGTACCGATCCCGGCACCATGGCGGCGGTCGCCGCCACCGCTGACCGGATCAGCGAGGTCCTGTCAGCGGCGGGACTGTCCGACGAGGTCGTCCTGGCCAACCACAACGGGCCACAGCAGGTGGTGATCTCCGGACCCACCTCGGCGGTGCGTCAGGCGGTGACCGCGCTCAAGGCGGGCGGTGTCTCAGCGCGGCCGATCCCGGTGGCCTGCGCGTTCCACAGCCCGGTAGTGGCCGGCGGCGTGCCGGCCTTCCGGTCCGTCCTGGCCGGGCACCGGGTGGCCGCGCCGGCTTTCCCGGTCTGGTCGAACCGCACGGCCGACAGCTATCCGACCAACCCCGAGGCGGTACGCGACGAGCTGGCCGGCCAGATCGCCGCGCCGGTGCGGTTCGTCGACGAGATCGAGTCGATGTACGCCGCCGGCGCCCGGATCTTCGTCGAGGCCGGCCCGGGCAAGGTTCTCAGTCGGCTGGTCGACGCCGTACTGGGCGACCGGCCGCATCTGGCCGTGGCCGTCGAGGGACGGCGCACCGGCGGGCTGCGCGGTTTCCTGTCCACCCTCGCCGAGCTGGCGTGCGCCGGTGTCCCGGTGCAGACCGACTGGCTGTTCCGTGGCCGCCGGATCGCCGAGGTCACCGCGTCAGCCTCGTCGAGCCGGCCGATCTGGACGGTCGACGGGCAGCTGGTACGCGACCAGCACGGCCGGCCGCTGCCTGGCGGCATGACGCCTCCCCGACAAATCAAGGAGCTGTCGATGACTGCATCCACCGAGGCCGGAAACGGCCATGCTCACGGCAACGTGTCCGGTGACGGTAACGGCAACGGTGTCACGCACGTGGCCGGCAACGGTAACGGCAACGGTGTCACGCACGTGGCCGGCAACGGTAACGGCAACGGCGTCGCGCACGTGGCCGACAACGGCAACGGGATCAGCCATCCTCTGGGCGCCGGTGACGGTGTCCGGCACGTCGCCGGCGCCATGGCCGGCTACCGGGACGGGCGCGACGAACTGATCAGCGAGTTCCTGCGGACGAGTCGGGACCTGATCGCCTCCCAGCGGGACGTGCTGCTGGCGTACTTCGGGGAGCGGCCGGCAGCCGGCAACGGGTGGGTCGAACCCGCGGCGTACCAGTCGATGGTTGCCCAGCCGGCGATCGCCGCGCCGAGCCGCTATCCCGAGGTGGTGGTGCCGCCCAGCGCGCCCCCGGTGACGGACGTGCCGGACGTGCCGGCCATCCCGGCGTCGCCTGCCGTCTCGTCGGCTCCGCCGGCACCCGCGGTCCGCTCGGCTCCACCGGCACCCGCCGTCCAGCCCGCTGCGGTGCCGCGTGCGGAGGTGGCCGCGGTCACGACGGTCCACGGCAGCGCCGTACCGGCCGTGGCCGCCAAGCCGGTAGCGGCCCCTACGGGCCTGGTATCGACGGCAGCGACGGTGACCGCGACGGTCGCGGTACGGCCGTCGGTGCCGTCGGTGGAGGTGGCGCAGTTCCAGGAGGCGATCCTGGCGGTGTTGAGTGAGCGGACCGGGTATCCGGTGGATCTGATCGAGTTGGATCTGGATCTTGAGGCGGATCTGAGTATCGATTCGATCAAGCGGGCTGAGGTCGCGGGTGAGGTGGCGACCCGGTTGCGGTTGTCGGTGGATGGTGACGAGTCGGAGTTGGAGGATCTGGTGCGGGCCCGGACGGTCCGGACCATGGTGGCTTGGCTGGCCGAGAAGATGGCGGCTGCACCCACCGCCGTCGCATCGCCGGCGCCGGTGACCGCACCTGATCCGGCACCTGTCGTCACGGCACCTGTCGTCACGGCACCTGCGGTCTCCGTGCCGACGCCGACGCCGGCTGCGGCACCGGTTCCGGCGTCGGTGCCGTCGGTGGAGGTGGCGCAGTTCCAGGAGGCGATCCTGGCGGTGTTGAGTGAGCGGACCGGGTATCCGGTGGATCTGATCGAGTTGGATCTGGATCTTGAGGCGGATCTGAGTATCGATTCGATCAAGCGGGCTGAGGTCGCGGGTGAGGTGGCGACCCGGTTGCGGTTGTCGGTGGATGGTGACGAGTCGGAGTTGGAGGATCTGGTGCGGGCCCGGACGGTCCGGACCATGGTGGCTTGGCTGGCCGAGAAGATGGCGGCTGCACCCACCGCCGTCGCATCGCCGGCGCCGGTGACCGCACCTGATCCGGCACCTGTCGTCACGGCACCTGCGGTCTCCGCGCCGACGCCGACGCCGGCTGCGGCACCGGTTCCGGCGTCGGTGCCGTCGGTGGAGGTGGCGCAGTTCCAGGAGGCGATCCTGGCGGTGTTGAGTGAGCGGACCGGGTATCCGGTGGATCTGATCGAGTTGGATCTGGATCTTGAGGCGGATCTGAGTATCGATTCGATCAAGCGGGCTGAGGTCGCGGGTGAGGTGGCGACCCGGTTGCGGTTGTCGGTGGATGGTGACGAGTCGGAGTTGGAGGATCTGGTGCGGGCCCGGACGGTCCGGACCATGGTGGCTTGGCTGGCCGAGAAGATGGCGGCCGACCAGGCACCCGAGGCGGCTCCCGCAGCGTCGGCTGCCGTGCCTGCCGGCCCCGACCGCGGTACCGCGCCCCGTCGACTCGTCGCTCGGCCGGTGCCGGCCACCGGCGCGGTCGTCGCGCCCGAGGCCCTCGCCGGCGCCCGGTTCCTGATCACCGGAGGGTCACCGGCGCTGGCACCGCTGGCCGAGCAGCTCGCCCAGCGTGGCGCGGCAGGTGCCACCGGATCGATCCACGCCGGCGGAGCGGACCAGGTGGCCGGCTACGACGGCGTGATCATCCTGGACGGGCTGAGCGACAGCGGCGGACCGCTGCTGCCCGGCATCTTCCCGTTCATCAAGCAGGCCCTCGCCGCAGGTGTGCGGTGGCTGGTCGCCGCCGGCACCGCAGGTCCGCGTACCGACGGGTTCGCCGGTCTTTTCCGCACCATCAGCCGTGAGTACCCGCAGGTCTCGGCGACCTACCTGGAAGTACCGGCGGGCGCCGACCACAGCCGTCTCGCCACCGGTCTGGTCACCGAACTGCTCAGCGGTGGGCAGACCCCGATCGTCACCTGGTCGACGACCGGGCGGCAGACCGTCGACCTGACCTCGGTCGATCTCGGCCCGCTCGCCGCAGGCGGTGCCGGGCCCGCCGGTGACGGTGCCGCCGAGGCCCAGGCGATCGGTCTGGACCAGGACTCGGTGGTGGTGCTGGTCGGCGGTGCCCGAGGCATCACCCCCTGGTTCGCCCGCACTCTGGCCGCCGCAAGCCGGTGCCGCATCGAACTGGTCGGCCGGACCCCGCTGCCGGAGGAGACGGAACCCCCGGCGTTGGCCGCCGCTGCGGACAAGCCGGCGCTGCGGGCCGCGCTGGTGGCCCAGGGGATGCGGGCACCGGCGGAGATCGATCGCGCGGCGACCGCGATCCTCGCCGCCCGGGAGGTCCGCGCGACCCTGGACGAGCTTCGGGAACTCGGCAGTCAGGTGCGCTACCACAGCCTCGACGTCACCGACGCCGACGCCACCCGGCAACTGCTCAAGGAGATCCAGGGCGAGCGGGGACGCATCGACGGTCTGGTCTACGCGGCCGGCCGGATCGAGGACAAGCTGATCGCCGAGAAGGACCCCGCGTCGTTCGACCGGGTGTTCCAGACGAAGGTGCAGGGCGCGGTGACGGTGCTCGACGCACTGCGCGACGGTGCCGACCCGCGTTTCGTGGTGCTGTTCGGCAGCATCGCGGCTGCGTACGGCAACCGGGGTCAGAGCGACTACGCCGCCGCCAACGACGCGCTCGACCGGATCGGCGGCCGCTGGGCAGCCGACACCGGCGTGCGCTGCCTGACCGTGCACTGGGGCCCATGGGCGCCGGGCTCCGTACACGGCGGGATGGTCAGCGCGGAACTGAGCCGGGAGTACGCCCGCCGGGGCATCGACCTGATCGATCCCGAGGAAGGCGCGCTGAGTCTGCTGCGTGAACTCGCCTGGGGCGACCCGGCGGTCACCTCCGTGGTCTACACCGCCTCGGGATGGTGAACCGGATGTCGGACCTGACTGACCCCCACCAGACCATCGCGATCGTCGGCATGGCGGCGCTGATGCCCGGTGCCCCCGACCTCGACGCCTACTGGCGTAACCTGGTCGACGGCGTCGACGCCATCACCGACGTGCCGCCGCACCGGTGGGACGACGAGTTCTACGATCCGGAGCAGGCCCACCGACCGGACCGGTTGTACTGCCGGCGGGGTGGCTTCGTCGACGACTTCGCCACCTTCGAGCCACTGCGGTTCGGCATCATGCCGACCTCGATCGGCGACATCGAACCGGACCAGCTGATCACCCTGCAGGTGGCGGCCGCCGCGATCGACGACGCCGGCGGCCAGGACCGCCTGCCGGATCGGGACCGGATCGGCGTACTGCTCGGCCGGGGCGGGATCCTGAGCCCGGCACAGGCGCGGTACGCCCAGCGGGTCCGGATGTCCAGCCAGGTCATCGGCATCCTCAAGGAGCTGATCCCCGACCTGCCGCCGGAGAGTCTCGACCGGGTCCGGCGCAAGTTCGACGAACGGCTCGGCCCGCAGCAACCTGAGGGCACGATCGGGCTGGTGCCCAACCTCGCCGCCTCCCGGGTGGCGAACCGGCTGAACCTCCGTGGTCCCTCGTACACCATCGACGCCGCCTGCGCCTCGTCGCTGATCGCGGTCGACCAGGGCATGACCGAACTGCGGGCCGGCCGGTTGGACGCGGTGCTCGCCGGCGGTGTGCACCACGTGCACGACATCAGCTTCTGGTCGGTGTTCAGCCAGCTCCGGGCGCTGTCCCGGCAGGGTGAGATCCGTCCGTTCGACTCGTCGGCCGACGGCCTGCTGATCGGTGAGGGCACCGGGATCGTGGTGCTGAAACGGCTGGCCGACGCGCTGGACGCCGGTGACCGGGTGTACGCGGTGATCCGTGGCAGCGGCGTCTCCAGCGACGGTCGGTCGGCGAGCATGTTCAACCCGGCGAGCAGCGGACAGTCGCTGGCCATCCGGCGGGCCTGGCAGGCCGCCGGGCTGGATCCGACCGCGCCGGACGCGCTCGGCCTGCTCGAGGCGCACGGCACCGGCACGCCGACCGGGGACGCCGCCGAACTGGTCACCGTCGCCGAGGTGTTCGGTGGGTACCAGGGTGGGCCACGGCCGGTGATCGGCTCGGTCAAGTCGATGATCGGGCACACCATGCCGGCGGCCGGGATCGCCGGTCTGATCAAGGCGACCCTCGCCGTGCACCGGGGTGTCCTGCCACCCACCCTGCACTGTGGGCAGCCACGGGAGGAGATGGCCGCGACCCGGTTCGCGCCGATCGCCGCCGCCCAGCCGTGGGAGAGCGACGGACCGCGTCGGGCCGGGGTCAACGCGTTCGGCTTCGGTGGGATCAACGCCCACCTCATCGTCGAACAGCCGCCGTCCGCCCCGTCGGCCTGGGCGGCCGTGCCGAACGGTACGGCCGGCCAACCGGCCCGCCCGGCCGCCGTCGAGGTCGCCGAGCCGGACCAGGTGGTGTGGTTGGCCGCCGCCGATCCGGCCGGCCTCGCCGCGCTGCTGGACCGCGACGATTCGGTGGTACGGCGTGACGGTGCCGCGTTCGCCGAGGGTCCGCAGGCCCACGCCGCGCCGCCGTGCCGGATCGGGGTGGTGGACCCGACCGACAAGCGGCTGGCCACCGCCCGCCGCGCGGTGAGTCGGGGGGAGCCCTGGCGGGGCGCCCGGGACATCTGGTTCACCACGGCTCCGCTGCTGACCGCCGGCGGGAAACTGGCGTTCGTGTTTCCCGGCCTGGAGGCCGAGTTCACTCCACGTACCAAGGATCTGGCCGCGCACTTCGGTCTGGCGGACCGGGAGTGGTCCGCCGCTGACCTGGGCCGGCACGGTGCCGGTCTGATCGAGGTGGGCAAGTTCCTCGACGAGGTGCTCGGCCGGATCGGGATCCGCCCGGACGCGGTCGCCGGGCACAGCATCGGTGAGTGGTCTGCGGCGGCGGTGACCGGGCAGGTCAGTACCACCGACATGGACGGCTTCCTCAAGTTGTTCGATGCCGATTCGGTCGCGGTGTCCGGCTACGTCTTCGCCGCTGTCGGCGCCGGTGCCGACCAGGTGACGCCGGTGCTCGGCGACTATCCGGGAGTGGTCCTGTCGCACGACAACGCGCCCGCGCAGTCGGTGGTCAACGGCCCCGAGGAGCAGGTCGACCAGCTGGTGAACGAACTACGTCGGCGCAACGTGCTGTGTCAGAAGTTGCCGTTCCGGTCGGCCTTCCACACCCCGGCGTTCGCCGACGGGTTGCGGTCGATCGGGGCCGCCCTGCAGTCCTGGCGGGTGCATCCGACGACGGTCCCGGTCTGGTCGGCGACCCTGGCGGCGCCGTTCCCCACCGACGAGCAGCAGGTCAACCAGATCTTCGTCCGGCACATGATGGAGCCGGTCTGGTTCCGGCAGCTGACCGCCGCGATGTACGACGCCGGTTTCCGGGTCTTCCTGCAGGTCGGCGCGGGACAGCTGGCATCGTTGGTCAGCGACAACCTGCGGGGTCGGGAACATCTCGCCATGCCGGTCAACGTGGGTCACCGTACCGGTCTCGACCAGCTGCGCCGGGTCGCCACCGCGCTGTGGGTGGAGGGTGCGGCACCAGACCTGCGGGTGCTGCGGCCACCCGCCGCAGCCGCCGCCCCGGCGACGCCGGCACCGGCTGCTCCGGCGCGTCGTGGGCCGAAGATCCAGCTGGACCTGGGCGGTCCGTTGGTGCGCCTCGGACCGGGTGCAGACACCCTGCTCGGCCTGGCCGACCGGCCGACGCACCAGTCGTCCGGCCCGCCGGTCGGCCAGGCGCGGCCGCCGGCCAGCGCCGCGCAGGAACCACCCGTACCGCCGGTCGGGCCCCGCCCCTCGGCCGAAACCGAGCCGTCGGTCGCCGCGCAGCCGTCGGTCGCCACGCAGCCGTCGGCTGTCGCCGAGCCGTCGGCCGGTTCGCTCACCGCGTTGCACCGGCTCGCCGGCCGGTCCAAGGCCGCCGCGGAGCTCGCCGCGCTGCTGCGGGACACCGCGGACGGCGCAGTGACCGTGCTGGACGCCGCCACCCGACCCGCCGATCCGGCACGGGTGCCCCCAGCGCCGGTGTCGCCGACCGTGCCGGCCAGGTCGGCCGCCGTACCGGCGACCGACGCCCGGTCGGCCGCCGTACCGGCCGTAGCCGGGCCGACCACGCCGGTGCCGGCACCGAAGGTCGTCCCGCCGCCCCGCACCGAGATCGCCCGGACCACCCTGCGGGTCTCCGTGCAGACCATGCCGTACCTGCTCGACCACTGTTTCTTCGTGCAGCCGGCCGACTGGCCGAACCCCGAGGACCGGTGGCCGGTGGTGCCGGCGACGACCGTCGTCGCGCACATGATGGACGCGGTCGCGCAGGCCGTTCCCGGTCTGCGGGTGGTCGGCGTGCGGGACGCCCGGTTCAACCGGTGGACCATCGCCGCACCGGCGCAGGACGTCGAGATCGTGGTCCGGGCAGCCGGCCCGGACTCGTACGCGGTGAACTTCGGCAGCTTCGCCCGGGCGACGGTCGACGTGGCCGCGGACTATCCGGCCCCGGTCAGCGCACCGTGGACGCACGACCCGGCCACCGAGACCGCTCCCCGGATCAGCGCCGAGGAGATGTACGCGGAGCGGTTGATGTTCCACGGTCCCCAGTTCCACGGGGTGACCACGGTGCACGCCCTTGGCGAGATGCACGTACGCGGTGTCGTCACCGCGCCCGTCCCGCCGGGCGCACTGCTGGACAACGCCCTGCAGCTGATCGGAAACTGGCTCATCACCACGCAGCCGATGCGGACCGTGGCGCTACCGGTCGGTCTCGGCCACGTCCGGTTCTTCGGCCCGCCACCCGAGCCCGGCACGGCGTTCGAGTGCGTCGCCCGAGTCCGATCGATCGACGACGCTCAACTGGTCGCGGACACCCAGCTGTCCGTCGGCGGCCGGGTCTGGGCGCAGATCGACGGCGCGGTCGACCGTCGATTCGACAGCCATCCGCAGGCGCGGCCGGCCGAACGGTTCCCGGAACGTTTCCCGATGTCGGTGCGACAGCCGGAAGGGTGGACCGCCGTCTTCGACTGCTGGACCGATCTGGTCACCCAGTCGATGGCCGCGCGGGGCATCCTCGGCACCGCCGCGTCCGTCGACTACGAGCGACAGCCGGGGAAGGCCCGCAAGCAGTGGCTGCTCGGTCGGATCGCGGCGAAGGACGCGGTGCGGTTCCGGCAGTGGGACGCCGGGCACACCGACGTCTACCCGATCGAGTTGACCATCGCCAACGATCCGAACGGCCGGCCGCGCGTGGACCTGCGCCCCGGTCGGGGGCTGCAGGATTGCGACCTGTCCCTGGCGCACTGCGCCGAGGCCGCCGTGGCGATCGCGGGTCCGGCCCGGTCGGCGCCGGACGGCCCCGGGGTCGGTATCGACATCGTCGAGGTCACCGACCGACCGGCCAGCACCGTCGACTATGCCCTGTCCAGTACGGAGAGCGCGTTGCTCGACCAGGTCTGTGCCGGCGGGGACCGGCAGTTCTGGTTCGCCTGCTTCTGGGCGGCCAAGGAAGCCGCCGGCAAGGCGGAGGGAACGGGACTGGACGCGGCGCCCCGCCGGCTGCGGGTGGTCGCCGTCGACGCCGGCACCCTGCTGGTGCAGGTCCCCTCCGGCAGGTCCTACCGGGTCACCTGCCGGAGTCTGGAGAACCCACCCGATCTGCCGCAGCGACGCTACGTCGTCGGTTGGACCTGGGGCCCGGAACCTGCCCGGCATGCCTGAGCTCGGCCCTGACGGAGGTGCCGACGAGCCGATCGGCGTGCCGACAAGCTGACTGCCGTCCCGACAAGCTGACCGACGTCCCGACAAGCCGACTGACGTCCCGACAAGGAGACCCGCATCATGCCCGCCGACCACGACACCATCCTGACGGAGATCTCGCAGATGCTGCGCGCGGTGCTGCCCGGGATCGATCCGGACGAAGAGATCACGATGGACACCAGCTTCCGTGACGACCTGGAGATGGAGAGCATCGACGTCATTTCGCTGGCCGGGCGGCTGCAGGCCCGGTACGGCGACTCCGTCAACTTCGCTCAGTTCGTCGCGGGGCTCGACGTGGACTCGCTGCGCGCGCTGCGGGTCGGTGAGCTGGTCGGGCACATCTCCGCCGCGCTGGACGGACCGCCAGCCACGGTGGCGCAGGTGGCCGGCCAGTGACGATGATCCAGGTCAACGGCCTGGTGACGCACGTCCAGGAACTGCCGGCGGTGGCGGCCGGTCCGCCCGCCGGGGCAGCTGCCACCGACCTGGACGGCGGTCCGCCCGCCGATCCGGGTGGCGGTCCGCCCGCCGATCCGGCGGGCGGTCCAGTTGCCGAAGCTGTTGCCGGCCGGCCGGTCGCGGTCCTGATCCACGGTATCGGGCCGGACAGCCTGGCCAGCTGGTATCTCAGCCTGGCGCACCCACTGGCCGATGCCGGGTTCCGGGTGATCATGTACGACCTGCGGGGCCACGGACGGACCGAGCGACCGCCGACCGGCTACCGGATGGACGACCTGGTCGACGACCTGGTCGGGCTGCTGGACCGGCTCGGCGTCGACGTACCGGTGCATCTGCTCGGCAACTCGCTGGGCGGTTCCATCGCCTTCGGATACGCGGCCCGGTACCCGGACCGGGTCGCCTCGATGGTCGCGGTGGAGTCGGCGCCTGCCACCGCACAGTGGCTCGCCCGGGTGGGCCGGCAGCTGGTCCGGGCCGTGCATCCGGAGGGAGACGGCGGTCCGTTGGCGACGGCCACCCGTGGCGGTGAGCGGGGTGCCCGCTACGCCGCGGCGGTCCGCCAGCTCGTCGCCGCCACCACCGCCGGTCGGGACCTACCGGCCAGCACCCCCGCCGATCCGGCGGCGGTACGGGCGATCACCTGCCCGGTGCTCGGCATCTTCGGTAGCGACTCGTCCGCTGCCGATCTGGCGCCGGCACTGGTCGAACTACTGCCGCAGACCGAGCTGGCGATCGTTCCCGGGCACCGGCACGCGGTGCTGATCACCGCCCGCGACCAGGTCCGCGAACTGGTGCTGCCCTGGCTCGCCCGGCAACTTGCCGACACCGGGCAGCCCGCCCTGCGCCGTTGACGTCGTCGTTCTCACCCAGGAGGTTCCGATGCAGTTCGAGGCGCCCGGCCGGGCGATCATCATCAGCAGCGGGCGGTGTGGCTCCACGCTGCTGTCCGACCTGATCGTCGAGGAGCCGTCGACCCTGTCCGTCCAGGAGTTCTTCATGGCCACCCCGTCGTGGGCGAAGGCCACTGAGCCGATCACCGGGGCGGCGTACTGGCAGGTGCTGAGCAGCCCGAAGCCGGAGCTTGCCACCCTGTTCGCCATCGGCCTGCCGCCGAAGGAGGTCCGCTACCCGGCGGACGGCAGGTGGGCCGGCAACCTGACCGAGCTGCCGCAGCTGCTGGCGATCACCCTGCCGAAGCTCACCGACGATCCGGACGGCCTGTTCGACCAGCTCGCCGGGGAGGTACCGGACTTCCCCGAGCAGCCCTTCGTCGACCACCACCGGATGTTCCTGGACCTGCTCGCCCGGTTGACCGGCCGGCGCCGCTGGGTGGAGCGCTCCGGCGGGTCCAGCCAGATCGCCCCGTACCTGCTGCGGTCGTTCCCGGACACCAGGATCGTCTATCTGACCCGCAACTGGGCGGACACGGCGCGGTCGATGAGCCGGCACTCGTCGTTCCAGCTCATCCAGCTGCGGCTGGAGTTCGTCTCCCGGTGCGGCGTGGACCCCTTCCAGATGGGTCCGGACCAGCGGGTGCCGGCGGATCTCGAGCATCTGCTACCCGACCGGATCACCGCCGACCTGCTCCGTGAGCGGGGCGAGGACAGCACCCGTTACCTCGGGCTCTGCGCGTTCATGGCGGCACAGGCGGAGCAGGCACTCGCCGACAACCCGCCGGCGCACCTGCTCACCATGACCTACGAGGACCTGGTCGCCGACCCGGAGCCGCAGTTGGCCCGGCTCGGTGAGTTCCTGGAGTTCGACGACCCGTCCGGCTGGGCCCGCCAGGTCGCCGGCCGGGTGGGCAAGGGCGCGGTACGGCAGACCGCAGCCGTGTGAACAGCAGACATCCGCACCAGCCAACCACAGTAGAGGGAGAAGTGTTTGATGCGTAGGTTGCGCCCATCCGCGAGCCGGTCGGTTGCCGCCGCCGTGCTCGCTGGGCTGCTTCTGGCCGCCGGTCCGGCCGCCGCCGCACCGGTGGCCGGTACCGACTCGGCAGCCACCACTGACGGCAGGCACGGTGGACACCACGGCGGGACCCGCTACCAGAGCACCCTGCTGGCCAAGGCATCGGCCGACGAGTGTTTCGTCGACATCGGCGTCGACTATCCGCCGGGACCGCCCTGCGAGGTAGGGCAGCCCAAGGTCAACCAGGCCTACGTCTGGGGACTGACCCGCTACAAGGACCGGTTGTGGTTCGGCACCGGCGCCAACCCCAACTGCCTGACCAGCGGGAACAACCTGCGCAACACCCAGCCGACCCGCAACGCCGACTGGGTCTGCGAGTACGGCCAGAGCCAGATCGCCCGGGCCAATCCGGACCTGCCGCCAACTGTCGGTGACCACCGCGCTCCCCGCGTGTACACCTACGACCTGAAGCGGCACAGCATGGTCGAACGTACTGGCGACCTGCGCGGGGCCTCACCCGACGACGAGGCCCGGCTGCTGCGGACCGTCGGCTTCCGGGCCGCCGGCAACCACCGCGGGGTGGTGCTGCTCGGCGGCCCGGCGCTCGGTGCCACGATCAACCTGTTCGCGTTCGACGCGGACACCGGTGCCTACCTCGGCTCGCGGAACTTCACCGAGTACGGCAACATCCGGCACTTCGTCATCGCCGACGGCGAGATGTACGCCGGGGTCGGGGTGGGCCCCAACGGTGGTCAGCGCGGGCTGGTGCTGCGGTGGACCGGGAGCAAGTCCGACCCGTTCAGCTTCCTGCCGGTGGCGGACCTGCCGGCGCAGGCGGTCGACCTGACCGTGCACCAGGGCCGGATCTTCGTCACCACCTGGCCGGGCGCGGAGGACACCCAGTCGTTCGGCCCGGGGCCGGTGTCACCGACCGCCGGCACCGCCGACGAACCTACCGACGAGGAACCGGTCCCGGCGAACATCGCCGGGGTCTGGATGAGTCCGAAGCTGTCCGCGAACGGACCCGGCCTGGACAGCCGGGACGTGGACGGGTGGACCCGGGTGTGGCACGTGATGGAGTACGAACCGGACCCGGTCGTCGCCCGCACCTACGGGTTGGGCGGGATCGCCTCCTACGGTGGCTACCTCTACTGGGGGACCATGCACGTGCCCTTCAAGTCGACGACGGTGCACCTGGCGGTGTATCCGCCGACCGACGAGCAGGGGGTACGGGACTCGGTACGCAACACCCAGCGCGCGATCGGCATCTTCCGGGGGAGTTTCGGTCATGGCCACGGCCACGCCCACGGGCAGCACGGTGGCGGACACGACCGGGTCGACCTGCTCTACGGTGCCAGTGAGCTGCCGGCCTACGACCCGGCGGCCGGCGACGGTACCGGCGTCTGGGCCAGCACGTCGACCGGTTACACCCCGCTCTACGGGGCGTCCGGGTTCGACAACCCGATGCTCAACTACACCTGGAAGATGGTCGTCGCCGGTGGCCGGCTCTATGTCGGCACGATGGACTGGAGCTACCTGGCGAAGGAGTTGCAGCAGGAGGAGCCGCCACCGCCGACCGCCGCCGCCCGCACCGGTGACGACGACGATGAGGAGGAACTGGCCTTCGGCGCAGACCTCTGGGTCTTCGAGTCGCCGCACCACTCCGCCAAGAAGGTGGACAACGCGGGTCTCGGTAACTACCTCAATTACGGCGTACGTAGCATGGTGGTGGACGGGTCCACGGTATACCTCGGTATGGCCAACCCGATGAATCTGCGGACAGATCCGACAGATGACGTCCCTGAGGGCGGCTGGGAGTTGATCAAGTTGACTCCGAAACACCACCACCACTAACAGAAGCAGGTGAGCGATGTCGCGGTTCCGACGCCGGTCGACGGTTCTGGTCGTCACGGGAGTCCTCTGGACACTCGTCGCAGGCTGCACGTCGGCGTCGGACCCGGCGCCACCGACATCGGGTGCCACCCCGCCGTCCGTGGACGGCGGGGTGGCCGCTCCGGTCGACACCCCACCGGTCGGCTCGTCGGCGGGGTCGATAACCGTCGGCGGGTACGAGCGGACCTACCGGGTGTACCGTCCGGCCAGCGTCGCCGAGACGACGTCGGTCCCGGTCGTCGTCATGCTGCACGGCCTGCTCGGCAGCGGGCGGCAGGCCGAATCCTGGTACGGCTGGAACGCCGTCGCCGACCAGCACGGGTTCGTCGTGGTCTACCCGGACTCCCGTAACCGGGCCTGGGCGGTGACCGAGGAGTGCTGCGGTGCCTCGGCCCGCGACGGCGTCGACGACGTCGGGTTCGTCCTCGCCCTGGTGGAGTCGCTGGGGCAGCGACTCGCCTTCGATCCCGACCGTCACTACCTCGCCGGCATGTCCAACGGCGGCATGCTGGCCTATCGGATCGCCTGCGACAGCTCGACCTTCGCCGCGGTGACCGGGGTGGCCACGACCATGCTCGGTGACTGCCCGGCCCCGGAGCCGATCTCCGTTCTGCACATCCACGGCACCGGCGACGAGACGATTCCCTACACCGGGGGGCCGGGCCGCCGTGACGGCGCCGGCAACGGCCGGGTGCCGGACAAGGTCGACGGCCCCGCTATACCGGATCTCGTGGGCCGGTGGCGGCAGGTCGACGAGTGCGGTGCCGCGCGGACGACCGCACAAAACGGAGTCACCACCTCGGTGGCCGACTGCGCCGGGGGCCGCGGCGTCACCCTGATCACCATCGACGGCGCCGGACACCAGTGGCCGGGCTCCGAGATGTCCGCCGCGGGCCGGCTGCTCGGCCTGGACCCGCCCGCTACCGAACTGGACGCCACCGCGACCAGCTGGCAGTTCTTCGCCTCGCATCCCAGACCCGCCTGAGCAGGAGAGCAGATGCCCAGTACCGGCACCCATCCGTTGGTCGACGGTCGCGCCGCCGACGCGACCCCGGCCGGCGAGTCCGGCGTCCTTGCCGCCGGCCTGGCCGGCCAGCGCGGCGCCGGCCCGGCCGTCGAGGTCGTCGATCTGGTCAAGCGGTTTCCAGGCCAGGACCGCAACGCCATCGACTCGCTGTCGTTCGCGGTCCACCCCGGTGAGGTCTTCGGCCTGCTGGGGCCCAATGGCGCCGGCAAGTCGACCACGGTCGGCGTGCTCACCACGACGATCCGGGCCAGCTCCGGTACGGCCCGGGTGGACGGCGTCGACGTCGTCCGGCACCCGGTGGCGGCCCGGACACGGTTCGCGGTGGTGCCGCAGTACAACAACCTGGACCGGGCGTTGACTCCCCGGCAGAACCTGCTCAGCCACGCCGCCTACCACGGGGTGCCCCGGGCCGAGCGGCGCAGCCGGGCCGACCGGTTGCTGACCGAGTTCGGTCTGGACAAGCAGGCCGACTCGCGGGTCGACTTCTTCTCCGGCGGAATGTCCCAGCGCCTGATGATCGCCCGGGCGCTGATGCACGACCCCCGGGTGGTCTTCCTCGACGAACCGACCAACGGGTTGGAGCCGCAGGCCCGACTGCTGATCCGGACCCGGATCCGGCAGCTGCGCGAGCGCGGGGTGACCGTCGTGCTGACCAGCCACGAGATGACCGAGGTGGCGGAGCTGGCCGACCGGGTGGCGATCGTCGACCACGGCCGGCTGCTGGCCCTGGACACCCCGGCCAACCTGGTACGCGGGGTGGCCGGCCGGGCGGTGCTCGATCTGGCCCTGCGCCCCGGGCCGGGCGACGGGGCACAGGATCTGCTCACCGCGCTCACCGCGCTCGACGGTGTCCGTACCGGGGAGATCACCGCCGGCGGTGGCGCGGCTGCCGGCCCGACGGGCCGTGGTGGTCCCGGGCCGGCCGGGCTGGCCGCCGACCCGCGGATCGCGGCACGTGTCGCCGCCGCCAGGTCCGATCCGCGTAAGGCGGCGAAACTCGCCGCCGCCCGCAACGATCCACGGTTCGCCGCGCTGTTCGCGGCCGCACCGGCCGCCGCAGCCGACGGGCCGACGGGGGAGATCCGGCTGCGGCTGCACCTCGACGCTGATCCCGCCGCCGTGCTCGGACCGGCGTTGACGGTGCTGACCGACCGCGCGGCCCAGTTGACCGACGTGCACATCGGCAAGCCCGGCCTGGAGGACATCTTCCTGAGCCTGACCGGTAAGGAGATCCGTTGAGCCTGGCCGAGGTCACCCCCGTACCGGATCACGCCACCGCGCCGTCGGCGCCGGTCGCTCCCGGCCGACCGCCGGTCGCGCGGGCATTCGGCGCGATCCTGCTGCGGGACCTGTTCGTCGCCGGCAAGGACATCTGGTTCGTCCTGGCCCAGGTCCTGCTCACCCCGCTGTTCATGTTGTTCATCTTCACCCGGGTGCTGACGATGCAGGGCATCGTCGGCGCCGGCTTCGCGGACATCCTGCTGCCCGGCACGGTCGCGCTCGCCACCTTCACCACGTCGCTGCAGAGTGTCGCGGTGCCGCTGGTCAAGGAGTTCGGGTTCACCCGCGAGATCGAGGACCGGCTGCTGGCACCGCTGCCGACGACGTTGGTCGCGGTCGGCAAACTGGTGGTCGCGACCCTCCGGGGGCTGTTCGCGGCGGCCGTGGTCTACCCGCTGGGTGCGCTGGTGGTCGGCGCTGCTCCCGGCAGCTGGTCGGCGCTGCCGTTGTCGGTGCTGGTGGTGCTGCTCGCCGGGTGGGTGGGTGCGGGGCTGGGCATGATGTTGGCGACGGTGCTGCCGCTGCAGCGGATCCAGGCCACCTTCTCGTTGTTCGTGACCCCGATCATCTGGACCGGCTGTGTGCACTATCCGTGGCAGCGGTTGGCCGAGATGCCCTGGTTCCAGGTGGCCACCGCGGTCAACCCGATGACGTACGCCGCCGAGGCGCTGCGCGGCGCACTGGCACCGCACGTCACCCACCTGCCGATCGGGCTGTGTCTGCTGGTTCTGACGCTGGTGGCGGCCGCCGTCACGGCCGCCGCGCTGGCCACGTTCACCCGCCGCGCGCGGCGCTGATCGCCATGCGCGGCGCGCGGATCTGCGGCGTGCGCCATGGGGAGGACGTCAACAGCTGAGCCGGTAGACCCGTCGGGCGGTGTCGGCGAAGACCGCCCGACGCTGCGCCGCCGGTAGCCCCGCGCAGGCCGTGTGGACGATGCCGAGCCAGCGGCGGTAGCCGGTGGCGAGCGTGGCGACCGGCCAGTCGCCGCCGAAGAGGCATCGGTCGGCGCCGAAGCGGCGCAGCGCGTGTTCCAGGTACGGCAGCAGATCCGCGCCGACCCAACCGGGCGTGGACTCGGTGGCCAGGCCGGAGAGCTTGCAGACCACGTTCGGCAGGTCGGCCAGGCGGGACAGATCGTCGCGCCACGAACCGGTCGGTCCGGCGGCGACCGGCGGCTTGCCGACGTGGTCGAGTACGAAGGTGACCTGCGGTACCCGGGCCACCAGCAGCGTCACCTCGGCCAACTGGTGGTGCCGGACGCAGAGGTCGAAGCAGAGCCCGTTGGCGGCGAGCAGCCGCACACCATCGACGAAGTCGTCGCAGACGCTGAAGCCGGGAGCCTCGTCCTGGATGTTGCGGCGCACCCCGGTGACCAGCCGACGGCGGCCCAGTGCCGCGACCTGGGCGGCCGCCCCGCCGCCGCGTTCCAGTGGCGCGTGGGCCACGACGGCCCGCAGCACGGGCCACTCGGCGGCGAGCTGCTCCACCCAGTCCACCTCGGCGTCGGCGTGTCGGTCGGTGCGGCCCGCTTCGACGAAGACCGCAGCCTCCAGCCGGAATCCGGTCTGGTCCAGACCTGTGGTGGCGACCTGCAGATCCGCCGGCAGGTAGCTGCGGTGCAGGCTGGGCACCTGGGCCAACCACGGATAGTCGAGCCGGGCGGGATCCCACAGGTGAAGATGCGAATCGACGACCTCGACCAGGTGGTCGGGAGTCCGGTGGTCGGTCGTCGTCGCGTTCATACGGCTCCCGTCGCCGGCCATGGGGTCGGCAACGATCCTTCCGTACCGGGTGCGTGGGGTAAAGGAGCAACGGACAGCAACCTGCTTATCAGGATTTAGCTCATCTAAGGGCGGCTTATCAGGTTAGTGTCGGGCGAGCACGGGCGGAGGGGCGGTCATGGCTGAACAGATCACGGCCGGTACGCGTCCGGCGTCGCATACCCGCCCGATCGCCCCTGGGTCGACCGGTGGATTTCCCGGCCCGGTGCGGCCAGCGGTCCCCGGCAACTCGCTGGCCCGGCTGCTGCGCAGCACCGACGCCAAACAGATCGGGCTGCTCTACCTCGTCACCTCGTTCGGCTACTTCGTCGTCGGCGGTGCGATGGCCCTGCTGATGCGGGCGGAGCTGGCCCGACCCGGAATGCAGGTGCTGTCCCCGGAGCAGTACAACCAGCTGTTCACCATGCACGGCACGATCATGATGCTGCTCTTCGCCACCCCGTTGGTGTTCGGCTTCGCCAACTACCTGGTGCCGTTGCAGATCGGTGCCCCGGACGTGTCGTTCCCCCGGCTCAATGCCCTGGCCTACTGGCTCTACCTGCTGGGTGGGCTGCTGGTCATGGGCGGCTTCCTGACTCCGGGTGGCGCCGCCGACTTCGGCTGGTTCGCGTACACGCCGTTGAGCCTGACCGAGCACACCCCCGGAGTCGGTGCCAACATGTGGATCGTCGGGCTGGTGATCTCCGGACTCGGTACGATCCTCGGCTCGGTGAATCTGATCGCCACCATCCTGACGCTGCGGGCCCCCGGCATGACGATGTTCCGGATGCCGATCTTCACCTGGAACATTCTGATCACCGCGCTCCTGGTGATCCTGGTGTTCCCGTTGCTGGCCGCCGCCCTGTTGGCGCTGCTGGCCGACCGGCTGCTGGGCGCGCAGGTCTACGCGCCGGCCACCGGTGGCCCGCTGTTGTGGCAGCACCTGTTCTGGTTCTTCGGTCACCCGGAGGTCTACATCGTCGCGCTGCCGTTCTTCGGCATCATCAGCGAGGTCATCCCGGTCTTCTCCCGCAAGCCGATCTTCGGCTACAAGGGCCTGGTCGCCGCGACGATCGCGATCGCCGCGCTGTCGATGAGCGTCTGGGCGCACCACATGTTCGGCACCGGCCAGGTGCTGTTGCCGTTCTTCTCCCTGCTCAGCTTCCTCATCGCCGTCCCCACCGGAATCAAGTTCTTCAACTGGATCGGCACGATGTGGAAGGGCCAGCTGACTTTCGATACCCCGATGCTGTTCGCCGTCGGTTTCCTGGTGACCTTCCTGCTCGGCGGGTTGACCGGCGTCCTGCTGGCCAGCCCGCCGGTGGATTTCCACGTCACCGACAGCTACTTCGTGGTCGCTCACTTCCACTATGTGCTGTTCGGCACGATCGTGTTCGCCGCCTTCGCCGGCGTCTACTTCTGGTTCCCCAAGATGACCGGCCGACTGCTCGACGAGCGGCTCGGCAGAGCGCACTTCTGGACGATGTTCATCGGGTTCCACCTGACGTTCCTCGTGCAACACTGGCTCGGCGGCGAGGGCATGCCCCGCCGGTACGCCGACTACCTGCCCAGCGACGGGTTCACCACGCTCAACATGATCTCCACGGTCGGGTCGTTCGTCCTCGGTGCGTCGACGTTGTTCTTCATCTGGAACGTCTGGAAGTCCTACCGGTTCGGGGAGATCGTGACCGCACACGATCCGTGGGGTTTCGGCAACTCGCTCGAATGGGCCACCAGTTGCCCGCCGCCGCTGCGCAACTTCGACCGCCTGCCCCGGATCCGGTCCGAGCGGCCGGCGTTCGAGGTCAAGTACGGCACCCTCGTCGCCGATCTGGGCCGGGACCTGCCGCAGCGGGACACCGCGCCACCCCAGCACCTGCTCGACGAACTGCACCGCGAGCGGGCCACCGACCGCGCGGTCCGCCCCGGGACGGCACCGGCGGCCGACCTGACCACGACCCGGCCCGACCCGGTGACGGGTGCCCGCGCCATCGAGGTGCCCCGGCCGGAGCGACTGCGCCGGCCGAGCTTCGAGCACACCACCGAGCCGCGCAACATGCTCGGCGCCGAACGCGACCCGCACGAACAGCGACCGTCGCCGGCCACCGGCGACGGACCCCCGGATCGGTCCTGACCCGAAACCGCCACGGCGGCGGCCGGCCGCCGCAGCACCGCACCACAGCGCCGTGGGCCACCACGGTAGGAAGGACGACAATGGTCCGCACCAGCACCGCGACCACCGGCCGGGCCACCGCCCGGCAACCGGTGCAGTCCGCCGCGGCCGCCGTCGGCGGGGTCTTCCTGCTCATCGGGGTCGCCGGCTTCATTCCGGGCATCACCACCGAGTACGGCGAGATGAGCTTCGCCGGGCACGACTCGCACGCCTATCTGTTCGGCCTGTTCCAGGTGTCGGTGCTGCACAACATCGTGCACCTGCTGTTCGGGGTCGGCGGGTTGGCGTTGGCACGCACCGTGTCCGCCGCACGTCTGTACCTGGTCGGCGGCGGCGCACTCTATCTCGTCCTGTGGCTGTACGGGCTGGCCATCGACCACGCCAGTGCGGCGAACTTCCTGCCGGTCAACCACCAGGACAACTGGCTGCATCTCGGTCTCGGGCTCGGGATGCTGGCCCTCGGTCTGTTGTTCAACCGGCGTCCGGTGATCGGCCGGTGATCGGCCGTTCTGCGCGGATGCCGGGTGGCCACTGCCAGCTGAGCTGGCCGTTGCGCTAGCCTCCGTTCCCTGGCCGTGCCGACTGGCGCGCAACGCCCGAGGAGGCGCAGATGTTCGAGGAAGTCGCGGGGATTCCCGCCCATCCGTTGCTGGTGCACGCCGCAGTGGTCTTCGTTCCCCTGCTGGCACTGCTGGCGGTCGGGTACGCGCTGGTGCCGTTCATCCGGCCGCACACCCGGTGGGTGCTGGCCGCGCTGGCGGTCGTCGCGCCACTGGCCGCCCTGGTGACGAAGCTGTCCGGCGATGCATTCTTCAACCGGATGGACGCCGCCGGCCGGATCACCGAGGGTTTCTACCCGGTCATCCAGGAGCACGAGCAGCTGGGGAATCTGACGCTGGTCGCCGCGCTCGTGCTGGCTCTCGCTACCCTGGCCCTGGTGTACCTGGTGGGACCACGGGTCGTCGCCACGGCGCACGGCGCCGCGAGCTCCGGGGTACGGGGAAACCGGGTCCTGGTTCTCGTGGTCAAGGGTGTGGTGATCGTGGCGGCCGGGGTAAGTCTCTACTTCGTCGTGCGCGCTGGCGATTCGGGTGCCAAGGCGGTGTGGACCGGCTACTGACAGTGGTGGTCCGCTGAACGGGTCGGACCTCAGGTCAGTTTCACGCCGTCGGGGAGAAATCTTGCCCCTGTCGGTGAACTGTTCGTGCCGAATCGCCGTTGGTGGGGATGTGGCACCGATGCGGGCGGCACCGGTGACCAGTCGGCGACGGAGGAACAGTGACGGTAGGCGTAGGGAACGAAACGGTCCGTTCGGTGCATGCCCCGAGCGTCGGTCTGCTGGCGCAGATCGCGGTGCTGATGACCCTGGCGGCGACCAGCGGACTCGGGGTCGCCGGCTGGTTGGCAGGTCTGACGTACGGGGCCGCGACCTGGGCGTTGCTGATCCGGGCGATGCAGCAGCCGGATGTGACCGGATGGGGCCCGGCGGACACCGTCACCCTGGCCCGGGGCACGCTGGTCGGCGCGGTCACCGCGCTGGTGGCCGACTCCTTCTTCCGTCCGGTGCCGCTGTGGGTGCTGGTCGCGTTGGCCGCGGTGGCGCTGGCGCTCGACGGCGTCGACGGTCAGGTCGCCCGGCGGACCGGCACCTGTTCGCGGCTCGGTGCCCGCTTCGACATGGAGACCGATTCGGCGCTGGTCCTCGTGCTGAGCGTGTTCGTCGCGGCCACCCTGGGTTGGTGGGCGCTGGCGATCGGGGTGTTCCGGTACGTCTTCGCCGCCGCCGCGTGGGTGGCACCCTGGCTGCGGGCACCGCTGCCGCCCCGGTTCAGCCGTAAGACGGTGGCCGCGACGCAGGGCACCGTCCTGGTGGTGGCCGCCGCCGGTATCGCGCCGACGATGGTGACGGTCCTCGTTGCGGTGGTTCTGGCCGCGCTGCTCTGGTCGTTCGGCCAGGACGTCCACTGGTTGTGGCGGCACCGGAAACCGCCGGTCGAGCCGGCCCACGCCGAACAGCGGCAGATGGAACAACGGCACCCCGAGCTTGCCCCGTTCGACAATGCCCCGTTCGAGCGGTCGCAGGTCAACAGGTCACAGGTCGCGTTGTCACGCTGACGTCGTCGAACCGCCCGGTCAGCCGGCCGTTGTCGGCAGTACCGCGTAGACGTCACCGGCGTTGGCAGTGTGCGGCAGGTCCCGCAGATGCCCGGCCATCTCCTCGGCGGACACCCAGCGGTCGAAGCTCAACTGCTGGGTCTCGCCGAGCGCGAGATCGTAACGGTAGTCGCCGAGCGTGGCGAGTCGGCGCAGACAACGCAGCGCGCTGTCCCGCTGAATGGTGGTGAACTCGAAGGACAGCGCCGGCAGCGGCACGGTCAACCCGGCGAGGACGGCTTCCTCGAACCCCTCGACGTCGATCTTGACGAACGCGGGCCGGCCGTGGGTGGCGATCAGCTGATCCAACGTGGTCGTCGGTACGTCGAGTTCGGCGTCCCAGACCTGGTCGGCCCAACCGCCGGCACCGGCGGCGGCGCCGACGAACGCGGCCGAGGCGGTGGAGACCGTCGGGTTGGCCGAGTTGATGAACATCCGCACCGATCCGACCACCTCGCCGCAGGCGGACTCCAGCACGGTCACCGCCGGGTCGTCGGCGTAGACGACCCGTACGGCGCGGGCACACAACGGCTGCGGCTCCAGTGCCACGACCTGCGCACCCAACCGCCGGAAGCTGCCCACCCGGTCCCCGACGTGCGCCCCGACGTCGAACACCAGATCGCCGGGAGCGACGAAGCGCCGGTAGAGCCGGTCCATGGCGGCGTCGCGACCCGGGTCGCCGTAGTAGAACTCCAGCGAGCGGCGCAGCCCGGCCAGCTGTGGATCGGCGGCCAGGGCACGGGCCGCCACGTCCGGTCGTGGCAGGTCGGCGGCGCTCATCGGGCCATCGTACGGGCCAGGAACGCCAGCTGGGCCCGCTTGTCCGCCAGCTCCAGCTGCGTGTCGAAGACGAAACCGAGCCGCTTCCACCGGCGCAACGCCGGCTCGTTGCGGACGTCCGGTTCGATGACGATCCGCTGGTGCCGGGGGTCACCGAACAGGTATCCGGTGAACGCGGCGGCGACGGCGTCGGTGAACCCGGGGATCCGACGCCGGGCCGGGGCGAGGAACAGGTGGATTCCGATGTCCCCGTCGCGGACCGGGTAGTGCTCCCCGAGCGGGTCCTCGGCCGGCTCGTAGGTCTGGAAGATCCCCACCGGTTCGTCGTCGACGCTCATCAGGTAGGCGTGGTGCGAGTCCAGGCTGTCGATGAACCGGTAGATCTCGCCGACCTGTTCCCGGGAGTGCCGGGTCATCCCCCAGAACCGGGCGCGGGGCTCGGTGACCCATCGGTACACCAGGTCGAGGTGCAGGTCGGGGTCGAGCACCGTCAGGTCGAACCGGCCGATACCCGGTAACTGGCGGGAGTGGACGGTGGCCAGCATCCGCCGCCGCACACCGTCGACGCCGACGCTGTCGACCCCCGGGCCGCCGGTGGCCGGCGTCCACCGCACCCGGGCGACCGGGACCAGGTCGCCGGCCGCCCAGCGGGGCAGTTGGTCGGCGAAGTGCCGGTCGTCGGGTCGGCCCGACGCGCCGAACGGCACCACCCACCGGCTGGCGTCCGGATCGGCGAGGTCCCAGACGTAGCGGGCCACCGGCCCACGCCAGCAGAGGTCGGAGACCCCGGGAACGCTGGCGGTGGCCAGCACACAGTCGGTGTCGCCGGCGAGCGGTACGGGTGGGCCGAGAGCGCTGGCCGCCGGGTCGACCGCCGCCGGCAGCACCCGGACCGGATGCAGCCGGTGCCGCTCGCCCCAGGTGCCGGGCTCCGGGCCGGCGGCCACCTCCGTCAGCGCCGCCAGCGCGCAGCGGGCCGGGTCGCCGCCGAGGCGGGCAAGCCCGTCGATCACTCGTTCCAGGGCCAGTCCGATCCGGCCCACGGGGTCGGTCCAGGGGGCGAACAGCGGGTCGTAGCCGGTGTCGGCGCGCAGCGGCCGTAGACCCGGCTCGTCGGACAGGTGCCGGGTCAGCGCCGTCCGCCAGGCCGCGAACGCGCCGGCCCCGGTGCTGTCGGCGGCCATCCGCCCGTCCCAGTCGAGCAGCCGTGCGCGCAGGCCGCGTACCGGCTCGGGTTGTCCGGTGAGGTCGAGACCGCGCAGCAGCCGGCGCAGCCCGGCGGCCGGGGCCACCGGGTCGGTCTGCACCGCCTCGGGCGCCGTACCGGCAGCGACCAGTTCCCTGATGCGCCGGGCCCGGTACGGCGGTGCGAAGTCCACTCCGAGGTGTGCGGTGTCCCCCCGCCGGTCGTTGGCGTTGACGGCGACCGACTCGACGTCGGCGGCGGGCAGCGTGGCGTACCCGTCGCGCCAGGCGTACCGGGGTGCCCAGCCCGGCACCGGCAGCAGCCGGCACCGGTCGTCGCGCTCCGGCACCCGGCCGGCCACCAGCCGGCGTACGCTGCCGGACCGGTCGGCGACCAGCACACTGTTGACCGGCTCCACCCAGTGCCGCAGTGCCTGTTCGACGTCGGCGGCCCGGCGGGCGCGCAGCAACGGCAGCAACGCCTCGAACCCGAGCGCCCCGTCGGCCCGGCTCGGTGTGCGCAGGCTGATCGCCTCCCCGGTACGCCGGTCGATGTCGACGACCGGCCCGCGCGGGGTCTCGATCACCTCCACCTCGACCGGCGCACCGTCACGTACCTCGATCAGTTCGGTGTGCGCCGGCACCGGAGTCCAGCCGTCGGCTTGGCGGACCAGGACCTGACCGTCGACCCGGCGCAGCTGTTCGCGGTAGAGGTCCTGGTAGTCGGCCATCGCGTTGGTGATCGCCCAGGCGACCGTGCCGGCGTGACCGAAGTGCGGCAGCCCCGGTACGCCGGGGAAGGCGAACCCGACGACGTCGAACTCCGGGCAGGTCAGCTGCACCTGCTGGTAGACGCCGGGTAGCTCCAGGATCCGGTGCGGATCCCCGGCGATCACCGGTCCGGTCGTGCCGGGCCGTCCGGTGACCGCCCAGGCGTTGCTGCCCGACGACGCGGGTGGCTCCATGGCGAACAGGTCGACGGCTGCCGGGCCCAGGGTGGCGGTGACGTGCGCCCGCCACAGCTTGCTGGGGAAGGTGCCGAAGAGCACGTGCTGTACCAGGAACACCCCGAGCGGGGTCCACGGCTGCCAGGTGCCGGCGGTGGTGCCGGTGGCGGCGAACTCGGGGGCCGCCGCCGCCCCTTCGGCCAGCCCGGCGTTGACCCCGTCGACGTACGCGCTCAGCCAGCGTCGGGTCGCCGGGTCCAGTCGCCGGTAGCACCGCTGGGCGGTGTCGTCGAGGCGGACCCGGCGGGCGAACCGGTCCCAGGCGACCTCGGCCGGGCCGAGCCGGGCGGCCAGCGCGCCTTCCGAACGCCAGCGTTCGACCTCGATCTGCCAGGCCCGGTCGGTCGCGGCGGTCCGTCCCTGCAGGTACGCCAACTGGTCGACGTCGTCGGCCCACAGGTGCGGTACGCCGTACCCGTCGCGGTGCACCCGGCCGACGGGGTCCGCTGGCGGTGCGCTCATCGGGTCGGCACCGCCACGGTGGCGAGCGGGTTGTCCTGTGTCCCGGCATAGATCAACGACCCGGCCTGGTCGGTGAGGTCCACCATCTGCAGGGTGTTGCGCAGCTGCAGCCGGTTGAGGCAGGAGTGCCGGAACGTCGGGGCGAAGAAGTCCAGCCGGTCGCGCAGCTGCGGATGGTCCGCGCCGTGGGTCCGGACGCAGTCGGCGACCAGCCGCCAGAACTCCCCGGCCGGCAGGACCCCGTCGGCGTCCAGGATCGCGGCGAGGAACCGTAGGAAGCCGTCGAAGACGTCGGTGAAGATGGCCAGCACCCGGAACTCGTCGTCGACCGACATCCGGATCCGTTCGACGGCGGCCGGCAGCGGCCGGTCGTGCAGGGCGACGACCTCCTCCCCGATGTCTTTCATGAAGACCCGGACCGGGACGTGGTCCTGCAGCACGAGAATCAGGTTCTCCCCGTGCGGCATGAACGCCAGGTCGTAGCCGAGCAGGCAGTGCAGCAGCGGTCGCAGGTAGGCGCGCAGGTACCGGGTCAGCCAGTCGGTGGCCGTCAGCCCCGACGCCGCGATCATGGCGGTCGCCAGATGCGCGCCGTCGCGGTCGCGGTGCAGCAGGCTGGCCATGGTGGCCAGCCGCTGCCCGGGGGCGATCCGGGGGACCGGGCTCTCCCGCCACAGCGCGGCGAGCATCCGCTGGTACGCCGATACCGGTGCGCCGCTGCGGTGGTACGCGTCGCCGGTGTAGCCGACGGACGCCAGTTCCCGCAGCACCTCGAACCCGCAGTCGCGCAGCGTGTCGTCGGCGGCGACCAGGTCGGCGACCCAGTCGTTGATCGGCGGGGTGGCCCGCATGTACGCCGGGGACAGCCCGCGCATGAAGCCCATGTTCTGGATGGACAGTGCGGTCTTGACGTAGTGCCGGTGCGGCGCGTCGATGTTGAAGAAGGTACGGATCGACTGCTGTGCCCGGTACCGGTCCGGGCTGGTGCCGACCGGGACGATGGCCCGGGCCGCCACGTCGGCGGCGAAGGTGATGCCGACCTTGTGTTCCCACTGCCACGGGTGCACCGGCAGGTACCGGTAGGCGTGCGGGTCGAGGCCGAGGTCGCGCAGCCGGTCGGCGAACCGGTGCAGCGTGTCGGCGCCCAACTCGGCCAGGTAGTGCGCCTGCTCGTCGACGCCCCGCCCGGCGGTGAAGGTGCTCAGGTCCCGGCGGACCGCGAGCCAGACCAGCCGTACCGGGGCACCTGCCTCCGGCGCGTAGGCCGCGTGGTCGGTCAGGCCGAACCCGATCCGGCCGTTGTTGGCGACGAACAACGGGTGACCCTCGGTCATCGCCGATTCGATGGTCTGGAAGTCCGCGTGCACCAGGTCGGCGGCGCGTTCCCGCCGATGGTGGTGTTTCCAGGCGGCGCCGGCCAGGGTGGCGCTGATCTCCTCCAGGTAGGTGCCGAGCAGCTTCGGTGGGATGCCCAGTGTCTCCTGCAGTTCGATGATCAGGTCGAGGGCGTCCGGCGGTGCCGGCGCGCCGTCGACCTCGCGGGTCACCGTCGCCGGGTCGATCAGCCAGTGGTCCAGGGCGTAGCGGCGGGCCCGGAACCGGTAGTGGATCCGTTCGGCGGTGGTCAGCAGGTAGCTGCCGCCGTCGGCGGCGGCCGGCACGGACCCGTCGGGTCGCGGCTGGATCAGCCGCTCGTGGCTGAACTCGGCGATCGCCTTGGCGACGAGATGGCGGTGGGCGACCGCGA
This sequence comes from Solwaraspora sp. WMMD791, assembly GCF_029581195.1. Taxonomy (NCBI): domain Bacteria; kingdom Bacillati; phylum Actinomycetota; class Actinomycetes; order Micromonosporales; family Micromonosporaceae; genus Solwaraspora; species Solwaraspora sp. WMMD791. The sequence continues at coordinate 505,244 of NZ_CP120737.1, forward strand.
TGGTGGCGGGGTCGAGGTGCGCCGGTGGGGTCATCGACGACGCGGACCGGTCTTTGCCGGCTGCCGGCGGGCCGGCTGCCGGGTCGCCAGCCGCCACGCCGGCACCGGGCGCACCGCCGAGCGGGCTGGCGGCGAACGCGGCCCGGGTGCAGAAGCTGAGCCTGGCCTGCTTGTCCGGCAGCGGGATCAGCCCTTCGACGACGAAGCCGGCTTCGGCGTTCTTGGCGGCGATCGCCTCGTTGCGGACGTCGGGTTCGACGACGACCCGCAGGTGCGCCGGGTCGGCGAAGATGAACGCCAGCACGGTACGCATCACCGCCGAGGTGAGTCCGTGCCGCTGCCCGCCGGCCGGTGGCGCGACCAGCACGTGCATCCCGACGTCGCCGGGCCGGACCGGGTAGTGGGTGGCGAGTTCGCTGTGCGCCGGCTCGTAGGTTTCGGCCAGGAACAGCGGCTCGCCGTCGAGTCGACCGAGCCAGGCGTGGTGGTGCGGGTCTGCGTCGATGCGCTCGTACTCGCGCCGGACCGCGTCGAGGTCGGCATCGGGCATTCCCCAGTAGACGGACCGGGGATGGGTGATCCACGCGTGCAGATGCCCGGCGTACGACGTGACGTCGAGTGGCTCGACGGTCATGGTGCCCAGCGGACCGGACAGTGAGAAGGTGATCATCGGCTCAGCGCCTCCTGCCGGTGGGCCGGCGTCGGTGTGTCCGTGGCATCGGGCGCCGTCGACGGCGCGCCGTCGGGCAGCGCGCCGAAGTGCTGGAAGGCGATCCGGTGCTCCACGGGGTAGACCTCGCGGCCGAGCATGTTCGCGATGATCACCGAATTGCGGTACGGACCCATGCCCAGGTCGGGCGCGGTCAGGCTGTGGGTGTGCTCCTCGGCGTTCTGCACGAAGATCTCCCGGTCGGCGTGGTCGACGCTGTAGCCGACGGCCACGTCGAATCGGCCCCGCCCGTCCCACCGGATCCGGTCGCGGACCGGGTCGAGAAAGGCCGGTACGGCCGGCCGGTAGCCAGTGGCCAGGATCAGCCCTTCGGTGTCCAGCGTGAAGTGGCGGTCCTGTTCCTGGTGGTGCAGGGCGAGTCGGTACCGTCCGGGCCCGGCGTCCCATTCGGCGCCGGTCAACGCCGTCCCGGTCAGCAGGGTGGTCGGCACCGGCCCGGCCACGTCCTTGCGGTACAGGGTGTCGAAGATGGTGTTCACCAGGTCACCGCTGATGCCCTTGTAGAGGCTGCGCTGGTCCCGGTTGAGCCGGTCGCGGCTGGCCGGCGGCAACGCGTGGAAGTAACGGACGTACTCCGGCGAGGTCATCTCCAGGGTCAGCTTGGTGTACTCCATCGGGAAGAACCGGGGCGAGCGGGTGATCCAGTTCAGCTGGTGACCCCGGGTGTCGATCTCCTCCAGCAGATCGAGGTAGATCTCCGCGGCGCTCTGCCCGCTGCCGACGATGGTGATCGACTCCATCTCCTGCAGCCGGGCCTTGTTCGGCAGGTAGTCGGCGCTGTGGATGGCCGGGCCGGGCAGGTCGCGCAGCACCGCCGGGCGGTACGGGACGGTGCCGATGCCGAGCACCAGCCGCCGGGTCCGCAGCGTCTCGACGGTCCCGGTGCCCGATTGCCGTACGTGCACCAGGTAGTCGCCGCTCGCCGCGTCGTGGGTGACCTGTTCGACCCGGTGGCCGAACCGGATGGCGGGCAGCTGCGCCGCCGCCCACCGGCAGTAGGCGTCGTACTCGGCGCGCAGGGGGTAGAAGTCCTCGCGGATGTAGAACCGGTAGAGCCGGCCGGTCTGCTTGAGGTAGTTGAGGAAGGAGTACGGCGAGGTCGGGTCGGCCATGGTGACCAGGTCGGCCAGGAACGGCACCTGGATGCTGACGCCGTCGATCATCAGCCCGGGGTGCCAGGCGAACTCGTCGCGTTGCTCCAGGAACACCCCGTCGAGTTCGTCGAGCGGCGCGGTCAGGCAGGCCAGCCCGAGGTTGAAGGGGCCGAGGCCGACCGCGACGAAGTCATGCGTGCGCATTGGCGCCCACCTCCGTGGCGATGGCGGCCGGCGGGGCGGGCAGGAGGGCCGGGTCCCATTCGGCGTCGAGCAGTTCGGCGCCGGCCCGGCGGATCAGATCGATCACGGTACGCAGATCTTCCACTGTCGTGTTGGGGTTGAGCAGGGTGAACTTGAGCCAGTAGTGGCCGTCGATGGTGGTGCCGGCGACGATCGCGGCACCGTCACCGAACAGCCGGGCCCGCAGCCGGGGCAGCAGTCGGTCGCAGTCGGCCTCCGCGAGCCAGCCTGGTCGGTAGCGGAACAGCACGGTGCTGAGCACCGGCCGCATGGCGACCTCGAAATCCTCCTGCGCGGCCAGTTCGTCGTGCGCGACCCGGGCCAGGTCGACGACCCGGTCGAACATCTCGCCGAGCTGCTGGGCACCGATGGTGCGCAGGGTCAGCCACAGCTTCAACGCGTCGAAGCGGCGGGTGGTCTGCAGGCTCTTGTCGACCTGGTTGGGCACGGTCGCCGTACGCGGATTGAGGTAGTCGGCGTGGACGGCGATCCGCCGCATGGTCGCCGCCTCCCGGACCACGATGGCGCTGCAGCTGACCGGCTGGAAGAAACTCTTGTGGAAGTCGACGGTCACCGAGTCGGCGTGTTCGATGCCGTCGAGCAGCGCCCGGCGCCGGCCGGAGACCAGCAGGCCACAGCCGTACGCGGCGTCGACGTGCAGCCACACGGCGTACTCGCGGCAGACCGTGCTGATCGCGGCGAGCGGGTCGACGCAGCCCCGGTCGGTGGTGCCGGCGGTGGCGACCACCGCCATCGGGACGAGGGCCTGGGCGCGGAGCAGGTCGACCGCGGCGCGCAGCGCGACCGGGTCCATCCGACCGGTTTCGTCGGTGGCGACCGGTACGACGGCGTCGGCGGCCAGCCCGAGCAGCCGGGCGGACTTGCCGACGCTGAAGTGGCTCTCCTGGGTGGCCAGGATCCGCAGCCGGGGGAGCACCGCGTCGCGGCTGATCCCGGCGGCGGCGCCCCGATCGCCGGGGGGATGCCCGCCGTCGGATGCCCGGGCCAGCCGGTCCTCCCGGGCCAGCAGCAGCCCGTGCAGGTTGGACTGGGTGCCGCCGCTGGTGAAGACGCCGTCGGCGGTGGGGCCGAAGCCGATCCGCTGCGCGGTCCAGTCGATCATCCGGCGTTCGATCAGGGTGCCGCTGGTGCTCTGGTCCCAGGTGTCGACCGAGGAGTTGACGGCGGCGAGCAGCAGTTCAGCGCTGAGCGCGGGAATCGCCACCGGGCAGTTCAGGTGCGCGAGGTAGGTGGGTTCGTGGAACCAGACCGCGTGGTCGAGGTAGAGCGCGCCGATCTCGTCGAGCACGGCCCCGGTGGTGCCGAGCGGCGTGTCGAGATCGACGCGGTCGACCATCGCCTGCAACGTCGCGACACCGGCCCCGGAGTACGGCTGGCGGACCGTGCGGACGCGGTCGGCGAGCCGGCCTGCGGTCTGGTCGATGCTGGACACGTAGGCGTCCACCGTGTGCCGGCCGAAAAGATGTGGGTACATGGACCCCTCCAAGACCGCCTCCATAAGGGTAACCTAACCTAACTTAGGCGAGGCTACTGGGAGGGTCGGTGAAACGGAACCGGGCACGTGCTGTCGGCGCGACATTCAGTGGATCTCGACTCCGGCCCTACCGTCTCGGCGACGGCCTCGCCGAGGACCACCACCTGCGAAAACGGGTCAACGGCAGGGCTCGTCGAGCCGGTTGTGACCTGCGTCCCATCGAACGGATTCGACACCAGGAGGCCACGTGAGCACGCTGGTCCAGCCGGGCGCGACCACCGGGCACCCGACCCCGCCGGCAGCTGACGGGCGGTTGCGGACGCTGACCGCGCTGTACGTCACCCAGTTTCTCGGCTTCGGGTTCATCACGATCGGGCTGACCGGCATCCTGCGAGCCGGCGGCACCTCGCTGGAGACGCTCGCGCTGCTCAACCTGATCGGTCTGATCTGGCCGGTCAAGTTCCTCTGGGCACCGGTCGTCGACCGGTACGGGCCCCGACGCGGCGGCCACTACCGGTCGTGGCTGCTGGTCCTGCAGTCCGGCATGGTGCTCACCCTGCTGGCACTGCTCGCGGTAGACCCGGCCACCGGGCGGATCGGCCCGATCGTACTGATCTGCGCGATGTTCGTGTTCCTGTCGGCGACCCAGGACATCGCGGCGGACGCCCTCGCCGTCCGGCTGCTGCGCCGCCGGGACCGGGGTGCCGGTAACGGGATTCAGGTGGCCGCCAGCTACGTCGGCAACATCCTGGGCGGTGGTGCCTGCGTCGTGGTCTACGACCGGTTCGGCTGGGCCGCCGCCGTCGGGCTGCTCGCCGGGCTCACCGCCGTCGGGCTGCTGGTGGTGTGGCGGTTCCGTGAGCCCGACCGGGTCGCCCGGCCGGCCGGCACCCGTCAGGCGTACGGCGCGCTGCTGTCCGTGCTGCGCCAGCCCGGCTGCCGCAGCTGGGTGCTCGGTGTGGTGCCGCTGCTCTACAGCGGGGCCGGCGCCGCCTACGGGATGGTGTCGCCGGCGCTGGTCGACGCCGGCTGGCCGCTGCAGCGGATCGGCTTCGTCACCGGCGTCGTCACCAGCGTGCCGGCGGTGATCGCCGGTCTGGTGGCCGGCGGCCTGGTCAACCGGATCGGCCGGACCGGGGTGCTGCTGGTCGGCGGTGCCTCGCTCGCCGCCGCGACCACGCTGCTGCTGCCGATGCTGACCGGGCGGGCCCCGACCGGGTTCACCACCGTGGCACTGTGCTGTTTCATGGCGGCGTACACCGTGGCCAACGTGGCGCTGTACACCGTCAACATGGACTACTCACGGCCGGCGTCCGGCGGCACCGACTTCACCGTACTGTCGTCGTTCGGCCTGATCTGCTCCTACCTCGCGGCGGCGCTGGGCCTGGCCGTCGCCGCCCGGGCCGGCTACCCGCCCGTCGCGGCGGTCGCGATAGTGTTCATGCTCGCTGGCGTCGTCATGGGGCTGCGTCACCAACGGCGTCATCCGCCGGTGCCGGCCGCCGGGTGAGCGCGGTCACCAGGGCAGCGGCCGGACGAACATGGCGTGCTCTCGCCAGCCGGGGAACGGCACGAGGTTGCCGACGTGCTGCCAGCCGAGCACCCGCATGGAGCGCAGCACCCGGCTGTTGGAGTCGGCCACCGCCAGCGATGCCCGCTCCTCGGTCCGGCTCGCCAGCAGCTGGGAGAAGAGCGGCACCCCGGCCTGCTGACGCTGGAACCGTGGCAGCACGAACGCCTCGCAGACGGCGAAGGTGCGCCCCGGCCACTCGCGTACCAGCTCGGGGTCGGTGTCCGAGTGCAACTCCCGCCACCACAGCGTCTCCGGCGGCAGCGGGCAACCCATCACGGTGCCGACGGCCCGACCGGCGGCGTAGGCGACGGTGGCCGCGAACCCGGGGGCCTGCGCCGTCCATTCCAGTCGCTGCTCCACCGACGGCTCGGTGTGGTCGATCAGGTGCAGGTCCCGGGCGTGCACCTGCCGGTAGACCGCGGCCAGTTCCGCGATGTCCACCTGCTCGGTCAGCACTACGCGAACCTCCGGCGAACCGTTCGGCCCGTTGTCGTCGACGTTCATCTCCACTCCCTGTCAGGTTAGGCTTACCTAATCTACGGAGCGGCGACAGCAAGATCAAGCGCGGCGGTCAGCACCGACCGTCAGGACGTCGGTGGGTACGGGATGTGCGGGCCGTGGTCCCGGCCGGCGGAGCAAGCGGTGAACGGCGATGCCGGTCGCGGCGAGCAGGACGAGGTTGCGGGCGGCCAGCAGCGCGACCCCCGGCCAGGCCGGATCACCGATCACGTCGGCGTAGAACCACGGGAAGTACGCGCTGGTCAGCGCGGTCGCCACGACGATCAGGACAGCCGGGACCCGCAGGGTGGTGTCCCGCCGGGTCAGGCAGACCGCCGCCAGCCCGAGCAGCCAGAGCAGATACTGCGGGGAGAGGACCCGACTGGTGACGACGGTCACCAGCACGACCAGCAGCGCCAGGTCGAACCCGGTGGTGACCGTCCAGTCCGTACGTCGGCGGCCGGTCAACCACCACCAGCCCAGCACCCCGAGTGCCACCAGGGTCGACCCGGTCAGCACGGTGGCGACGACCGAAGCCACCGGGTGGACGAACTCCATCGATCCGTACACGTAGGACACCGTGAGCTCCGGCCGGATCAGCCGGGTCACCGCGAAAGCGGTCGCGGCCACCGACTCCACCTGCAGCCCGCGATCGGCCTGGTTGCCGGTGAACCCGGACCAGGCACCGGCGTAGGCCAACGTCAGTGCGGCGCCGGAACCGACCAGCGCCACCCCGAAGCCGACCGCCACCGGACGCAGACCACGCAGTGGCCGGGCGGCGATCAGCAGCATCGCCGGCCAGACCTTGACCAGCGCGCCGACGGCGAGCACCGCGCCGGCGAGCACCGGCCGACGCAGTAGGAAAGCCAGCGCGACCACCGCCGGGGCGGTGACGAAGATGTCGTACCGGGCGTAGGGCAGCAGGGTCAGCAACGGTACGGCGAGCACCCAGTAGACCGCCCCGTCGAGCCGGTTGCCCCGGCGGGCCAGGTGGATCAGGGCGAGTGTCACCGCCAGGTCCGCGCAGAGCGCGAACAGAACGAAAACCGTGGTGTACGCCTGGACCGAGTCGCCGGCGAACTGGCGGATCGCGACGAACAGCGCCGCCGCGCCGGGCGGATACTGCCACATCGGATCGTCGACGGGCACCTGCCCGGTGCGCAGATCGTCGCTCCACCGACGGTAGAGTTCGACGTCGGCGAACACGTCACCGGCGTCCAGTCCGGGAAGCAGCCCGGCGGTTACGGCGAGCAGACCGGCGCGGCTGACCAGCCAGGCGATCGCGGTGGCGACGAGCAGCCAACGGCGTCGTCGGGTGGACTCCACCGCCTTACCCGGCCACCGTCGCCGAGGGCGGGGTGTCCAGCCGTGGGCCTGGTCGGCCCCGCAGCACCCGCAGCGCGACGCCGGGTCGGGCCACCGCCGACAGCGGCGCCACCAGGTGGAACACGTCGGTGAGCGCCTTCAGCACGTACGGATCCCGGTTGGCCACGTCGGCCGCGCGGTCGAGATACCACCGCGACAACCGACCCCCACGCGCTGGCTGGTCGCCGACGGTCGTCGGGTACCGCAGGTCGGCGCCGGTGGCGATCAGCCAGGCGGCCTCGCTGCCGGCCGCCACCTTTACCTGCGCCGCCCGGTCGAGCCGACCACCAGTGGTCTGCAACTGTGCGGCCAGGGTCACGCCGGCCTGGGCGGCGACGCTCATCCCCTGCCCGTAGACCGGGTTGAAGGTGCAGGCGGCGTCACCGACCACCGCGAACCCGTCCGGCCAGCGGGGCATCGCCTCGTACCGGCGACGGCGGTTGCCGGTGTCACGGAACCCGTGGATGGGGGAGTCGGGGGTGGCGTCCTTGATCGCCTCGTACAGCACCGGGCTGCGCAGCCCTCGGGCGAACTCCAGAAAGCCGGCCTCGTCGGTGGGTGGGCAGTCGCCGCCGAGACCGCCCAGGGTCACCATCCACCGGTCGTTCTCGATCGGATAGATCACTCCGCCCCGGCCGGTGGTCGGCGGCTGCGGCATCAGCACGATGTTCTTCCACCCGGCGGCGACCCGTGGCGCCAGGACGTACCGGCGGCTGGCGTACCCGAGTCCTGATTCGACCGTGATCTCCTGGGGACGGCCGTACCCCAGCCGGTCGAGCCACCGGGGGGTGTGCGAGCTGCGGCCACTGGCATCGATCACCAGATCGGCGTCGAGTCGCTGCACCTCGTCGCCGGTGCCGCCCTGTCGAGGCGTGCCACCGGTGCCACGCCGGCGCAGTTCGACGCCGGTGACCGCGTCGCGGTCAGCGGCACCGAGTAGACCCACCACCTCGTGACCTGGCAGGAAGCGCACCCGGGTGTCGGCGACCAGTCGCCCACGTACCGTCCAGTCCAGCCGTTCCCGGCTGATGCCGACCAACCGGTGGGTGGGTGGGAAGCGGTCCCGCCAACCCGTCGCACTCAGGTACAGGATGTCGGTCGGGTTGGCCACCTCGACCGCGCCGGCCCGTCGCAACTCGTCGAGCAGTCCGGGAAAGAGCTGGTCGAGCGCCTGCTGCCCGGCGGTGACCAGCACGTGCAGATGGTGCGCCTGCGGGACGCCGGCGCGTACCGTCGGCCCGTCGGGGAACCGGTCCCGGTCGACGACCGTCACCCGGTCGACGTGGTCGACCAGCGCGCGGGCTGCGCACAGACCGGCGAGGCTACCACCGATGACGACGGCGTGACGGGCGGCGACTGTGGATTGCGACATGCCTCCATCGTCGCCTATCGCTTCGGGTCGGCGGTCGCGGCGTCCCCTGTGTCGCGTACCCGGTGCAGGCGCCGGTACAGCGGAGCGAGGCGACCGTGCAGGTCACGGTAGACGGCGAAGATGTCGTCGTAGCGGGCGCGGTGCGCGGGGGTGGGCGTGAAGACCCGGTCGGTACGCAGCAGCGCCGGGATGTCGTCGAACGCCACCGCCCCGGTGCCGACCGCACCGATCCAGCCCGCGCCCCGTACGTTCACCTTCACCGGGTCGGGATCCCGGCGCACCTGCACGTCGAGCACGTCGGCGAGGATCTGGCACCACGCCGTCGACCGGGCACCGCCGCCGGTGACGGTGAGGGTGGTCATCGGGGCGCCGAGGAATCGGCCGACCGGCCCGGACAGCCACCGGGTGTTGAACGCCACCCCTTCGAAGACGGCCCGCAGCAGGTCGGACCGGTTGGTGTCCAGGGAGATGTTGAGGAACCCGGCGCGCAGGTCCGGGTCGTCGACCGGGGCGCGTTCGCCGTACAGCCACGGCATGTAGAGCACTCCGTTGGCACCGGCCGGCACCGTCGGGATGATCACGTCGAACGCGTCGAAGATGGACCGTTCGTCACGGCTGAGATGCCCGGCACCGATCAGCGGGTCGTCGTACTCGACGATCTTGTCCTTCAGCCAGGTCAGGTTCGCCCCGGCGGTGGCCTGCAACGCGGTCATCAGGTAACGGTCGCCGATCGCGCAGGGCACCGAGGCGATCTGCGCGACCGGGTCGGTCTTCTTCGCCCGCACGTGGGCGGCGATCCACGACGACGTGCCCAGGTACAGGTGCGGGTCGTTGTCGGCGATGGTGCCGGCACCGACCGCGGCCGCGGTGTTGTCGATCGCACCGGCCACCACCTGGACCGAAGCCGGCAGGCCCAGCTGCGTGGCGGCGGCCGGCGACAGCGTGCCGATGACGTCGGTGCAGGCCACGATCGGCGGCAGCTTGTCGGCGTCGATGCCGCAGTCGGCGACCAGGGCGGGGGAGTAGCGGATCCGGTCCGGCCGGCGGTTGTCGGTCACCCAGGAGGTCAGGATCGAGTCGACGGTGGCCACCGTGCGACCGGTCAGCTTGAGGTTGATCCAGTCCAGCGCGTTGAGAAACGTCGCGGTCCGCGCGTACACCTGCGGCATGGTGTCGCGGACCAGCAGCATGTGCGCGGCCGGGTCCTTGCCGGTGGGCGAGGGCATGCCGCCGGTCAGCCGCAGCCAGCGGACGATCCGCCGCAGCGACATCCCCTGGTACGCCGGGAAGCCGCCGAACTGGCGGCGCAGATGCGCCGCGCCGCGCATGTCCAGCCAGGTGATGCACTGCGTCAACGGCTGCCCGGCGGCGTCCACGGCGATGGTGCCCTCACCCTGGCTGGAGGAACAGACCGTGGTGACCGCGCGCAGATGCTCCGGGTGGGCGCGACCCAGCTCGGCGACGACCTCGATCAGCGCGGCCCACCACGCCTGCGGATCCTGTTCGGCACCACCGCCGGGCAGCACCCGCAGCGGCACCGCGTACTCGGCCCAGCCGGTCACCGTACCGTCGGCGGCGACCAGCGCGGCCTTCATCCCCGAGGTGCCCAGATCGATCGCCAGCACCTGCGGCGGGACGGCCGGCATCCCGTTCAGACCCCTTCTACCTGTGCGAACACCCGGTCGAACCGCTCCAGCGCGGTGTCGATCACCTCGTCGGTGTCGGCCATCGAGGTGTACATCCGGGAGCCGGCCAGGGTGACGATCCCGTGCGCCGTGTACGCCGCTCCCATCTGCTCCATCAGCCGCTTGCGGGCCTTGTTCTCCTTCAGCAGCTTGATCGGATTACGCATGTCGAGCAGCATGACGCCACTGCACTCCAGATGCACGATCGACCCCTGGTTGTACGCCACGTACGGCAGCCCGTAGCGGTCGATCAGCCGTTGCAGCCCCCGGGTGAGCCGGTCGCCGGCCCGCCCGGCGATCACCGGGGCGTTGGTCCGGGCCATCTCGGCGATGGCGAAGTAGCCGGCCGCGCAGGACAGCGGATTCGCCGACAGGGTGCCGCCGACCTGGATGTGCGCGCCGCTGCGGCCGTCGAGTCCGGAGCCGAAGACCGCCATCACATCGGACCGGCCACCGACGCCGCCGGCCATCGGGTAACCGCCGGAGACCGCCTTGCCGAACACGGTCAGGTCAGGGGTGACGCCGAAGTAGCCGGCCGCGCCGCCGAGCCCGGTACGGAATCCGGTGACGACCTCGTCGAAGACGAGCAGCGCGCCGAACTCGTCGCACAACTCACGGACCTTGGCGTTGAAGTCGTGGGGCACGGGGCGGGTACCGGACTCGGGGCCGAGCGGTTCGACGATCACCGCCGCCGTACCGCCGCGTACCCGGTTCTCGATCAGTTTGCGGCGCAGCTGGCCGAGGTCGTGCGGGAACGCCTCGCGGGTGTTGGCGGTGGCGCCGAACGGGATGCCCTTGGCGTTCATCCGGTACGTGCCCGGCACCCGCAGCCCGTACACCATCGTGTCGGACCAGCCGTGGTACGCCCCACCGACCTTGATCACCACGTTCTTGCCGGTGAAGGCGCGGGCACCGCGTACCGCGGCCATCACCGCCTCGGTGCCCGAGCCGAGCGACCGGTACATCTCGATGTGCGGCATGTACCGGTGGATGATCTCGGCGAGCTTCAGCTCGTACTCGTGGAACAGCCCGGTGACCGGCCCCGACTCTTTGACCACCGCGGCGACCTGCTCGTTGACCGGGCCGTAGTTGCTGCCCAGGATCGTCGGGCCGCCGGCCTGCAGGAAGTCGATGTAGGTGTTGCCGTCGCGGTCGGTCAGGTAGGCGCCGTCGGCCGCGTCGATCGCCAACGGGAACGGGTAGTTGAAGGCCAGGTTGTGCTGCACCCCGCCAGGAATGCGCCGTTTGGCCCGGTCGGTGATCTCCTTGCTGGCCCGGCAGCGGTCGTTGAAGTAGCCGAGCACGTCGAGCATCGCGTCGTGGCGCAACCCGCGCACCGGCTGGGCGACCAGGGCCTTGAGCCGGCGCATCGTGTCGTCGACGTCGAGGTACTCGGTGATCGCGTAGCCGAGTCGCGCGGACTCGCTGCCCAGTGTCTCGACGGCGGTGGTGTCGGCGGTCGGCCGCCCGGCGGCGGCGATCTCGGCCGCGATCGCGTCGGCGCTGGGCAGCTCTTCCTCGACCGGCACCCGCACCGGCGGCACCGACTCGGTGATCTGCGCGGCGATCCGCTTCTCGTCGGCGCGCAGCTTGGTGAAGGCGATCTCCCGGATCGCGGTCGGGATGGTGTAGACCTTGCCGGACTCACTGGTCAACGCCAGCAGGTAGGCGATCGAGACCTTCTCCAGCAACGCCATGTTGAACACCGCGCGGTCCGGGTCGGTGCCCAGCGCGACGACGCCGTGGTTGGCGATGATGAACGCGTTGTCGCCGCTGGCGACCTTCTTCTGCACGTTGCGGGCGAGGAAGCCGGTGCCGGACGGGGCGTAGTCGACGATCGCCACCTCGCGGCCGAGGAAGCGCACCTGTTCGTCGGTGAGCGCCGGGATCGGCCGCCGCAGGAACGCCAGGGCCGAGGCGTACGGCTGGTGGGTGTGCACGATCGCATTGACGTCGGGCCGCTGCCGGTAGATGTTGGCGTGCATCCCGGCCTCGATCGACGGGGCGAGATCGCTGCCGGTGCCGTCGGGTACGTGCGTACCGTCGAAGTCGACCAGGCAGATGTCCTCCACCCGCATCCGGTCGTAGTCGTAGTTGCTCGGCGTGACCGCGTAGAGACGGTGGCCGGGCACCCGCACCGACACGTTGCCCTCGGTGGCCTTGAGGTAGCCGCGCTCGAGCATGGTCCGGCACATGTCGACGACGTGTTGGCGGGAGGTGCGGTGCAGCGTCACGGTGGCCTCCGGGTTCGCGGTGTCGTCCTTCATCCTCGCCCGGAATCGGCGGCGGACCACCGTCGCGCGGGCAGCACGATCGACCCGGCGCTTTGTCACCATGTGACAATCAGTCGGGATCCGCCGGCCGGTTCGCGCCGGTCGGTACCGGCAGCGCTCCCCGGGCGTTGTCACCGGATGACAGGATGATCGGGTGCAGGCAGCGGCAGTCACGGCGACGCCCTGGCGGCGGCTGCCGCCCGAGCTGACCGGCGCGATGCGGGCGCGGCTACCGGCGATGGCCGCCGCTGTCGCCGCGGCGGTCACCGATCTGACCCCGGGGTTCGCCGGGGCCGCCGACGCCAAGTTCCGCGCCGACGTGCGGACGGCCGTCGACGTGGCGCTGAGTCACTTCCTCGACCTGATCGGCACCGCCGACCCGGCGTTGCCGCCCGGAGTGCGGCAGGTCTTCGTCGCCCTCGGCGCGGCGGAGGCCCGCGAGCAGCGGGGCCCGGAGTCCCTGCTCGCCGCCCTGCGGGTGGCGTCCCGGCTGCTGCTGCGCCAGCTCGGTGAGGCCCTTGCCGAAGTACGCCCCCTCGACGTGGCGGCGTTGGTCGACGCCGCCGACGCGGTCACCGGGTACGTCGACGAACTGGCGGCGGCCAGCACCGAGGGGTTCGCCCGGCAGGTGCGCGAGCAGTCCGGCGAAGGGGACCGGCTGCGTCGCCGACTCGCCGACGTCCTGCTCGCCGGTGGCACGGCACCGCCGGTGGTGACGGCCGCCGCGTACCGCGCCGGCTGGCCGGACCTGGACATCGTCGTCCCGGTCGTCCTGCCGGCCCGACACGCCCGCGACGCGCGGTTCCGCTTCGGTGCCGACGGAATCGTGGTCGAGCGGGGCCGCGACGCCGTGGTGCTGGTACGCGCCGGTGCCCGTACCAGGCGTTCGGAGCTGGCCGACACCCTGCGGGGGCGCGGTGCGGCCGTCGGCCCGGCGCTGCCGTGGCAACAGCTGCCGCAGGCGGTACGGCTGGCCGAACTCGCCGCGACGGTCGTCGGCGCCGAACCGGTGGACGTCGTGTTCGTCGAGGACCACCTCACCGCGTTGGCGATCGGCGGTCAGCCCGACGCGTTGACGGTGCTCACCGCCCGCCGACTGGCACCGCTGGCGGCGCTGCCGGTCGACCAGCGTGCCGAGCTGCTGCGGACCCTGCACAGCTGGCTGCGGCACTGGGGCGCCCGCCGGGCCGTGGCCGCGGAGCTGTTCGTGCATCCGCAGACGGTCAGCTACCGGGTCAAGCGGCTGCGGGAGCTGCTCGGCGACGACCTCGACGACCCGGACCGCCGGTTCGAGTGGCTGCTGGTGATGGCCGCCGGCGAGGTGGCCTGAGCCGCCGCCAGCGAGCTGGCCCGGCCGTCACTGGTACCGCCGGCGACGCCAGGCGGATTCCCGTGCCTCGTGGGTCATCCGTTCGCGCAGCGACGCCTCCCGCAGCTGCCGCCGGGAGCCGCGCAGCAGCACGAACTCGACGCCGACCAGCGCGACGCAGACCGCACCGAGCAGACCCAGCCCCAGCAGGGCGGGAACCCGGACCGCGACCGCGACCAGGGCGCCCAGGGCGGCGATCGCGGCGACGCGGGTGAGGGCCACCGTGCCCAGGATCCGCAACTGGAAGCCAAGGTGCGCGAGGAGGAACACCACGACCCCGCCGTACGCCAGCGGCATCGCCGGGCCAGCCAGCGGCGCGCCGAGGTCGACCTCGGTGGTGCCGAGGTGGTGCAGCACCTCCTCCAGCCCCAGCGCGGTCAGGATCAGCCCGGCGATCATCGGCAGGTGCAGGTAGACGTAGGCGTCGCGGGCCAGGGCGGTACGGTGCAGCCCGCGTCCGGCGGCGTGGAAGGCCTGCAGCGCGGCCGGTGCCACCAGGTCGAAGTACGCCCACCACAGGGCGGCGGTGATCGCCACCGCGATACCGGCACCGACCACCGCCGGCCAGGTGACCGGCCGGTCGATCAGGTCGCTGCCGACGCCGACCGAGACGATCAGTTCACCGAGCGCGATCATCAGGATCAGTTCGAAACGTTCCACCCAGTGGTTCGCCGACAGCACCGCCCATCCGGAGCTCGCCAGGGTGTAGCCGGCGGCGTACTCGACGCCCAGCGCGGCCACCCAGCAGCCGACCTGCCAGCCGAACGTGACCCTTGCCGGCTGGCCCAGGTACGGTACGAGACCCGCACCGACCAGCAGGACCGTGGCGACCGCCGGCGGTACGGCCAGGGAGCTCAGCCGGGGGTGACCGGCCGGTTCGGCGGCCGACGCCACCCGGTAGAGCGCCACGTGCAGTCCCCGGATCACCAAGTAGCACCCGGCGATGAGTAGCGGTCCGGGCAGCCCGCCGGGCTGGTCGCTGAAGGCCTGGGGGATGGTCAGCGCGGCGGTGAAGACCGCCGCCATCGCCACGAACATCACCGGTGGCGCGACGCCCTCGCCGAGCCGGATCCGGTTCGCCAGCACCATGTGCGAGCACCAGGCCCACCACAGCAACGCCAGCAGGAGCAGCCCCGCGACGAGACCGTGCCCGGTGAGCTCACCGGCGGTCACCCGGGTGATGTTGTAGAACGCGAACACGAAGACCAGGTCGAAGAAGATCTCCAACCGGTCGACGCGGGTACCGGGCCGGATCAGGTGCAGGCCGCCCCGTACCGCCTGGATCTGTTTCATGCCGCCTCCGCCGGCATCCGCGCCGTCGCGACGGCGGCCCGCGCCGACGCGGTCCCGGTCGGTCTGGTCCGTGCGCGCCGAGCCTAGTCCGGTGCCCGACCCGGTGGTCGGGTTTTCGCCGCTGGTTCAGCCCAGTACGGCGGCGGCGCCGGCGGCGGCCAGGCCCACCGAGGCCACCAGCAGCGCCGCTGCCGGCCCCCGGGCGTCGGGCGGTAGCGCGCCGAACAGCCGGGACAACCGGCCCAGGACGGCCAGCGGCGGGGCGGCGAGCCACACGTCCCGCTCGACCCGGCCACCGGCGAACCGGACGATGCCGGGCAGGTGTCCGACCGCGCGCAGCAGGGGGCCGACCATCCGGTTGCCGTACGGCGTCGGTGGTGCGTCGCCGACGGCGACGGCGGTGAGGGCGGTACGCAGCCCCCGCTCGTCGTTGGCCCAGTGTGCCCGGTACCGGATCGCCGCGTCGGAGCCGATCAGGTAGGCCGAGTTCGGTTTGGGAGTGAGCGCCCGGTGCAGGCTGCCGTCGATGTCGTCAACCGCCACCTCGAACGGCAGTTCATGGTGGCGGCGCAGTTCCTCGGCGTGCGCCCACTTGGCCTCGAAGGTCTGCGGCTGGGGACACCGCTGCCCGGGATGGGCCTCCCTGGTGTTGACCAGGACGAAGCGCACCTGGGCGCCGAACTCGGCGTGCAGCCGCCGCAGCGTCGGCGCGGCGCTCTCGGTGACCGGGCAGGTACGGGATCCGAAGATCAACAGGACCGGTCGGTTGCCGAGTGTGTCGCTGCGGAACCGGCCGCCGTCGAGCGTGGCCAGGTCGAAGTCGGGCAGCCGGTCACCGGGCCCGGGCGCGGCACGGCCGAAGGTCAGATCGTCGAGCAGGAGCGGTAGCCGGAACCGGTCGAAGCGGTACGCGGTGCCGTGGGCCGTCGCCGTGCGGTGCCGTGGGTCGGTGGTCGACACAGTGGTTCTCCTTGAGTAGTTGACTGATCGGTCAAATCTGTGGGCATGGTGCTGCGCCGGCCGGGCCGGGAAGCGGACACCCCGGTGGCCGTCTCGGCGCGGTCCGAGGGTCGGGCGGCTCGGGAGTCGGGTGGTGCGAGAGCCGGGTGGTGCGAGAGCCGGTGGTGCGAGAGCCGGGTGGTGCGAGAGCCGGGTGGTGCGGCTCAGGCTGGCGGGTCGAGCAGCATCCGCACCCCCGACCGCATCTGGTCCACCAGTCCTGGCCGGTCGTACGCCTTGGCCAGCAGGGCCACCCCCTGCAGGTAGGCCAGCACCCGCAGGGCGGCCTCGCCCGGATCCGTCGCCCGGGACAGGTCGCCGTGTCGGCGTGCCTCGTCGATGGCGGCGGTGAAGTACCGGGTCCAGGCGTCGAGGATGCCGGTCAGTCGCTGCCCCGCCTCGCCGTGGCCGGCGAGTTCGGCGGCGAGGTTGCCCAACGGGCAACCCGGCGTGGCGCCCATCTGCTCGCGGGTCGTCGCGAGCAGGCTGCCGAAGGCGTGCACGAACCGGTCGATGCGCGCCAACGGGGCGACGTCGTCGCGGAAGGCCTCCGCCAGCATCGCGTCCATCAGCACCCAGTTGGCGTCCACGACCGCCAGGCCGAGCGCCTCCTTGGACGGGAAGAAGTGGTAGAGACTGCCCCGGTGCACGCCCGCCGTACTGCAGACGTCCTCGATGCTGACCGCCGCATACGACGACCGGTGCACCAGTTCGCGGGCGACCGTGACGAGCCGCTGTCGGGTGTCCGATGCCATCGCCGGTCCTCTCCTCTCCTCTTGACCTTCCGGTCAAGACACTAGAGCAGAGTTGACCGAATGGTCAACAGCGGGATCGCCGCCTCCGGGTGATGCGTCCTCACACCGGCCGGTGCGACCGTCGACCAGTTGTGAGCTTCCGCCACCGGGAGGTCAGATGAGCGAGGACCCCACCGCCGACTTCTTCTCAGGTCCGGCGCAGCAGCGGACCCACCTGCTGCCGGTAGGCCTGACCGGGACGCTCCGATTCGACCTGCGGCGCGGCGACCGGACCGACCACTGGTACGTCACCTTCGTCGACAGTCAACTGCAGGTGGAGCGGATCGACCGGGAGCGCGACGCCGAGTGCGTCGTGTGTGCCGAAGGGGAGGCATTCGACCGGCTGGTCGCCGGCGCGAACCCGGCCGCCGCCGTACTGCGCAACGAGGTGTCGTTCCGCGGCCGGCTGCAGATCTTCGTCCTGTTCCAGCGGTTGTTGCCCGGCCCGCCCGGCGACACCGGGCCGGACCGGGCGACGACCGGCGGCGCCGTGACCGGGCGTGGTGTCGCCGCCCAGACGGCAGTCGGGAGGGCCGGACGGTGAGACCGCCAAGGATCAGTGTGATGGACGGGGTCTGCTTCGTCGTCAGTGACCGCTCCGGCGACATGGACGCCTCCCCGTCGGACCTGGTGGGCCTGTTCTCCTTCGACACCCGGTTCCTGTCCCGCTGGGTGCTCACCATCGACGGGCAACGGCTGAGTCCGCTGTCCGTCGACGATCTACGCCACTTCGAAACCCGCTACTTCCTTGTGCCCGGAGAGCCGACGCACTACGTCAGCTCGACCATGACGGTCATCCGGCACCGCACCGTCGGACTCAGCTTCGGAGAGCAGGTCACCCTGCTCAACCATCGGCGCGAGCCGGTCGACGTCACCGTCCGGATCGATGTGGCGAGTGACTTCGCCGACCTGTACGAAATCGGCACACCTGATCTGATCAAGAAGGGGGAGCTGAGCCGGAGCGCCGGAGACGATTTCCTGTTCCTGCTCTACCAGCGGGAGCGGTTCCGTCGCGGCACCGTGGTCAAGACCAGCGAACCAGCCGACATCGACCTCGACGGGCTCTGCTACCGGGTCCGCATACCGCCACACGGTTCGTGGACCACCGAACTGCGGGTGGAAACCGCGGTCGAGACGCCCAGCGGTACCGACCTGCGCGGGGAGGTCCGTCACCAGATCCGCGCGGCCAAGGAGAGCAACGAGCAGGACCTCAACGATTTCCTGGCCGAGCGGCCGGTGCTCAACTGCGAACACGCGCCGCTGGGGCAGACGTACCGCCGAAGCCTGCTCGACCTGGCGGCGCTGCGCCACCCGGACCTCACCACCGGCCGCAGGATGCCCTCCGCCGGGCTGCCCTGGTTCATGACTCTCGTCGGCCGGCAGGCGCTGATCACCTGCCTGCAGACGCTGCCGTTCGTACCGGAACTCGCCGCCACCACCCTGGAGGTGCTGGCCCTGCTGCAGGGTGCAAAGGTCGACGACTACCGCGACGAGCAACCTGGCAAGATCCTTCATCAGATCCGGTACGGGGAGACCGCGGCCTTCGAGGAAACCCCGCACTCGCAGTACTACGGCTCAGTCGACGCGACCCCGCTGTTCGTGGTCCTGCTCGACGAGTACGAGCGCTGGACCGGCGACGCCGCACTGGTGCACCAACTGGAACGGGAGGCCCGGGCCGCCCTGAAGTGGCTCGACCAGTCCGCCGACCTGCTCGGCGACGGTTACGTCCGCTATCCGCCACCGACCAGCCCGTTCGAGGCTGTCAACCAGGTCTGGAAGGACAGCCGGCCCGGCATCTGCTACGCCGACGGCCGGCTGCCGGGCAGTCCGCTCGCGGTCTGTGAGGTGCAGGGGTACGCCTACGACGCGCGGCGGCGCGGTGCCCGGCTGGCCCGCGAGTTCTGGGGTGACCCGGCGTACGCGCAGTTGCTGGACCAGCAGGCCGACCAGCTGCGGGAACGTTTCAACCGAGACTTCTGGATCGCCGGGCGCGAATGTTACGCGCTGGCTCTCGACGCCGACGGCGCGCAGGTCGACGCGCTCGCCTCGAACCAGGGGCACCTGATGTGGAGCGGAATACTCGATCCGGACCGGGCCGGCGCGGTAGTGGACCGGCTGATGGGCGAGGAGATGTTCTCCGGTTGGGGAATTCGGACCCTGGGCACCCGCGAGGCCCTGTTCAATCCGGTCGGCGTACACGTCGGCGCGGTCTGGCCGTACGACAATTCGATCATCGCCGCTGGCATGCAACGGTACGGCTTCCGTGCGGAAGCCGGACGGATCGCAATGGCCATCGTGGACACCGCCGGATACTTCGGGGGGCGGCTGCCGGAGGCGTTCGCCGGATACGATCGGGCCTCGACCGCGCACCCGGTCTGGTACCCGACCGGCAACAGCCCACAGGGCTGGTCCGCCGGGGCACCGCTGCTGCTGCTGCGGTCCCTGCTGGGCCTGGAACCGTACGGCGACGATCTGGTGGTGGACCCGGCCATCCCTCCTGGACTCGGGCAGATCGAGCTGCTCGACATCCCCGGCCGTTGGGGCACCACCGACGCGTTCGGCCGGTCCCGCCCACCGGCAGGCCGGGCTGCGGCCAGGTCGCGTGGGTCACACAGCTGATGCACAGACATCGGAAAGCACCGGCACAGCCGGCAGTTGGATGATCGGACCATGACGATGGCGAGAGCACAGGGCCGTACCGCCTTGCGGCGGGCCGACGGCGGCCCGGTCCGGGTGCTGGTGGTCGACGACGAGCCGACCCTGGCCGAGCTGCTGTCGATGGCACTGCGGTACGAGGGCTGGGAGGTGCGTACCGCCGGTGACGGCACCGGTGCGGTCCGGACCGCCCGCGAGTTCCGCCCCGACGCCGTCGTGCTCGACGTCATGCTGCCCGACATCGACGGACTGGAAGTGCTGCGACGACTGCGCGCCGACGCCCCCGAGGTGCCCGTGCTGTTCCTCACCGCCAAGGACGCCGTCGAGGACCGGATCACCGGCCTGACCGCCGGCGGCGACGACTACGTCACCAAACCGTTCAGCCTGGAAGAGGTCGTCGCGCGGCTGCGCGGGCTGATGCGCCGTACCGCCGGGGTGGGATCGCGCCCGGACGCCCTCCTCGCCGTCGGTGACCTCACCCTCGACGAGGACAGCCACGAGGTACGCCGGGCCGGCGAGTCGATCACGCTGACCGCTACCGAGTTCGAGCTGCTGCGGTACCTGATGCGTAACCCACGGCGGGTGCTGAGCAAGGCGCAGATTCTCGACCGGGTGTGGAACTACGACTTCGGTGGCCAGGCCAACGTCGTCGAGCTGTACATCTCGTACCTGCGGAAGAAGATCGACGCCGGCCGTGCGCCGATGATCCACACCATGCGCGGCGCGGGGTATGTCCTCAAGCCCGCCGACTGACCGCCCGACGGCCGGTGGCCCGCCGACCGACCGCGCCGCAGCTGATCCGCCGCCGACCGGCCGGCGGGGGTGGTGGTCCGCGCGCCGCTGGTCGCTGCGGACCCGGCTGGTCGTCACCATGCTGACGCTGCTCGCGGTCGCCTGCCTGATCGTCGGGGTGACCACGGCGGTGACCCTGCGTCGCAGTGTGTACGGCAGCATCGACGAACAGTTGAGCGCGGCCGCCAGTCGGGCGCCGCGCGGGCTCGCTCCGCCCAGTGGGACGAACTACCCGTCGCCCCAGCAGCCCGACAGCGCCACCGGGTGCGACCCGGACCGCGCCCCCGACTTCCCCGCCGGCCAGGTCATCGGCACCCTGGTCGCACGCGTCTGCGACGGGCGGACCGCCGCCGAGATCCTGGTCGAGCAGGGCCAGGACCGACCGGACCTGAGCGGATACGCGCAGGCACTGCGTGACGTGCCGGTCGACGGATCACCGCGCACGATCTCGTTGGGGCCGTGGGGCGACTACCGGGTGCGCGCGCAACGACTGCCCGACGGTGCCGTCCTGGTGACCGGACTGCCGCTGGCCGACGCGCAGGCCACCATCTACCTCGTCGTCGGCACCGTCGCCGGGGTCACCGCGCTGGTCCTGGTGTTCGTCGGCGTCACCGGGATGATCATCGTCCGGCGGTCGTTGCGACCGCTGTCGCGGATGGCGGCCACCGCCGGCCGCGTGTCACGGCTGCGGCTGGACCGGGGCGAGGTGACGCTGCCGGACCGGGTCGACCCGGCCGACACCGATCCCCACACCGAGGTCGGGCAGGTCGGTGCGGCGCTCAACCGGATGCTGGAGCACGTCGGCCAGGCGCTCGCCGTCCGGCACGCCAGTGAGACCCGGGTACGTCAGTTCGTCGCCGACGCCAGCCACGAACTGCGTACCCCACTGGCGGCGATCCGGGGATACGCCGAGTTGAGCCGTCGCGGTGCCGAGGCACCGCCACCGGAGACCGCCCACGTGCTGCGCCGGATCGAGTCCGAGGCCAGCCGGATGACCCTGCTGGTGGAGGACCTGCTGCTGCTGGCCCGGCTGGACACCGGCCGGCCACTGGCCGCCGAGCCGGTCGACCTGACCAGGCTGGTCGTCGACGCGGTCAGCGACGCGCACGTCACCAGCCCGGCCCACGACTGGCAGCTCGACCTGCCACCCGAGCCGGTCACCGTGACCGGCGACCCGGCCCGGTTGCAGCAGGTGCTGGTCAACCTGCTGGCCAACGCCCGTACCCACACCCCGGACGGCACCACGGTCACCGTGTCGGTCACCGGGCGGGACCAGGCGGGCGACCCCACCGGCCCGGCCATGGTGTTGCTGCGGGTGGTCGACACCGGACCGGGAATTCCGGACGCACTGGCGCCGCACGTGTTCGAGCGGTTCGCGCGAGGGGACACGTCCCGGTCCCGGGCCGCCGGCAGCACCGGGCTCGGGCTGGCCATCGTGCACGCCGTGGTGACCGCGCACGGCGGCACCGTGGCGCTGACCAGCGCGCCGGGGCACACCGAGTTCACCGTCCGGCTGCCCCCGGCCACGACCGGGCCGATCTCCTAGACATCGTCGGGAACCAATGTAGTCGCTTCGCCGACCAACTGGGTGGTGCGGCGGTCGTCGTGCCCCCGGCAGCGATGCGGCAACCGCCGACGACGAGCCGGTGAGAGCCAGTGGAGAGTGGTCGCAGATGGACCGTCGGGAACTGCTGGCGGTGGCGGGCGCCGCCGGCGCCGGACTGCTCGCCGGGGCCGCCGCCACGCCGGGGGCGACGTCCGCGGCGGCCCCGGCCGGCGCCGACCGTCGGCACACGCCGTCGCCGGAGCACCCGCTGCGGGTGCACGTCGTGATGTTCGACGGAGCCGAGGAGCAGGATTTCGTCGGCCCGTACGAGGTGTTCTCCCTCGCGGGCGGGCTCAGTGGCGGCGCCGTCCAGGCCCGGTACGTCCACGTCGACGGGCCGCGTACGGTGACCGCCGCCTTCGGCACCAGGGTCGTCGTCGAACACGGCTGGTCCCCTCGGTCCGCCGACGTCATCGTCGTACCCGGTGGCGGTTTCCGTCGCCCGGACGGCCCGGGCATCTGGCCGGAGATCAACCAGGGGGTGCTGCCGCGCGCCCTCGCCGACGCCCGGCGACCTGGCCTGATCATCTCGTCGCTGTGCACCGGAGCGATCATCCTGGCCGCCGCCGGACTGACCAGCGGCCGGCCCTGCACCACCCACAACGGTGCCAAGGCGGAGCTGACCGCCCGAGGGGGAGTGGTCAAGAACGCCCGGGTGGTCGATGACGGCGACCTGGTGACCGCGGCCGGGATCACCTCCGGATTGGAACTCGCACTGCACCTGGTCCGGCGCCGGGTCGGCGCCGATCTGGCGGTGCGCGCCGAGGAGGTGCTCGAGTACCAGGCGCGAGGTACGGTCTGGACCCCGTGACGTTCCGCGCTCGGGCCGCCCGTCAGCGGCCGCGGTACGTCCTTAACGTTGGTTCGGTATGAGCAAAACGGTATATCGCGCTGCTCTTGACCGGATACTTCGGACGATGCACTCTCATGTCCAAGAGTCGATGCCTTGGTGCGGGTTGGGCTGTCGGTCGTGACGCCGTGCCCCGGCCGTCGGGTGTCGTCACCCCGACAGCGGGAGGCCCTGCATGCGTACCCGATGGACAACAGCGGCGATCACCCTCGCCATGGCCGGCGGGTTGCTCGCCGGCCTTCCCGGCGCCTCGGTGGCGCACGACCCGGACACCCCCGCCGGCCGGTCGTCGGCCGTGGCCTTCATGGCCCAGCGGGAGCCGACCCAGGATCTCGCCGCGATGGCGCAGGTGAGCTGCAGCAACGGCACGGCCAACGGGTACCCCTGCCGCAACGTCGACCTGCTGTCCTTCCTGCCGCTGAGCCAGATGGGCGGCAGCCAGGCCAACGACATCTGGGGCTGGACCGACCCGTCGACCGGCAAGGAGTACGCCATCGTCGGGCGCCGCAACGGGACCTCCTTCGTGGACATCTCCGACCCGACCGCGCCGGTGTACCTCGGCAACCTGCCGGCCTACCAGAACCGGACCGCGATCTGGCGCGACATCAAGGTCCACCGTGACCACGCCTTCATCGTCGCCGACGTGCGAGGGCACGGCATGCAGGTGTTCGACCTGACCCGGCTGCGCAACCGCACCACTCCGCAGACCTTCACCGCTGACGCGCACTACAGCCGGTTCGGCAACTCGCACAACATCGCGATCAACGAAGAGACCGGGTACGCGTACGCGGTCGGCTCGAACACCTGCAGCGGCGGTCTGCACATGGTCGACATCTCGACCCCGACCTCGCCCGCGTACGCCGGCTGCGTCAGCTCCGACGGCTACACCCACGACACCCAATGTGTTGTCTATCGTGGACCAGACGGCGCCTACGCCGGCCGGGAGATCTGCGTCAGCTCCAACGAGGACACCGTCACCATCGTCGACGTCACCAACAAGACCAGCCCCCGGCAGATCGTCCGGGCCGCGTACTCCGGTCGGCAGTACACCCATCAGGGCTGGCTCACCGACAACCACCGCTACTTCGTCCTCGACGACGAGCTCGACGAGAGCCGCGCCGGAGGAGGGACGAAGACGTTCGTCTTCGACCTGTACGACCTGGACGCGCCCCGGCACATCGGCACCTACACCTCGTCGGCGGCCGCCACCGACCACAACCAGTACGTCAAGGGCAACTACAGCTACCAGGCCAACTACCGGGCCGGTCTGCGGATCCTCGACCTGCGCGGCATCGCCAGCGGCACGCTGACCGAAGCCGGCTACTTCGACATCTACCCGTCGAGCAACACCGCGTCGATGAACGGCGCGTGGAGCGTCTACCCGTACTTCGCCAGCGGCGTCGTCGTGGTCAGCGGCATCGAGCAGGGCCTGTTCGTTCTGCGGCCGAACCTGCCGTCGACGCTGAGCGGATCGGCGTCATCGGACGCGGTACGCGCCACGACCGTCGACCGTCGGGTACCCGCCTGATGGCGGTCTCCCCCCTGCGGCACACCACCCCGCCGGCCGCCGCGCCGGCGGGGTCCGCCGTGGCCGCGTCATCAGGGTCCGTCGGCGCGCCGCCACCGCAGTCCCCGGCCGGCCCGTCGGCGGAGTCCGGCCCGCAGCCCACCCGGCCCCGGTCCGCCGGCCGGCTCACCCTGCTGATCACCCTGACCGTGCTCGTCGCCGCCACCGGTTTCGTCGCCGGTCGGGCGACCACCACCGGCGGCGGGCCGGCGTCGCGCGCCGCGACCGGCACGGACCCGCATGCCGGGCACGACGTCGGCGGACTCGGCGTCACTCAGGACGGCTACGCCCTCACCCTGCTGTCCGCCCCGTCCGCCGCCGGCGTCCCCGGTGAGCTGGCGTTCGCGATCCTCGGCCCGGACGGTGCGCCGGTCACCGCATACCGGACCAACCACGAACGGGACCTGCATCTCGTGCTGGTCGGTCGGGATCTGCGCGGATACCAGCACCTGCACCCCGAGCCCGACGCCGACGGCACCTGGCGGGTCGCGGTGACCCTGCCCGCCGCCGGCGCCTACCGGATGATCGCCGACTTCGTGCCCGCCGCCGCGACCACACCGGTCACCCTCGGCACGGACCTGCTGGTGCCCGGAGAGTGGGCACCCGGCCCGCCCACCCCGGTCGACGAGGCGACCGTCGTCGTCGACGGCTACACGGTCACCCTCGACGGCGGACTGCGCCCGGGCCAGGCCAGCCAGGTACTGGTCTGGTTGGGGCACGACGGCGCACCCGTACCCGACCTGGAGCGATACCTCGGTGCGTACGGCCACCTCGTCGCGTTGCGTCACGGTGACCTCGGTTACCTGCACGTGCACCCGGCACCGGCGGCCAGTCCCAGCTCCGTGGTGGCCTTCGCCGTGCAGGTCCCCTCGGCGGGCAGCTACGAACTGTTCTTCGAGTTCCAGCATGCGGGCATCGTCCGGACCGCCCAGTTCAGCCTCACCGCGTACTGACGCGCCAGGTCAACCGGCGGGCCGGCTGGCGCGTCACCCGTGGCACCCACCCTGAGCTGGAGGTCGCCATGACTGTCACACCCCGTCCGGACAGTTCCGAGCCGCTGTGGTCGGTCGGCGGTGTCACCGCCGTCGTCACCGCCGTGCTCGCCGTCGTCACCGCGTTCGGGCTGCCGCTCACCGACGCCCAGCAGGCCGCGATCCTCGGTCTGGTCGCCGTCGTCGCCCCGCTGGTCGTCGCTCTGATCGGTCGGACCCGGGTGTACGCACCGGCCACCGTCGAACGGCTGGTCCGCGACGCCGCGGCGGGTACCGACCGGTGAGCGGGGCAGACCGGCGTCGCCGCCGGACACCGCCACCGACCGACGCCGGTCACAAATAGACGCGGGTGACCGCCTCGGCCAGGCAGACCGGCTCGTCACCGCCGTCACGTTCGACCGTGACCAGGTAACGCACCTGGACGCCGCCGGTGACCTCGGCGACGTCGTTGATGTCGACCGACGCTCGGACCCGGGACCCGACCGGTACCGGTGCCGGGAACCGTACCCGGTCGAGCCCGTAGTTGACTGACATCCGTGCCCCGGAGACCGAGACCCGTCCGGCGACCAGCGCCGGCAGCAACGACAGGACGAGCGATCCGTGGGCGATGCCGCCCCCGGTGGGCCCACCGGCCGTCGGTGCGTCGAGGTGGGCCCATGACCGGTCGCCGGTGGCGGCGGCGAACCGGTCGATCCGGCCCCGGTCGACCTCGATCCAGTGCCCCGGTCCGAGACGCCGGCCGACCGCGTGGCGCAGGTCGTCGACCGAGTCGAAGGCCATGACGCTATCTCCTCCCAGCGGCGCAGTGCCGGCGGACGACCGGCCACAGCGGGCATGCTAGTGGCGGATCGTGGACAATCCGACGGTGGCCGAGGTGCGGGGGAGGTGACGGGGTGCGCATCCTGCTGGTCGACAACTACGACTCCTACACCTACAACCTCTTCCAGCTGCTCGCGACGGTCGCCGGCAGCGAGCCGACCGTGCTGGCCAACGACGACCCCCGGCTCGCCGCGGTCGACCGGCTCGACACGCAGTGCGTGGTGATCTCACCCGGCCCCGGCCGACCCCACCGGGTCACCGACCTCGGCTGGGGTTGGGAACTGCTCGACCGCCGGCCCGAGCTGCCGGTGCTCGGCGTCTGCCTCGGTCACCAGGCGATCGCGTTGCACGCGGGGGCACGAGTCGACCAGCGTCAGCCCCGGCACGGCCAGATCGACCGGATTCGGCACACCGGCGACGGGCTGTTCACCGGCGTACCGCAGGGGTTCGCGGCGGTCCGGTACCACTCGTTGCAGGTCAGCGAGCCGTTGCCGGCTGACCTCGCCGCGACGGCCTGGGCCGCCGACGGCACCGTGATGGCGCTGGCGCACCGGAGGTTGCCCCGGTGGGGCGTGCAGTTCCATCCCGAGTCGATCGGCACCGAGCACGGCGCCCGGCTGATCGCCAACTTCCTGGCCATGGCCCTGCCGGCGGCACCGCCACCGCCACCGGTGCCGGCGCCGCCGCCGGGTACGCGGCGGGTGGTCACCGGCGGGCCGCGCTGGCGGCGCGACGTCACGGTCGTCGACGCCGAGATCGACACCGAAGCGGCCTTCCTGGAGTTGTACGCGGACGCCCGCTACGCGTACTGGCTCGACGGTGCCGACGTGGCCGCCGGACGGTCCCGGTTCTCCTTCCTCGGCGACGCCACCGGGCCACTGGCCGAGGTGCTGCGCTACCGGGTCGGTAGCGGCCGGATCGAGGTGCACCGCGCCGGCCGGCCGGCGCGCCAGGAGCCCGGCGGCCTGCTCGACCTGCTCGACCAGCGGTTGGCCCGGCGTCGGCTGCCCGCTGCCGACCTGCCGTTCGACTTCGCCGGCGGCTACGTCGGCTACCTGGGCTACGAGATGAAGGCCGACTGCGGACCCACCACCGCCCGCCCGGCCGACACCCCCGACGCTGTCTGGATCTTCGCCGACCGGTTGGTGGCCGTCGACCACCTGCGTCGGCGCACCTACCTGGTGGCGCTCAGCGTCGACGACGCCGGCCGCCGCGCCGCCCGGGACTGGTTGGCGGGTACGGCTGCCCGGCTGCGACAGCTCACGCCGCCGGACCCTGGCCCGGGCCGACTTCCGTCGGGTGCCGTCCCGTCCCACCCGCCGCCGGTACCGGGCAGCGGGTCCGATCCGCAGCGCTGGGTGACGCCGGCCCGCGAACGTGGCCGCTACCTCACCGACGTCGAGGCGGCCCTGACCGAGCTGCGCCGTGGCGAAAGCTACGAGATCTGCCTGACCAACCAGTTGCGGTTGCCGCCGGTGCCCGATGCACTGCGGTACTTCCGGACGCTGCGCCGGATCAACCCCGCCCCGTACGCCGCCTACCTGCGCCTCGACGAGGTCGCCGTGGCCAGTACCTCCCCGGAACGGTTCCTGCGGATCCGCCCCGACGGTCGGGTCGACGCCAGCCCGGTCAAGGGCACCGCGGCGCGCGGCGGCGACCCCGGCCACGACGAGCAGCTGCGCCGGTCGTTGACCACCTCGGCCAAGACCCGCGCCGAGAACCTGATGATCGTCGACCTGCTCCGCAACGACCTCGGGCGGGTCTGCGAGGTCGGCTCGGTACACGTTCCCCGCTTCCTGGCCACCGAGACCTATCCCACCGTGCATCAGCTGGTCTCCACCGTCGAAGGACGGCTGCGCCCGTCGGCCAGCGCGGTCGACTGCGTACGGTCGTGCTTCCCCGGCGGATCGATGACCGGGGCGCCGAAGCTGCGCACCATGGAGATCATCGACCGGCTGGAGCAGCAGGCGCGGGGAATCTACTCCGGTGCCCTCGGCTATCTCGGCGTCGACGGCGGCGCCGACCTCAGCATCGTGATCCGTACCGCCGTGCTGACCGGGGACGCGGTCACCATCGGCACCGGCGGCGCCGTCGTGCTCGACTCCGACCCGGCCGACGAGTACGACGAGACGATGCTCAAGGCGCAGGCGCTGCTCGTCGCCTACCAGTTGGCCACCAGGTCGGTCCGGTGACCGGGCCGCTGTCTGATCCGGTGTGGTCGGACGGTCGGCCGGCCACACCGGACGAGCTGTCCGCGTTGGGGCTGGCCAACTTCGGACACTTCACCACGATGACCGTGGCGTCCGGCCGGGTCCGTGGCCTGCGACTGCACCTGCGCCGGCTGGTCGACGACTGCCGGGCCGTGTTCGACACCGAGCTGGACCCCGGCCAGGCACTCGCGGGCGTCCGGCGGGCCGTCGGGCGCGCTGCCGCGACGGCGGTCACCG
Source organism: Solwaraspora sp. WMMD791 (assembly GCF_029581195.1). Taxonomy (NCBI): domain Bacteria; kingdom Bacillati; phylum Actinomycetota; class Actinomycetes; order Micromonosporales; family Micromonosporaceae; genus Solwaraspora; species Solwaraspora sp. WMMD791. Next base: position 533,755 of record NZ_CP120737.1, read on the forward strand.
TACGGGTCACGGTCTTCGACCCGGCGCTGAACGTCCTCGGCCCGGTCGACTCCCGACCGCGACCACGTGTCCTGATCGCCACCCGTCCCGCCGTCGCCACGCCGCTGCCGCCGTTGCGCCTACGGACGTACCCGTACCAGCGGGACCTGCCGGCGGTGAAGCACACCGGACTCTTCGGCGCGGTCCGGCTGCGCCGCGCCGCCCGCGCCGACGGCGCCGACGACGCGCTGTTCGTCGCCGACGGCCAGGTTCTGGAAGGACCCACCTGGAACCTGGGGCTCGTCGTCGACGGCGAGGTCCGCTGGCCGGCCGGCCCCTGCCTGCCCGGCGTCACCATGCGCCTGGTGTCGGCCGCCGCCGGTGCCGCCGGGATGCGATGCCGCACCGCCCCGCTGACGCTGGCGGACCTGGCCCGCGCCGATGGCGTCTTCGTCACCAACGCCTCGGTCGGCGTCCGGGCGGTGGCGACGGTCGACGGGGCACCGATCGCCGGGACGCCCCTGGTCCGGCGGCTGGCCCGGTGGTACGCCGAGTACCCCGCCGACCAGCTGGAGCACAGCTGAGCCGTACCGGCACACCTGAGCCACACCGGCCGTCCGGAACCCACCGGACGCGGCAGCGCCCCCGCAGGCATGACCGCCCGCCCAGCGGGTACGCGAGCCGGGTGGATCAGGCAACCGTGGTACGCGTACCCGCCGCCGACGTCGTCCTCGACGCGGACGTGGTGCTGCCCACCCGGACCCGCGCGGTGGTGCTGTTCGCCCATGGCAGCGGAAGTTCCCGACTCAGCCCACGCAACCGCGCGGTGGCCGGCCGGCTGCACGCCGCCGGTCTCGCGACCGTTCTGGCGGACCTGCTGACCAAGGAGGAGGAGCAGGTCGACGCGACCACCGCGCAGCTGCGTTTCGACATCGCCCTGCTGAGCCGGCGGCTGACCGCGGTCGTCGACTGGGCCGTCGAGCAGCCGGAGCTGCACGGCCTGCCGGTCGGGCTCTTCGGCGCCAGCACCGGTGCGGCAGCTGCCCTGTGCGCCGCCGCCGCCCGGCCCGACCAGATCGGTGCCGTGGTGTCCCGGGGCGGGCGGCCCGACCTGGCCGGAGACCATCTGGCCGAGGTACGGGCACCGACCCTGCTGCTCGTCGGGGAACTCGACCCGCAGGTCGCTCAGCTCAACGCGACGGCGGCGACGGCGCTGCGGGCACCGTACGACCTGCGGCTGGTGCCCGGTGCCGGCCACCTGTTCGCCGAGCCGGGCACGTTGGACCGGGTCGCCGACGAGGCCGCCGGCTGGTTCGACACCCACCTGAGCTGACCGCAGCCCGGGTGGTGCCCCGGTCATGACCCGACGTCACTCCGGGAACAACCAGGCCAGGGCGGTCAGGGACGTGCCGACGTACCGGTCCCGCCCGGTGCTCACGCCGTACGCGAGGTCTTCGAAGACCCGACAGCGGCCGTGGAACTCGGCCCGTCGGCGCAGCCCGGCACCGGCACCGGCACCGGCACTGCTGGCACCGGCGGCCCGGTAGCTCTCCATCGCGGCATCGAGCGCGTCCGGCCCGAGGTCCCGGTAGATCAGCCCGAAGTCGGCCGCCGGATCGACCAGCGCGGCGTCACTCCAGTCGATGACCCCGGTGACCGCGCCGGTGTCCGGATCGACCAGGACGTGTTCGATGCCGAGGTCGTTGTGGCTGAACACCAGTCGGTACGACCCGGACGGCGGCGTCTCCGCCAGGAAGGCCCCGATCGCGGCGCGCCGGGCGGGCGGGATCACCTCGGCCAGCGTGGCGACGTACCCGGCGGCCTCCTGCCGCCACCGATCGAGCGGCTGGTCGTCGGGCTCGACCAGCCCGACCCAGGTGCGTGCCGGGGCGGTGTGCAGCCGGGCGAGCAGCGTGCCGAGGGTGGCGCCGACCGTGGTCGCGTGCCGGTCCCGTACCGGCTCCGGCAGGTCCGACAGCGCGGTGCCGGCGAGTCTGCGGTAACCGAGCCAGCCGTCGTCGGTACGCAGCACCGGACGGGGCACCGGCACCGGAGCGAGCCCGGCGACGGTGTCGAGCAGGCGTGCCTCACGGTCGGCGGCCGCCGGGTCCGGCCGCCTCGGCACCCGCACGATCAGGTCACCGTCGACGTCGTAGCAGTCGTGGTCGAGTCCGTTGCCGATCAGAGTCACGGTCCGGGCCGGCCGGCCGCCGAGGGCGGCGGCGGTCACGGCGGCGCGGACGGCGTCGACCCGGTGGTCCGCCGTAGTCACCGACCCACCGTAATCGGTCTGCCGACGTTGCGGCGCGACGGTCTCCACCGCGCACCGTGATGCCCAGGTCACCGGATTGATGTCTCGCAGGTGGGGGTGCACGCACTTGTTACGGTCGTCGACCGGTGGACCGACTGGAGGACGGCAGGATGAACGGGACAGTGGCGTACCTGGTGACCGGGCTGGGATGTCTGATCGCGGTCGCCGGGATCACGGCCGTGGCGGTCGGCGTCTGGCGGGCGAAGGTCCGCTCCGGCGGTGCCGGTGCGGCCAAGGGTCGACCCGTCGACCCGTTCCACACCGGTGACACCGACGCGGTGCGCGGGGACCCTCGCCGGCTCGGGCCGGGCGACATCGTCGAGTTCCGGGGCCAGTCGTACGCCGTACGGGGCAGCGTGCACTTCACCGAGGGCAGCTGGACCTGGAGCGAACACTTCCTCGACGACGCGCGCGGCGACAAGCTGTGGCTCTCGGTGGAGTCGGATCCGGACCTGGAGCTGGTGCTCTGGCGGTCGGCCCCCGATGACCTGGCGCCGACGCCGGGTGCCCGGTCGCTCGACGTGGCCGGTCGCCGCTACCGGCTCGACGAGTCCGGCCAGGCGAGGTTCACCAGCGTCGGGGCCACCGGGCTGGCACCGAGCGGGACCGTGCGCTACCACGACTACGTCGCGCCGGACGACGCCCGGTTGTCCTTCGAGGGCTACGGCGACTCGCCTCGGTGGGAGGTCGGGCTCGGTGAGGTGCTGCACCGCGCCGAGGTGATGATCTATCCCGCCGGCGGTCCGGCGTCGACCGGTCGGACGGTGTGAGGTGCTGGTCACCCTCGACACGCCGTACGTCGACACCACGGCCGCCGATCTGTGCTTCGCGCTCGGCCTGCCGGAGCAGCCGGCCCTGCACGTGCTCGACCTGCCGCTGCCGGCGAGCGCCGGGGGACCGGCCGGTGCCGTCCTGCGGCTGCGCCTGCTCGGCGCGTCACACCAGGCCGTTCTGCGTACCGGTGACAGCGTGCTGGTCGAGACGGTGGCCTGCCTGCCCGGCCTGCCCCGTGACCTGCCGTCGGCGCTCGACGACGCCGACCGTTACCGGTTCGCCGCGCGGGTACGGCGGCTGTCGTCGGTCGAGGTCGCCGCCGAGGTCGGCGGGCTGCGTCGCGGGCTGACCGACGATCCGCAGGCGTTGGTCGGCGTCTTTCCCGGCAGCCCCGACGCGCTCACCGCGTTGCGGGCCGACTTCGACGACCGCCGGATCCGGTGGTCCACCTGGCACGCGTATCCACAGACAGGCGAGTTGGTCGAGACCGAGACGGTGGTGAGGCTACGGTGACTTCCCGTAAGTGGATCGTGAGCGGCGTGGTGCTCGCCCTGGTCGGCGTGATCGTGTCCTGCTGCGGCCTGGCGGCCGGGACCTTCTCGGCGCGTGGCTACGTCGAACGCACCTACGCCCGTTCGGTCAGTGACGACATCGGATCCGCCGCCAAGGGGTTCCGGTCCGACCGGCCGCCGGCGCAGGTCGCCGAGGAACTGCGCCGCAGCTTCCGACCGGAGGACCAGCACCGCGACGGCGATCGGTTCTACCTGCGTTACGGCGACGACTCGGTGGTGATCCTGCCGGCCGCCGTCGGCTCCCTGATCCTCGTCGAGCGGATGGTGACCGCCTATCCACGCTACCGCTCCACCGTGGGCAACTCGTGGAACTGGCAGCGCGGCAGCACCACCCGTGGCGGCGGCCCGGGCACCGGCAAGTAACCCCTTACCCCCTCAGGAGTTCGCACATGTTTCGCACCCTTGTCGTCGACCTGCTGCTGACCCTCGCCTACGGCGGTGTCGGGCTGGCGCTGATGGCTCTCGGATACCTGCTGGTCGACGTGGTCACCCCGGGCAAGCTGCACCAGCTGATCTGGGTCGAACGCAACCGCAACGCCACCATCCTGCTCGCGTCGAACCTGGTGGCGGTGGGCATCATCGTGGTAGCCGCGATCGCCGCCGGGGAGAACAGCTTCGTCACCGGGCTGGTCGGCACCACGGCGTACGGCCTGCTCGGGCTGGCCGTCATGGCGGTCTCCTTCGTCCTGCTCGACGCCGTGACCCCGGGACGCCTCGGGGACATCCTCGTCGACCGTGAACCGCACCCCGCGGTGTGGGTCAGCGCCGTCGTGCACCTGGCCACCGGCGCCATCGTGGCCGCGGCGATCAGTTGATGGGCGCCGCCGCCACGGCGGCGGCACCGGACGACGCAGCCGGGCCGCCGGTGACCGTACCGGACGACGCAGCCGGGCCGTCGGCGGCCGCACCGGGGGCCACCGGCACCGGCCGCCGCTACGCCAGGATCGCCCGGCCGGCGGTGCTCGCCGCGGTCTTCGTCTGTGCGGCCTGCGGCCTGGTGTACGAACTCGCCCTGGTCGCGCTGGGCAGCTACCTGATCGGCGACACGGTCGGGCAGGCGTCGATCGTGCTGGGGGTGATGGTCTTCGCGATGGGCGTCGGCGCGCTGGCCGCCAAGCCACTGCAGCGGTACGCCGTCGTCGCCTTCGCCGCCGTCGAACTTGTCCTGGCGCTGCTCGGTGGCCTGTCGGTGCTGCTGCTCTACGCGGCCTTCGCCTGGCTCGACCTGTACGCGCCGGCGCTGGTCGTCACCGCGTTCGTCCTGGGGCTGCTGATCGGGGCGGAGATTCCGCTGCTGATGGTGCTGCTGCAGCGGATCCGGGCGCAGTCGGCGGGCAGCGCGGTCGCCGACCTGTTCGCCGCCGACTACGTCGGTGCCCTGCTGGGCGGCCTGGCCTTCCCGTTCCTGCTGATCCCGTTCTTCGGTCAGCTCCGGGGGGCGCTGCTGGTCGGGGTGGTGAACGCCCTGGCCGGCGTCCTGCTGGTCGGCACCGTGTTCCGGTCCGATCTGGGCCGGCGTGCCCGGGCGGCGGTTGCCGTAGCGGCGACGCTGGTCGGGGTCGTGCTCGTCGGTGCCTTCACCGTCGCCGAGGACTTCGAGGTCACGGCCCGCCAGCAGCTCTACCGGGATCCAGTGGTCCACGCCGAGCGCAGCCGGTACCAGGAGATCGTCCTCACCCGGGCGCTCTCACCCGTCGCCGGTGACCCCGACCTACGGCTCTTCCTCGACGGCGACCTGCAGTTCAGCTCGGTCGACGAGTACCGCTACCACGAGGCCCTGGTCCATCCGGCGATGGCCGGCCCGCGGGGCGCGGTGCTGCTGCTCGGCGGCGGTGACGGGCTCGGTCTGCGGGAGGTGCTGCGCTACCCGGACGTCACCTCGGTGACGGTCGTCGAGTTGGACCCGGCGGTGGTGGCGCTGGCCCGCAGCGAGCCGCAGATCCGTACGCTCAACGCCGCTGCGTTCGACGACCCGCGGGTACGTCTGGTGCACGCCGACGCGTTCGCCTGGCTGCGTACGACACCGGACGCCTTCGACGTGGTGATCGTCGACCTGCCCGATCCGGATCAGACCGCCACGGCGAAGTTGTACTCGGTGGAGTTCTACGGCCTGGTGCGCGGGGTGCTCGGCCCGGAGTCCAGGCTCGTCGTACAGGCCGGCTCGCCGTACTTCGCCCAGCACGCGTACTGGTGCATCGAGGCGTCGGTGCGCGCCGCCGGCCTGGTGACCCGCCCCTACCACGTGGACGTGCCGTCGTTCGGTGACTGGGGGTTCGTGCTGGCGAGCGTGCCGTCGCCGACCGCCACCGCGCCGTCGTTGCGGGTGCCGGCCGACGCCCCGTCGTTGCGGTTCCTGCATCCGCAGGTCCTGGCGGCGGCGCAGGTGTTTCCGCCGGACCGGGGGCCGGTGCAGGTGCCACCGTCGACGTTGCTGGAGCCTCGCGTGCTGGAGTACAGCCGTCAGGCGTGGCGCGGCTACTGACCGCCGTGCCCGCGTCAAGTGGGCACGATCACCGGAGACGGGCGAGCGGCGCCATCCGCTACCAAGCAAGCGACCGGTATGGTCGGTGGCTGGTTGGCCAGCGCGAGGGGGTGCCCGATGACGACGGTGTCGGACTGGATGACGCCGGGGGCGCACCCGGTCGCGGACGGGGTGTACCGGATTCCGCTGCCGATGCCCGACGACGCGCTGCGGGCGGTCAACGTCTACGCGATCGAGGACGACGCCGGGCTGGTCCTGGTCGATGCCGGCTGGGCGGTGCCGGCTGCCCGCACGGCTCTCGAGGCGGCGCTCGGTGACCGTGGGCACGACCTCGCCGCGATCCGCCGGTTCCTCGTCACCCACATCCACCAGGACCACTATTCGCAGGCGGTCGCGATCCGGCGGGAGACCGGGGCACCGATCGCGCTCGGGGCGGGCGAGCGGCCCAGTCTGGAGTTCATGGCGGCCGGCACCGACGAGCCGTACGCCGCCCCGCTGGCCCAGCTGCGCGCCGCCGGTGCCGCCGACCTCGCCGCCGAGGTGAAGCGGCTGACCGCCGACGTGGCGCAGCCGGAACTCGACTGGCAACCGCCGGACGAGTGGCTCTCCGGCGAGCGCGAGGTGGCGTTGGTCGGCCGCCGGCTGCGGGCGTTGCCGACCCCGGGCCACACCGCCGGTCACTACGTCTTCCGTGACCCGCGGGCCGGACTGCTCTTCGCCGGTGACCACGTGCTGCCGGGCATCACCCCGTCGGTCGGCTTCGAGGCGGTGGCGGCGCACCGCCCGCTGGGCCGGTACCTGGAGTCGCTGCGGGCGGTACGCGCGTTGCCGGACGCGCTGCTGCTGCCGGCGCACGGGCCGGTGGGCGACAGCGTCCACCGGCGGGTGGACGAGCTGCTGGCCCACCACCGGGACCGGTTGGCCGAGATGGCAGTTGCGGTCGGTGCCGGCGCACGGACCGCGTACCAGGTGGCGCGGACTCTGCCCTGGACCCGACGTCGCCGTACGCTCGGCGATCTGCCGCCGTACCACCGGATGCTGGCGGTCAACGAGACGGCGTTGCATCTCGACCTGCTGGCCGAGCAGGGCCGGGTGGTGTCGTACCGGGCGGGCGGCGTGACGGCGTACCGGCCGCCGGACTGACCACGGGTTTCGCGACGGTGTGGGATGCGGTAGTGTCGGCTACCAAGCAAGCGCTTGTGAGGTGATCGTGATGCTGTCAGTCGACCCGACACCGATCCCGGCCCCCGGTGGCCGTCGATGACGGTGATCAACCGACCGGCGGACCCGACCGGCCTGCTACGCCCCGGCATTCTGATCGACGGACAGTGGCGCGACACCGGCACCGGCGGTCGGCGCGACCACGTCGACCCGGGCACCGGCCGCGTCCAGCAGAGCTTCGCCCTGGCCGGGGCAGCCGAGGTGGACGAGGCGGTCGCCGCCGCCCGGGCCGCCGCCCCCGGCTGGCGCAGCTGGCCCATCGACCGCCGCCGCCAGGTGCTGTCCCGACTCGGCGACCTGATCCGGGCCAACGCCGCCGACCTCGCCGCGATCAACGCGCTCGAGGTCGGCACCCCGGCGGCCCTGTCGTACGGCCGCTACACCACCGGCCAGACCTTCTTCGACTATTACGCCGGTTGGCTGGACAAGGCCGCCGGTGACGTGCTGCGGATGCCCGGAGCGGTGGACCTGACCCTGCTGGAACCGGTCGGCGTGGTCGGCGCGATCCTCACCTGGAACCATCCGCTGGCCAACATCCAGACCACCGTCGCCCCGGCGTTGGCCGCCGGATGCACGGTCGTCGTCAAACCACCGGAGCAGGCCCCGTTCGCGGCGGTGCGCTTCGGTCGACTCTGCGCCGAGGCCGGACTGCCGCCCGGCGTGGTCAACGTCCTGCCCGGCGGCCCGGCGGTCGGCGACGCCCTGGTCCGCCACCCCGAGGTCGACAAGATCGGATTCGTCGGCGGTCCGGCGACGGCGAGCCGGATCCAGGCGGCGGCCGCCCCGACGCTCAAGCCGCTGTTGCTGGAGCTCGGCGGCAAGAGCGCGTCGCTGGTCTTCCCGGACGCCGATCTCGACCGGGCCTGCCGGTTCGCGCTGCTGATCACCGCCAACAGCGGCCAGGGCTGCACCATCCCGACCCGAATGCTCGTCCACGACGACGTGTACGACGAAGTGCTCGGCCGGCTGCTGGACGGCCTGCGGGCGGTCACCGTCGGCGACCCGTTCGACCCGGACGTCCAGATGGGACCGCTGATCGACGCGGCCGCCTGCGAGCGGGTCCTCGAGACCATCGACCGGGCCCGGCAGAACAACACCGGTGACCTGGTGCTCGGCGGGCACCGGCTCGGCGGCGAGCTGGCCGACGGATACTACGTCGCCCCGACCGTCTTCTCCGACGTCGACCCGCACAGCGAACTCGCCACCGAGGAGATCTTCGGCCCGGTGCTGTCGGTCTGCCGGTTCGCCAGCGAGGCGGAGGCCGTCGAGACGGCCAACGCCAGCCGGTACGGACTCGCCGGCTACGTCCACACCCGCGACGTCGACCGGGCGATGCGGGTCGCCTCGGCGCTGACCGTCGGCAACGTCGGGGTCAACGGGGCCGGCGCGCCTGCCGGGCCGTTCGCGCCGTTCGGCGGGGTCAGACAGAGCGGCTACGGCAAGGTCGGCGGGCTCGCCGGGCTGCTGGAGTTCAGCCGGGTCAAGAACGTACTGCTGGCGATCGACGAATGAGCGTGCCCGACCGACGATCGGGCGGCGGAGAAGAGGGGTCGGGATGACGACACTGGCGGACGGAGCGGTGCTGGTCACCGGAGCCGGATCGGGGATCGGGGCGGCGACCGCACGGCAGGTCGCGGCGGCCGGCGCGGCGGTCGCCGTCAACGACCTCGACCCGGCCGCCGCCCGGGCCACCGCCGACACGGTCGTCGCCGCCGGCGGCACCGCCTACCCCGTCGCCGGGGACGTGGCCGACCCCCGGTCCGCCGCCGCCGTCGTGGCCGCCGCCGTCGACCGGCTCGGCCGGCTCACCGGTCTGGTCAACAACGTCGGCGTGGTACGCGGTGGAGCACTGCGGTCGGTCGGCCCGGACGACTGGGACGCGATCATGCGGATCGACTGTGCCAGCGCGCTCTACTGCAGCCAGGCCGCCCTGCCCGCGATGACGTCGGGCGGCGCGATCGTCAACATCTCGTCGCTGTGCGGCATCCACGTCGCGCCCGGTGCCGGTGCCTACAACGCGGCCAAGGCCGCGGTGATCGCACTGACCCGGCAGATGGCGCTGGAATGGGGTCCGGACGGGATCCGGGCGAACGCGGTCGCGCCGGGCATCGTCAGTGGCACCAACTTCTCGGCCAGCAGCCGCGACCCGCAGGCCGCGCAGCGCCGTGGTGCCGCCGTACCGCTGGGTCGCACCGGGTCCGCGGCGGACATCGCCCCGGTCGTGGTCTTCCTGCTCGGCGACGCCGCCCGGTACGTCACCGGTCAGGTGATCGCCGTCGACGGCGGGCTGGGCGTCGCGCTGCAGACCCTGCTGCCGGCATGACCGGCGGGCCGGGCGGTGACCCGCTGGCCGCACCGCTGACCGTCGGCCGGCACCGGCTGCGCAACCGGATGGTGATGACCCCGCACCTCGGCCGGCTGCCGCCCCGACGGCTGCGGCGGTACGTGGCCGAGCGCGCCGCCGGCGGGGTGGCGATGATCGTGCTACCCGCCGGTCAGGGGGTGTACGCCAACCCGGTCTACCCGCTGGAGGCCTGCCCCGGTGACCCGGACGGCTACGCCGACCCCGACGCGGTCTCGTTCCACGTGCGTGACCCCCGGCACCGCCAGGTGCTGCTCGCGGCGGCACACGAGCAACTGGTGGGACTGGCGGACGCGGCGCACGGCGGCGGGGCGCTCGCCGTCGGCCAGATCCACCACCCCGGCGCCGAACGCGGCTGGGACGACTTCCAACCGGCCCTCGCCCCGTCGCAGGTACGGGGCGACGACACCGGAACCGTCCCGCACGCGCTCACCGCCGCCGAGATCGACGACCTGGTGACCGGCTACCTCGCCACCGCCACGGCGATCGCCGACGCCGGGTTCGACGGCGTCGAGCTGCACGCCGGCCACGGGTACCTGCTGAACCGGTTCCTGTCCCCGCGCTACAACCGGCGCACCGACCGGTACGGCGGCTCCCCGGCCGGCCGGCTGCGCCTGATCCGCCAGATCCTGCGCGGGGTGCGCGCCGAGCTGGGGGACCGGTCGCTGCTCGGCGTCCGGCTCACCGCTGGCGAGGAGGTGCCGGGCGGGATCGACGCCGCCGGAGTGACCGGGATCGCCGCCGGCATCGCCGATCTCGTCGACTACGTCAACCTGTCGCTCGGCAACCACGACGGGCTGCGCGACGGCCGGCCGGCTACCGCGTACACCGGATCCTGGCTGGTGCCGCCGGCGCCGGCGGCGGAGATCGCTCGGCAGGTCCGCGCCGTGGTCGACGTGCCGGTCCTGCTCTCCGGCCGGATCACCGATCCGGCGATCGCCCGCAGCCTGGTCGCCGACGGCGCTGCCGACCTGGTGGGACTGGCCCGGGCGTTGATCGCGGACCCCACCTTTCCCCGGCGCGCGGTCAGCGGGGACGACGCCGGCATCGTCCGCTGCGTCGCCTGCAACGAGTGCGTACGGGTGCCGTTCTCCTGCCCGGCGAACCCGGCCGCCGGCCGGGAAGCCGAGTTCGACCCGCTGCCCGCCGAACCACCGGCCGGGCCGGCCCTGGTCCGACACCGTCGTACCCACCGACGGATCGCCGTCGTCGGTGCCGGGCCGGCCGGGGTGGAGGTGGCGGTCGGCACCGCGGCTGCCGGAGCCGAGGTGACGCTGATCGAGGCCGCCGACGCGGTCGGCGGGGCACTGCGTCACCTGGTCGGTACGCCACTGCTCGCCGACTGGGCACCGCTGCTGCACCGGCTCGAGCGACGGCTGGCCCCGCTGCTGGACCGGCCGTCTCCCGCCGGCGGGCGAGTGGTCCTGCGTACCGGCACCACCGCCACCGCCGACCACCCCGACCTGCTCGACGCGGACCTGGTGGTGCTGGCGACCGGCGGCCGGCCGGGCCCGGCCGGTTTCCCTGCCGACCAACCGGTACTGACCACGATGGATCTGCTGGCCGGCCGCCGACCGCCGTCGGGCGTGCCGGTGCTGGTGGTCGGCGGCGCCGAACGGCACCTCGAGCCGCTGCTCGCCGCCGACCTGCTGGCCGGGGAGGGCTGGCCGGTCCAGGTGTGCACCGAATGCGTCGACGTCGGATCCGATCTGGATCAGCGGACCCGGCCGGCGGTGTTGCGTCGGCTGTACGGCCGGGCGGTGGGGTTCGCCCCGATGAGCCGGGTGCACCGGTGGTCCGGCGGGGCCGTCGAGGTGGAGCAGTTGTTCACCGGGCACCGGTCGATCCTCGACGCCGGTGCGGTGATTCTCGCGCACGGCCGTACCGCCAACGACGGGCTGCGCGCCGCGCTGCCGGCGGACCTCGAATGTCAGGTGGTCGGCGACGCGTTGGCGCCACGTCGGCTGACGCACGCCGTGCTGGAAGGAGCCCGGTTTGGACACGCACTGTCCGCCGCCGACCGGCGATGGCCCCGAACCTTCAGTTGACGTGCTGGTGGTCGGCGCCGGCCTGGCCGGCTGGTGCGCTGCGGTCCGCGCCCAGCAGGCCGGGGCGTCGGTGGTCGTCGTCGAACGGTCCCGCCGCCGCCCCGGCTGGGGCAACTCGGTGCTGTCCGGCGGTGCCCTGCACGCCGCGCTGCGCGATCCGGAGACCTCGCCGGACCGGCTGCGGGCGCTGGTGCGGGAGCTGACCGACGGTCGGGCCGACGAGGCGGTGCTGCGCACCTGGAGCGAACGCCTGCGGCCCACGCTGGACTGGCTCGTCGAGCATGGTGCCCAACTGGTCACCGACGGTGAGGCCGCACACCGGGCGCGGGTGTTCGCCCCGGTGCGCCGCACCGAGCCGGGCCGGCGGTACGCCAGCTTCGGCGTCTGGGCCTTCCTGCGCGGGCTCGCCGACGAGTTCACCGCCGCCGGCGGCACACTGCGGCAGCCGGCCCGGGCCCGACGGCTGCGGCCCGCGCCCGGTGCGGCCTGGCAGGTCGGGCTGGATCTGCCGGGCGGTGCCACCGAGTGGATCACCAGCCGGGCCGTGGTCCTCGCTGACGGCGGGTTCCAGGCCGACCCGGGCCTGCGCCGTGACCTGCTGGACACCGACCGGGTGCTGCTGCGCGGGGCCGGCACCGCGACCGGCGACGGACTGCGGATGGGCCGCTCGGCCGGCGCGGCGCTGGTCCCGGATACCGGTTTCTACGGCCACCTGCTGGTCCGTGAGGCGCGCCAGGACAGTCGACTGTGGCCGTATCCGATCCTGGACCCGCTGGCGGCGGTCGGGATCGTCGTCGGCGGAGACGGTCGGCGGCTGGTCGACGAGAGCCACCACGGAGTGACCACGACCAACGCGGTGGCCCACGGCCCGGCACCGGACGGATGCTGGCTGATCGTCGACGACGACGGGTGGCGCACCGAGGGGCGGATCGGCGACCCGGCCCCCAACCCGTACCTGCTCGACTGCGGTGCGACCGTGCTGACCGGAACCGGTCCGGCGGACCTGGCGGCGCGAGCCGGCATCGACCCGGCGGGGTTGTCCGCCACGGTGGCGCAGCTGCGGGCGGCGCCGGAGAACGCGTCGCCGCCGCGTACCGGCCGACTGCGGCTGGCCGTACCGCCGCTGCGGGCGGTGCCGCTGGTGGCCGGGGTCACGTTCGCTCTCGGCGGGCTGCGGGTCGACGGCCGGGCCCGGCTGCGCGACGCCGCCGGCCAGCCGATCACCGGGCTGTACGCGGCCGGCGCGACCATGGGCGGGCTGCACGGCGGCCCGCGGGCCGGCTACGCGGGCGGGCTGCTCGAGGCGGCGGTCTTCGGCCTGGTCGCCGGTGCGGAAGCGGCCCGGCAGCCACGGTTGTTGCCGGCGGCGGGCCGGCCCGGCAGCCGGCTCAGCCGGTGAGGTGACAGGCGGACCAGCCGCCGCCGGCGACCGGCGCCGGCCGTGGGGTCTCCTCGGCGCACACCGGCATCGCGTGCGGGCAGCGGGTGCGGAACCGGCAACCCGACGGTGGGTCGATCGGGCTGGGGATCTCTCCGGTCGGGGTGCGCCGGTCGGCGAGCCCGTGACTGGCCGGGGTCAGCATCGAGGCCAGCAGCGCCTGGGTGTACGGGTGGGCAGGGCTGGCGTACACCCGACTGGCCGGACCGCTCTCCACCACCCGCCCCAGGTACATCACCGCCAGCTCGTGGCTGACATGGTGGACCAGCGCGAGGTCGTGGGCGATGAACAGGAAGGCGATGCCCTCGGCCTCCTGGATGTCCTGGACCAGGTTGACGATCTGCGACCGGGTGGAGACGTCCAGCGCGCTCACCGGCTCGTCACAGATGATCAGCTGGGGTTCGAGCGCCAGCGCCCGGGCGAACGAGATCCGCTGTCGTTGGCCGCCGGACAGGGCTCGCGGCGACCGGCGGGCCAGTGCCGGGTCCAGACCGACCCGTTCCAGCAGCTGGCCGATCCGGCGGCGGCGCTCGGCCGGGGTCAGCCGGGAGTGCACCACCAGCGGTTCGGCGATGCTCTGCCCGACCGTCATCGACGGGTCCAGCGAGGCGTACGGGTCCTGGAACACCATCTGCATGCCGCGTCGGTGTGACCGCAGCTCGCCCCGGCGCATCGCGGCGAGGTCCCGCCCGAGGAAGGAGACCTCCCCGCTGCTGGGTTCGATCAACCGCAGGGCGAGCCGGCCGACGGTCGACTTACCGGATCCGCTCTCGCCCACCAGGCCGAGGGTCCGGCCACGGGCCACCGTCAGGTCGACGCCGTCGACCGCGTGCACCACCACCCGGCGCAGGCCGAGCACCCCGCGCCGGACCGGGAACTGCTTGCTGAGGCCGCGCAGTCGCAGCACGGCCCCGTCGTCGGCGTCGCCGATGTCCCCGGCATCGGTCGGATCGCCGTCGTCGATCGGATCACCGGTGCCGGCATCCTCGACGGTCGCCTCGGTCACCGCGTCGGTCGCCGCCGGAGGGTCGGATTCGGTGGCGGGCGCCGGGCCGGTGGCCGGTGCCGGGCCGGTGCCGGGCAGTTCGAGTTCGGCGTGCCGGCCGCACCGGGTGCCCCGGTCGCCGCCGTCCAGCACCGTCCACGGCGGGTCGGTCCGAGTCCACTGCGGCTGCGCGTGGGCGCACCGGTTGGCGAACCGGCAGCCGGCGGCGGGGAAGTGGCCCGGGCGCGGTACCTGGCCGGGGATGACCGGCAGCCGGGTGGCCTTCTCGGCAACCTCCGCGCTGGACGAGATCAGCGCCGAGGTGTACGGATGCCGTGGTGCGGCGAACACGTCGCGGACCGGACCGGACTCGACGACCTGACCGGCATACATGACGCTGAGCCGTTGCGCCATCGTGGCGATGACGCCGAGATCGTGCGACACCAGCAGCAACGACATCCCCAGCGCGTCACGCAAATCGCCGAGCAGCTGCAGGATCTGCAGCTGGACCGTCACGTCCAGGGCGGTCGTCGGTTCGTCGGCGATCAGCAGCTCCGGTTCGCCGGCGATGGCCATCGCGATCAGCGCCCGTTGGGCCATCCCGCCGGACAGCTCGTGCGGATAGCTGGCCACCCGCTGCTGCGGATCCGGGATCCGGACCAGGTCGAGCAGTTCCACCGCGCGGGCCCGGGCCTGCCGGCGGTTCATACTGGTGTGTCGCAGCAGGCTCTCGACGATCTGGTTGCCGACGGTGAACGCTGGGTTCAGGCTGCTCAGCGCCTCCTGAAAGACCATGCCGACCCGGTTGCCGCGGAACCGGGTCAGCTCGGCGGGCGAGCGGCCGGTGAGCTCCTGGCCGGCGAATCGGATCGAACCGCCGGTGATCCGGGCCCCGGGCGGCAGCAGGCCGGCCAGGGCGAGACAGGTGATGCTCTTACCTGAGCCGCTCTCGCCGACCAGGCCGAGGGTCTCGCCGGCGGCGACGGTCAGATCGACCTGCTCGACCAGGTGCACCGTGTCACGTCCGGACCCGACACTCACGGTCAGGCCGTCGACCTCCAGCAGCGGTCCGGTCGTGGTGCTCGCGGCAGTCAACGGTTGCCTGCTTTCTGCTGGTGCCCACCGGACAGGGCCTGGCTGAGTCCGTCGCCGAGCACCTGGAAGGCGACGACCGTCAGGGTGATGGTCAGGCCGGGGATGAAGATCAACCAGGGGGCCGAGGCGACCGACGAGAACGCCCGCTGCAGCAGGTTGCCCCAGCTCGCTTCCGGCGGCTGGATGCTGAGCCCGAGGTAGCTCATCGCGCCTTCGGCGACGATCGCCACGGCCATCGTGATGAAGACCTGGACGACCAGCGGACCGGCGATGTTGGGCAGCACGTGCCGCAGCACCGACCGCAGGTGGGAGACCCCGATCGAGCGGGCCGCCTCGAGGTAGGTCTCCTCGCGTACCGCCAGCGCCTGGATGCGGCTCAACCGGGCGAAGATCGGCACGAAGATGACCGCGAGGGCGAACATGGCGTTGCGCAGCCCGGGCCCGAGCACGCCGACGATGGACATCGCCAGCAGCAGGCCGGGGACGCTGAGCACGGCGTCGATCAGCGTCATCACCATCCGGTCCACCCAGCCGCCGAAGTAGCCGGCGGTCACCCCGAGCAGGACTCCGCCGAGCAGGCCGAGCCCGACCGCCTGCAGACAGGCCAGTAGGGAGGAGCGGGAGGCGTACAGCAGCCGGCTGAGCATGTCCCGACCGAGGTCGTCGGTGCCGAGCCAGTGCGCGGCCGACGGCGGGTCGAGGATCGCCCGGAAGTCGGTGGCGTACGGGTCGTACGGGCTGACCAGCGGCGCGGCGACCGCCAACAGGCTGAGCAGCACCAGGTAGCCGAGGGCGACCACGGTCATCGGCTGGCTGCGGATCCGGGCGACGAGGGTGTCGCCGCGGTCGCGGCGGTCGAGCCCGCCCGGTTCCGGCCCGGTGCCGGGCTCGGCGGGGTTGGCGGTGGCCGCGGTGTCGTCGGTGCTCACTGGTCGGCTCAAGAGATCCGCACCTTCGGGTTGAGGAGTCCGTAGGCGATGTCGACGAGCAGGTTCGCGGTGAGCACGACCACCGCGGAGACCAGGACGACAGCCTGTACGACGGTGAAGTCCCGGTTGAGGATGGCGTCGATGGCGAACTTGCCGAGCCCTGGCATGCCGAAGATGGACTCGACGATCACCGCGCCGGACAGCAGGTGCCCGAGCCGGATGCCGAGCACGGTGATCGCCGGCGCCGCCGCGTTCTTGAGTGCGTGTTTGCCGATCACGGTGCGCGCCGGCAACCCCTTGGACCAGGCGGTCCGGATGTAGGGCTGGGCGTACGCGTGGAGGAAGCCGGTGCGCAGTTGGCGGGCCATCTCGGCGGCGGTGAACACGCCGAGGGTGATCGACGGCATGATCAGGTGCTGCGCCCAGGGCAGCACGCCCTCGCTGAGCGGGCTGTAGCCGGTGGCCGGTAGCCAGCGCAACTGCACCGCGAAGATGGTGATCAGCATGGTCGCCAGCCAGAAGTTCGGTACGGCCAGGCCGGCGGCGCTACCGAGCAGGCCGAGCCGGTCGACGACGCGGCCGGCGTAGACGCCCTGCAGGATGCCGGTCGGTACGCCGATCAGTAGCACCACGACGAGGGTGCCCAGGGCGATGCTCGCGGTCAGCGGTGCGCGGCGCAGGATCTCGTCGCTGATCGCCCGGCCGGTCACCAGGGAGTCGCCGAGGTCGCCCTGCAGGACGCCGCCGAGCCAGTGCGCGTAGCGGACCAGAAAGGGGTCGTCGAGGCGTAGCTGCTGGCGTAGCGCGGCCAGCTGTTCCGGGGTGGCGTGTTCGCCGGCGATCGCCATCGCCTGGTCGCCGGGGAGCAGCGCGACCAGTGAGAACGCGCCCAGCGAGACGATCAGCAGGAGCGGGATCGCTGACAGGAGGCGCCGGAGGACGAGGGTGACCATTCGTGGGTGATCCTTTGGCCGCCGGAACGCTGGCTGACCAGCGTCTGACTGTCCGGGCAACCTACCTAACGAGCGCTTGTTCGTCAATGCTCGTCGGTCCCGGTGATCCGGCATGCCCCCGTCCGTCGTCCCCCGGCAGCCACGTTGACGAACAAGCGCTCG
The DNA here is from genome assembly GCF_029581195.1 of Solwaraspora sp. WMMD791. Taxonomy (NCBI): domain Bacteria; kingdom Bacillati; phylum Actinomycetota; class Actinomycetes; order Micromonosporales; family Micromonosporaceae; genus Solwaraspora; species Solwaraspora sp. WMMD791. The sequence continues at coordinate 551,066 of NZ_CP120737.1, forward strand.
GTTGGCTAGCGTCGGTCGGGATGACGACGGACACCACGGTCGACGACCCCGCCGGTCCGGCGGACCGGCACGACGTGCTGGTCGTCGGGGCCGGGTTCGCCGGGATGTACCTGATCCACAAGCTGCGCGCGCTCGGCTTCACCGTGCACGCGGTCGAGGCGGCTGGCGGCGTCGGCGGCACCTGGTACTGGAACCGGTACCCCGGTGCCCGCTGCGACGTGGCGAGTCTGGAGTACTCCTACTCGTTCTCCGAGCCGCTGCAGCAGGAGTGGGAGTGGACCGAGCGGTTCGCCGCCCAGCCGGAGATCCTGCGGTACGCCGAACACGTCGCCGACCGGTTCGACCTGCGCCGTGACATCACCTTCGACACCCGGATCCGGACCGCCGACTTCGACGAACAGGCCCGGCTGTGGCGGCTGCGCGCAGATGGCGGGCGTACCTTCGTCGGCCGGTTCCTGATCACCGCCGTCGGATGCCTGTCCGCCGCCCGGACCCCGGACTGGCCCGGCCAGCGTGACTTCACCGGCCCGATCTACCATACTGGACAGTGGCCGCACCGCGAGGTCGACTTCACCGGCCAGCGGGTCGCTGTCGTCGGCACCGGGTCGTCCGGCATCCAGGTGATCCCGCCGATCGCCGAGCAGGCGGCACACCTGACGGTCTTCCAACGGACCGCCAACTTCAGCCTGCCGGCCCGCAACCGGCCGCTGCTGCCCGGCGAACAGGCCGACGTCAAGGCCAGGTACCCGCAGATCCGGGCGATGATGCGGGAGAACCCACGGGCGCTGCACCGGCGGACGGGCAAGGGGGTGCTGCAGGTCCCCGAGCAGGTCCGCCGGGCCGAGCTGGAGCAGCGCTGGCGTGACGGCGAGGTGTCCTTCCTGACCGCGTTCACCGACGTGCTGACCGACGCCGACGCCAACCGCGCGGTCGCCGACTTCGTCCGGGAGAAGATCCGGGCCACGGTGACCGACCCGGCCACCGCCGAACTGCTCTGCCCGCAGGGCCACCCGATCGGGACGAAGCGGATCTGCCGCGACACCGGATACTTCGAGACCTTCAACCGCGCCGACGTCGACCTGGTCGACGTACGGACCGAGCCGATCGTGGAACTGACCCCGGGCGGCGTGCGGACCAGCCGCCGGGAGTACCCGGTCGACGCGGTCGTCTTCGCCACCGGCTACGACGCGATGACCGGAGCGCTGACCCGCATCGACATCCGGGGCTGCGGTGGGCGGTCGCTGCGCCAGGTGTGGGCCGACGGGCCGCGCAGCTACCTCGGACTGGCCGTCGCCGGCTTTCCGAACATGTTCACCGTCACCGGGCCGGGCAGCCCGTCGGTGCTGGTCAACGTGATCATGGCGATCGAGCAGCACGTCGAATGGCTCGCCGACCTGCTCGGGTACCTGCGCGACCGGGAAGTGACCCGGGTGGAGGCCGACCCCGACCACCAGGACGCGTGGGTGGCGCACGTCGCCGGTCTCGCCGCGGCCACCCTCTACCCGCAGGCCGACTCGTGGTTCATCGGCGCGAACGTACCCGGCAAACCCCGGGTCTTCCTGCCGTACGTCGGCGGGCTGGACCGCTACCGGCGGCGGTGCGACGAGATCGCCGCGGCCGGCTACCCGGGTCTGCGCCTCGACGACCCGGCACCCGATCCGTACCCGGCGAACGATCCGGTGGTCTGACCCATGGCACTCGATCCGCAGTCCGCCGCCGCGGTGGCAGCGGCCGCCCGGCGGATGCCGGCGCTCGGCACCGAGGTGCACGACGCCGCCGAGGCACGGCGGATCCTCGCCACCCGGCCGGGCAACCCGCCGGCCGGCCCGCCGGTGTACCGGGTCGCCGAACACCGCGCCGGTCCGGCCGGTCTGCGGGTGCGGGTCTACCACCCGGCGCCGACCGGGCGGCCGCAGCCGGCGGTCGTGTTCTGCCACGGCGGCGGCTTCACGTTCTGCTCGCTGGACACCCACGACGGGCTGTGCCGACTGATGGCCCGCGACAGCGGTGCGGTGGTGGTGTCGGTCGACTACCGGCTCGCCCCCGAGCACCGGTTCCCGGCCGCCGCCGAGGACGCCTACGCCGCGACCGCTTGGACCGCCGGCAACGCCGCCGCGCTGGGTGTCGACCCGGCGCGGATCGCGGTGGCCGGCGACAGCGCCGGCGGCAACCTCGCCGCGGTCGCCGCCCAACTCGCCGCCGCGCGCGGCGGCCCGGCCCTGGCGTACCAGCTGCTGGTCTACCCGATGCTCGACCACCGGTTCGACACCGACTCCTACCGCAGCAACGGCCACGGGTACGCGGTCACCGTCGACCATCTGCGCTGGTACTGGCACCAGTATCTGGGCGACGCCGACCCGGACCAGCCGGCGGCCTGCCCGCTGCGCGCCGGCGATCTGGCCGGCCTGCCGCCGACCTACCTGGTCACCGCCGAACACTGCCCGCTGCGCAGCGAGAACGAGGCGTACGCGGCCCGGCTGCGCGCCGCCGGGGTCGCGGTGACCCTGGCCAGCCATCCCGGTGTGGCGCACGGCTTCTTCACCCAGTGGCACCAGTTGGACACCGGCCGGACCGCGACCGCGCAGGCGTTCGCCGTGCTGCGGGCGGTGCTGGATGGCTGAGCCACGGGTCGCGGTGGTCACCGGGGCAGCCGCCGGCATCGGCCGGGCCACCGCCGAGCACCTCGCCGCGTGCGGCGACACCGTACTCGGGGTGGACGTCGACCCCGTCGGTCTCGCCGCGCTGCGCGAGCAGGTGGGAGCCGCCGGTGGCCGGGTCGGGACGCTCACCGCCGACCTGGCCGGGCCTGCGGCGGCGGCCACCGTCGTCGAGACCTGTCTACGCCGGTACGGCCGGATCGACGTGCTCGCCCTGGTCGCCGGGGTGGGTCAGGCCGGACCGTCCGACGCGGTCACCGTCGCCGAGTGGGACCGGGTGCTCGACGTCAACCTGCGGGCACCGTTCCTGTTGGCCCAGGCCGCGATGCCGCACCTGGTGGCCACCGGTGGCACCGTCGTGGCGGTCTCCTCGGTGGCCGGGCTGCGCGGCTGGTCCGGCAGCGCGGTGTACGCGGCGTCCAAGGGCGGGCTGATCGCGCTGATGCGCTCGCTGGCGGCCGAGTACGGCCCGGCCGGCGTACGGATCAACGTGCTCTGCCCCGGCGCGGTGCGGACCCTGCTGGCCGACGGGATGCGGGCCGCGCTGAGCGGCGGCGATGCCGCGTCGACCGGCGGTGCGGCCGCCGGCCCGGCCCCGGTGCGGCCGACCGGCCGGCGGGCGGAACCGGCCGAGATCGCCCGCACCATCGCGTTCCTGGCCTCGCCGGACGCGTCGTTCGTCGCCGGCAGCGTGCTGCGCGCCGACGGCGGCGCGCTGGCCTGACCCACCACCGTCCCGGCCTCGCGGACATCCGTGCCGCCGGCACACCTCGGCGTCGCGGGATCCGTCCGACGGATCCCGCGACGCCGCTGCGACCGCCCGCGAAGGCGGTCCGGGTGGTCAGCCCACCGGTACCCGGCCCTCGGTGATGTACAGCCCGTCGAAGATCATGTTCGACCGGGTGGAGCCGCGCTGTACCCCGCCGACGTGGGCCCCCATCGCGGTGTGGCCGGCGACGAAGAACAGCGGCACTCCGGCGGCGGCCTCCTCGGAGACCAGGGTGGCCGCCTGGCGCAGCAGGTCGGCCCGCTCGTCGGGGTCGACCGCGGCGTCCGCTTGGACGACCAGGTCCCGCAGGCCGGGGATGGTTTCGCCGGACGGGTTGTACCGGCCGTCCTCGAAGAACCGTTCCCGGAACCGGCTGGACGGTGACCGGGCCGGTGCCATGGCCAGCGGTGCGGCCGCGATCTGCGGCGGCGAGTCGGCGGTGCCGTACAGCCGGGCCAGCATCTGCGCCGGGTCGATCAGCTGCAGGTCCATGGTGAACCCGGCCTGCTCCAGTTGCGCCTGCACCAGCTCACCCATCCGGACGTACGCGGTGAAGGTGCCGCCGATCTCGGCGGTGAAGGTCACCCCGTCCGGGTAGCCTGCCTCGGCCAGCAGCTCCCGGGCCCGTTGCGGATCGTACGGGTAGGCGTCGGCCAGTTCGGGCGAGTAGGGCACCGAGCCCTCCGGGAACCACTGGGTGGCCGCCTCGGACCGACCGTCGGTCAGCGCCTCGGTGATCGCCTCGCGGTCCAGGGCGTACTGCAGGGCCTGGCGGACCCGGACGTCGTCGAACGGCTCCATCGCCTGGTTGATCAGCAACGCCCGGACCTCGTTGGTCGACGAGGACATCACCCGCAGCCGGTCGTCGGCGCAGGCCGCGGCGACCTTGTCGTCCTCGATGTACTGCACGTCCAGGTCGCCGGCCTGCAGTGCGCCGAGACTGGCGTCGGTGGAGGTCTCGACGAAGTCGATCCCGCCGAGCAGCCGCTCCTCGGCGTTCCAGTAGCCGTCCCAGGCCCGGACACTGACCTTCTCCCGGGCGTACCAGGGGCCTTCGACGGCGTACGGACCGGCGCCGACCGGCGCGTCGCTGAACGCGGTGGAGGAGCCGGCGGCCCGCACCGCGGTGGGCGAGGCCATCAGCCCGGGCCGGTCGGACAGGACGATCGGGAAGGCGGCCGGGTTCGGCGGATCCAGCTCGAACCGTACGGTGTACTCGTCGACCACCTCGACGGCCTGGACGTTGGCCAGGTCGCCCTTGATGTTCGACTCCTCGTCGTTCATCGCCCGGTCGATGTTGAAGCGCACCGCCTCGGCGTCGAACGGGGTGCCGTCGGAGAAGACGACACCTTCGCGGAGGGTGAACTCCATGACGTTGTCGTCGACGACGCTCCACCCGGTGGCCAGGCCGGGTATCGGTTGGTCGGCGGCGTCGAGCTTGACCAGCGGGTCGAAGATCGTCTGCAGCACGGTGATCTCGTTGGCTTCGACCATCCGGATCGGATCGAGCGAGCTGGCCGGCACGCTGCCGTACTTGAGGATCGCGGTCGGGTCGTGGGCCACCGAGCCGGACGTCGCCGGCGGACAGCCGGGCGCGGCGGCGGCGTTGTCGTCGGTGGTGTCGGAGTCGGTGTCGGCACTGGTGCTGCAAGCGGCGAGCGGCAGCAGGGACAACGCCAGTAACGGCGCGAGTGTGCGGTGTACGGATCTCACTTTTCGGTCCCACCTTCGGTAGGCGGCAGTTGCTCTACCAGCGGTGCGGCACGGCACGGCGCCGGCGAGAGTAGGCGAGGAAGCTACCAACAAAGCGCTTGCTTCGTCAACGGGGTGTTGCGCCGGTGTTGCAGCTTGGTGCCGGGGTCAGCTCCCGCCCAGTTCGGTGGCGATCAGCCCGGCGGCGCTGCGCAGTGCCGCCGCGACCTCGGGAATCCGAGTGTTGGGGCAACGCGCGGTGGGCATCCCGGCCGCCAGCGCGCCGTGGACCCGGCCCGTCGTGTCGCGCAGGCAGACCCCGATCCCGGTGATGCCCCGCTCGCTCTCCTCGCGGTTGACCGCGTAGCCGAGCCGGCGGGCGGTAGTCAACTGGCGCCGCAGGGTCGCCAGATCCTCGACCGCGGGCCCGTACACCGCCGGCAGGCCCCGGGGATAGAGCACCTCCAGCTCCGCCGGGCTCAGCTGGGCAAGCAGGACCTTGCCGCCGGAGGTGCAATGCGCCGGCATCGACATCCCGGCCCGGGAGCCGACGCGCAGGCCGTGGGTGGCCTCCACGCCGTCGAGGAACCTGACGGCGGTCCCCTGCAGGACCGCCAGATGCACGGTCTCCTGCAGTTCACCGCTGAGCCGCTCCAGATGCGGCCGGACCACGGTACGCAGATCGGGGCCGGGCCGCCCGGCGACCAGCCCCAGGTCGGCGAAGACCGGTCCGGGCAGGTACGCCCGACGGCCGTCCTGGACGGCGAAGCCGTGGTGCTTCAACATGCCGAGCAGCCGGTGGGCGGTGGACGGGGCCACCCCGAGGTGGCGGGCGGCTTCGGCCACGCCGAGCCGGGACCGCTCCCGCAACAGCAGGATCAGCCGCAGGGCGTTGTCGACGGACTCGATGGGGTACGGCACGGCGTTCTGCACCAGAGAATTATCACCACGCGATCATTCCGTCGTAAAGAAGGTTCCTAACCTGGCGACATGGTTGACCTGGACTCCGAGGCCGCTGCCGGCACGGTGCAGGACCGCGCTCTGCAGCAGCTCTACACCGATTTCGACGCCGCCGGACTCGCCCCGTTGTGGACCGTACGGGACGGTCTGATGCCGGTGGTCCCGACGCCCCGGGCGGCGCCGCACGTCTGGCCCTGGACCCGACTGCTGCCGCTCGCCACCCGCGCCGGTGACCTCGTCCCGGTCGGGCGCGGCGGCGAACGTCGGGCCATCGCCCTGGCCAACCCCGGCCTGCCCGGCGAGCCGTTCGCCACCGCGACCCTCTGGGCGGCCGTGCAGTACCTCGGGCCGCGCGAGGTCGCCCCGGCGCACCGGCACAGTCAGAACGCGTTCCGCTTCGTGCTCGACGGGGAGGGCGTCTGGACGGTCGTCGACGGCGATCCGGTCGCAATGCGCCGTGGCGACCTGCTACTGACCCCGGGCTGGGCGTGGCACGAACACCACAACACCGCCGACACCGCGATGGTCTGGCTGGACGGACTCGACATCCCACTCAACTCCCAACTCGACGCCGGGTTCTTCGAGTTCGGGCCGGACGACCTCACCGACACGTCGACCCCGGCGGTGTCCCGGGGCGAGCGGCTCTGGGCCCACCCTGGGCTCCGTCCACTCGCCGTCGACCGGGACACCGTCCACTCGCCACTGCCGGCGTACCGCTGGGCGCACACCGACGCGGCGCTCACCGCGCAGCTGGAACTCGCCGACGAAGGCCATCCGGCGCTCGTCGAACCCGGCCACGCCGCCGTGCGTTTCGTCAATCCGACCACCGGGCGGGACGCGCTGACCACGCTGCGCCTGGAGATGCACCGGCTGGCCGCCGGGGCGGCCACGGCGACCCGCCGGGAGGTCGGCTCGTCGGTGTGGCAGGTCTTCAGTGGGCAGGCCACCGTCGAGCTCGACGGCCGGGAACATCAGGTCCGCACCGGCGACCTGTTCGCCGTACCATCCTGGTGCCCGGTGCGGCTGCGGACCGGATCCGGCGCCGATTTGTTCCGGTTCAGTGACGCGCCCGTCTACCAGGCGTTGCACCTGCACCACCAGCCGGCGGGTGATCCGGCATGAGACTGGCCACCATCCGTACCGGCGACCGGACCGCCGCGGTCCGGGTCGACGCCGACGCGGCGGTCGAGGTCGGCGCCGCCGACCTCGGCGAACTGCTCACCGACCCCGCCTGGGCGCAGCGCGCCGCCACCGCCGACGGCACCCGGCACCCGATCGATGGACTCGACCACGCGCCGCTGGTCAGCCGGCCGGAGAAGATCATCTGCGTCGGGCTGAACTACCGCCGGCACATCCTGGAAATGGGCCGCCAGCTGCCCGAACATCCGACGATCTTCGCCAAGTACCCACCGGCGCTGATCGGAGCCACCGACCCGGTCGTACTGCCGGCCGCCTCGACCGCGATGGACTGGGAGGCCGAACTCGCGGTCGTCGTCGGCAGCACGGTCCGGCACGCCGACCCCGAGCAGGCCGCCGCCGCGATCGCCGGCTACACCGTGCTCAACGATGTCACCGCCCGTGACTGGCAGTACCGCACCCCGCAGTGGCTGGCCGGCAAGACCTTCGAGGCGACCACCCCGCTCGGACCCTGCCTGGTCACCCCGGACGAACTCGACCTCGACGCCGGGCTCAGCGTCGAATGCCTGGTCAACGGCGAGGTGGTGCAGAGCTCCGACAGCACCGAGCTGGTTTTCGACCCGCCACGGCTGGTGGCGTACCTCTCCACCATCTGCACCCTGCGGCCCGGCGACGTGATCGCCACCGGGACGCCCGGCGGCGTGGGTCATGCCCGTAAACCACCCCGGTACCTGGCCGACGGTGACGTTCTGGTCACCCGGATCGGTGGGGTCGGCGAGTGCCGCAACACCTGCCGGGCGGAGCGGCCGTGACCGGCGAGGAGGCCGCCGCCACCATGGGCTGGCTGACCGCCGGGGAACAGCGGTGCCGGGAACTGGTCGACCAGCTCACCGACGCCGACGCGGCGGCACCGAGCCGGCTGCCCGGCTGGACCCGGGCGCACCTGGTCACCCACCTGGCCCGTAACGCCGACGCGCTGGTGAACCTGCTGACCTGGGCGCGGACCGGGTCGGTCAGCCCGATGTACGCCAGCGCCGCCCAGCGCGGCGCGGACATCGACGCCGGTGCCGGGCGCGGTGCCGACGCACTGCGCGCCGACCTGGCCGGCGCGGCGGGTCGGCTCGCCGACGCGGTCCGGTCGATGCCCGACGACGCCTGGTCGGCCACCGTCCGTACCGGTCAGGGCCGCGAGGTGCCCGCCGACCAGGTGCTCTGGCTGCGGGTCCGGGAAGTCTGGGTGCACCAGGCCGACCTCGACCTCGGCGGGACCCTGGCCGACCTGCCCGGTCCGCTCACCGACGCGCTGCTGAACGAGGTGACCGCCACCTACAGCCACCGTGGCACGGGCCCGGCCGTGCGACTGCGGGCCACCGATCGGCGGCGGAGCTGGCGGGTGGAGACGGGGCCGGGGTCGCCCTCCGGTGCCGTCGGGGCCGGTGGTACCGACCCCGACCGCCCGGTGGAACTGTCCGGGACCGCCGGAGACCTGCTCGGTTGGCTGATCGGCCGGGTGCCGACCAGCCGTTTGACGGTGCGGCCGGTCGGGGCCGCAGTCGCGGCACCGCCACCGTGGATATGACCCGGTCCGCTCGACCGACCCCGCTGACCAGGCGCGATGACATGATCGACTTTCGGTGTCCGTCGACTACGGCGAGTCACCGGCGATAGGAGGAGGCACCGGTGGACGGCAACGTGATCGAATCCGACGTACTCGTCATCGGTGGGGGAATCGCCGGCTGTGTGGCGGCCGTCCGGGCCGCCGAATCCGGGGCCTCGGTGGTCCTGGTCGACAAGACCAGATCGGTACGCCGTTCCGGCGACGCCGGTCGGGGCCTGGCCTTCCTCACCACCTACCTTGATCTCGGCGAGCCCTGGGACACCCCGGAGGTCTTCGCCGAGTGGTACTGCGACATCGCCCTCGGACTGGTCGACATGGCGGTCGCCCGGCCGCTGGGCATCGAACCGTTGCCGGCCGTCTGCCGGTTCCTGGAGGAGTCCGGCGTGCCGCTGCGCAACGCCGACGGCGACTACGAGCGGGTCGGCCGGATGTGGACGCCCGGGCCGATCGTGCTCAAGTTCGACGGCGCCGACATCAAGCCCCGGCTGGCGCAGCGGGCGGCGGCCACCGACGGGGTCCGGATCATCGGCGGGGTGCACGCCACCAGCGTGCAGCTCGACGACACCGGCCGCGCGGTCGGCGCGACCGGCTTCGACATCCGGTCCTGCGAATTCCTGACCTTCCGCGCCGGCGCGGTGATCGTCGCCACCGGCAACGCCGAACGGGTCATCTTCAACTCGCCCCGGCGCGACGCCTTCCACACCTACCACCGGCCGTATCACGCCACCACCGGGTTCGCCCTCGCCGCGCGGGCCGGTGCGGTGGCCGCCAACATCGAGTTCCTCGGGACCTTCCTCTTCCCGCGTGGCTTCGCCACCGGCGCGATGGGCAACCTACTGGAGGCCGGTGGCCGGCTGGTCAACGGCAACGGTCAGCTCATCGCCGACCTGCCGGACGTCGAGGGGGAGCGGCGGTTCGGGTTCGGCATCGTCGGCAAGGCGGCCGGTGAGGTGCTCGCCGGCCGTGGCCCGGTGTACATCGACTGCACCCACCTGCCGCCCGCCGAGATCGCCGCGATCAGCGACTACATCTCCTACGACGCGCCGCTGTTCCTGGAGTTCCTGGAGCAGTCCGGCATCGACCTGGCCCGGCACCCGGTCGAGTTCGAGCTGTTCAACGGCGCATGGTCGGCCACCGGGTCGCCCAAGGGGGTGGTGGTCGGCGCGGACGGGCAGACCCGGGTCCCCGGGCTGTTCGCCGCCGGCGACCTGGCCACCCCGGCGTACGCCCTGGCCGGCTCGCTGGCCAGCGGGTACGTCATCGGCCGGACCGCCGCCGAGTTCGCCCGGTCCGCCGCCGCGCCGGTGCTGGACGCCTCGGCGGTGGCCGCCGAGCGACGGCGGACCCTGGCACCGCTGAACCGGACCAGCGGGATCGGCTGGCGTGAGTACGAGCACCAGCTGCAGGACCTGATGACCAAGTACGTCGGGATGGACCGCAACGAGATCGGACTGCGGCAGGCCGCCGAGTACCTGCGTGGGTACGCGGCCGCCGCCGGCGAGGTCCACGCCGGCAACGGCCACGAGCTGATGCGCGCTCATGAGGCGTTCGACCTGCGGCTGTTCGACGAGATGATGACCGCCGTCGCGCTGGAGCGCGACGAGAGCCGGTTCAGCTTCCTGATGGGCCACTACCGCACCGACCGGCCCGGCGCCGACGACCAGCGGTGGCTCGGCGTGTCGATCCTGGCTGGACACGACGGCGAGCAGCCGGTCCTGGAGCACACCGTGCCGACCCCGTCCTGGCGTGCGGCGCAACTGGAGAACCGGTCGGTCGTGGAACTGGTCGGTGAGCGGGGAGCACGGCTCGCCGGGAAGGTGGGATAGCCATGGCACCACGGATCAATGAGAACCTCTGTACGCTCTGCGGGATCTGTCAGGACGTCTGTCCGGGCGACATTCTGCACATCGACCGGGGCGTGGCGGAGATGGTCCGCTACCCGGACGAGTGCAGCTACTGCGACGTCTGCCGGGTGGAGTGCCCGGCCGGCGCGATCGACATCGAGTTCACCTGGAGCATGCGGCAGCAGCCGATCTCCATCCTGCCGGGCCGGCCCGACCATGATTGAGGCCAGCTACACCCTCGACATCGACGTCGGCGTCGACGAGGTGTGGTCGTTCGTCGAGGTGATCCCGAACTGGGCGCACTTCCTGGTCGGTTTCCAGAAGCTGGACCTGGTCGACGATCGGCGGTCGATCTGGACGCTGCGCGGTGACGTCGGGGTCCTCGCCCGTGAGGTGGACCTGCAGGCCGACATCACCGTCTGGGAGCCGGGCCGGCGGGCCGAGTTCACCATCACCGGGCTGACCGAACGGATCACCGGGCAGGGCAGCTTCGACATCGAGCCGATCGACGCGCCGCCGGTGGCCGGTGACGCCACCGCGGCCGACTCGGGCGACGGTCTCTCGGCCTCGGGAGACCAGCGACGGCCCGAGCCGGAGGAACAGAACCGCCCCGGACTGCTGCGCCGGATCAGGTTCGCCCTGGCCGGCCGTCTACTGCGCTGGTTGAACCGCCGCCGGGCGACCCGCCCGCCAACCGGATCGGCGACCGACCCTCCGGCGGCGACCGACCCTCCGGCGGCGACCGACTCCCCGGCGGCGACCGACCCTCTGGCGGCGGCCGACCTGGAGCCGGGCATGCCCGTACCGTCCGGGCCGCCCCGGACGGGCCGGTCCCGGCTGCGCTTCCACCTGCAGCTCACTCCGGGCGGGCCGATGGCCCCGATGGTCGAGCTGCTGATGGGACCGATGGTGGAGCCGACCGCCGAGGACTTCCTGCGCAACATCCGCCAGGCTCTCGAAGCCCGGCGGGCCAGCGCCTGACGAGGCAGGAGACGAGCATGCACGAGTTGCCACGACGTACCGACGTGGTGGTGGTCGGGACCGGGGCCGCCGGCCTGACCGCGGCCCTGACCGCCGCGGCCGCCGGCCTGCGGGTCACCATCGTGGAGAAGGCCCCGGTGATCGGCGGCACCACCGTCGTCTCCGGTGGCTCCATCTGGGCCCCGGCGAACCGTTGGCTGGCCGAGGCGGGGGTGCCGGACAGCCGCGACGACGCAGTGACCTACCTGCGCAGACTCGCCCTGGGCCGGGTTCCCGACCAGCTCATCGAGACCTTCGTCGATCAGGTCAACCCGATGCTGGACCTGGTGGTGGCGCACACCGGGCTGCGGTTCACCCCGAACCTGGAGCATCCCGACTACCAGCCGGACCTGCCCGGCGCCCACCCCGGCGGACGCACCCTGCAGAGTGACCTGTTCGACGCGAATCTCCTCGGCGATCTGCGTGGCAGGTTGCGCCCGACCCACTCGACCGTGCCGGTCACCAAGCTCGAACTGGACCAGTGGGGGATGGACACGCTCGACCGGTGGGACTGGGCGCTGATCGCCGAACGCACCGCGAAGGGCGTCGTCGGGATGGGCGCCGCGCTGGTGGGTGAGCTCCTGCACGGCTGTCTGCGGCTCGGTGCCTCGGTGCATCCGCAGACCCGGGCGGTCCGGCTGCGGCGTACCGGTGGTCAGGTCGACGGGATCACCGTGGCCACCGGTGACGGCGAGGTGGAGATCGCCGTGGAGCGGGGCGTGGTCCTCGCCTCCGGTGGGTTCGAATGGGACCAGGAGATGGTCGGGCGCTTTCTCGGCGTACCGATGGACGCGCCGGCCAGCCCACCGGCGAACGCCGGGGACGGGCTGCGCATGGTGATGGAGGTCGGTGCCGCGCTCGGCAACATGAGCGAGGCCTGGTGGGGTCCGATGGTGTACGCGGTCGGTGACACCTACGACGGGGCGCCGCTGTTCCGGCCCACCTCGGGCCTGCGGGCGCTACCGGGCGGGATCATCGTCAACCGGCAGGGCCGGCGCTTCTCGAACGAGGCGATGAACTACAACGACCTGGGTAAGGCGATGGCCACCTTCGACCCGATCCGCTACGAGTACGCCAACCTGCCCTGCTGGCTGGTGTTCGACGACCGGTTCCGGTCGTCGTACTCGGTGGCCACGGCCACCCCGGACGCGCCGACTCCGGGGTGGATGGCGACGGCACCGAGCCTGACCGAGCTGGCTGACGCCGTCGGCATCGACCCGGACGGACTGACCGCGCAGGTCGCCGAGTTCAACCGGCATGCCGAGCACGGACGGGATCCGCAGTTCGGCCGCGGGACGACCGTCTACGACCGGTACCGGGGCGATCCGACGGTGACGCCGCACCGCAACCTGCGTCCGCTCGGCGCCGGTCCCTACTACGCGGTCCGGCTGCACCTGGGCTGTCTGGGCACCAAGGGTGGTCCGCTCTGCGACGGCAACGGGCAGGTGCGCGGCGTCGACGGAGAGCTGATCGGTGGGCTGTATGCCTGCGGCAACGTCGCGGCGAGCCCGTTCGGGCCGGGTTATCCGGGTGCCGGGGCGACCCTGTCCGCCGGGATGACGTACGGCTACCTCAGCGGACGCTCGCTCGCGGCGAGACTCGCCGCAGGGTGAGCGGGTCCGGGCCGGTCGTTCTCGGTCGGGCGGGCGGCGAGGCCGTCGAGGAAGATCGCGGTGCACTGGTCGGCGAGTCGGCTGGTGGGGTAGTCCGGGGTGGGGTGGAACCACCGGACCGAGAGCCAGACGGCGTCGCGGATGAAGCGGTAGAAGACCCGGGTGTCGATGTCGGCGCGGAACGCTCCGCTGGCGACCCCGGCGTCGATCACTCCGAGCCAGGCGCTCTGCACCTCGCGGGCGACGTCCTTGAGGTAGTGGAACCGGGCCAGACCGCGCAGGTAGTTGACGTCGTTCTGGTAGATCTCGGTGGCGTGCGGGTGGGCCGCGGCAGTGTCCAGCGAAGCGCGCACCAGCTCGCGCAGCCGGGTCGCCGGATCGTTCTCCCCGGCCAGTACCTCGGCGTACCGCCGGCGCAGGTCCTCCAGGTAGGGGCCGAGGATCGCCTCGACGATCGCTTCCTTCGAGTCGAAGTGGTGGTACAGGCTGCCGGACAGGATGCCGACCTCGTCGGCGATCTGCCGGACCGTGGTGGCGGCCACGCCACGACTGGCGAAGAAGGCCGCCGCGCAGGCGATGATCTGCTGTCGTCGATCCAGCGACTCTGCCACGGTGCCTCTTTCGGGTCTGCGATGCGACGGGCGGGCGTCAGCATAGCAGTGTCAATCAAGCGCTTGGTGCGCCGCCTGGCCGGATGACCTGCTCGGTCAGGTGGAGCTCGGGTAACAATATCCAAGCGAGCGCTTGATTGGTGGCCGGGACGCGGCTAGTTTACATGGCATTCACAAAGCCTCGGGCTTCACGGCTACCAGGAGAAGCAGATGGCAACTGGTCGGAAACACAAGTGGAACGGGGCGTCCGCCCGCGTCGCGGTGGCCGGGCTGCTGCTCGCCAGCGTCGCCGCGTGCGGCGACGACAGCGATAGCAGCGAGACCGGCGGCATCCTCACCATGGCCACCTGGTCCGCCACCCAGTCACTCGACCCGGTCCAGGTCGCTGGCACCGGCAACTCCGGCGGCGCGGAACTCGCGGCGCTCTACGACACGATCATGCGGTACGACCCGGCCGGCGGCACCTTCGAGCCGCAGACCGCCGAGTCGCTGACCCCTAACGACGACTTCACCCAGTGGACGCTCACCCTGCGCTCCGGGATCACCTTCAGCGACGGCGCGCCGTACGACGCGGCGGCGGTCGTGGCGAATCTGCAGCGGCACACCGAGGCACGGTCCAACGCCAGTTCGCTGGTCGCACCGATCACCGACTACGCCACCCCGGACGACCGCACGGTGGTGTTCACCCTGGCCTTCCCGTGGAACAACTTTCCGTTCGCCCTCGCCGGAACGCCCGGCATGGTGGTCAACCCGGCGGCCGTGGCCGCCCAGGGCGACGCCTTCGGCACCGACCCGCAGGGCGGCGGCGCGGGCCCCTTCACCATCGACGAGTTCCGCCCTGGAGAGTCGCTCACCCTGACCCGCAACCCTGAGTACTGGGGCGGCGACGTCCCGCTCGACGGGCTACGGTTCATCCACGCGGGCGACGGACCGCAGACCTACGAGGCATTCCGGGCGGGCACGGTCGATCTGGCCTTCCTGCGCGACGCCGGGGCGATCGCGGACGCCGAGGCCGACGGCGCCGAAGGCATCCGGGTTCCGTACTCCGCCAACGACACGTTGATCATGAACAACGGGTTCCCGATCACCTGCCAGCAGGGCGAGCCGGCGCCGCGCTGCGAAGGCCAGCCCGACGGTACGCAGTTGGAGTCCACCGCTCCGACCGCCGACAAACGGGTCCGGCAGGCGGTCGCCGCGGCCATCGACCCCGAGACGCTCAAACAACGGGTGTACGGCGGATCCGGCACCATGTCCACCGCGCTGATCTCCGCGGAGTCCCGGTGGTACGACGGCGTCGACGGACCCGCGTACGACATCGACCGGGCCCGCCAGTTGGTCGAGCAGGCCAAGGCCGACGGCTGGGACGGACGCATCCGGGTCAGCTGCCACACGGGTCTGCCGACCTGGGGGACCGCCGTACAGGGCATGTTGGAGGCGGCCGGCATGCAGGTCGAGCTCACCGACCAGCAGGAGATCGCCGCGAACACCTCGGCGGTCATCGTGCGCAAGGACTTCGACCTGGCCTGCTTCGGATCGTCGATCTCCGATGCCGAGCCGTTCTTCGCCCTCAACCGGGACTTCAACTCGACCTACGTCACCGCCGGCGGCGGGAACTTCTCCGGCTACGTCAACCCCGCCGTCGACGAGGCGATCGCCGCAGGCCGGGCGTCCGGCAGCGAGGCCGAGGTCAAGGCCGCGATCACCACGATCGCCCGGGCGTACGCCGAGGACGTGCCGTTCCTCGCGCTGACCGCCCAGCCGGAAGTGGTGCTGGTCTCCGACGAGATCAGCGGCGTGCTGCAGAGCGTCAACACCGTGGTGCTGCTCGGTGAGGCGACGCGGGGATGACCAGCCGATCCGCGACCGACGCCGCTGACCCGTCGGCGCGGGTCAGCGGGCGGGGTGGTGCCGGCGCCGCCGGCACCACCCCGGCACCCCCGGTGGCCCTGATCACCGCAGCCGCCCACGGCATCGGGGCGGCCACCGCCCGGGTCTTCGCCGAGGCGGGACACCGGGTGGTCCTGGCCGATGTCGACGCCGACGGGCTGGCAGCCACCGCCGCCGACCTCGCCGGCAGCGGCCTGGACCCGGCGACGACGGTCGCGGTGGTCGCCGACGCGACCACCGAGGCCGGGGCCACCGCGGCGGTCGACGCGGCCGTCACCCGGTACGGGCGGCTCGACACGCTGGTGAACGTGGTGGGCGGCAGCCGGCCCGGCCGGACCGTGCTCGACATCGACCTCGCCGAGTGGGACCGCTGGGTGGCGCTCAACCTCACCTCGGTCTACCTGATGTGCCGGGCCGCGCTGCCGCAGCTGACGGCGGTCGGCGGGTCGATCGTCAACGTCTCGTCCGGGGCCGGCCTGCGGGGCATGCGGGCCAACCCGGCGTACTGCGCGGCCAAGGCCGGAGTCGTCGGACTGACCCGCGCACTGGCCATCGACCACGGTCCCGCCGGGGTCCGGGTCAACTGTGTCGCGCCCGGGCCGGTCCGGACCCCGTTGATGGAACGTAACCGCACCGCGGCCGAGATCGACGCGATGGGGCGGATCGCGGTCCTCGGCCGGATCGGCAGGCCTGCCGAGATCGCCGCGGCGATCCGCTGGCTGGCCAGCGACGCCGCGTCCTACCTGACCGGTCAGACCATCGAGGTCGACGGCGGTCCGGCTCCGTTGGTGTGACCCACGACGAGGGGAGGCAACGCTGATGTTGCGGACCGTGGCGATCAAACTGGCCCTGCTCGTCCCAGTGTTGTTCCTGGTCAGTGTGGGCACGTTCGGGCTGCTCCAGCTGGGGCCGGGTGACCCCGCCGCCCAGGTGCTCGGCAACACCGGGACGGCCGCCGACTACCAGCGGATCCGTACCGAGATGGGGTTGGACCAGCCGCCGGTGCAGCGCTACCTCGAATGGCTCGGCGGCGTACTGCGCGGCGATCTCGGGCAGAACCTCGTCCCGCCGATCGAGAACGTCTCCGACCGGCTGCTGCGCGCGTTCCCGGTGAACCTGCAGCTCGCCGCGATGGCCATCGTGCTGGCCCTGCTGATCGCCGTCCCGCTGGCGATGTGGTCGGCCTACCGGGCCGGCGGGCTGGTCGACCGGTGGATCTCCGCCGGCACCATCGGCGTCATCTCGGTCCCGCCGTTCCTGGTCGGCCTGCTCCTGCTGCTGGTGTTCGCCATCCAGCTCGGCTGGTTCCCGCTGGGGCAGTGGGCCCGGCCGTCCGACGCCGGGTGGGGGCAGAACCTGTGGCACGCGTTCCTGCCCGCGTTGACCCTGGCGCTGGCCGAGGCGCCGGTCTTCGCCCGCCTGCTGCGCGGCGACCTGGTCGCCACCCTGCAGGAGGACTTCATCCTGGCCGCGAAGGCCAAGGGCATGCCCGGCTGGCACATCATGCTCCGGGAAGCGCTGCGTCCCTCGTCGTTCTCGTTGATCACCCTCGCCGGGGTCAGCGCCGGCCGACTGCTGGGCGGCACCATCATCGTCGAAGCGGTCTTCGTGCTGCCCGGGGTGGGCAACGTCATCATCACCGCCGCCCAGAACAACGACTACAAGCTGGTCCAGGGCGGTGTGCTGCTGATCGCGGTCATCTACCTGCTGCTGAATCTCGCCGTGGACGTGCTGTACGGCTACCTCGACCCTCGGATCCGGAGACGGCATGCCTGAACTCAGCCGTACCCGACGGCGTCGGGCCGACCTCGCCTTCTGGCTCAGCGTCTGCTGGCTGGTCGTCCTCACCGGCTGCGCCCTGCTCGCCGATCTGCTGCCGCTGGGCAACGCCGACGACACCACCCTGACGATCGGCGTCGCCGGCTACGCGCGGCCGGACCTGTTCTCGGCCAACCCGCTCGGCACGAACGGGTTCGGGCTCGACCTGCTGGCCCGGTCCATCCACGGAGCGCGGGTGAGCCTGCTGACGGTCGGCTGCACCGTCGTGGTGAGCCTGCTGATCGGCGGTACGGTCGGGATGCTCGCCGGCTACTTCCGGGGCTGGGTCGACGTGGTCATCGGGATCTTCGCCGACGCCGCCCTGGTGATTCCCGCGCTCGTCCTGCTGATCGCCTTCGCCGCGGTGCTCGGTCCACCCCGCACCGTGCCGGAGGCGGTGCTCAAGAGCGGCCTGGCCCTGGCCGTGGTCGGCATCCCGACGATGATCCGGCTGGCCCGCGCCAACACGTTGCTCTTCGCGCAGCGGGAGTTCGTCACCGCCAGCCGGGCGATGGGTGCCCGGCACCGCCGGATCCTGTTCCGGGAGCTGCTGCCGAACGTGGCGTTGCCATTGGTCTCCTACGCCTTCATCGTCGCGGCGGTGCTGATCGTCGCGGAGGGCTCGTTGGCCTTCCTCGGCCTCGGCCTGCAACAACCCGCACCGTCCTGGGGCAACATGATCGCCGAAGGCGGCCTGCGGGAGTTGCGTCGCCATCCGCACGTACCGCTGATTCCCGGCGTGTTCATGTTCCTCACCGTCTTCAGCCTGAACATCGTCGGAGAGCGCGCCCGGGCCCGGTGGGATCCCCGGGACTCCCAGGTCTGACCGCAGTGTCCGGGGTCGGTCAGCCCTCGACCGCCCGTCGACCCGAGCAGCAGGAGGTACGTCATGCGGATGGACGAGTCGGCGTTCCGGCTGGACGGCCGCGTCGCCGCGGTCACCGGCGCCGGCAGCGGAATCGGCCAGGCGGTCGCGCAGACCCTGGCCCGGGTCGGCGCGGCGGTGGTCGTCGCCGACGTCGACGCCGAGCGTGGCGCGGCGACCGTCGCCACCATCACCGACGCCGGCGGGCGGGCCAGCTTCCAGCACACCGACGTCACCCGGCGGGCCGACCTGGACGACCTGGCCGCCGTCGCCGTCGACCGGTACGGCGGTCTCGACGTGCAGTGCAACATCGCTGGCGTGCCGTCGCTGGTCCGCGACCTGACCGAGGTCACCGCCGCGGACCTCGACGCCGAGTTCGCGATCAGCGTCAAGGGCGTGCTGTACGGCTGCCAGGCCGCCGCCACGGTGATGTCCCGGCGCGGCGGGGGCGCGATCGTGAACATCTCGTCGACCGCCGCCGACCTGCCCGCCGCCGGCTACGGGCTCTACCACCTCGGCAAGCTCGCCGTCGTCGGGATGACCCGGACCCTCGCCCTGGAGCTCGGACCGAAGGGGATCCGGGTCAACGCGATCGCCCCCGGTGCCACCCTGACCAACTTCAGTGCCCGCAACTTCACCGATCCGGACGGCACCGTCGACGCCGAGCGTAAGCGCCAGTGGTTGGCCGGCATGGCGGCCCGGTCACCGCTGAACATGGTCGGCGACCCGCAGGATCAGGCGCTGCTGGTGCTCTACCTGGTCTCCGACGCCGCCCGGTTCGTCACCGGGCAGCTGATCCGGGCCAACGGCGGATGGTCGATGGGCTGATGACGTCCCGACCCGAGTTCGCCGCCCGTACCGTCGGAATGCGCCCGTCGAAGCTGCGGGAGCTGGTCGCGGCGGCGGCCGCGCCGCACGCGGACGCCGCGTCCGGGCCCGAGCCGCTCTCGCTCGGCGGCGGGCTGCCGCCTGCCGAGGCGTTCCCGGCGCAGGCGCTCGCCCGGGCGGCCGAGCGGGTGCTGACCGGCGCGGCCACCACCGCCCTGCAGTACTCGGCCACCGACGGCGACCCGGACCTGCTCGACCTGGTCGGCGCAGATCTGGCCGGGCGGTTGCGGCTGCCCGAACCGGCCGGGCGGCTGCTGGTCACCACCGGCTCGCAGCAGGCCCTCGACCTGATCGCCAAGGTGCTACTGGACCCCGGTGACGTGGCGGTGGTCGAGTCGCCGGCCTACGTCGGGGCGCTGCGGGCGCTGGCCGGCTACCAGCCGAGGATCGTCGAGGTGCCGGTCGACGGCGACGGGATGGACACCGAGGAGCTGGCCAGGCTGCTGCGGACCGGGCTGCGGCCGAAGCTGTGCTACCTGGTGCCGAACTTCTCCAACCCGAGCGGACGTACCCTGACCGCGCGGCGGCGTGTCCGACTGGCGGCTCTCGCCGCCCGGTACGGCTTCCTCATCGTCGAGGACGACCCGTACGGCCAGCTGCGGTTCGCCGGAGCGGACCTGCCGCCGATCGCCGCCGACGACGCCGAGCAGGTGGTCTATCTCGGCAGCTTCTCGAAGCTGGTGGCACCCGGGCTGCGGGTCGGCTACCTGGCCGCGCCCAGGTGGCTGCACCGCACGCTGACGGTCGCCAAGCAGGCGACCGACCTGAACTCGGCCGCGGTCAGCCAGCGGCTGCTCGTCGCGCTGCTGGCCGACCCGGACTGGTTCGCCGGTCACCTGGCCGGGCTGCGGGAGTTGTACCGCCGTCGGGCGGAGGCTCTGACCGGTGCGGTGGCCGACCGGCTGGCCGGTCGGCTGGCCACCCCGACGCCGGACGGCGGGATGTTCGTCTGGGCCAGCGTCCAGACCCCGGGGCCCGACGCGCTGGAGCTGGCCCGCGCGGCGATGCGCCGCGCCGTGTCGGTGGTGCCGGGCAACGAGTTCTCGCTGGCCGACGCCTTTCCCCGGCACCTGCGCCTGTCGTTCAGCATGCTGGACCCGGCGCGTCTGGTGAGTGCCGTCGACCGCCTCGGGGACGCCTTCGACGACCTGACGGCGTGCGGGTGAGTCCGGCAGCGCCGGACCCACCCGGGCCTGTCCGCGTCGACCGCTCAGCCGGCAGCTCAGCCTGCGGGTCGGGCGTCCGGCTGAGCGGCCGGCTGAGCTGCCGTGGTGAACCGGGGCACCGGCCAGACGGTCGGCGAGCTGGTGCTCCAGAGCACCCGGTGCACCCGTTCACTGATCCGCCACCCGGCGTCGGTACGGACCAACCGGTCGGCGTAGTGCAGTCCCCGGTGCACCACCTCGTGGCCGTCGGTGACCGGGCGGACCAGATGGGCCACCGTGTACGAGCTGGCGACCGCCGAGTCGCCGTCGACCTCGACGGTGGCCGAGCCGACCACGTGCTGGCTGGCGGCGAGTCGGGCCAGCGGCGCCATGTGCGCGACGATGTGGCGCACCCCTGGCTCCAGCCGTCGACCGGAGTACTCCGCCCGGGCGTCGTCGGTGAAGCAGTCGCCGACCGCCTCGAACTCACGCCGGTCGCAGCACTGGGCGTACCGGTTCAGCAATTCGACGATGGCCGCGCGGTCATCGGCGTATCCGGGCATCGTGCACACCTTTCGACGGGGCGCCGCCGCCACGGCGGCACCACTGCAGGGACGGGAGATCGAGTCATGGACACACACACCGCCGACCGGTTGGCCATCGCCGATGTGGTGAACCGGTACTTCATGGCGATCGACAGCCGGGACTGGGACCGGCTGCGCAGCTGCTTCACCCCTGACGTGGAAGGGATCTACGAGGGGGTACGGGTGGCGGGTGGGATCGAGCAGATCATGGCGTTCTTCACCGGCCGCTCGCCGGTACGCTTTCCGTTGGAGATCGTCGACCTGCGGGCGTCGATGCACTTCATCGGCAACCACTACGCCGAGGTGACCGGCGACCGCGCGGTGGCACAGACCTACGCCCAGGCCCACCTGATCGACCGGCCGGCCACCGGCCCCCGGATGCGCACCCGGGGTCTGCGTTACCTCGACGAACTGGTCCGGGTCGACGGCCGCTGGCTGATCAGCCGTCGGGAACATGTGCTGGACTGGATGCGCCGCGACGAACTGCTGGTCGCGCCGGCCGCTGCGGACTGACCCGCCCGTCACGGCCGTGGCCGGCCGGCGGTGGGTCCGTCGGCCGGCGCGTCCTGCGGGAAGTGACAGGCGACGTACTGGTCCGGACCGGTCCGGCGCAGCTGCGGCTCGGACCGGGCGCAGATCTGCGCCGCCCGGGGGCACCGGGTGCGGAACCGGCAGCCGCTCGGCGGATCGAGCGCAGACGGCAGTTCAGCTGCGGTGCGAGCCGGTGCCGGGGAGCCGTCGTCCAGCTCCGGGATCGAGCGCAGCAACAGCGCCGTGTACGGGTGGGCGGGCCGGGCGAACAGCACGTCCGGCGAGGCGACCTCGCAGATCTTGCCGAGGTACATCACCACGATCCGGTCGCTGACCCGCTTCACCACCGCCAGGTCATGGGCGACGAACAGCAACGTCAGGCCGTATCGGCGTTTCATCTCCTCGAGCAGGTTGAGGATCTGTGCCTGGACCGAGACGTCCAGCGCGCTGACCGGTTCGTCGCAGAGCAGCACAGCCGGTTCCAGCACCAGCGCACGCGCGATGCAGACCCGCTGGCACTGCCCGCCGGACAACTCGTGCGGTCGCCGGTCGCCGACCAGCCGGGGGTCCAGCCCGACGGCGTCGAGGACCTCGTCGACCCGACGCCGGGCGGCGGCACCGCTGTCGCGGTGCCAGATCCGCAGACCTTCGGCGACGATGTCCCGGACGGTGCGGCGGGGGTTGAGCGACGAGATCGGGTCCTGGAAGATCATCTGCAGTCGGGTGCGGGTGCGGCGCAGTCGCTCGCCGCGCAGCGCGGTCAGCTCCGTGCCGTCGAACCGGACGGATCCGCCGGTCGGTGGAGGCAGCTGCAGGATCGCCCGGCCGGTAGTGGACTTTCCGCAGCCCGACTCGCCGACGAGGCCGACGGTCTCCCGGACCCGGGCGTCGAGGCTTATCCCGGCGACCGCTTGGACGGTGCGGCCCCGCCCGGCGGGGAATTCCACGGTCAGGTCCTCGACCCGCAGCACCACATCGTCGGTGTCGCGCAGATGCGCCTTGCCGGTGCCGGCCATCAGCTCACCGCCCCGTCGAGGGCGGACCGGTCGCTGCTGACCGCGGCGAGGTTCAGCCCGGCGCCGGTCCGGCCGTCGGCGAGGTTCTCGGCGAGGGCCCGGTCACCCGCCTCGGTGCCAACCGGGTAGAGGCAGGCGTACCGGTGCCCGGGGGCGTCGACCAGACGCGGGTCCTCCTGCTGACACCGGGGCCGAGCATGCCGGCAGCGGGGGGCGAATCGGCAGCCGGGCGGTGGATGCACCAGGTCGGGGGCGGTGCCGGCGATCACTTCCAGTGGGGTGTGGCTCGGCTGGTCGATCCGGGGGGTGGAGCGCAGCAGCGCTGCGGTGTACGGGTGCCGGGTGCGTCGGAACAGTTCCTCGGTGGGACCGATCTCGGCCACCCGGCCGGCGTACATGACCATGGTCCGGTCGGTGCGGCCGGACACCACGGTCAGGTCGTGACTGATCAGGATCATTGCCATCCGCAGTTCGGTGCGCAGCCGGGCGAGCAGGTCGAGGATCTCCTTCTGCACGGTCACGTCCAGCGCGGTGGTGGGCTCGTCGGCGATGAGCAGCTTGGGGGAGCAGGAGAGAGCGATCGCGATCATGACTCGTTGCCGCATGCCGCCGGACAGTTCGTGCGGGTACTGGGTCAACCGTCGAGTCGGTTCGTTGATGCCGACCTCGGCGAGCAGTTCGGCGGCGCGGGCGGCGGCGGCCCGTCGGTTCAGCCCGAGGTGGTGACGCATCGGGTCGGTGAGCTGCCGTCCGATGGTGCGGACCGGGTTGAGCGAGGTCATCGGGTCCTGGAACACCATGGCGACCTCGGCACCCCAGAAGTGCCGGGCGGCGGCGCCCCGGCGGTCGCGTACCTCGTGGCCCTCGAACAGGATCCGACTGTCCGCCGCGACCTGCGCCTGCCGGGGCAGGATGTTCATGACGGTCCGGACCAGCACCGACTTGCCGGATCCGGATTCGCCGACGACGCCGAGTGCCTCGCTGGGCGCGAGGGTGAAGGAGATCCCGTCGACGGCGCGCAGCACACCGCGTGGCGTCGAGAAGCTCGTGGCGAGGTTCTCGACGGCGAGCAACGGAGCCGGTTCATCGGATCGCACGTTGCCAGCCTAACAAGCGCTTGGTACTTTGAGCGAGACCCCGTTACCTGCCTGAAACGTGGAGACCCGATGACTGACGACGAACTCGACGAGCTGATCGCCGTGGTCCAACTGCCCGAGCGGACCCCGGAAACGGTCGAGCAGCGGGTGGCCCTCGCCGAGGACCACCGGCGGATCGCCGACTTGGTGATGCTCTACGGCTGGCTGTGCGACCGCCGCCGCTGGGACGATCTGCTGGAGTACTACACCGAGGACTTCGAACGGCAGCTGCGCGGCACCCTGAACGAGACCGTCAAGGGCAAGGAGAAGCTGCGCGAGCTGTACTTCCGTCCGGTCCTGCCCCGCTCCGGCGACGCCGACGGACCGCCGTCCGCCGACGTGATCAACTCCTACGAACTGCGTCACCTCATCCACCCTCCGGTGATCCGGGTCGCCGACGACGGCCGGACCGCGTCGGTCGCCGCCGTCTACAGCCTGGTCGCGACCAGCGGCGACGGCCCGCAGTTTCGTCGAGGTGAGCACGAAGGTGCCTACCTGTTCGGCATGCGCCGGGAGCCCGACGTCGGCTGGCGCTTCGCCACCATGGTCGTGATCAGCGAAAACGCCCGCAACCCCCTGTTCCAGAAGGGCTGACCCGATGCCCGGAAGGTTCTCGGGGAAGGTCGCTCTGGTCACCGGCGCCGGTCGGGGGATCGGCCGGGCCACCGCACTACGGCTCGCCGCCGAATCAGCGACGGTGGTCGTCAACGACATCAACCCCGACGGCATCGCCGAGACGCTGGCGGCCGCCGACGGACTCACCGGCCACGCTGTCGCCGGCCGGGCCGACGTCACCTCGGCCGAGCAGGTGAGTGACCTGGTGGCCGAGGTGGCCGACCGGCACGGCCCGGTCGACATCCTGGTCAACAACGCCGGTGGCGCGCTGCCCGGCGCGGCCTGGGCGGCGGTGGCCGACGCCAGCCTCGACGACTGGTCCGGTTTTCTCGCGCTGAACCTCACCTCGGCCTTCCTCTGCGCCCGGGCCGTGCTGCCAGGGATGCTCGCCACCGGGCGCGGGCACATCGTCGGGGTCGGCTCGATCTCCGGTACCAACGGTCAGGTCAACGGCGCGGCGTACGCTGCCGCCAAGGCCGGGATGAGCGCTCTGGTCGCCTCGATCGCCAAGGAGTACGGGCCCCGTGGCGTCTCCTCCAACGGGATCGTCGTGGGCAACGCACCCTTCCCGAACCGGACCCCGGACCGGCAGCGGCATCTCGACCGGGCGGTCCACCTGGGCCGGGTCGGCGGGTACGACGAGTTCGCCGCGGCCATCGCCTTCCTGTGCGCGGAGGACTCCTCCTACCTGTCCGGGGCGATGATCCCGGTCGACGGTGGATTCCATCGGTCCAATCTGCTGTGACGCGTCGACCGATACCATCCGGGAACCGCTCCGCGACATCAACCGAACAGTCCACCAGGGACACCGAACGCTGGAGTGTCGGCCAGCGGGTCCATGACCCTGCGCCGTAGTCTTTCGGCATGGCCCCTGGACGCCACCGGCAGTGGCTGACCGCGCTGCGATCCTGGATGAGGGTCGGGGCGGACCAGCCGCTGCTGCCGGTGGTACGCCGGGCCTTCCTGGCCTTCCTCCTCGTCTGCCTGGCCATCATCGTCGCGCAGTGGGTGGTCGCACCGGTGGTGCCCGCTGGACGGTCGTGGCCGGTGCTGATCGCCGTCGTCGTGCTGGCGGTGCTCGCCGTACGGCTGTACCGGCGGGAACGGCCGACCATCGGCCACGACCTGCTCGCCGCCGTCGCCGTCGGTGTGGTGATCTGGTCGGTCGGGGCGCTGCCGGCCGGCGGGGTGCTGTTCGTGGGCACCGCCCTGCGGGCACTCTACGGTGGACTGCCCGGGGCGCTGCTGTCGGTCCTGTTCACCCTCACGGCGATGACCACCGGGGTGCTCGCCGCCGGTGGCTCGCCAGCCGACGTGCAGTTGGCCCAGTACGGGCCGGGCCTGCTGCTGTCGTCGTTGGCGTTGCGTCTGGTGCTGATGGCGGTGCGTCGGTACGAGGCCGGTACGGCGGCCCGGTTCGAGGCGGTCGTCCGGTCCTCGCGCGACGTGATCGTGCTGACCGACCGGGACACCACGGTCAGTTACCTGAGCCCGGCGGCGGCCGACGTCTTCGGCCTGCCCGCCGGCCTGCCCGGTGACCGGCTGCTGTCCTGGATCGTCGCGCCGGACCGGCCGGCCGCCGACGCGTGGCTGACCCGGCTGCTCGCCGAGCCCGGTGCCGCCGCCACCCTGCAGTGCCGGGTCCCCGGCCCGGGAGCCGGCCCGCCGACCACGGTCGAGATCAGCGGCCAGAACCTGCTGCACGATCCGAACGTACGGGGGCTGTCGTTCGCCGTACGGGACGTCACCGAGCGGGTGCTGCTCACCGAGCGGCTGCGCCACCAGGCGTACCACGATCCGCTGACCGGGCTGGCCAACCGGGCCCTGCTGCGGGAGCGAGTGACCACGGCGCTCGGCGCGGGCAGCGACGTCGCGTTGCTGCTGCTCGACATCGACTCGTTCAAGGTGGTCAACGACGCGCTCGGCCACCATGCCGGGGACGCCCTGCTGGTCGAGGTCGCGCAACTGTTGACCGCGCGACTGGCCGGGACCGACCTGCTGGCCAGCCTCGGCGGCGACGAGTTCGCCGTACTGCTGACGGCCGACCGGGCGGCCGCGCGCGACACCGAGCAGATCGCCGACGACCTGCTCGCGGTCTTCGACCGGCCGATCCAGGTCGCCGGTGAGCTGCGACTGGTCTCGGCCCGGGTCGGCATCGCGGTCAGCCTCGACGGTGCCACCGATGTCGACCGACTCATGAGCGAGGCCGACATCGCCCTGCAGATCGCCAAGGGATCGGCGCGGACCCGTCGGGTGCGCTACCGCACCGAGCTGCACCAGCACGCGATCGACCGGATCCGGCTGCAGATGGAGGCGCAGGACGCGCTGTCGCGTCGCGAGTTCGTCCTCAACTATCAGCCGATCCACGCGTTGGCCGACGGTGCCGTACGCGGGGTGGAGGCGCTGGTCCGGTGGCGCCACCCGCAGCGGGGGGTCGTGCGACCGGACCAGTTCATCCCGTTGGTCGAGGCCAGTGGACTGATCGTGCCGCTGGGTCGCTGGATCCTGAGTCAGGCGTGCGTCAGCGGAGCCGGCTGGCAACGGCTCACCGGCCGTGCGCTGCAGATCAACGTCAACGTCAGCGTCCGCCAGTTCATGCTGGGTGACGTGGTCGCGGACGTGCTGGCCGCGTTGGAACGCTCCGGCCTGCCGCCGACGACGCTGACCCTGGAGATGACCGAGAGCGTCCTGGCCACCGAGCACGACGCGATCGAGTCGCAGCTGTCCGCGCTGCGCCGCCTCGGCGTCCGGATCGCCCTCGACGACTTCGGCACGGGGTTCAGCTCCCTCGGTCACCTGCACCGGTACCCGATCGACGAGCTGAAGATCGACAAGATGTTCGTGGCCCGGATCGGTGCCGACGACCCCACCTGCCTGCCGGTGGTCCGGGCGATCATGGCGATGAGTCACGGGCTGCGGTTGAGCACGGTGGCCGAGGGCATCGAGAACAACGACCAACGTACCGAGTTGACCGCGATGGGATGCGAGTTCGGTCAGGGCTTCGGCCTGTCCCGACCGGTGGAGGAGCCCGCCCTGCGGGCGCTGCTGCAGCGCTGCGCCGTGTCCTGAGCGGTCCGTCTGCGCAGAGGCGGGCTCAGACCAGTGTGTCGGCGAGGGTCTCCGGGGCGAACAGCTCCGTCGGCTCCAGCAACCGCCGGGCGAGTCCCTGTTCGTACGAGTACCGCAGGAAGGTCTCCAGCACCCTGCGGTTGGGCTCGACGCCGTACGGCCAGAAGTCGTCACCCAGCAGCGCCGCCGCCTCCTCTGCGGCCGGCACCACCCACGGCAGGCCGACCTTGAGCGCGGTGGCCTCCCGCAGCTCGGCGTAGACCCGGTCCTTCGCCTCGGTGAACGCGTCCAGCAGCGTCCGGGCCAGCCACCGGTGCCGGTGGTAGACGTCGCGGCGCAGCACCACGGTGTGCATGATCGGGAAGATCCCGGTGGCCTGCAGGTATGCCCGTTCGGTGGCGGCCGGGTCGGCGAACAGCCGACGGACCCGGTCCGGGCCGGCGGCCGGGTCGAACGACCGGGGTGCCCGCGCGGTGTACAGGGCGTCGATCGCGCCGGTTCGCAGCAGTCCGTCGAGGGTCTCGCCAGCTTCGATCGGTGCCACGTCGAACCGGTCCGGCAGGTCCAGACGCAGCTTCTCCTGCCGGCCGGCGTGGTGCAGGCCGCCGGTGCGGTACCTGACCGCGTCGACCGGCAGTCCGTGCTGTTCGGCCAGGATGCCGCGGATCCACACGGCGGCGGTCATCTGGTACTCGGGGATGCCGACGGTACGGCCGGCCAGGTCCGCAGGTGCACCGACCGGCGACCCGGGTGCCAGGTAGATCGAGCCGTGCCGGAACACCCGCGACGGGAAGACCGGGATCGCCACGAACGGCGGCTCGTCGGCGAACAGCGACAGCACGTACGACGACAGGGACATCTCGGCGACGTCGAACTCCTGCCAGCGCAACATCCGGAAGAAGGTCTCCTCCGGCGGCAGTGGCAGGTAGGTCAGGTCCACGCCGGCGGGCCGGACGGTGCCCTCCCGCAGCGCCCGGGTGCGGTCGTAGTCCCAGCAGGCCAGGCTGATCGGTAGGCGGTGCGTCATGGTGCCTCCAGTGTTCGCGCCGATGTCGGAGATCCTCAGTGGAAGGCGGCACCACCGTCGACGTTGACCGTCTGTCCGGTGATGAAGTCGCTGTCCGGTCCGGCCAGGAAGGCGACCACGCCGACCAGGTCGGCCGGCACCTGCCGCCGTCTGATCGCCTGACCGGCGACGATCGCGTGCTCCTGTTCCGGGGTGACGGTGGCCCGCGGGATCTCGGTCCGGGTGGCACCGGGGGTGATCGCGTTGACCCGCACCCCGGCCGGGCCCAGCTCGGTGGCCAGTGCCCTGGTCATCCCGATCAGAGCCGCCTTCGAGGTGACGTAGTGCAGGTAGTGCGGCCGGCCGATCCACACCGTGGCCGACGAGATGTTGACCACCTTGCCGTAGCCGGCCCGCCGCATCACCGGTGCGACCGCCCGGGTGCACAGGAACGGTCCGCGGACGTTGACCGCCATCACCAGATCCCATTCGGCCGGGTCGATGTCCTCGAACGGGCGCATCGCCAGGGTGGAGAAGATCGCTGCGTTGTTGACCAGCACGTCGATTCCGCCGAACACGTCGGTACCGCGGCGGACCAGCGCGGCGACACTGTCGGGGTCGGCCACGTCGACCTCGACGGCGAGCGCGTCGGCGCCGATCTCGGTAGCGACGGCGGTGGCTGCGGCCATGTTGCGGTCCGCCACCACCACGCGCGCGCCGTCGGCCGCGAGCCGCTGCGCGAAGGCCCGGCCGAGTCCCTGTCCGCCGCCGGTGACAATGGCCACCCGGCCGGCCAGCCGGTCAGCCATCGCCGAGCCGGGACAGTTCGGTACGGGCGTCCATCGGCTGCCACCACGGCTCGATGCCCAGGTCGCGGGCGATCACCCCGGCGGCGATGTACCCGGCGCCGCCGCTGATCGCCCCGTTGGGATGGCAGGCCGAGCCGGCCAGGTAGAGGTTCGGCAGCGGCGTGCGGTAGCCGAAGTGGTTGTGCAACACCTGGTCGGCGCTGAGCGCCCCCATGAAGATGTCGCCGTGGCGCATGTTGATCAGTTCCTGCGCGTACTCGTACGCGGTGTACGTGTACGAGCCCAGCACGGTGGCGTCGGTCAGGTTGGGCGCGTACTCCCGCCACTTGTCCATGATCGACGCGGCCATGTCGCCCTGCATACGGCGCAGGTTCTCGTGGTCGCCGTCGGGCGCCCACGGCACCACGTGCCAGGCGTACGCGGTGTGCTTGCCCGGCGGTGCCTGGCTCGGGTCGAGCACGCTCAGCGCCCCGGCGCCGAACTGCACGTTGGTCGGCACCCGGCCGCTGTCCACGTCGTCGTGCGCGGCCATCAGGCTGGCGATGGTCTCCGAGCCGATGTTGTACTTCAGCGCCCCGTTCACGTGCGGGTCGAAGGCCGCCGAGGTGTACGCCGGGGCCTCGTCGAGGGCCAGGTGCAGGCCGAACAACGTCCAGCCGGTGTAGTGGAACGTGTCCAGCCGGGCCAGGTAGTCGGCGGGCAGTTGGTCCCGGCCGATCAGCGTCTCCAGGGTCTGGTGCAGGTCCAGCGTGCTGGCCACGAACTGGCGGGCCCGCATCGAGCGCCCGTCGGCGAGCGTGATGCCGGTGGCCCGGCCGCCCTCGACGACGATCCGCTCGACGTGCGCCTGGTTGACGAAGTGTCCGCCGGCGGCGATGAACTCCTCCATCAGCCCGCGGGCCAGGTTCCAGCTGCCGCCGGCGCAGAGTTCGTAGCCGGTGGTCAGGTCGAAGGCGCGGATCAGTGAGCCGAGCGGGCTGTGCGTGCCGAGCGTCTCGTGCAGCACGGTGCCGAACAGTGACAGCTTGAACAGGAACAGCACCTTGACCCGTTCGTCGGTGAACAGCTCCTCGACCACCTCGCCGGGTTGGCGCCGGGTCAGCTCCAGGAAGTCACGGCCCAACGCGGTACGGCCGAGCAGTTCGTCGCGGTCGTCCGGGCTCAGCGGCTCGCTGAACCGTTCCCGAAGGAAGATCCGCTGGGTCATCTCCTCGGCTTTGGCGTTCCACTCCCGGAAGGTGTCGGCATCGGCTTTGCTGAATCGGCCGATGCTGGCCAGCGTCTCGTCGAGGTCGCGGGAGAAGACCAGCGCGCTGCCGTCACGGTGCGGCTGTGCGAACTCGTACCGAGGGGTCAGGTAGCGCACCCGGGCGGACAGCCCCAGGTCGCGGAACCACGGAGTCGACGTGATGCTGAAGTGGTTGATCGAGTGCAGGTTGTGCTGGAAACCGGGCAGGGTCCGTTCCTCGGTGCTCAGCCCGCCGCCGTGGCGCAGCCGCCGCTCGACCAGGAGCACCCGTAGCCCGGCCCGGGCCAGGTAGGTGCCGAGGATCAGGCCGTGCTGGCCCGCCCCGATGATGATGCCGTCGTAGGTGTCGGCCGGGTGGTCAGTGGTCGCCACGGTCGCCTCCTCGTGGGTGCTCGGTCGGCCCAAGGTGGATGGTGACCGACTTGGGCTGGGTGAACGAATGCAGTTCCTCGACGCTCTCCTCGCTGCCGAGGCCGGAGTCCTTGACCCCGCCGAACGGCAGGCCGGCGAAGTGCCGGGACGCGGTGTTGATCCACACGTAGCCGGCGTCGACCGACCGGGCCCAGCGGTGCGCCCGACCGACGTCGCCGGTCCACACGCTGGCGGTCAGGCCGTACGGGGAGTCGTTGACCAGGCGCAGCGCCTCCCGCTCGTCGTCGAACGGGGTGACACAGAGCACCGGCCCGAATATCTCCTCGCGGGCCAACGGGCTGTCCGGCGGCACGTCGACGAAGACGGTGGGTTCGACGTACGCGCCGGGACCGGGCGGCAGGCCGCCGCCGGTGGCCAGGGTCAGCCCGGCATCGCGGCCCTGCCGCAGGAATCCGGCGATCCGGTCCCGGTGGGCGGCGGAAACCATGGTGCCCATCTCCGTGTCCGGGTCGAGCGGATCCCCGACCCGGACGGCGCGGGTGCCGGCCACCACCCGCTCGACCACCTCGTCGACGAGCGAGCGGTGCACCAGCAGCCGGGAGGTGGAGCCGCACGACTGCCCGCCGGTCCAGTGGAAGTTCATCCCGGCGACCGCGCCGGCGCTGGCGGCGGCCACGTCGGCGTCGTCCAGGATCACCATCGGGTTCTTGCCGCCGAGCTCCAGCGACACCTGTTTGACGCCGTGCGCGGCGGCGGTGCGCAGCACCGCCTGGCCGGTACCGGTGCTGCCGGTGAACGCGATCCGCCGCACCAGCGGGTGGCCGACCAGTGCCGGTCCGACGGTGGCCCCGTCCCCGGTCAGCACCGCCAGCACTCCGGCCGGCAGCAGGTCGGCGACCAGTTCACCGAAGCGCAGCGCGGACAGCGGTGTCTGGTCGGGGGCCTTGAGCACCACCGAGTTGCCGGCCAGCAGCGGTGCCGCGACCCGGGAGGCGGCGAACATGACCGGGTGGTTGTACGGCACGATCCGGGCGACGACGCCGTACGGTCGCCGGGTGGTGTAGTGCAGGTGGTCATCGCTGCCGGGCAGGGTCCGGCCACCCAGCTGATCGGCCCAGTCCGCGAAGCGCTCCAGCAGGTCGGCGGCGAGGTCGACGTCGGCGGTCATCGCGGTCACCGGGTTGCCGCCGTCGGCCGCGTCGAGGTGGCCGAGTTCGGCGCGGTGCGCACGCAGCACGTCGGCCATCGCCCGTAGTACGGCGGCCCGTTGCCGGGGCGGGGTGGCCGCCCACCGGGGCTGCGCGGCGTGTCCGGCCCGTACGGCCCGGTCGACGTCGGCGACGGTGGCGGCGGGCGCCCGGCCCAGCACCGCGCCGGTGGCCGGTGACCGGGTCGGGGTCACCCCGCCGTCGCCGGCCGGGACGAGCTGCCCGTCGATCAGCAGTCGCCAGTCGCGTCCGGGGTCGGGAATCATCACGTCTCGTCTCGGCTCGTCGTCGGGGTGGCGGTCGGCGCGTCCGGCGGCATGGTCGCGACGGGACTCGCGGCGGGGGAGGAGCCGCGCTGGGCGGCGGTGTGGCCGAAGAGCCAGTCGGTGGCCCGGTAGTCGGTGGGTCCACGGTGGGCCAGGGCGTCGTCGCGCAGCGCCGCGGCGATGCCGTCGACATGCCAGATGTCGCCCCAGGTCCGGGCGTTGCGCTGCACCCGTGCCGTACGGGGTGCGCGTTCCCGGGCGAACTCGTGCAGCGCGACGCCGACCGGGGCGTCCGGGCCGAGCGGGCCGGCGGGCAGATGCCTCTCGACCGCCCCGGCGAGCGCGGCGGCGTCCTCCAACGCCTGGCAGGCACCCTGTGCCAGGTACTGCAGCATCGGATGGGCGGCGTCGCCGAGCAGGGTGACCCGGTCACCGATCACCCAGTTGTCGATCGGCGTCCGGTCGTACATCGGCCACCGCTGGTCGGTCCGGATCGCCTGTACGGCGGTCCGCACGTGCGGACAGGCCCGGGAGAACGCCTCCCGGAGCTCCGCAGGGCCACCCCAGTCGGGGTCGCCCTGCCGGTACCGCTCGCTGCGGAACACCGCGACCTGGTTGTAGTAGCTGCCGCCGCGCAGGGCGTACTGCACGAAGTGCATGCCGGGGCCGATGAAGGCGACCACGTCGGACAGATCGGCGGTCCGACTGGCCTGCTCGATCGGGATGGCCCCCCGGTAGGCGACGTAACCGCTGCATTCCGGCTCGTCGTCGCTGACCATGGCCCGGAACCGGGAGTGCAGGCCGTCGGCGGCGACGACGGCCCGGGCCCGGTAGCGCTGCCCGCTGGCGCAGTCGATCTCGACGGCGTCCGGGCCCGGCCGGATCGCTGTCACCTCACGGCCGGGTTCGAGTACCGCGCCGGCCCCGGCTGCCCCGGCCAGCAGCAGGTCGAGCAGGTCGCGACGGTGCGCGACGACGTACGGGGCCAGGTAGCGGTCGGTGAACGGCCCGGTGAGGTCGAGCCGGTTCAGCTCCCGGCCGGTGCGGGCGTCGGCGAGGACCAGGTGTCGGGGGACCAGCCCGGCGGTGATCAACCGGTCGAGCAGGCCCCACTCGCGTAGCAGCCGGGTGGCGTTGGGGGCGAGTTGGATACCGGCCCCGACCTCGCCGAAGGCGCCGGCTCGCTCGAGCACCCGGACCTGTCGGCCGGCGCGGGCCAGGGCAAGTGCGGTGCCGAGCCCGCCGATGCCGCCACCGATCACGATGAACTCGTCGGGCTGCGTCTCGCTGGCCGTCAACGTGCCTCCTGAGGGCTGTGGGGCCGGGTCGGTCCCGGACGCGGGGCCGGCCGAGGTTGCCCGACGCTAACCCCGCTTCTGTTCAGAAGAATCTGTGTCGACCAGCCTTTCTGGTGAGCAGAACGGCAACTGGTTGCCGGGTTGTCGGCCGCGCCGACCATGGCGTACCAAGCGCTTGTTAGGGTACGCTGCCCGCCATGTCGCCCCGAGACTCCGCCGCTCCGCAGGCCGTGATCGTCGCCGCCGCCCGCTCGCCGATCGGCCGGGCGCGCAAGGGTTCGCTGACCACGCTGCGTCCTGACGACCTCGCCGTGGACATCACCCGGGCCGCGCTGGCGCAGGTGCCCGCCCTGGACCCGGCGCAGGTGCAGGACGTCCTGCTCGGTTGCGCCCAGCCGGCCGGCGAGCACGGCCACAACCTGGCCCGGATGGTCGCCGTCGGGTTGGGTCTGGACGACACCCCCGGCACCACCGTCCACCGGTACTGCGCCTCGTCGGTGCAGACCACCCGGATGGCCTTCCACGCGATCCGGGCCGGGGAGGGCGACGTCTTCGTATCCGCCGGGGTGGAGATGGTCTCCCGGTACGACGCCGGAAAGTCGGACAATTTGCCGGGCACCCGCAATCCGCGCTACGCGGCGGCCGGTGCCCGCAGCGCGGCGCGCGCCGCCGGTGGTGGTGGGCTGTGGCGGGACCCACGCGAGTCCGGGTCGCCGCCGGATCCGTACATCGCGATGGGGGAGACCGCCGAGAACGTCGCGCAGCGGTACGGGGTGAGCCGGGCCGACCAGGACGAGTTCGCGGTGCGCAGCCAGAATCTGGCGGAGAAGGCGATCGCCGCCGGCTTCGCCGCACGCGACATCACCCCGGTGACGTTGCCGGACGGCACCGTCGTCGACCGCGACGACAGCCCGCGTCCCGGCGTCCGGCTGACGTCGGTGGCCGCGCTCACGCCGGTGTTCCGGCCGGACGGCACGGTGACCGCCGGAAACTGCTGTCCGCTCAACGACGGTGCCGCCGCGTTGGTGGTGATGAGTGCCGCCCGCGCCGCCGAACTCGACATCACCCCCCTGGCCCGGATCGTGGCTACCGGGGTCTCCGCGCTCAGCCCGGAGATCATGGGGCTCGGCCCGGTCGAGGCGACGCGGCAGGCGTTGCGCCATGCCGGGCTGACCATCGACGACATCGATCTGGTGGAGATCAACGAAGCCTTCGCGGCCCAGGTGCTGCCCTGTGTGCGGCTGCTCGGCATCGACCTCGACCGGGTGAACGTCAACGGTGGAGCGATCGCGCTGGGCCATCCGTTCGGGATGACCGGTGCCCGGATCACCACCAGCCTGATCCGGGCGCTGCGGGAGCGCGACCGGCAGTTCGGGCTGGTCACCATGTGCGCGGCCGGAGGACAGGGGATGGCGATGGTGATCGAGCGGGTTGGCTGAACCCGGGCTGGCCAGCCAATCAAGCGCTTGGTACATTGCGAAGGCGTCGGTTCCGGCGTACCCGCACCCGCGACCAGCAAGGATCGAGTAGGTGGCGATGACCGACAAACGGATGACCGCCGAGCAGGTCGTCGGCGAGCTGCGCTCCGGCATGACCATCGGCATCGGCGGCTGGGGTTCGCGCCGCAAGCCGATGTCCCTGGTCCGGGCGATCCTGCGGTCGGACCTCGACGACCTGACCGTCGTCACCTACGGCGGCCCCGACGTCGGCCTGCTGCTCGCCGCCGGCAAGGTCCGTCGCCTGGTGTACGGCTTCGTCTCGCTCGACTCGATCCCGTTGGAGCCACACTTCCGGGCCGCCCGCCAGTCAGGCGCCGTCGAGGCCGTCGAGTACGACGAGGGCATGCTCTACCTCGGCCTGTACGCCGCCGCCTGCCGCCTGCCGTTCCTGCCCACCCGGGTCGGACTCGGCTCCGACCTGATGCGCATCAACCCGGACCTGCGGACCGTGCGGTCGCCGTACGACGACGAGGAACTGCTTGCCGTCCCGGCGCTGCGGCTGGACGCCGCCCTGGTCCACCTGCACCGGGCCGACATCCACGGCAACGCCCTCTGCCTGGGCCCCGACCCGTACTTCGACGACCTGTACTGCGCGGCCGCCGACCGCGCGTACGTCTCCTGCGAGCAGATCGTGCCGACCGCGCAGCTCACCCCGGCCGCCTCGGTGCTGGTCCGCCGCCACCAGGTACGTGGGGTGGTTCCGGCCGCCAACGGTGCCCACTTCACCTCGTGCGACCCGGACTACCCCCGTGACGAGCAGTTCCAACGTGAGTACGCCGACGCGGCCGGCACCGACCGGTGGGCCGCGTTCCGCCAGCGCTACCTCGACACCGACGAGGCCGGCTACCAGCAGGCCGTCGCCGCCCGGGGACCGCAGATGGAGGTGATCCGGTGACCGCCACCGCGCCGACACGCGCCGAGGTGTGCGTCGTCGCCTGCGCCGAGGCATGGCGTGGCGACGGCGAGATCCTGGCCAGCCCGATCGGGCTGATCCCGACGATCGGCGCCCGGCTGGCCCGGGCCACCTTCTCCCCGGAACTGCTGCTCACCGACGGCGAAGCCGCCCTCGGCGTCGGCACCTGGCCGGTCGGTGGATCCCCGGCGCAGACCGAGGGAGCGTTGCCGTTCCGGCAGATCTTCGAGCTGATCTGGTCCGGCCGCCGGCACGTCATGATGGGGCCGGGCCAGATCGACCGGTACGGCAACGTCAACATCTCGGCGATCGGCGACTTCCACCGGCCGAAGGTGGCCCTGCTCGGAGTACGGGGCGCACCCGGCAACACGGTGAGCCACCCGTGCAGCTACTGGGTGCCCCGGCACAGCCGCCGGACCTTCGTCGCACAGGTCGACCTGGTCTGCGGCGTCGGCTACGACCGGGCGGCGGCGGCCGGGCCGTCCGCGTCGCGCTTCCATCAGCTGCGCCGGGTGGTGAGCGATCTCGGGGTCTTCGACTTCTCCGGCCCGGACCACCGGATGCGGCTCGTGTCGACCCACCCCGGAGTCAGCGTCGAACAGATCCGCGAGGCGACCGGGTTCGACCTGCTGATCGGCGAGGACGTGCCGCAGACCCGGCAGCCGACGGCGCAGGAGCTGGCCCTGATCCGTACCGCCATCGACCCGGCCGGCCACCGCGACACGGAGGTACGGCGATGACCGACCGCCCGGCGCGGCCGGTCGACGGAGCGCGGCCGGTCGACGGAACGCCCCGGTCCCACCCGGCCCTGCGTACCCCGATCTGCGAACTGTTCGGGGTGCGTTACCCGATCGTGCAGACCGCCATGGGCTTCGTCTCCGGCCCTCGGCTGGTCGCGGCCACCGCCAACGCCGGAGGGTTGGGCATCCTCGCCGGCGCCACCCTCGACCTGCCCGAACTGGCCACCGCGATAGCCGAGATCCGCCGCCGCACCAGCGCGCCGTTCGGGGTCAACCTGCGGGCCGACGCCACCGACGCCGCCGCGCGGGTCGATCTGCTGATCCGGGAGCACGTCCGGGTCGTCTCGTTCGCCCTGGCCCCGAAGCCCGAGCTGATCGCCCGGCTGCGCGACGCCGGGGTACGGGTGGTGCCGTCGGTCGGCGCGCGCCGGCACGCCGAGAAGGTGGCCGGCTGGGGCGCCGACGCGGTCATCGTGCAGGGTGCCGAGGGCGGCGGCCACACCGGCGCGGTTCCGACCAGTCTGCTGCTGCCGCAGGTGGCCGACGCCGTCGACATCCCGGTGATCGGGGCCGGCGGGTTCTTCGACGGCCGGGGTCTGGTCGCCGCCCTCGCCTACGGCGCCGCCGGGGTGGCGATGGGCACCCGGTTCCTGCTCACCAGCGACACCACGGTCAGCCCGCAGGTGCAGCGGCGCTACCTCGACGCCGGGTTGGACGGCACCGTGGTCACCCGGGCGCTCGACGGCGTACCGCAGCGGGTGCTGCGGACCGATCTCATCGACCGGCTGGAACACGCCGGACCGCTCCGCCGGCTGGTCCGTTCGGCCCGCAGCGCCGCCCGGTTCCGGCGACTCACCGGCACCCCGTGGCGGCACCTGCTCGCCGAGGGTCTGGCGATGCGCCGCAGCCGGGAACTGACCTGGAGCCAGGTGCTGCTCGCCGCGAACACCCCGATGCTGCTGCGTGCCGCGATGGTCGACGGGCGCGTCGACCTCGGCGTGATGGCGACCGGACAGGTCACCGGGCTGATCGACGACCTGCCGAGCTGCGCCGAGCTGATCGACCGGATCGTCGCCGAGGCGGTGGCGGTGCTGGACACCTTGCAGGAAGGACGATCCGATGGCGACCGCTGAACCGCCGGCCGGGCTGCGGCCGCCGGCCGGGCCGACCGGCCATGGCCTGCTCGCCGGCCGGACCGTGCTGGTCACCGCTGCGGCCGGCACCGGCATCGGCGCGGCGACCGCGCGACGCTGCGCCGAGGAGGGTGCCCGGGTGGCGATCAGCGACCGGCACGAAGCGCGCCTACGGACGACGGCCGCTGAGCTCGCCGCCGCGACCGGTGTGGAACCTCTCGCGGTCGTCTGCGACGTCACCGTCGAGTCGCAGGTGCAGGCGATGATCGACCAGGTCGTCACCGGCTACGGCCAGCTCGACGTGCTGGTCAACAACGCCGGCCTGGGCGGCACCGCCCGGATCACCGAGATGACCGACGAGCAGTGGCACCGGGTGCTGGACGTCACCCTCACCGGCACCTTCCGGTGCACCCGCGCCGCGCTGCGGCACATGATGCCGCGCGGCAGCGGCGTGATCGTCAACAACGCCTCGGTGCTGGGCTGGCGGGCCCAGCAGGGCCAGGCGCACTATGCCGCCGCCAAGGCCGGGGTGATGGCGTTGACCCGGTGCAGCGCCGTCGAGGCCGCCGAGGCCGGGGTCCGGGTGAACGCAGTCGCGCCGAGCCTCGCCATGCACGCCAACCTGGCCAAGGTCACCGATGACGCCCTGCTGGCCGCGCTGGCCGACCGGGAGGCGTTCGGCCGGGCCGCCGAACCCTGGGAGGTGGCGAACGTGATCGTCTTCCTGGCCAGCGACTACGCCTCGTACCTGGTGGGCGAGGTGCTCTCGGTCAGCAGCCAACACCCGTGAGGACCCGACGATGACATCCACAAAGGACAGTACGATGGTCGTCGCGACCACCGGCGCCGACGGAGTGACCGAGATCGTGGTCGACCGGCCGCCGGTCAACGCGCTGCCGGTCGCCGGCTGGCACCGCCTCGCCGAGGTGGTCACCGCCGCCGGTGCCGACCCGGCGACCCGCGTGGTGGTGCTGCGGGCGCAGGGCCGCGGCTTCAACGCCGGGGTCGACATCAAACAGATCCAGGCCGATCCCGGCAACGACGCGCTGATCGGCGCGAACCGGGGCTGCTTCGCGGCGTTCGCCGCCGTCTACGACTGCCCGGTGCCGGTCGTCGCCGCCGTTCACGGCTTCTGCCTCGGCGGCGGCATCGGCCTGGTCGGCAACGCCGACATCATCGTGGCCAGCGACGACGCCACGTTCGGACTGCCCGAGGTGGACCGGGGCGCGCTCGGTGCCGCCACCCACCTGTCCCGGCTGGTGCCACAGCACCGGGCCCGGGCGATGCTCTACACGGCCGCGACCGCCACCGCCGCCGAACTGCACGCCTACGGGTCGGTGCTGCGCGTGGTTCCGGCCGCCGACCTGCGGGCCGCCGCGCTGGACGTCGCCCAGCAGATCGCCGCCAAGGATCCGGCGGTGATCCGGGCGGCGAAGGAGTCGCTCAACGGCATCGACCCGTGGGACGTCAAGCGCAGCTACCGCTACGAGCAGGGCTTCACCTTCGAGTTGAACCTGTCCGGTGTCGCCCACCGGGTCCGCGACGGCTTCGGTGACCGGCCCGCCGGGCCGGCGCGGCGACGCGGTGCCGGCCGGGCCGCCGACCCGGAGCGGGAGGGCTGACCGATGGACCTGCGTCCGAATCCGGGCGACGAACAGTTCCGCGCCGAGGCCCGCGACTGGCTGCGTGCCCACCGGCCGACCCGGCCGTTGCCCTCCGGGGACACCCGGACCGGGTTCGCCGCCCATCTGGAATGGGAGCGGACGCTGCACGACGGCGGCTGGTCGGTGGTCTCCTGGCCCCGCCGCTACGGCGGCCGGGACGCCTCGCTGTGGCAGTGGCTGATCTTCGAGGAGGAGTACGCCGCCGCTGGCGCGCCGCAGCGGGTCACTCAGAACGGCATCTTCCTGCTCGCGCCGACCCTGTTCGAGTTCGGTACCGACGAGCAGCGGGACCGGATCCTTCCGGCGATGGCCGCCGCCGAGCAGCTGTGGTGTCAGGGCTGGTCCGAACCGGACGCCGGCAGTGACCTGGCCGCGCTGACCAGCCGGGCGGTCCGCGACGACGCGGCCGGTGGCTGGCGGCTGACCGGACACAAGACGTGGACCACCCGGGCGGCGTTCTGCACCCATCTGTTCGGCCTGTTCCGTACCGATCCGCAGCAGCAGCGGCACCGGGGGCTGACCTACTTCCTGGTGCCGCTGGACGCCCCCGGGGTGACCGTACGGGGATTCGGCCGGTTCGACGGCGACGAAGGGTTCGCCGACGTCCACCTCGACGACGTCTTCGTCCCGGACACCGACGTGATCGGCGAGGTCGGGGCCGGCTGGCGGGTGGCGATGGCCACCACCGGCTCCGAACGCGGCCTCACCCTGCGCCCGCCGGGCCGGTTCACCGCGGCCGCCGCCCGGCTGGTCGAGCTGGCCGGCGACCGGCCGGACCAGCTCACCGGCCGGCTGCGCGAGCAGGTGGTCCGCGCCTGGCTCGGTGCCCGCGCCTACCACCTGTTCACCCTGGCCCAGGTGACCCGGATGCTCGACGGCGACCCGCCGGGCGCGGCGGCCAGCCTCAACAAGATCCACTGGTCCGAGCTGGACATCGCGCTGCACCGTACCGCCCTCGACCTGCTCGGCCCGGACGCCGAGGTCGACGCCGAGTGGACCCGTGGCTTCCAGTTCTCCCTGGCCGGCCCGATCTACGCCGGCACCAACGAGATCCAACGCGGCATCGTCGCCGAGCGGCTGCTCGGCCTGCCCCGACGCTGAGGAGGAGACGGCATGCGGTTCGCCCTCACCGACGAGCAGGCCACGCTCCGCGACGCGGTCGACGACCTGCTCACCGCCGAATGCCCACCGTCGGTGGTCCGCGCCGCCTGGCCCGGTGGTGACCCGGCCCCGCTGGACCGGCTCTGGACCGCGCTCGCCGAGATGGGCGTGCTCGCCGCAGCTGTGCCGGAGTCCGCCGGTGGCCTCGGGCTGACCGAGGTGGACCTGGTGCCGCTGCTCACCGCCGCCGGGTACGCGGCGGTGCCGCTGCCGGTGGCCGAGACCGCCGTCGTCGCCGGACCGCTGCTGGCCGCCGCCGGCGACCCTGGTGGGCAGCTCGCCGCGCTCGTCGAGGGCCGCTGCCGGATCGCCGTCGCCGGGCCGGGCGGCCTGGTCCCGTACGGGCAGCGGGCCGACCTGCTGCTGCTCCTGACCCCGCCGGACGGACCCCGACTCGTCCGGCCGGACGAGGTCGCGACCACGCCGGTGCCGACCATGGACGGCAGCCGGGCCGCGGTGCGACTCACCGGCGAGCCCGCCGCCGGGCCGTCCGTCGGCATCCGGCTCGACGTGCCGGCCGACCTGCTGTCGCTGACCGTCGACCGGGCCACCCTGGCCGCATCGGCGCAGCTGGTCGGGCTCGGCCGCCGGATGCTCGACCTCACCATCGCGCACGTCGGCACCCGCCGCCAGTTCGGCGCCCCGGTCGGCAGCTTCCAGGCGGTCCAGCACCAGCTCGCCGACGTCCTGCTCGGGCTGGAACTCGCCGCCCCGGCCGTGCTCGCCGCCGGCTGGGCGGCCGCCACCGGGGCCGACAGCCGTCCGGCCGACGTCTCGGCCGGCTACCTGCTCGCCG
Source organism: Solwaraspora sp. WMMD791 (assembly GCF_029581195.1). Lineage (NCBI taxonomy): Bacteria > Bacillati > Actinomycetota > Actinomycetes > Micromonosporales > Micromonosporaceae > Solwaraspora > Solwaraspora sp. WMMD791. Next base: position 592,655 of record NZ_CP120737.1, read on the forward strand.
CCGACGCCGCCGAACGGACCGCCCGCGCCGCGCTGCAGTGCCACGGCGCGATCGGCTACACGACCGAGTACGACCTGCACCTGTACGCCAAGCGAGCGTGGGCGCTCGTGGCCGCGACCGCCGGCACCGACCACCACCTCGACCGGCTCGGCACCGCGATCGGACTGCCCGCCGCCACCGCCGAGCAAGGAGGACGACCGTGACCGACGCCGCCGCGAGCCCGTCACCACCCGCCGAGGACCGGCCGGGCGAGGCCGCCGACGCCCCCGTCGCCGACGAGGCGGTGGTCCGGTACGCCACCGACGGGCCGGTGGCGGTGGTCACCATGAACCGCCCCCGGTACGCCAACGCCCAGAATTCCGCGATGACCTACGCACTCGACGACGCCTTCGCCCGGGCCGCCGCCGACGACGACGTACGGGTGGTGGTGCTCGCCGGCGCTGGTAGGCACTTCTCCGCTGGCCACGACATCGGCACCCCCGGGCGCGACGCCGACCGCAGCTTCCCGCGCCGGGCCGGGCTGTGGTGGGACCACGTCGGCAAGGCCGGCGCGGAGAGCCGGTTCGCCCGCGAGTCCGAGGTCTACCTCGGCATGTGCCGGCGCTGGCGGGAGCTGCCCAAGCCGACCATCGCCATGGTGCAGGGTGCCTGCATCGCCGGCGGGCTGATGCTCGCCTGGTGCTGCGACCTGATCGTCGCCGCCGACGACGCCCGGTTCGCCGATCCGGTCGTTCGGATGGGCATCCCGGGTGTCGAGTACTTCGCCCACCCGTGGGTGATGGGGCCCCGCTTCGCCAAGGAGTTCCTCTTCCTCGGTGAACGGGTCGACGCCGACCGGGCGCTGACTCTCGGCATGGTCAACCGGGTGGTACCCCGCGCCGAGCTGGAGCCGTACACGATGGAGCTCGCCGGGCGGATCGCCACCATGCCCCGGCTCGGTCTGGCCCTGACCAAGAAGGCTGTCAACCAGGCCGAGGACCTGATGGGTCTGCGGGCCGGGATGGATTCGGTGTTCGGCCTGCACCACGTGGCGCACGCGCACAACGCCGAGGTCGGCGACGATCCGCTGGCCGGGCACGACGCCCGCAGCATGCGCCAACGCACCGACGGTGCCGGCTGATGCGCGTCGACGTCCAACTGTTCGGCCTGCCGGCCACCGAGTACGCGCCGCTCGCGGTGCACGCCGAGCGGCTCGGCTTCGACACCGTGTGGCTGGCCGATCACGTGATCACCCCGGCCCGGTACGCGCCGACCTACCCGTACCGGTCCTCCGGCGACCCCGGTATCCGGCCGGACACCCCGCTGTCCGACGTGACGGTGACGCTCGGGCACCTGGCCGCCCGGACCAGCCGGATCCGGCTCGGTACCGGCGTGCTGATCGCCCCGCTGCGGGACCCGTTCCACCTCGCCCGCGCCTGGGCGAGCCTGCAGCAGCTCTCCGCCGGCCGGGCGGTGCTCGGCGTCGGGGTCGGCTGGATGGCCGAGGAGTTCGCCGCACTCGGCGTCGACTTCGGCACCCGGGGCGCCCGGACCGACGAGATGCTGCGGGTCCTCGACCTGCTCTGGTCCGGCGAGCCGGTGGCACACCAGGGTCGGTTCTTCGACTTTCCGACCGTACACTTCGGTCCCTCGCCGCAGCCGCCGGTGCCGGTGGTGGTCGGTGGTCACAGCCCGGCCGCGCTGCGTCGGGCCGCCCGGCACGGTGCCGGCTGGTTCGGGCCCGACGTGGATCTGGCGACCTCGGCCCGGCTGTGCGGGCGGATAGCGCAGCTGCGGGAGCAGGTCGGCCGCGACGACGACTTCACCTACCACGTCCGACTGCACGGTGCGATCAGCGTCGCCACGGTGCGGGCGTACCGCGACGCCGGGCTGGACCACCTGGTCGTCGCTCCGTTCACCCGGCTGCCACCGGCGGCCACCCGGGCGGACCGGCTGGCCGCCCTGGACTCCGTCGCCGAGCGACTCGCGTCGCTGTGGCCCGACCCGGCATCGACCGGCCACCCCGCAGGAGAGACCCGATGACCACTGTCGACCCACCGGCCGCCTTCGACCAGGAGACCATCGACGAGTACACCCGGGCCGGGCACTGGACCGGTGACACCATCGCGTCGATGGTGGCCGGGCACGCCGCCGCCCGGCCCGACGATCCGGCGTTGCTCGCCACCGACGCCACGCTGACCTGGTCGCAGTACGACACACTGAGCACCCGGCTGGCCGGTGGCTACGTCCTGGCCGGCCTGCAACCAGGGGAGCGGATCGCCACCCTGCTCACCAACGGAGCGTTGGTGCACGTCGCGTACCTGGCCGCGCAGAAGGCCGGCCTGGTGACGGTCGGCATCGGACCGCGTGCCGGAACCGCCGAGGTACGGCACCTGATCCGGCGTACCGGGGCGAGCGCCCTGCTCACCCGGCCGGTGCACCGGGGCCGCGCCGCTGGCGACCTGGCCGCCGACCTGTGGGCCGTCGGCGTCCCGGTCGACCGGCCGACGCACCTGACCGCGCAGCTCACCGCAGCCGGTGAGCTGCACCTGCTTCGCGACGGCGAGCCACTGGACCTGCCCGACCTGGTGACCGCCGAGACCGCGATCGCCGGTCGCGGGCTCGGCGCCGACGACCTGTTCTTCCTCAACTCCACCTCGGGCACGACCGGGCTGCCCAAGTGCGTGATGCAGACGATGAACACGCGCAAGTACTTCGGGCCGCTCGCGGCCGAGGCGGCCCGGTTCGGTCCGGACGAGGTCTTCGCCAGCGTGCTGCCCGCTCCGTACGGCTTCGGCCAGTGGAGCGGTCACGTGGTGCCGGCCATGTACGGCTATCCGACGGTGCTGGCCGAGGAGTTCGACGCGGAACAGACCTGGCAGCTGATCGAACTGCACCGGGTCACCGTTCTCGCCGCTGTGACCAGCCAGTTCGTGATGATGCTCAACGCCCAGGGGCGCGCCGCCCGGGACGTGTCGTCGCTGCGCGTGCTGTTCACCGGCGGGGAGCGGGTGCCGGCGGACCGGGCCGCCCGGTTCGAGGAGGAGACCGGCTGCGCCGTGCTGCAGTTCTACGGTTCCAACGAGGCGGGTCCGATCAGCGTGACCCGGGTCGACGACTCCCGGGAGCAGCGGCTGGGCACCGCCGGACGGGTGATCCCGCAGATGCGGGTACGGCTGTTCGACGCCGAGGGTGCCGACGTGACCGCAACCGGTGGCCCTGGTCAGTGCGCCGCGCGGGGACCGGGACTGACCCCCGGTTACTACGACGACCCGCAGGCCAACCAGCAGCTGTTCCACCAACAGGGCTGGATGCTCACCGGTGATCTGGTCCGGATCGACCCGGCCGGTTACCTCACGGTGACCGGCCGGGTGGCGGATTTCCTGATCCGGGGTGGGCACAACGTCAGCGTGTTGGCGGTCGAGGAAGCGGTCGGCGGCTGCGAGCGGGTCGCCCAGGTCGCCGTGGTACCGGCCGCCGACGAGGTGCTCGGGGAGCGGGCCTGCGCCTACGTGGTGACCACCGACGGGACCGACCTGACCCTCGACGAACTCCGGGCCGACCTGGCCGCGCGGGGGATCTCCAAGTACGAGTGGCCGGAGCGGCTGGTCACCCTGGCGGAGCTGCCGTTGAGCGCGGGCGGCAAGGCGGACAAGGCGTGGCTGCGGGCCGATGCCGCGACCCGGTTCGGTCAGCCGACGCGGTGATCGGGGGCCGGGTCGTCGGTCGACCCGGCCCATACCGCGACGATCTGCTCGCTCGTGGTCCAGTCCTCCGGGGCGAGCAGCGCCCGGAAGGCCGGTTCGCAGGCCGCGGTGAGCTCCGCGGTGTTGTTGGCGACGCAGTCGGCCGGTACGACGGTGAAGTAGTCCCGTTCGATCGCGTCGCGGACGGTGGACTCGACACATCCGGTGCCGGCTACCCCGGTCACGACCAGGCTGCGGATGTCCCTGCTGCGGAGCAGGTTCTCCAGCTGGGTGCCGACGAAGGCGCTGCGCCGCAGTTTCGCGAACACCACGTCCCCTGCCTGCGGGGCGAGCTCGTCCACGATCTCCCAGCCCCAGGTCCCGCGCATGCAGTGCATCGGCTCGAATCCGTGTCGGAGGTTGTCGGCCAGCCAGACCGGCGAGGCCAGCGACCCGTCCGGATGCTGCACCACCCGGCAGTACAGCACCGCCGCGCCGGCGGCCCGCGCGGCGGCGGCGAGCCGACGGATCGGCGGGACCACGCCCTGGAAACCGGCGACCATCGGCCGGCCGAAGGACCTGGCGCAGTAGCCGTCGTCGTGTACGAAGTCGTTCTGCATGTCGACGATGAGCAGCGCCGTGCGGGCAGGATCGATCTTGAGGTCGAGGCGGTCGGGCAGGACGTGACCGAGGTAGGTGCGGGGCATCGGGAACTCCCGGGGATCGACGGGGCGCGGGCACCGGGTGGTGCGCGGGTGCGGCTGCCAATCAAATGCTTGGTTGATCTGTTGATCGTAGGCCGCACCGACCGGCCCGGCAATCCCGCCGTCGGTTCCCGGGCCGCACCCGGTCCTCAGCACAGCGACCGGGGGCGGTACGGCGACGCCGTACCGCCCCCGACCGGGGCTCACCCGTGCTAGTTGGTGGCGCAGTAGCCCACGCTGAACGTGCTGGCACCGGCCTTCAACGTCCGGTTCCAGTCCACCCCGTTGATCCGGTACGTCTGACCGTCGATCTGCCGCCGCTCGAAGTTCCAGGCGGTGTAGATGTCACCGGCGAGATCCACCACCCCCGACCACTCGACCGCAGCGGCGGAGGAGTTGGTCGCGACGATCTCCGCGCAGTAACCACCGCCGCTGTCCGAGTCCCACGAGGTGAACCGCCGTACCGTGATGTCGACGTTGGAGTCGGCGACCAGCCGGCCGACGCCCCAGCGGGCGGTCGTCTGATAGCCGATGCCTTCCTGCTCGGCCCAGTTGCGGATCGCCGTACGGGCACCGTCGGAGGCGTCGTTGACCTGGAAGTCCAGGCCGTGGAACGTACCGAGCCCGCCGTACTCGAGCAGGCTGACCGCCGCCTCGACGGTGTAGCCGCCGTCGGTGCGGGCCGTGGCGCTGCGGACCCGGGCCGCCTGGAAGCCCTCGTCGCCGGTGCCGAAGGAGACGACATTGTCGGCGTTGATCCGCACCTGCATGTCGTCGTAGCGGTAGGCACCGTTCTTGACGTTGCCCGCGTCGACGTAGATCTCGACCGAGTCCTGGGTCCACGGGTCGGAACCGGAGACGTCCACCACCGGATCCGCCACTTCGGCCAGCACGTACAGCGTCTGGTCCCGCCACAAGGTCCGTACGGTGGCGACCGCGCCGCCCGTACCGGAGACCTCCTTGTCGGTGGTGACCACCCCGGCCTCGGCCCAGCCGGCGTCCACCGCACCGTCGACGACCGGGGCCACCGCGGCCTGCTTCACCTCCAGATAGGACAGCTCCTCGACCAGGGTGAGCGTGCCGACCGCGCCCGGGGTGTTCCACCCGGCGGTGGACCCGTCGACACCGACCTGCACGTCGAGAGTGAGCGTGTCGCCCTCGACGACCGCGTCCAGCGGCAGTTGCGCGACGAGGTCGTAACCGCCGGCCCGTTCGGTCACCACGGCGGGCACGTCGCCCGAGCCGTCCCGGGCCACCCGGTACGTCTGGCCCGCCAGCACGAAGTCGACCCCGTCGCCGGCGTCGGCCGCGTCGTCGGTGACCGTCACGAACGCGGTCAACTGCTCGGCCGTCCACCGCAGCTGGAACCCGGCGACGTCCTCCACCGGGTGCAGCGGGAGTTTGCTCCACTCCAACGCCGAGGTCACGCCGGGGGTCAGCGCGACCTCACCGGCGAAGACGTTCGCGGTCCGCAGCCGGGCCGGCAGGTCGGCGTCGACCGCGCCGTAGTACGCCGGCTTGGCCTGGAAGCCGTCGTTGAAGATCAGCGGCGCGCCGTTGCCGGACCGCCACGACCGCCCGTCGTTGAGCCCCCAGACCGTGACGACGAACAGGTCGTCGGTGTACGCCCGGAAGATCCGGAACGCGTCGCGGTAAAAGTAGCCCTGGTCGATCAGCCGTGCCTCGGTCACCGGCGTGCCGGTGGTGACGTCGAGTTCCGTGACCGCCTGGACCAGCGGCAGCTCGGCGAAGGTCGCCAACGCCGTCTCCAGACTGGCGACCGGCGTGGCCAGCGACACGTGGAACTGGTGGCCCACCCCGTCGATCGGCACGTCCCGCTCCAGCAGCCGCTGCACGAGCGCCTTGTACCGGGCCTGCTTGCCACTCTGCTCGGTGTTGTAGTCGTTGATGAACAGGGTGACCGGGTCGGTGCCGGGTACGGCGTACACGTCGTTGAACGCCTCCTCGGCGTACTGGAACGACAGGTCGATGAACTCCTCACCGAGGATCCGGTACCACTCGCTGCGGCGCAGCCCGTCGGCGAACTCGCCGCTGTCGCTGACCACCTCGTTGACCACGTCGAAGGCGTTCATCGGATTGGTGTCCGAGCCGAACGGCCCGTACCGGTCGTGCAGCGACCCGGCCACGGCGAAGATGTGCTGGCGCATCCGGTCGCGCAGTACCTGCTGGTCGGCTTCGGAGGTGGTCAGCGGCTCACCGGCCGCGTCCTGGAACATCCACGCCGGGGTCTGGCTGTGCCACACCAGGACGTGTCCGTACACGCCGAGGTCGTTGGCGGCGGCGAAGTCCATCATGGCGATCGCCTGGTCGTGCGGCCGGAAGGTGCGCTCGTCGTCGTACCACGCCTCCGGCTTCATGTGGTTCTCCGGCGTGATGTTGTTGAAGTGCCGGGTCAGCAGCTGCGCGGCGACCCCGACGGTCTCCCGGCTGTCGATCGCGACACCCACCGGGAACTCGGTGGTCTGGTGGATCCCGGTCAGATCCTCGACCACCGGCGGGTCCGGCACCCGGACCACGACGTCGTCGAGGAGGAAGTCGCTGGTGTTGCCGGTGACGTCCGCGCCCTGCCAGCTGGTCTCGAAGTAGAGGAACGCGGTGTCGAAGGCCGGCGCGGTGAAGCTCGCGGTGACCTCGGTCCAGCCGCTGTTGGTGACCGATCCGAACTGGGCGAGGGTGCTGAACGACTCGCTGTCGCCGGTGGTGGTGGCGAGGCTCAACCAGATCTCGTCGGCCGGCTGCCCCTCGGCGAAGCGCAGCCACGCGGAGATCTCGTAGCCGACGCCGGCCTCGAACGCGGTGGTGACGTCCCGGCCGATGCCGGCGCCCTGGTTGACCCGGTCGGTGACGAGTGCGGCCGCCGCGCCGCCGTGGGCGATGTCGGTGAGTGCGACGGTCGGCGCACCCGGGCCGCCGTCACGCGGTTGCCAGCCGTCCAGACCGTCTTCGAAGTCGGTGTCGACGACGATGGTGCCCGGCGGCGGACCACCCGGGCCGGTGCGCGGTGCGGTGACGAGGATGTCGTCGACCAGGTAGGTCGCGGTCGCCTCGGCGGCCTCCAGGTAGACCTGGTACGCGGCCGGGTCGGCGTCGGCCGGCACGGTGAACTCACCACGGACCGTGGTCCAGTCGCCGGCGGTGACGGTGGTGTCGCCGATCCAGGTGTAGTCCGGCTTCATCACGAACCGGAAACCCGACGACTCCGGCCCGTCGGGCGCCAGCCGGGCCCGCGCCGAGAAGGTGTACGTGACGCCGGGGGCGAAGATGCCGGTCGGGCTCTGCAGCCCGTCGAAGCCCTCGGTACGGTCGCTGACCCGCAGCGCCCGGCCCGGATCGGCGTCCACCACGGTGAGCGTGGGGTTGCCGCTGGCCGTCCAGGTGCCGGTGGTGCCGTCCTCGAAGTCGACCGCGCTGACCGTCACCACGCCCGGTGCGTCGTCGGGGCCGGTGACGGCGACGTCGTCGACCAGGAACGGGGTGGTCCCGGCCGCCTCGATGTAGACGGTGGCGGCGCTCAGATCCGCCGGCATCGTGTAGCTGCCGCCGATGCGGACCCATTCGTCGGCGGTGGTCTCGGTGGCGTCGCCGATCCAGGTGTACGTGTTGTCGCCACCGCCGGCCGGGGTGGCCTCGACGGTGAAGTGGATGCCGGCGGCGCCCTCGGTGCCCGCCGGCAGCTTCACCCAGGCGGTGACCGAGTACGCCGTGCCGGGGGTGAACAGCGCGGTCGCGTCGGTCGACGGGCCCTGCCAGTCGGCGGTCCGGCCGGTCACCGACAGGCTGCTCGAGCTGTCGCGGCCCTCGTCGACGATCGCCAGGGTCACCTCGCCGCGCGGACTCCAGGGCGCGTACGAACCGGATTCGAAGTCGTTGGCGAGAACGGTGGTGTCCGCCGTGGCGGACGGGGCGAGCGCGACCGAGGCGGCGAGCGCGCTCGCGCAGACCGCCGCGAGGACGGCGGTACGCAAAGGTGGACGGAACGGATATCTGCGGCGCATGAAGGCTCCTGCACGGACGGACGTACGTGTGGTCGGTGCCTGGTGAATCGCGCCAGCAGATCCAGACGGCGGAAATGCTATCCGGGTCCGGCGGGTACGTCGAGCCCCTGGCCCGGCCGATCAGTGGCGACAGAGCGGTCGTTTCCGCCGCACGACACCTCGACTACGGCTGGACCGTCAGCAGTTGTTGCTGGTGACCGTGACGGTGTACTCGAAGTCGTCGTGGGTGATGCCCGACGGTACGCCGTCGAAGTAGGCCTCCACCTTCTGCCAGCCCCGGCGCTGCTCGTAGTGCAGGTGCGGGGCGCCGGAATTGCCGGTGCTGCCCACCAGCCCGATCTGCTGCCCCTGGGCGACCCGGTCCCCGGCGGCGACCAGGGGTGGTTCGAGCAGGTGCAGGTACTGGGTCTCCCAACGGCCACCGTGATCGATCTTCACCCAGTACCCGCCGCCCCGGCCCCGGGGACCCTGCGGGTTCTGCTCGGTCCGTCCGCCCAGCGAGCCGTTGATCCCGGCGACGGTCACGGTGCCGGCGTACGAGGCGAGCACCGGCCGACCCCACGACTGCCCGTCGGTCGGGTACAGATCGACGTCGTAGTCGTCGTGGCCGGGGTAGGTGCCGAGCTGCCAGGTCTCCCCGCAGGCGACAGGCAACTGGAACAACGGTCGGGGACCCGGCTCACGAAGCAGCGGTACGACGAACGTCACGGCAGCGCCGACCGCCGCGATCGCGACGACGGCCAGCGCGAACCGCAGGGTGTGGCGGCGCCGCCGGGTGCGGGCGGGACGGTGGTACGAGGGGGCGGTACTCACTCTTCCCAGCATGGCAGACCGCTACCGCCGGGACCGGTCGGTGCTGTCCGCCCCACGAGATCCACAGCTGATCGGCAGCTCACGCACAGCTGGTGGTGGACGGGGCGACGTACCGTGGAATGCGTCGCGATGGCCTGGAGGAGCCCACGGTGAGTAGCTTCGTCAAACGTTTCCTGCTGTCGATGGTCATGTCGAAGCTGAGCCGGTACACCCGGCGACGCGGCCACAATCGGGCGGTCACCGGCCTGCTGCGTGAGGTCGAGCGTCGGCTCGGCCGCCGCCACGGCCACGGCGGCCCGTACGGTCATGGCGGCCCGTACGGTCACTACGGTCACGGCCACCACGGCTACCACGGTCACTACCGGCGCAAGCGGTGGTGAGCGCCGGCACCGGTCAGCCGGCGACGGTGCCGCGCGGGCACCGTCGCCGACCGGCGATCAGGTGTCGGAGATGATGGCGAATCCTCGGTTCCAGTTCTTCGCGTCGGTGTCCGGCCGGTAGTTGTTCTCGATGTTGCCGGCGGCGTCCACCGAGAACCAGAAGACCTTCGTTCCGTACGGCACGGTGAGTGTCTCGGCGCCCTCCCGGATGCCGGCCGAGGCGTAGAGGGTGGACTCGTACGTCGGTTTGCTGCCGTCGAGCGTGTAGAACACTGCCGCGGGCTCGCTGACTTCGAACCGGATGTCGACCGTGCCGTCGGTGGCGCCCGGCGCGGTGACCAGCGTGCTGGTCGGGCGTTTGCGGTCGGTGTCGAAGTCTCGGGCGACCCGCATCAACTCGGTCAGCCCGTTGGCGTACTCCATGGTCTGCTGGTGCGCCTCGTCCCAGGCCGGCTGGAACGACGTGCCCACCTCGAAGTTCCAGGCGTAGATGCCGTACTTGTACCAGAGCATGTCGCCCGAGTTGCCGGCCGCCGAGTACAGCACGTCGGAGATCGGGCCGGTCCGGGCCGGCGTGACCGCCAGGTTGCGGTGCCGCTTGATGGCGGTGAGAATCCGCGCCGACGCACCCCAGAAGAAGGACTCCTCGGCCAGGGTCGGCCGGGGCGCGGAGACCCGGCCCGGCGTGGCGTACGAGCCCGGTGACCACATGAAGTAGTTGCCGGACGAGTGCAGGTTCATCGAGAACTTCATGTTCGGCCGGCTGGCCAGCCAGTCCAGGTTCCGGTTCTCCGGCTCCGACAACTCGCTGGGCCCGGCGAAGACGTCGCTGGTGCAGCTGGTCGACGCCCCCGAGTAGCCGTCGAACAGGCTGTACTCGGTGTAGTTGCGGTTGTTGTCCACACCCCAGGAGTTGCGGGCCAGGGCGTCGGTGGCACCGCCGGCCGCGCAGTGGTTGGTCATGTTGCGCCGTTGCGAGGCGAAATCGTAGAACGAGTAGTGCCCTCCGTCGGGGTTGATCGACGGTGCGATCCAGATGTCCAGCGTCCGCAGCAACTGCTTGGTGTTCTCGTCGGTACGGTGGTTGCGCAGCAGCCGCTCGGCGGTCTCGATGGCGACCAGCGGCGGCACCCATTCCCGGGCGTGCTCCTGCGCGTAGGCGAGCACCCCGGTCCGGGAACCGTCCCGGTACTTGCCGATCCGCAGCGCGTACACCGGGTGCGGCTCGCGGGAGACGCTCGCCGGGGCCGACAGGTTGTCGGACAGGGGTGTCGCCGCGACCGGCGCGACCACCCCGTCGCCGACGCTGCCGCGATAGGTGTACGCCGTGACCAGGTCGCCCGCCGCGGCGTTGATCGCGGCCGCGACCTGGGCTGCGGTACTGACGATGGCCCCGGTGCCGTCGGTGGCCAGCGAGACGCGGATGGCGCTGCCGGAGACCGTGACGGCGAGGGCGCTGTCGGCGGTGCCGGGGTCGACCAGCTCGACGGTGAGGTCGTTGCCGCCCTCGTGACCCCAGGCGTGCGAGTCGACGGCGACCCGGTTCGCGGTGCTGGTGCCGATCACCACCTGCGCCTTGCGGCGGTACCCGTTGGTCCGGTACGGCAGCTCCACGACCTCGGCGAGGTGCGGGAACTCCTGGGCCAGCCGGTTGATCCGGTCGTACAGCTCGGTCGGGGTGAGGTAGCTGGTGACGAAGTCCTTCTGGTAGCCCGGGCCTTCCGGGGACTCCCCGGGGATCGGCAGCCACTCCTTGACCTGGGCGACGGCGATGTCCCCGGTCGGGCTGACGATCTGGATCCGGTCCGGCCGGGTGGCGACCGTGGCGGCCCCGCGGTGGTAGAGGTAGACCCCGGCGTCGACGAACCGGGAGATCGTCTGGGTGCCGCCGGAGCCGAGTTCGGTGCCCGGCCCACTGTCGCGGGTGACCGTCAGGGTGTCGCCCGAGGTCTGTCCGTCGGCCCACTTGGCCTCCACCGACAGCACCTGGTTGGCGCCGGAGGTGTAGTAGTCGGCGCGGATGATCCGGACGTCGGCGACGTCGGCGTCCTGCTGGATGTCGGCGGTGAACGCCTGGTTGTTCGCCCGGTGCCCGGCGATCGTCGCCGCCCGCTCGGCGATGCGGGCCTCGGTGTCGTCGGCGTCGTGCAGGGTGGCACCGATGCGGTAGCCGAGTTCGCGCAGCCCGGCGAGCTCGCTGGGGGTCACCACGGCGTGCACCACGATGCCCGCCGAGGTCTGGGAGACGTGGTGGTCCAGGTCGACCCCGGTGGCGACCAGCCTGTCCAGCTCGTCGCGGTCGGCGACCATGACCTCCACGACATCGGCCTGCTCGCCGGCGAAGCGTTCGAGGACGGCGGGCCTGCTGTCGGTGCGGGCGTCGGTCGCCGACGGGTGGGTGTCGGTGGTGGTGGCGGGCACGGCGGTGGCCGGTCCGGCCAACAGGACGACGGCGGCAGCGGCGGCGGTGACCGCTGCTGTCCGCCGCCGCCACTGGGGCGGGTGCGACGGGTACATGGGCGAACCTTTCACTGACGGATGCCACTGACCGGGTGGGATACCGGGCGGTACCGGACCGTGGGGATGGCCCGACGGTCCGGCGTCGACAGGTCACGTCGTCACCGTTGCCCGCGAGCTGGCTCCTGCTGACGACCGGGAGCTGCGGCCGGCATCGACGTGACAGGGCGGGAAAGATCGACAGGTACGGTTGGCCCATCCTGGACGGTGGCACCGGACCGTGTCAATGTCACCTGTGGGTGTCGCCCGATGCCCGCCCACCTGCCGCCTACCACCGGCCCACCTGCCGTCTACCGCCACCTGCCGCCGGACCGCCCCGCCGCCTGTCAGCCGGGGCCGGTGCCACCGGCCATCGCCGAGCGCAGCTGCGCGCACGCCTGGTCGGCGGCCTGCCGGAGCCGATCCGTGGCATCCTCGGGAAGTCCACGCTGCACGGCCGTCCAGTCGATCCAGGCCGCCGCGACGGTCGGCATCAGCTCCCCGACGGCCGGGTCGGCGCCGGCCCGCGTGGCGAAGGCGGGCAGGCCCAGGACCGCGACGACCCGCCGGGGGCCCAACTGCAGTGGGTCGCAGGCGGCCTGCTCCACGAACTCGTCGACGAGCAGGTCGACCGCGCGCCTCGTCGCGTCTCCGCCGGGCAGTGCCGACATCTGGGACGAGGCGAGGAAGGAGCGCTTCAGCAGCTCGATTTCCACGCTGGTGGGGAAGGGCTCCTCCGCGGCGGGGGCCGCGCTCAGCCGCCGGGCACGGGCCAGGGTCAGCGCCCGCATCTTCCGGTACGCCACCGGCAGCGGGCTCAGTTCGTACTCCGGCCGTTCGGCCAGCTCGTCGGTGGTGGCGATCGCGTCCTCGAACAGTCGACGCGCCACCGCCGGATCCAGCTGCTCACTCACCAGGCCGTCGGCGGTGCCGTGGGCCCCGTCGACGATGGCGCGCAGCCGGTCCACCCGCGGACCGAGGGTGAGTTCGCGGAACCGGCCACCGCCGATGGCCCGGTCGATCACCGCGAGGATGCCGTGCTCGTCGTCACCGTCGTAGGAGAACCCGCAGAGCACCACGGCGACCTCGCCGTAGTGGTCGTGGGCCCACCAGCAGCCGTCCACCCGGACCCGGCCGATGGTCGACACCCAGGGCGGGTCCGGCAGGCCCTGCGCGACCAGCCGGTCGGCCTGCAGTCGGGCGAGGTCGCGTTGGGTGTCGACCGTACTCATCGCGGCGAAGCCGCGCAGCGCCGCGAGCGCGGTCGGGGTCACCCGCCGCCCCAGCTCCTGGATGATCCTCGCGTCGTCCTGCGCCGCGTCGGACAGCCGCGGGCCGAATCCCTCGGCGCTCTCGTGGGCGAGCAGCTGGGTCATACCCTGCTCCACCGACCACGGTGAGTCCTCGGACATCAGCGAGAAGTTCCACTCGAGGAAGTCCGCCCCGGAGGCGGCACGGTGCAGCTGGCGCTCACTGTCATCCATGGCCGCGATTGTCGCAGCCGACATCGACCGATGCGACAATGTGCGGCTGGCGCGCCGCCCCCCCGGCCGGGGTCGAGCAGCGACGCCGGCCAGCCGGAATTCATCTCGCGGAAACCCGTCGGGGCCGGCGCGTTGGTACCGTCCGGTCATTCTCGACGACATCGACCCGTTCATCGGCACCGGCGCGACCGACCTGCCCCGGTCGTACGGCCCGGCCGCCACGTGGTGGTGGCCGAAGCCCCAGGTGGGCAACACCCATCCGGGCGCGACCTCGCCGCTGGGCATGGTGTCGGCCTGTGCCTACTCCGGTGCCTACCCGACCGGGTACGGCCGGTACTCGAAGAACACCGAGGGCGTGCCCGAGGAGATGTTCGACCGGCTGCAGGCATCCGGGTTCACCCACTTTCAGCAGTCCGGCACCGGAGCGATCCGCAAGTACTACAACTACGTCCGGGTGACCCCGATGATCGAGCCGCTGGACGGGCTCGGCCAGGCCTGGGCGCTGCACGACGAGACCGCCGAGGCGGGCTACTACGCCGCGACGCTGGACACCGGGGTGCGCTGCGAGATCACCGTCGGCGCGAAGGTCGCCGTGCACCGGTACACGTTCCCCGCGCACCGCAGCGCCCGCGTGGTGGTCGACCTGTCCTGCGGTGGCCTGGACATCGAGCTCGGTCGCACGGTGCCGCTGCGGGCCCAGGTCGAAAGCATGGGCCACGGCCGGGCCCAGGCGACCGTGGTGATGGAGGGCGTGCCGCTGTCGGTCTACCTGGAGGTGGACAGCCCCGGCTGGCGCCAGATGCTCTGGTACGACCGGCGGCTCATCGACGGCGGTACCCGGCTGGACTTCGACAGCATCCGACACACCACGCTGCGGCCGTTCGGGATGCTGATGATGGGTCCGGCCGCCGCCGGGCAGACCGTCGAGGTGCGGCTCGGCTTCTCGCTGCGCGGTTGCGAGCAGGCCCGGCGCAACCTGGAGCGGGAATGCTGGCCGGCGCAGCCGGGGTTCGACCAGGTCCGGGTGGCGACCCGGACCCGGTGGGCCGAGCACCTGGACCGCATCCAGGTCGACGGCGGTACGCCGGCCCGCCGCACCGTCCTGGCCACCGCCGTCTACCACTCCCTGATCAAACCCTGCTTCGCCGACGACGAGAGCCCGTTCTGGCCGACCTCGGGGCCGTACGCCTTCGACATCTGCACGATGTGGGACATCTACAAGACGCAGCTGCCGCTGCTCGCCGCGATCGTGCCGCAGCGGGCCACCGATCTGCTGGAGTCGCTCATCCGGGTGTGCGAGGAGGAGGGCAACTTCCCGATCGGCTACCGGATGGCCCGTGGCGCCGACCGGTTCTTCCGCCAGGCGAGCGCGCTGGCGCACACCGCCCTGGCCGACGCCCACGCCCTCGGCTCGCCCGGGCTGGACTGGAACTGGGCGCTGGTACACATGGTCGACGACCTGCGCCGGCTCTACGGCGAGGACTTCTTCGAGCACGGCCTCGTGCATCCGATCACCCACACCCTCGATCTCGCCTACGCCCACCACTGCACCGCGCAGGTCGCCCGGGCGCTCAACGACCGGCGGCTCGCCGACGACCTGGAACGGCGCAGCCGGCAGTGGGTGAACGCGTTCGACCCGGCGACCGGGCTGCTGCGGGACTCGGAGTTCTACGAAGGCGGCAAGTGGAACTACTCGTTCCGGCTGCTGCACGACATGGCCGCGCGGATCGCGCTCGCCGGCGGCGACGAGGCGTTCGTCGGCAAACTCGACCGGTTCTTCGGCTTCGGTGCCGACCCGGTGACCCAGCCCGGCCGGCGACCGTCGCCAGCGGAGATGGCCGCCGGGTACGCGCTGAACCGGTTCGAGGGGCTCAACAACGAACCGGACATGGAAGCACCCTGGGCGTACCACTACGCGGGCCGGCCCGATCGGACCGCGCAGGTCGTCCAGGCGGCACTGACCTGGCAGTTCGGCACGGGAGCGGGAGGGCTGCCGGGCAATGACGACTCCGGGGCGCTCAGCTCCTGGTACGTATGGGCCTCGCTGGGGCTGTTCCCGGTCGCCGGACAGAGCCTGTTCCTGGTCAACACGCCGGCGTTCGCCCGGGCCGCGCTGCGGGTCGGCGACGCGGAGTTCGTGGTCGAGACCAGCGGGCACCGGGACACGCCGATCGGATCCGACGGCCTGGACCACGACCCGGCACCGCAGTACGTCCAGTCGGCGACCCTCAACGGCGAGCCGCTGCACACCACCTGTCTCACCGCCGCCGACGTGCACCGGGGTGGCCGGTTGCACCTGCGGCTGGGCCCGCAACCGTCCACCTGGGGATGCGAGAGCCGCCCACCGTCGCTGTCCGCGTTCCACCGTGCCGTAGAGGAAGCCCGTTGACCAGACCCTCCCGCCGCCTCGTCATCGTGGTCCGCGCCGACCCGGTGATCTGCGGCCATTCCGGTGAGGCACGCAACCTCGCCGAGGTCGCGCTGACCCGTGGGTTCACCGACGTCCGCCTGTTGACCTGGCCGATCCCGACGCTGCAGGCGGCCGGGTTGCCACTCAAGCCACTGGATCGGCTGCTGCCGTACAGCCCGGGGATCACGGTGGAACGTCCGGAGGCGGTGGGCGACTACCGGGTGCCGGACGGGCGTCACCTCGCCGGGCTCACCGGCCGTCTGGTCGAGCTGCTCTCCGACGGGGTGCCCACCACCTGCCTGTCGATGTACCTGGTCCCGCACACCACCGTGGTACGGGACGCGGTGGCGGCGGCCCGCGCGGCGGGCTTCGCCCCGCAGGTGCACACGATCGCCAAGGCGGTCGGCTCGGACGTCACCAACGTGATCAGGTCGTGTCTGCGCGACGGGCAGTTCGGCGCGGCCACCGTGCTGTTCACGACGTTCCTCGCCAACGACGAGGTCGTCGCGGTGTCGCAGTACACCCGCGACGAGATCGTGGCCGCCGCCGAACAGGTCGACGCGCACTGCGGCACCGGCTTCGCCGAGCAGTGCCGACGCCGGGTGACGGTCAGCTACCCGCCGATCGACACGTCGGCGTACCTTGGCGTCGACCCGGCGGCGGTCGACGCAGCCCTGGCCCGGCGTGGCCTGGAGCGCGGCGGCTACCTGCTGTTCCTGTCCCGCGTCGCACGGGCCAAGGGCATCTACGACCTGGTCGTGGCGTACGGCCAGATGCGCTGCCGCGACCAGGTCCGGCTGGTGGTCGCCGGTACCGGTCCGGCCCTGGAGCACGTCCAGGCGATGTCCAAGGAGGACGAGCGGATCACTTTCCTCACCGACGTCGACGACACCGAGAAGCCGTTGCTGATGGCCGGTTGTGCGGCGTACGTCCTGCCGACCAAACCGGAACCGGACTTCGTCGAGACGTTCGGGATCGCCCTGGCCGAGAAGGCGCTCGCCGGTGGCGGCCCGATCGTGACCACCCTGACCGGTGGCACCGGCGAGGCGGTCGGCGACACCGCCGTCATCGTCGAGTCCGGTGACATCGCCGCGCTGGTCGCGACGGTGGACCGGGTGGTGCTGGAGATGTCCGCGGCCGAGAAACTCGACCGCGAGGTGCGGGCCAGGGCGTACGCGATGTCGTTCGACCGGGCTGCGGTCTTCGACCAGCTGCTCCCCACGGTGGCGCCGCCGGCGCCGGTGGGCTGACCCTCCGCCGCCCCAGGACGGCCACCCGTCGCCGGGCCGGGCAGGGGCGCAAGGCCCGTGCCCGGCCCGGCGACCGGTCACAGCGTGCGCAGCCGGACGTTGCGGAACTGCATCACGTCGCTGCCGCCATGGTTCTGCAGTCCGATGAAGCCGCTGACGAATTGCCGCAGATCGGTCGGCGGGTCACCGGCGCGGGACGACTGCTTGCCGGGGACGTTGTCGAACTCGCTGATCGTCACGCCGTTGCGGATGATCGTGTAGCGCTGGCCGACCACTCTGATCTCGTAGTCGTTCCATTCGTCCTTCGGCGTCGGCCGGGCCTGTTCCAGGTTGGTGGGTTGGAAGTTGTAGACCGACCCGGTCTTCTGCGGTTCGCCGGTGGCACCGTCGTAGAGCTGGATCTCGTGACCGCAGTAGATCGCCACCCAGGCCTGCGAGCTGCGGGCCGAGCCGACGGTGCCGCAGCTGCCCGCCGGTCGGTCGTCCACCGGCACCGTCGGGTCGGGGAACCGGACGAACACCCCGCTGTTGGCCCGCACGTCCCCGGGCGAGACGTCCTTGAACTGCAGCCGCAGCGAGTAGTCGGCGAACTCCTCGGCACCGTACCAGAGCATCCCGAGCCCGCCCGAGGTGCTGATCCCACCGTCGGGCAGCAGCCGGAACGTGCCCCCAGGTGCCTGCCGCCAGGCGGCCAACGAATGACCGGTCCCGTCGAACAGCGGACGGTATCCGGTCGTGCGCCCGATCGGGGACGCGTCTCCAGCTGCCCGCAGGGTCGCCACCTCGGCGGTGTCGAGCACCTCGTCGTCGTGCAGCTGCGCGAGCACCTCGTCGAGGTGGCTGGTGAACGAGCCCTGGTTCGGCCACTGCCGTTCGTCGTCGATGAGGTCGTTGACGGTGCAGCCGGCCGCCGCGTCACGGTTCGGTACGCCGGTGTCGGTGTCGAGCAACCAGACCGTCTCCCGGGCGTCCGGGGCGTCGCAGCCGGTGTCGACCACGATGGTGTGCGTGGCCGCCTCACCGTCGGCGTAGGTGACCTTCACCGTCGCCTCGAACCGTCCGTGGGTGCGGTAGGTGTGCGTCGGGTGCGGCTGGTTCGACACCCGGTTGCCCTCGCCGAAGGTCCACTCCCAGGCGACGCCACCCACCCGGTGGCTGGAGAAGGCCACCGTCCGTGGGTCGCTCGGGTCCGGCACCCGCGCCGAGGCGAGCTGCGGGCCGGGCGTCGGCGCGCCACCGTCGTAGACGATCCGGATCAGCTTCTGGTTGCCGTGCAGGGTGAAGAACCCGCCGCCGTAGTCCAGCAGGTACAGCGCCCCGTCCGGGCCGAACTTGGCGTCCATCCAGGACTGCAGCTGGTTACCGCCGCTGCCGCCCGGAATGATCGCCCGCAGATCCTCACCGAAGGCGGGCGCCCCCTGCTCGGGCACCACTGCCGGGTCGACGGTGACCGCTACCCGGTTGGTGGAGTTCGACTGATCACCGATGAACCACTTGCCGTCCCAGTGCGCCGGCCAGGCCACTCCGCTGTCGGTGTCCACCTGTGACCGGTGGTACGTCGGTCCGTTCATCACGGCCTGGCCACCACCACGCAGGTACGGCCGGGTGAAGGTCTCCTCGCCGGGCACGTACGTCGGCAGCCCGCTGCCGTCGGTACGGGTCGGGAAGACCGGCCCGCCGCCCTGCGGGGAGTACCAGATCATGCTGTCGCGGACCGGCGGCAGCTCCACCAGCCCGGTGTTGCGTGGCGAGGTGTTGCGCGGGTTGGCGCAGTCGTACCAGCCGGTCAGCACCGTCGCGTCGGTGTTGCTGCGGTCCCGGTACGGCTGGCGGTTCCCCATGCAGTACGGCCAGCCCTGGTTACCGGCCGACGTGATGATCGTGGCGTGCTCGTACTTCGCCGGCCCCAGCTCAGGGTCCGGGTTGGTGGCGTCCGGGCCGACCCAGGCGGCGGTCAGCCAGTCGTTGACCGGGTCCCAGGCGATCCGCGACGGGTTGCGGACCCCCATCACGTAGATCTCCGGTCGGGTCTTGCCGCCCCCGGCCTCCTCACCGGTGAACAGGTTGCCCTCCGGGATGCTGTACGTACCGTCCGGTCGCGGTGTGATCCGCAGGATCTTGCCGTCGAGGCTGTTGGTGTTGCCGGCGGTACGGCGGGCATCCTGGAACGAGATCCCGGCGTACTCCTGGGTCCAGTTGTTGCCGGAGTAGCCGCTGGAGCCGCCGGAGGAGTTGGCGTCGCCGGTGCTGACGTACAGGTTGCCCGCCTCGTCGAAGGTCATTCCGCCGCCGGCGTGGCAGCAGCTGTGGATCTGGGTCTCCCAACTCAGCAGGTCCACCCGGGTGGCCTGGTCGATGCTGGACTCGTCGTGGTCGTAGGTGAACCGGGAGACGGTCCGCCGGCCGACGCGCTTGTCGCGGTCGATCGAGGCGTGCGGCATCCAGTACACGTAGAACCAGCCGTTGTCGGTGAACGCCGGGTCCAGGGTGATCCCGAGCAGGCCTTCCTCACTTTTGACCAGCTCGCTGCCGCTGCCCCGGTTGCCCATCACCTCCAGCGTGGTGAGCAGCGTGACCTGCTTGGTCCGGGGATCCCACTGATGGATGGTGCCGCAGCCCTTGCCGACGTTCGGGTTCGACCAGTCCGGGACGGCGCCGGTGGCGCAGGCGGCACGCCCGAGGTAGAACACGGTGCCGTCCGGGGCGATCGTCAACCCGTGCGGCTCGCCGATCTGGTCCATCTGCCCCTGCTGGTTGGTGCCGGTGAGCCGCTCCACCCGGTAGTTGGCGGCGATCGTCGCCTGGCAGTCACCGCGTACCGTCCCGGCGGTCCACCGGATCGCGCCGAGGATGTGGTCCCGGAACTGCTCGTCCTGCGCCCAGCTGGCCTCGGTGCGGCCCATGCCGGTGTAGAAGGACCGACCACCGTCGTAGTCGTGGCACCAGGCGACCGGGTGGAAGGGCCCGTTGCCGCTGAGCCCCGCGTCGTAGCTGGCCTCGTCGACCTGGGCGACGGTGTGCACCCGGCCGACCGGGCTCGGGTCCCAGTTGATCCACTGGTCGGACCGGGTCCAGTTCAGCGGCAGGTCCGTGGTCGCCGGGTGGTGGCGGTCGGTGACGTCGACCTTCGCCTGCTGCACCTGGGTCTCCGGTGCGGGGCCGGCGTCGGCACCGATCAGCCACAGCTCGGCGAGCTGGGTGAGCGGTTCACCGCTGTTCGCGGTGATGTTCAGCCGGTAGTGCTGGTAGGGCACGGTGTTGTCGACCGTGAACTGTCGGGTCAGGAAGCGTTGCGGGAAGCTCTGTCCGGTCCGCCGGTCCAGGTCGGTCCAGTTCTCGCCGTCGGTGGAGCCCTGCAGCGTCCAGTCCCGGGGGTCGCGGCCGGCGAAGTCGTTGGCCGAGGTCAGGGCGTACCGGGTGACCACGGTCGGGGCTGCCAGCCGCCCGGCGAGCCAGCCGGTGGGGGTACGGGTCAGCCACTTGGTGCCGGTCGCGCCGTCGAAAGCGTGCGCGGCGGTCTCGTTGGGCGGGTTGTTGCCGCTGGCGCTCGCCTCGACGACATCCTCCGACGGGGGCAGGGTCGGTGCCGGACGGGTGCCGATCAGCCCGGTGAACCACTCCGAACTCGGCTGGGCGTACGCGGCGTCGTGCACGCCGAGGAACCCGCCGCCACCCTTGACGTACGCCTGCAGTGCCGCCTCCTGTGCGGCGTCGAGGGTGATCCCGTGGGCGGACAGGAAGACGACGCTGCGGTAGCGGGCCAGGTTGTCGGCGTTGAACACCGCCGGGTCGTCGGCGGAGTGCACGTAGAAGCCGTGTTCGGTGCCGAGCCGGCGGATGACGTTGGTGGCGCGGCGCACCGGATCGTCCTGCTCGGCCTCGGGGCCGTGGAAGACCAGGACGTTGACCACCCGGTTACCCCAGGTCGGGGGCGCGGTGTACGCCTGGGCGGGGGAGACCGGGGCGGTCAGTAGCCCGGCCAGCAGGGTCACGGTCGCCGCCAGCGCGGTGCCGCGCCGGCGGGCGGCACCCGATCGGGCGGGTCGGTGACGGAGTCGGGGGAAGGTGAAATGGCGTCGGTGTGCCATTCCTGCTCCTTATGGCGGCCCGGCGGGGTGCGCCGGGGTGGGGGAGGGATCAGCGGTGTGCGGCGTGCGCCGCCGCGGCGTCGGCCGGTACGTCGGCGGCGTCGGCCGGTACGTCGGCGGCGTCGGCCGGCACCTGCGCGGCGTCGTCGGCCGCTGCGGGGGAGAGGAGCTGGCGGTGGTGGTGGCCGCCGGGTGGCATCTGCCCGTTCTCGTCGAGCACGTGCAGCGTGGTCGCCATGCCCAGATCGGAGTGGAACTGCATGTGGCAGTGCAGCATCCAGTGACCTGGTCCGACGGAGTCGCCGGCGACGATCGTGACGCCGAACGAGTCGCCCGGCCCGAGGGTCTTGTTGTCGATCACCGGGATCGAGTCGACGATGGCCTTGTTGTCGCCGGCCACCACTCCGGTGCGGGTGTCGGCCCACGAATGGCCGTGGACGTGCCAGGTGTGCATGTCGTCGCCGAGGCCGATGACGATGAACTCGACCCGTTCGCCGACCTGGGCGACGAAGCAGGCCGGGCCGGGCACCGGGTCGACCAGGTCGCAGTCGTCGGCCGCCGCGCCGCGCCGCAGGTTGATCGACTGCCGGTCACCGAAGGCGGTGACGTAGGTGCGGTCCGGTCGGGGGTCGCCCTGGCGGCGGACCACCAGTCCGCCGAAGAGACCCGAGTTGAGGCCCTGGGTGCCGTGCGGTCCGCCGACGACGTGGTCGTGGTACCACCAGTAGCCGGCGGTACCCGGGGATCCGGTGCGTGAGCTGCGCGGCTTCGCGTACCAGGTGTAGGTCCGTGACTCGCCCGGTGCCACGTACGACCCGCTGTGCACGGTGCCGTCGGAGTCCTGGGTGTACTTCACGCCGTGCACGTGCAGCGACACGCCCAGCGGATGCGCCGGGTTGGTGCGCAACTGCGCCAGCGTCTCGGCGGTCACCTGGTTGTGCAGCGTGATCGCGAGACATTCGCCTTCGATCATCTCCATCGTCGGCCCCGGGTAGGAGGCCGTCTGCGGGGTCAGGCCGTAACCCAGTCGGATCTGGTTGGTGACCGGGTCGCGGGGCAGCTCCACCGCGTACAGCTGCAGTTCGCGGTCGGGCGCGACGCAGCCGTCGGGTGCCGCGCCGCCCGCCGGCGCGGTCACATCCTGGGCGAGGGCTTCGGTGCGTACGGCGTACGCGGCACCGGCGCTGGCGAAGGTGGCCGCCAGTACCGCCAGGACCAGCAGTGCCCGGCCGGTGCCGGCGCGCAGTCGGGCGGTGGGTGTAGCCGGTTCGCCGACCGGGCCGGTGAGGGTGTCTGTCGTGTGGTTCAACGTCTGTTCCTGTTCGCAGAGCCGGTGGGGGTCAGGGCAGGCGGGCACGTCCCGCCGGTCGCTGGTCACGGGACCAGCGGGGCGACGCGGACGTTGCGGAAGCTGACGATGTCGTCGACGCCGTGCACCTGCAGGCCGAGGTAGCCTTCGGCCCGGTGGCGGCCCGCACCACCCGGGTCGCCGTCCCGGGGCGGATCGAAGACGAGGTCGGGCGTGTTGACGAAGTCGTTGATCAGCTCGCCGTTGCGGAAGATCGAGTAGTGCTGCCCGACGACCCGGATCTCGTAGTCGTTCCAGGTGCCCTTCGCGGTGACGCCGGCGGTGCCGAGGTCGACGCCGTCGAAGCCGTACACCGAACCGGTCTTGTAGCGGTCACCGGCCGGGTCGTCGAGAATCTGCACCTCGTGGCCGTACTCGATCGCCACCCACTCCGGCCGGGGCTGGGTCGGGTGCTGGTGCACGGCGGGGAAGCGGACGAAGACGCCGCTGTTGGCCCGGGCGTCGCCCGGAGCGTCGTCGCGCCACTGCAGTTTCAGCGAGAAGTCACCGTAGGCGCGGATCGGGAACCAGAGCAGCCCGAGCCCGTCGACGGGCCTGCTGGTGATCGACCCGTCGGCGTTGCGGGTGAAGCCGCCCGCCCCGACCTGTTCCCACTGGGCGAAGGAGGCCCCGGACCGACCGAGGATCGACTGGTAGCCGGTCTGCGCGTCGGACTTGCCGACGGCCGACGCCGTGGCCGCCTCGATCAGCGTGGCCCGTTCGGCCGGGCTCACGACGCCGCGTGCCAGCAGATCCTTCGCCACCGCGCGGACGTGCCGCATGAACTCGTTGTGATTGAACCAGTTGCGTTCGCTGGCGATCAGGTTGTTGATCGTGCAGCCGGTGACGACCTGCCGGTTCGGCACCCGGCTGTTCACCGTGCCCAGCCACACCGTCGCCCGGGTGTCGAGCACCGGGCACTGCGGATCGCCGCCGCCGGTGACGATGGTGAAGGCGACCGACGCGGGGTCGGAGACGTTGCCGGCGACGTCGGTGGCCCGGTAGCTCACCAGGTGATCGCCGGGGCGGTTGAGGGTCACCGGCGCCGTGTAGGTGGTGTACGGACCCTCGTCGAGGGCGTACTCCACACTGGCCACCCCGGAGTCGTCGTCGACGGCGGCCAGGGCGACTGTCGCCGTACCGAGGTAGGCGCCGTTGCCGTCGCGGGCGCCGGACACGGTGGCGGTCACTGACGGTGCGGTGGTGTCCGGGTCCGGGGGTGCGACCACCGTGAAGGTCACCGACGCGGGGTCGGAGACGTTGCCGGCGACGTCGGTGGCCCGGTAGCGAATCGTGTGCGGGCCGGGTTCGTTCACGGTGACCGGTGCGTCGTACGGCTCGAATCCACCGTCGTCGAGGGCGTACTCGATGGTGTCGACGCCGGAGCCGCTGTCGGTCGCGGTCAGGCTGACGGTGGCGGCACCGAGGTAGGCGCCGTCGTCGTCGCGTGGCCCGGACAACGCCGCGGTCACCGTCGGCGCGGTGGTGTCCTCGGTGGTGCCGTCGCTGACGACCAGGATGCCGTTCATCAGGCCGTGTCCCGGGATGGCGCAGAAGTAGCGGTAGGTGCCGGCGGTCAGCACCACGTCGACGCTCCACCGACCACCGTTGGTGTCGAACGGGTCGGCCAGGATGTTGACGGCGACGTCCTGGTTGTACGTCGGATCCCCGGTCTCGAACGTGAGGGTGTGCTGCATGCCGCTGGTGTTGCCGGTCGCGGCGCTGTTTTCGAAGATCAGCGTCGCCGGGCCGGGGACCGCGGTCGCCGGGGCCTCGGTGTAGGCGGTGACGTCGTTGCCGGCGGTCCAGGTGAGCACCTGGGTGTCGCGGGCCGGGGCGGGTCCACCGTCGGTGGGCCGGGCGCTGACCGGCAGCGCGGCCAGCGTCGAGGTGAGCACCATGCCGACCAGGGCGATCAGCGCGGTGCTCACCCGCCTGCCGCTGATGGGTGGTCGGATGTGACGATCGGGTTCGCCGTACCTGGCGTGGGCAGCTGACATGGCCGGCACACCTTTCACAAGTGTCCGTCGTGGTGTGTGGGATGGGTTCCGCCCGTGGGGTGCCGAAGGCGGATCAGGGCATGCGGTGGCCGCCCGCCGTCGACGACGGATGGCCGTGCTGCTTCCAGCCGCTGGCGGCGGGTGGTCGCGGGAGATCACGGAGCCGTCGACGTGGTCGGGGCAGGATTCGGTGGCGCGGGATGGACGGTGGCGGGACCTGGCTTGCCGTGGTGAAGGGGCGGGTGGGCGACGTGAGGGTGCTGGCGCGCGCCGCCGCGCCGATCAGATGTGCCATGTCCCGGGGGTGCCACGGCCCCGGCGGGGCGGTCTCGACAGGAGACCGACCCTTCCAGAGTGTCCGGTCGAGTGGGCCTCGCCGTTGGTTTCCCCGCCGTCGCACGCTGGTGAGGTCAGACACTAGCCGACTTGATGTCGATGTGTCTATGTCTTTCGGTCGACCGCACTAGACTTTCATTCAAATTGACAGAAGCTGTTGCTGGGGGCTCGATACTTCTGTCGGTGGGGCCGGCGACCCGGGGCGCCGCGCCACCCTGCATCATGGACCCGATCGGCCGACATGGGCGGTGGATCAGCTGATGATCAGGCTCTCGAGGTAGCCGGCCAGGTTCCGGCGGATCTCCGCCACCGAGTCGCCACCGAACTTCTCGGTGGCCGCCTCGGCCAGGACGAGCGCCACCATGGCCTCGCCGACCACCCCGCCGGCCGGCACCGCGCACACATCGGAACGCTGATTGATCGCGGTGGCCGGCGCGCCGCTGACGACGTCGACGGTCCGTAGCGCCCGGTTCAGCGACGAGATCGGCTTGAGCGCGGCCCGCACCCGCAACGGCGCACCGATGGTGATCCCGCCCTCCAACCCACCGGCGCGACCGGTCGCACGCCGTACGCCGTCCGGTGTCGCGAATATCTCGTCGTGCGCCACCGACCCCCGCGACCGGGACTGGCGGAAGCCGTCGCCGATCTCCACACCCTTGACCGAGGGGATCGACATCAGCGCGGCGGCCAGCCGTGCGTCGAGTCGACGGTCCCACTGGACGTGCGAACCCAGACCCGGTGGCACACCGTAGGCGAGCACCTCCACGACGCCACCCAGGGTGTCCGCGTCCTTCCTGGCGGCGTCGACCTCGTCGACCATCCGGGCGCTGACCTGCGGGTCGACGCATCGCATCGGGTCGGCGTCGATTCTGTCACCGTCCACCGGACGGGGTACCGGTGCCTCGTCGTCGACCCGCACGTCGCCGATCGCGACGACATGCGACACGATCCGAACTCCGAACGCCTGTTGCAGCAGCGCCCGGGCGACAGCTCCTGCGGCGACCCGGGCTGCGGTCTCCCGGGCGCTTGCCCGCTCCAGCACCGGACGCGCGTCGCCGTGTCCGTACTTCTGCATCCCCGCCAGATCCGCGTGGCCTGGTCGCGGCCGGGTCAGGGGGGCACTGCGGGCCTGCGCCGCCAGTTCCTCGGCGGGGACCGGGTCGGCCGCCATCACGGTGCGCCACTTCGGCCACTCCGAGTTGCCCACCCGGATCGCCACCGGAGAACCCAATGTCACCCCGTGCCGGACGCCACCGAGGATCTCGACCTCGTCCCGCTCGAACGTCATTCGGGCACCCCGGCCGTGGCCCAGTCGGCGGCGGGCGAGGTCGCGGGCAACGTCCTGGCCGGTCACCGTAACGCCGGCGGGCACGCCGTCGATCACCGACACCAGGGCCGGGCCGTGTGACTCGCCGGCGGTGAGCCAGCGCATCTCAGAAGTCCACGATCGCGCGCTCGGCGAGGCGGGGGCCGAGCCAGCCGACCACCTCCAGGTGGCGGGGGTGTGCCTGGTAGGCGGCCAGACCGGCGGCGTCGTCGTGGGTGCTGATCAGAGCCAGATCCCAGGAGTACGGGCCATGGCCGACATCGGCTCCCACGACGAGCGACCGGCACTGCGGTACGTCGGCGGCGAGCCCGGCCAGCAGTTGCCGGGCCCGGGGCGCGTCCGCCGCGTCGGTGAGTCGCATCAGGACCACATGGGTCAGCATGTCAGCCAGCCTCCAGAACGGCGCCGTCGGTGGCACTCGGCGGGTTGTGACGGGAATAGCCGTGCAGTCGCCAACGCAGCGGGTGCGCCCGGTCGATCTGGACGACCTGGTCGATCTCGAATTCGACCAGTCGCAACGCACCCGGCACGGCCGCGGCGCGACCCGGCTCCCAGTCGATCGTGCCGCGCCCGGTGAGCTGCAGGGTGTCGCCGGTCTCCCAGTCGATGAACAACAGCCCGCACCGGGAATCGAGGACCATGTTGCCCAGCGTCATGTAGAACGAATTGCCGAAGTAGTCCGGCCAGGCGAGGCGCCGGGCGTCACGCACCTGGACGAAGCCGGGCATCCCACCGCGATGGGAGGCGTCGCCACCGTGTCCCGGGCCGTGACTGGCGATGAAGAACGTGTCGGCGGCCCGGATCAGCCGCTGCTGGGCGTCACTGAGCGCGGTGCCGCGCCGTACGGTGGCCTCGGCCTCGGTCGGGCACGGCTGCACCTCGACGATCTCTCGGGTCTGGATGTACTTGGGGCAGTTGCCGAGAACCTGATCGGTGACCACGCTCAGACCGCCGTCGCGGCGGGTCGCTCGCCCGTTGATCCGGATCCGGCGGCGGGTCTGCGGTTCGATCGCCAGGATGCCGACCTCGCGCGTCGAGCCGAATGCGTCGCGGAGCGGGTCGCCGTGTGCCGGTAGCGCGTCGATCTCGACCGTGCGGTCGCTGGTCGGCCTCGCGAAGCCCGATGGGCCGGCGAGCACCGTCGCCCACAGCGCGTCGTCGTCGTCGCGGGCACCGACCACCAGCATCCGCTGGGCCAGGATGAAGCCATGGAAACCGATGGGTATCTCCGCGCTGAACATCGGTGAGCCCCAGCCGGGGTGTCCCTCCCCGGCCCGCCGCTGCACCGCCTGCTCGCCGTCGTGACGGATCATCACCGTGCCTCCTGTCGTACGGGGAACGCCGCGGGCGGGCCACGAACGGGGGCCCTCGTGGCCGCCCACGGCTGCTGGGTTCAGGACCTGGCACCCAGGAGGGCGACGACGTCCACCACCCGGTTGGAGAAGCCCCATTCGTTGTCGTACCAGCCGACCACCTTCACCTGGTTACCGATGACCTTGGTGAGGCCCGCGTCGAAGATGCACGACGCCGGATCGGTGACGATGTCGGCGGAGACGATCGGGTCCTGCGTGTAGCTCAGTACGCCGGCCAGCGGGCCGTTGGCCGCCGCCGCGAACAGCGCGTTGACCTCGTCCACTGTCGTCTCGCGGCTGACGGTGACGCTGAGGTCCGTGCAGGAGCCGGTGGGCACCGGTACCCGCAGCGCGTACCCGTCGAGGCGACCCTGCAGCTCGGGCAGGACCAGACCGATCGCCTTGGCGGCACCCGTCGTGGTCGGCACGATGTTCTGCGCGGCCCCGCGGGCCCGGCGCAGGTCGCGGTGCGGCCCGTCCTGCAGGTTCTGGTCCTGAGTGTAGGCGTGCACCGTGGTCATCAGCCCTCGCTCGATGCCCAGGCCGTCGTGCAGCACCTGGGCCAGCGGAGCCAGGCAGTTGGTCGTGCACGAGGCATTCGACACCACGTCGTGACGGGTAGCGTCGTAGCGGTCGTGGTTGATGCCGTAGGCGATGGTGATGTCCTCGTGCTTCGCCGGCGCCGAGATGAGTACCTTGCGGGCGCCGGCGGTCAGGTGGGCGCGGGCCTTCGTGGCGTCGGTGAACGCACCGGTCGACTCGACCACGACGTCGACACCCAGGTCGGCCCAGGGCAGCTTGGCGGGATCGCGCTCGGCGAAGACCCGGGTGGTGGTGCCGGCGACGGTGAGCTCGTCGGCGGTCACCTTCACCTCGTGACCGAGCCGCCCGAGGATGCTGTCGTAGCGCAGCAGGTGACCGAGGGTGGCCGCGTCGGCCAGATCGTTGACGGCGACGATCCGCAGATCGGCCCTGCGGGCCAGCGCGGCGCGGAAGAAGCTGCGACCGATGCGGCCGAATCCGTTGATGGCGACCGTGGTGGTCATGGCGATGTCTCCTTGTCTCGTTCCGTCGTGCCGACCGGCGCGGGATCCGGCCGGTCGGCACGGCACACGCCCGGGGCGGTCACGTCGCCGCCGGAGCCTTCAGCCCGTCGCGGTCATCGGCGGCGCCCGTCGGGTCGGACCCGCTCTGGCGACGGGTGAGCATGAGATAGACGACCAGCGACAGGCAGCCCAGCGACGCCATCACGAGGCCCATCGGAACCGCGGTCCCGGTGCCGCCCGCTCCGGCCAGGGGTGCGAGCGCACCACCGACCAGAAACTGCGAGAAGCCGAGCAGCGCCGCGGCGGAACCGGCGTGTTCGCCGTGCTCCTGCAGGGCGAGCGCGGCGGCGTTGGGCATTACCAGACCCACGCTCGCGACCGCCACGAACAGCGCGATGAGCAGGGGGGTCAGCCCCGCGTCGCTGACGGCGGCCACCAACACGCCGAGGCCACCGAGCGCGCTGCCGGAGAGTCCGGTGGCGAGCAACGCGCGAGCGCCGGTGCGTTGCACCAGGCGGCCGCTGAGCTGTGCCGCGACGACCAGGCCCAGCGCGTTGACCGCGAACACCGCGCTGTACGCCTGTGGGGAAAGCCCGTGGATGTCCTGCAGCACGTAGGGCGACCCGGAGATGTACGCGAACATGGCCGCGAAGGCGAAGCCGTTGGCCAGCACGTACCCGGTGAAGACCCGGTCAGCCAGCAACTGTCGGAACACCGGCCCCATCGCCCGCAGCCCGCCGCGGTGGCGCCGCTGCGCCGGTAGGGTCTCCGGCAGGCCCAGCAGGCTGGCGAGCAGCATGACGCCGCTGAGTGCCGCCAGCGCCACGAAGATGCCTTCCCAGGTGGTCACCCGCAGCAGTTGTCCGCCGGCGATCGGGGAGAAGACCGGGGCCAGCCCGGTGACGAGCATCAGCAGGGCGAAGAAGCGGGCCGCGGCCGCGCCGGAGGTCCGGTCCCGGACGACCGCGTAGGCGATCACGATGCCGAAGGCACCACCGATCCCCTGGACCAGTCGCAGCGCGACCAGGACCCAGACGTCGGTCGCCAGTGCGCAGAGCAGCCCGGCGACGGTGTAGAGGGTCAGCCCGACGATCAGCGGGCGACGTCGGCCGAGCGCATCGCTGAGCGGGCCGGCCAGCAGCTGTCCGATCGCCAGGCCGACCAGGCACGACGTGATGGTGAGCTGGGCGCCGGACGCACTCGCGCCGAGGTCCTTCGTCAGCTCCGGCAGGCCCGGCACGTAGGCGTCGGTCGAGAGCGGACCGAGCGCGACCAGGGCGCCGAGGATGACGATGAGCCGAGCGTTGCCGGCCCCGTCGGACGATGTGGGACGCATGTCGTTTGTGCCTTTCGTTGCCCGGTCGGGGTCAGTAGGCGACGGTTATCCGGCGGCGGACGGCCGTGGAACGCTCCAGTTCGTCGACGAAGGCCACCGCGTAGTCGGCGTACGAGATGTCGCTCTTGCCGTTGTCATCGGTGAGCAACTGGTCGCCGCCGACCCGGAAGGCGCCGGTGCGGGGGCCTTCGCCGATGTGCGCGGCCGGCGAGATGTACGTCCAGTCCAGGTCCGTCACGTCGCGGTAGAGACCGAGTGCCTCGCTCTGGGCCTCGGCGTTCGCGCGCCACATGGCCGGGAAGTTCGGGTCGTCGAGGACCCGCTTGCCGGGGGCGACCTCGAGGCTGCCGGCACCGCCGATGGTGACCAGCCGCCGGACGCCCGCCTTGCGCAGTCCTTCGATCAACGATCGGGCGGTGCCCACGATGATCTCCCGGTCGTCCTCCCGACCGACCGCCGGGCCGACCGCGCAGGCGACGGCGTCGTGCCCGTCGGCCAGGGACGCAACAGTCGTCGGGTCGGTGGCGTCGCCGGCGGTGCTGGTGAACTGATCGTGGTCGACGCCGTCGACCGTGCCGCGGCGGGTGACCCCGGTGACGGTGTGTCCCCGCGTGAGCAGCTCCTGTGCGATGGCGCGGCCGATGTTGCCGCTCGCGCCGAACAGCAGAACCTTCACGTCGTACTCCTTAGCTCAGGTGGGTGCCGCGCACCCGGCAGCACCACGGACCGTCGTCGGGTCGTGGCGGATCGCGGTCATGCTAACAAACGTACTAGTTGGTTGGAAGGACTGGGGGAAGAGTTAGGATTCGTTCATGGCACGAGACCCAGAGGCGACGCAGGCATCGATCCTGGCTGCGGCCCGTGTGGAGTTCGCCGCGTACGGGCTTGCGGGTGCCCGGGTGGACCGCATCGCCGCACGTTCGGGCTACAACAAGGAGCGCATCTACGCCCGGTTCGGCGACAAGGAGGGTCTGTACCAGCGCGTGCTCGCCGAGATGCTGGAGGAGATGCGGCTGGCCACGGTGGTCGAGGTGGGCGAGGACGTCGGTGACTACGTGCGGAAGTCGTTCGACTTCCACCAGTCCCGCCCCGAGCTGCTGCGGATGCTGCTGTGGGAGGCCCTCGAGTGCGGCGGGGACTTCGTTCCGGACGAGGCGGAGCGGCGCCGCTGCTACGCGCGCAGTGGTGCGGCACTCGCCGAGCACATCGGACGTCCGGCCGGGCCTGAGGCCGCGCGGCTGCTGTTCACCTTGATCGGGATCTCGGCCTGGCCGCATGCGTTCGCCACGCTGGGCCGGCTGGTCACTGGGGACGACACCGCTACCGAAGGCGGTCAGCAGGCGTTGCGGGAATTTCTGACCGAATTTTCCCGACGTGGCACCGAAAGTCTCAATGAATTTATAGGTGCCAATAGGGAGTAATATTTTCTCCTAGCTGGTGATTCTTCCATTTGATGGCTCTATTCCTGTCGGTTTTGATACCGACCATCCATCTCGACTAATCGGGCCTGAGTCGCTTATGCTCCGCTGCGGCAGACGACGACGTCTCTGGCCGTAGGCGGCAGGTCTGGTTGCGGGGGAGCGGGATGAGTGCTGAGGAAGAGTGCGATTCACTGCATCCACGTAGTTTCGCCGAGTGGCGTGAAATGGTGCAGTTCAGCTGTGGCAGACTCCAGGTGACCGGCAAGAACGAGGGCGATTTCCACGGCGAGATGGTACTGGCGCAGTTGGGCCACGTGCGGAGTTCACTGATCGCGGCCGACCCACATACTGTGGCGCGTACCCGGTGGTCGAGGCGGAACGAGGAAGAGGAATTCGTCTACCTCTGCGGGGTGCTGGCCGGTCAGGCCGAAGTGGTCCAGGACGACCGGTCCGGCATAGCCCGAGCCGGCAACATGGTCGCCTTCGACAACGCTCGACCGTTCACCCTGTCGATGGCCACCCGTTTCCGGATGATGGTGCTGAAGATACCGCACCGCGTCATTGGAGTGGCGCCGCCGGCCACCGCGCAGCTGACCGCTCGCTGCTGGTCCGGGGCGCAGGGGGTGGCGGCGTTGCTTTCGCCGTTGCTGCTCGGTCTGGCCGGTCACATGCACGAATTCGACGCAGCCACCGCTCAGCAGGTGGGGTGCAGCATCACCAGCCTGATCACCACCCTGTTCGGCGAACACCTACGGCGCAATCCGGATGATCCGCAGGCGGGCCGGCAGGCATTGCTGCTGCGAGTGCAGGCGTATGTGCGGGATAACTTGGGCGATTCGCAACTCACGCCACGCGCGCTGGCAAAACGCCACCACGTATCCGTGCGCCACCTGCAGAAACTCTTTCAGGAACAGGGGCTGAGCCCGGCGAGCTTCATCCGTGACCAGCGACTCGACCGGTGTGCCGCGGACCTGCGCGATCCACGACTGGCGCACGTGCCGGTGGCGTTGATCGGGGAACGGTGGGGCCTTTCCGCCGCCTCGCACTTCAGTCGCCTGTTCCGGGAGCGCTTCGGCGTCTCGCCCCAGGAGTACCGCAAGCTCGAACGGCTCCCCGCGCATCTGAGTCCAGCGGCGGTCGATGGCGCGGAGACCGCCACGTCGGACGCGCTAATCGCCTGAGCAGGCGGCGACCGGCGCGCGCCACGCATGGCATCCTCGACGGCCACGCATGGCGCAGCGGCGGCCACGGATGTCGGGTCGCGCGGGCCCGGGTGTGCGCGATCGCGCCAGTACCGGTTCGCTTTGGTGAAACCGGCGACCCGATGTGCTCAGTACCGTCGGATTCGGCCGTGACGCAGATGGCGATCTTCGATGTGTGGCCAGCACGGGCAACTCGAAGCACGTCGCGAGCGCTGTCGGCACCGGTCGTCCCACCCATCGATCCGGAGGTTCTCCTGCCATGGTTCAGATCCCCACCCTCGCGCCCGGCACGAACGGTGCCGCCACGACGGCCGAGGCGCCGAACGACCTGCTCACCGGTGACGGCTATCTGGACAGCCTGCGCGACGGTCGTCAGATCTTCATCGACGGCGAGCTCGTCAAGGACGTCACCGTCCATCCGGCCTTCCGACACGCGGCCCGGTCGACCGCGCAGCTCTACGACGCTCTGCACCACCCGGACACCCGGGACATCATGACCACCGTCGACCGGTACACCGGTGCCCGTACGCACCGGTTCTTCACGCCGGCGCATTCCGTCGACGACCTGCTGCGGGCGCGTGACGCGATCGAGTGCTGGGCCAGGCTCAGCTACGGGTTCATGAACCGCACCCCGGACTACAAGGCGTCGTTCATGGCCGGCCTGGCCGTCACC
Organism: Solwaraspora sp. WMMD791; assembly: GCF_029581195.1. NCBI lineage: Bacteria > Bacillati > Actinomycetota > Actinomycetes > Micromonosporales > Micromonosporaceae > Solwaraspora > Solwaraspora sp. WMMD791. The sequence goes on from NZ_CP120737.1 coordinate 626,002, forward strand.
CACGACTTCTACAAGCCGTTCGAGGACAGCGCCCGCACGTGGTACGAGCGGTACGTGCGGCAAGGGCTGTCGATCAGCCACGTCATCGTCAATCCGCCGGTGGACCGCAACAAGCCGGCCCACGACATCCCGGACGTCTACCTGCGGGTCGTGGAGGAGCGCGACGGCGGGATCGTGGTGGAGGGCGCGAAGCTGATGGGGACCGCCTCGGCGCTCACCCATGCCGCGTTCGTCGGCCAGATCCACCTGGCGAACCTCGAAGCGGGCAAGGCCGACGACATGGCGCTGGCGTTCATGGCCCCCCTGGACACCCCTGGCCTGAAGGTCATCTGTCGGACGTCGTACGAGCAGAAGGCGACGAGCCCGTACGACAACCCGCTGTCCAGCAGGTTCGACGAGAACGACTCGGTCCTGATCTTCGACCGTGCCTTCATCCCGTGGGAGAACGTGCTGATCTACCGCGACACGGAGAAGATCCACCAGTACTTCCCCCGGTCCGGCCTGCTCAGCCGAGGCTTCTTCCAGGGCGCGATCCGGATGGCGGTCAAGCTCGAGTTCATGGCCGGGCTCCTGGACCGGGGCACCCAGCTGAACGGGACCGACAAGTTCCGTGGCGTGCAGGCCGGGCTCGGCGAGCTGCTCGCCTGGCGGCACATGACGTGGGCGGTGACGACGGCGATGGCGATGGACCCGGAGCCCGGACCCGGTGGGACCGTGCTCCCACGGATGGACTACTCCGCCGGCTACCGGGCGCTCGCCCCGATCAGCTGGGAACGGACGCACCGGTTCTTCGAGGAACACCTGGCCGCCGCGTTGCTCATGACGCCGTCGACCGCCACCGACATGACCAACCCGGCCCTGCGGCCGCTGATCGACCGGTACCTGCGCGGGTCGGCGGGTTCGGCCGAGGACCGGGTGAAGCTGTTCAAACTCGCCTGGGACGCGCTCGGCAGCGAGTTCGGCGGCCGGCACGAACTGTACGAACTGAACTACGCGGGCGGTCCCGACCAGGTCCGTCTCGACACGATGAACTGGTCCCGGGGCGCAGGGCTGCTCGACTCGTACGGCGCCTTCGTCCAGCAGTGCATGGACGACTACGACGTGGACGGTTGGCGGCGTGGCCGATGGAGCGCCGGTCGCTGACCCGGTCGAGATCCGTACGCGCGGCCGGTGCCGCTCGCCTGAAGGAGAGATCAGCATGCAGAGCGACCTGCGTACGACCATGCGGCACTTCGCCACCGGCGTCTGCATCGTGACGACCTACGCGGAGCAGCCGCACCAGCGACGGCACGACGCCGTGACCGTCAATTCCTTCACCTCGATGTCCCTCGACCCTCCGCTGGTGTCGGTGTGCCTCGGCGTCGGCTCCCGGTTCCTCGCCGACCTGCTGCGCAGCGGGGTGTGTGCGGTATCCATCCTGGCCGCCGGCGGGGAACATCTGGCCCGGTCGCTGGCTCGCGACCGGGACGCCCGGTACGCCGCGGTCCGGGCCCTGCCCGCGCGCCCCGGCGGTCTCACCGGTGCGCTGGTGTTGGACTCGGCCGGCTGGCTGGAGTGCAAGGTCCGAGACCACGTCGTCGTCGGTGACCACGTACTGGTGATCGGCGAGGTGCTCGCCGCCGGATCGGACGACGAACAGGAGCCATTGATCTTTCTTCGCGGAGGATTCCACACCCTGGAAGGAACACCACGATGATCCCGCTGCCACGGCGGCTGCTGGCCGCCACGTTGTCGGCGTCGTTGGTCGCGGTCGCGGCCGTCGCCACGTCGATCGCCACCGGCGGTGACGCGTCCGCCGCCCACACCACCACGATCTGCCTGGTCCCATCGGGCTACCGGGGGGTCGAGGTGACCGTCACGGTGCCGGCGGCGACGGCCGAACGGCTCCTGGCGCGGACACCGTCGTACGCCGGGGTGTGCGCTGTCTACGGCCGGCCACTTCCGCTCGGCGGCGCGACGGTACGCACGTACGCCCAGATCGAGGGCACCGTGCCGCGCGTCATCGGTATCACGTTCCCGAGTAGCGCGCTGTCGGGGTTGCCGACCGAGATGACCGACCGGCACCACTGCTTCGACGTCGACGGCGACGGTGCGATCCAGGAGATGACCGAATGCGCCGGCGGACATGAGCGGGAGTTGGAGTTGCCTGCGGCTCTTCGCCGGCTCCCAGGCGTACCGCTGACGTGGGCGCTGGTCAACTGGAACCCGCACGGTCATGGTGCCCCGGGGGTGTACGACGTGCCCCACTTCGATTTCCACTTCTACATTCAGCCGAAGGCTGAACGCGATGCCATCCGGCCCGGCCCCTGCGGCATCATCGTGCACTGCGACGACTTCGTCCGGGGTACGGTGCCAGTGCCACCGCAATATCTTCCCGCCGATTACACCGACCTGCAGATGGTGGAGGTCGCGATGGGGAACCACCTGTTGGACCAGACGTCGCCGGAGTGGAACGGCAGCCCTTTCACCAGGACCTTCATCTACGGCTCCTACGACGGCAGGATCAGTTTCCTGGAGCCGATGATCACCCATTCATGGTTGCAGGGTCTCGTCACCGGCCAGCATTCCAGTGCCTGTCTGCCGATCAAGCAGCCGGCGGCATGGCAGGTGGCGGGATGGTATCCGCAGCAGTACTGCATCCGGTACCGGGCCAACCGGGACGACCTCACCGTTTCGCTGGAGGACTTCCGGCGCTGAGAGGGACCACGGCGGGCAGGTGGGACGCCGCACCTGCCCGCCCCGTGGCCGCGGAGGACACGATGACATCAGCTGCCCCTGATCGCCCCGGCCTCGAAGCGCCGCCGCAGGTGAGCCCGGCGGAGCTTGCCGATCCCGGTCTTCGGCACCTCCTGCCGATCCACCGGGACGACATGCGCCACCTCGACCCCGAACCGGTCCCGGACCAGGGCGCGGACGTCCTGAGCGAGGACACCGAGATCCGCCGAGCCACGCGGGTGCAGGAAGACCGCGAGCTGCACCGGGTGCTCGGGCCGGGTCTGTACGGTGGACGCGACCGTGTACGAGGGCTCCACGCCGGACAGTTCCTCGACGGCCGCCTCGATCTCGTGGCCGTGCAGGTCGACGCCGTCGAGCACGATGACGTCGTCCACCCGGCCGGTCACCACGAGCACCCCGTCGTCGAGGTAGGCGAGGTCGCCGGTGCGGAACCAGCCGTCCGCGGTGAAGACGGCCTGCGTCTGGTCGGGCCGGCCGTAGTACCCGGCGAAGATGGTGGGACCAGCGGCCTGCAGGCGCCCGACCCGGCCCTGCGGCAGCAGCCGGTCGAACTCGTCGACGACGCGCAGCCGTACTCCCGGATGTGGCCGCCCCACCGGTACGTACCGGTCGGTGTCGCTGGCGTGCGCGGCGGAGAACACACAGTCCACGACACCGGCGGTCGTCTCGGACATCCCCCAGCCCGGGTACATCGCGGTGGCCGGCAGCCCGAAGCGTCCGAGCAGCTGCAGGAAGGTGCGGGCCACCCTCGGCTTCACCGGTTCGCCACCGTTCATGATGTAGCGCAGCGCGCGCAGGTCCCAGTCGCGACCGGTCATCTCCTCGGCCCGGTCGTTGACCAGGCCGAAGGCGAAGTTCGGCGCCCAGGTGACCTCGCTACGGTGTCGGGACATCATGGCCGGCCACCGCAGCGGATCGGCCAGGATCCAGGGCAACCGGGCGTGCACCTGGTGGCACCCGACGATCACGTCCCGGGCGTGGAACATGATCAGACCGCCGACGTGGTCCAGCGGCATCCAGTTGAAGGTCCGGGTGTCGGCGGTGAGGCCGTTGACCGCGGCGGTGGCGACGCTGCGACTGAGGATGTTGCCGTGCCGCAGCGTCACCGCCTTCGGCAGCCCGGTGCTTCCCGACGTGAGCAACAGTACGGCGACGTCCTCGGGGCGGGCGGCGTGCACCTCGGCGGCCGGCGGATGGTTGCTCGCCAACTCACCGATGCGGCCCACCCACCGTGAGGACCATGCCGGCGGCGCACCGTCGCTGGTCGGCGGGTGCCCGGTCAGCACCCACGGCCGGTCGAGCATCTGCCACACGTCGACCAGTGTCCGTTCGGCGTCGGAATGCTGCGCCGGTGACGTTTCGGCGGCCACCGGGACCGGTACGAATCCGCCCAGGACGCACGCCCAGAAGCCGGTGAGCAGGTCGAGTTCCTGGTGCGCCTGCAACAGCACGAGGTCTCCGCCGGTGACACCGCCCGACCGCAGCGCGGTGAGCAACTGCCGGGACCTGCGGAGGAGTTCGGCGTACGACACGCTCTCGTGGGAATCCTCGGCCGTGACGAAGTCGATTCCACCGGTTCCGGCGCTTGCCGCCGCGAGAAGGGCTGCGCCGATATTTTCGAATGGAACAACTGGTGCCGGCCCTCCGTCCACCAGTGATGCAGGCTGGTCTTCATGCATGATAATTCCCCAATCCTCCATGAAACGTAGTTCCTGCTGCGCGGATGCCCCTTGCTGGCCCGAATCGGTTGATTCTGCCATTGCGCCGACGTCCGCGTGCGCTTGCGTCAAAGGTTGGCAGAGTCTTCGACTCGAAGAAAGGGTAGTGTGACGATGGACACAGGGTGAATCAATTATTCTAGATAGTCCGATCTCGATCAATTTCTGATGCGATAAATTGACGGCGAACTTCGGAGTGACAACGCTGAGGTGGCGGAAATGACCATGGAAATCGGGGTGATCGGCGGTGGCCCGTCGGCTGTCTGCCTCATCACGGCCCTGTCCCAGACCGATCTGATCAATGGTGGCCTCACCGTCTACGAGCCGTCGCCGCACCTGTGGCGCGGTCGACCGTTCCAACCCGACCTGGAATCGGTCCGGGTCAACGCGCCGCCCGAGGAGATGTCGGTGGTCGCCGGCGACATCGGCCACTTCGGTCGGTGGCTGCGGGCACGTACCGACCGGGGCGACGCCGACCCGTACAGCGGGTCGCTGTTTCCGGCCCGGGCGCTGTACGGGGAGTACCTGGCCGACAGCGCGGACGCCGCGCTCACCGCACTGCGACACCGTGGTTGGCGGGTGGAAGTGGTCCGGTCGGCGGTCACTGCGATCGGTCGGACCCGCGAGCGGGTGGTGCTGCGCACCGCGTACGGTCGGCATCACGCCGTCGACTACGGCGTGCTGTGCGTCGGTGGTGGCCGGCCACAGGACGCCTACGGACTCAGCGGTGAAACCGGCTTCGTGCACGACCCCTACCCGCTGCACACGACGTTGCCGTCGATCGACCCCGACGCGCACGTCACCGTCGTCGGCTGCGGCCTGACCGCGGTGGACGTGGTCCTCGGCCTGGCCAGATCCCGCCACCGCGGCCCGATCAGCATGGTGTCCCGCAAGGGACTGCTCCCCGGGGTGCGGCAGCGGACGGTCGACTACCAGTTGCGGCACTTCACGCCCCAGCTGCTGCGGCGATGGGCCGCCGACCGGGTGCACGTCGAGTTGGCGGACCTGGTGCCACTGATGCGCCGGGAACTCGCGGAGGCCGGCCCGGGGGCCGAAGCGCAGGTCAGATCGGAGCTCGCCGCGACCCGTACCGAGGCGGCGCCCGTCCGGCTGCGCCGGCAACTGTCCGAGGTCGACTCGCCGGACATCGGCCTGCGGATTCTGCAACGTGCGGTGCCGGACACCGGACCGGACCTGTGGCCGCTGCTCACCGCGCAGGACCGGGCGTTCATCCTTCGCGAGCACTACCGCACGATGATGAGCCTGTGCTGCCCGATGCCGCCGGCGAGCGCGGCGGCCCTGATCCAGCTCCTGGACAGCGGTCAGCTCACCGTCAGCGCCGGACTTCGCGACATCCGGCCGAGAGCGGTCGGCGGCTTCGACGTGGCTGTCGAATCCGCCACGTTCGTCACCCGGCACGCGATCAGCGCGACGAGCGCCGCGGCGCACCGCATCCCGCCAAGTGCCGAGTCGCTCGTGCGCTCGATGGAGACCAACGGGATCGCGCTGCGGCACCCCCGTGGTGGGCTGCGCCTGCAGCGCGCCACGAGCCGGCTGGTCACCGGCCGTGGTGCCGACCCGCGGCTGTACGGCATCGGAGACATCGCCGCCGGCGAGCTGTTCTTCACCTTCGGGGTCCCGTCCCTGGTCGACCGGGCCGTCGACGTGGCCACCGCGATCGCCGACGCGGAGTTCGTCGGCCCGGACCACACCGCTCCGCTCCCCGCCGGGGTCGCCTGAGCCACTCACCGTCAGCGTTCCGCCGGCGTCGCCTCAGTGACCGTGTCTACCCGTCGGTTACCGCATTCACCGCAACGAGGAGGAATCGTGACCATCACCCAATCGACACCACCGCTGCGCACCACCGACCGGCCCAGCTACCTGGCCGACACCCACACGGGGTTGCCGATCCCCACCGAGCCCAGGTTCAGCTCGGCCGACGACGAACGCCGCCACCGCAAGCAGCGACTCGCCGCCGCGCTGCGCATCTTCGGCAAACTCGGCTACGGCGAAGGCATCTCCGGCCACATCTCGGTCCGCGACCCCGAGGACCCGGAGACGTTCTGGGTCAACCCGTTCGGCGTGTCGTTCAACCGGGTCACCGTCGGCGACCTGATCCTCGTGGACGGTACCGGCCGGGTGGTCGCCGGTCGGCACCGGGTGAACCCGAGCGCCTTCGCCATCCACTCCCAGATCCACCAGATCCGCCCGGACGCCACCGCCGCCGCACACGGGCACACCGTGCACTCGCGCGCGTTGGGCGCGCTCGGTCGGCTGCTCGAGCCGATCGACCAGGAGTCCGCCGCCTTCTACCACAACCAGGTGCTGTACGACCGCTACGACGGCCCGTCGGTCGCCATCGACCAGGGCCGCGCGATGGCCGAGGCGCTCGGTGACAAGCGGGCCATCCTGCTACGCCACCACGGACTCATCACCGTCGGCGGGTCGGTGGACGAGGCCGTGCACTGGTTCGTCACCTACGACGGATGCGCGCAGGTGCAACTGCTCGCCGCCGCCGCCGGCCAGCTGGGACGGCTCACCCCCGCGCAGGCCGAGGCTGCCCGGGACGGGTTCGGCGACCCGCAACTGGGCTGGTTCAGTTTCCAGGTGCTCTGGGACGACATCGTTCACGAACAGCCCGATCTCCTCGACGAATGACGACCGCAACGACGAACCTGGAGTTTCTCCGATGACCCAGTCCCAGTCTTTTCTCTCGACCGCCCCGGACCAGGCGCCACCACCACCCGGTCCACCCGGGCCGGCCGGCCCGGGCGACGACGGCGGCCTGGACGCGTGGCGGCACCTGCCCCGGGCTCAACGGCCGCCCTGGCCCGATCAGGCCGAGGTCGACGCCGTCGCGGACCTGCTCCGCGAGGTGCCGCCGATCGTCGCCCCGAACGAGGTCGACGATCTGCGCCGCCAACTCGCGGTGGTGGGCGAAGGCCGTGCCTTCCTGCTGCAGGGCGGCGACTGCGCCGAGACCTTCGTCGCCAACACCGAGGAACACCTGCAGGTCAACCTCCGCACGCTGTTGCAGATGGCGGTGGTGCTCACGTACGGCGCGAGCCTGCCGGTGGTGAAGGTGGCCCGCGTCGCCGGGCAGTACACCAAGCCCCGTACGCAGGACGTCGACGCCCACGGCCTGCCGGTCTACCGGGGCGACATGATCAACTCGCTGGAGGCCACCGCCGAGGCGCGGCGGCCGGATCCGCAGCGCCTCGTCCGGGCGTACGCCAACGCCTCCAGCGCGATGAACATGCTCCGGGCCTATCTCGGCGGCGGTTTCGGCGACCTGCACCGGGTGCACGACTGGAACCGGGACTTCGTCCGGAACTCCCCGGCCGGCCAGCGATACGAATCGCTGGCCCGGGAGATCGACCGGGCGATCGCGTTCATCTCCGCGTGCGGGCTGACCGAGGTGGACGCTCTGCGCACCACCTCGGTCAGCTGTTCGCACGAGGCACTGGCCCTGGAGTACGACCGGGCGTTGACCCGCTGGTCGAACGGCCGGGCATACTGCCTGTCCGGTCACTTCCTGTGGGTCGGTGAACGCACCCGGCAGTTGGACGGGGCGCACGTGGACTTCCTGTCCCGGGTCGCGAACCCGATCGGCGTCAAACTCGGCCCGGGTGCCACGCCCGAGATCGCCCTGGAGCTCTGCGAGAAGCTCAATCCGGAGAACATCCCGGGCCGGCTCACCCTGGTGAGCCGGATGGGCAGCCAACGGGTGCAGGACGTGCTGCCGCCCATCGTGGAGAAGGTGACGGGTGTCGGTGCCCGGGTGGTCTGGCAGTGCGATCCGATGCACGGCAACACCTACTCGACCAGCAACGGCTACAAGACCCGGCACTTCGACCGGATCGTCGACGAGGTACTCGGCTACTTCAAGGTCCATCGGGACCTGGGCACCCATCCGGGCGGAATTCACATCGAGTTGACCGGCGAGGACGTCACCGAGTGCGTCGGTGGCGCGCAGGCGATCGAGGACCTGCACCTGCCGGAACGCTACGAGACGGCCTGCGATCCGCGCCTGAACCCCCAGCAGTCCCTCGAGCTGGCGTTTCTCGTCGCCGAGGCCCTGCGGGGCTGATGACCACCGTGCCCGCCAGCCGCAGTGGACCGACCCGTAGACCATCAACAGAGGAGAGGAAGCTCGTGGACAGCTTCGAGTTCCCCGGCGCCTGCTACGAGGTGATCCGCCGGGACATGCGCGACGTCGCCGCAGAGGCCGATTTCGTGGCCTCGTACCTGCCGCCGGGAGGTCGGGTCCTGGACCTGCTCTGCGGCACGGGTACGACGTTGCGGGCGTTGGCCGCGCGCGGTCACCGCGGCACCGGCGTCGACCGTAGCGCCTCGTTCGTCGACTTCGCCAGCGGCAGCGCGACGCCGGGGGTCGAGTACGTGTGCCAGGACGTCGTGACCTTCCGCCGTGCGGCGACGTACGACGTCGTGACCTGCCTGTTCGGGTCCCTCAACCTGGTGCCGTACGCGGAGTTGCCGGCGTTGCTGACCCGCGTCGCGGACTGGCTGCGCCCGGGCGGACACCTCGTGCTCGACGCGGCGCACCTGCTCAGCTTCGTCGACGTGTACCAGCCGGTCGTGGTGGCCCACCATCGTGGCGACGACATGCTCGTCACCCGACTCGCCCGGCAGGCCCTGCGGCCGCACGACGGCAGTTGGGTCAACGACGAGACGCTGCTGGTCCGCAACCCGGATGGCACGGTGAGCATGTACGAGAACACCTTCGTCCAGTCGGTCCTGACCGCGCCGCAGATCCGGCAGTTGCTCGGGTCGGCCGGGTTCACCGTGGTGGACGAGTTCGGTGGATTCGGCAAGGAACCGCCACCACGGTTCGGGCGCGGCCCGCTGGTGACGGTCGCCCGGGTCGATTGAGCGGCGCCGGTCACCGGGCGGGACCCGTCCCCGCCGAGGTCCGCACGGAAGAAAGGATGGTCGGTTGACCGAGCTTGTCGCGGTGCCGGCGACGCGTCCGGCCTCCCTGCTCGTCGTGGGCACTGGCCTGATCGGTACGTCCATCGCGTTGGCGGCCAGGTCGGGCGGACTTCGGGTGGCGTTGGCGGACACCGAGCCTGCCGCGCTCGCCGCAGCCGTTGCCCGGGGCGCCGGCCGCGCCGCCGCCGACACGGATCCGCCAGCGGATCTCGCGGTGCTGGCGGTTCCGCCGGATCGGGTGCCCGGCGTGCTGCGCGACGCACAGCACCGGCGGCTGGCCACGGTCTGGACCGACGTGGCGAGTGTGAAGGCGCCGGTCCTGGCCGGCGCCGAAGCCGCAGGTTGTGACCTGGCGTCGTTCGTGCCCGGGCACCCGATGGCGGGCAGCGAGCGGGCCGGGCCGGCCGCCGCCGACGGACGTCTGTTCGCTGGACGGACCTGGGCGTTGTGTCCGGTGAAGGGGACCGACCCCGGGGCGGTCGACGCCGTACGTGGCCTGGTACGGCTGTGCGGCGCGACACCGGTGACGCTCAGTCCGCAGGCCCACGACCGGGCGGTGGCCGCTGTCTCGCACACGCCGCACCTGGTGGCCGCCGTGCTCGCGGCGGTGCTGGCGCGGGTCCCGGCCGAGGATCTGCGGCTGGCCGGTACCGGGGTACGCGACACCACCCGGATCGCCGCCGGTGATCCGGAGCTCTGGACGCAGATCCTCGCCCTCAACGCGACGGAGGTCGGCGCGGTCGCCGAGGCGGTCGCCGCGGACCTGTGCCGGGCCGCCGCCGCGTTGCGGGCAGGGCCACCGGATCTCGCGGTCCTCGCCGAACTGCTCGCGGCGGGTCGCGCCGGTCGGGCCGCCCTGACCCGGACGACGCCCGCCGGTCCACAGCCGGCTCAGGCGCGGGACCTGGCCAGCAGGTAGATGAAGTACGGCGCGCCGATCAGCGCCACCACCAGTCCGGCCGGCAGCTGGGCCGGTGCCAGGACCGTGCGCCCGACGGTGTCGGCCAGCCCGAGTCCGACCGCGCCCAGCCCGACCGCCACCGGGATGATCCGGGCGTGCCTGCCGCCCACCAGGGCCCGGGCGGCGTGCGGCGCGACCAGGCCGACGAAGCCGACCACTCCGATCGCCGTGACGCTCATCGCGGCGAGCACGGCGGCGACGGTCAACACCAGCAGACGCAGGCGTTCCAGACCGACCCCGACGAGCCGGGGGGTGTCCTCGTCGAGGGCGAGCAGATCGAGTTCGCGACGGGCGGCGAGCGCGACCGGCAGGGCGACCAGCAGGGCGATCGTCGCCGGCACTACCTGCTCCCAACTGCGGCCGTAGGTGGTACCCGACAACCAGGTGTAGATCTTCGGGGTGTCCCACGGATTCGACCGCACCAGCAGGTACGTCGTCAGGGCGGTCGTCGCGTACCAGACACCGATTCCGACCAGGACCAGCCGGTCGGTGTGCAGCCCGCCACGCCAGGCGATCGCGTAGACCAGGCCGAAGGCGGCCACCGCGCCGACGGTCGCGGCCACGGCCAGCGCCGTGTTCCCGCCGCCGCCGGCAGCGGTCACGACGATCACCGCGGCCAGCCCCGCGCCGCCGGTGATCCCGAGAATCCCCGGCTCGGCGAGCGGGTTGCGGCAGGTGGCCTGGACCATGCAGCCGGACAGCGCCAGCGCGCCACCGGCGACGAGGGCGGCCGCCACCCGGGGGGCCCGTTCGTCGAGGGCGAACCGGACCATCGGAGGGCCCTCGCCGGACGCCCACAGCGCGATGTCCCCGGTGAGCAGCCAGGTGTTGCCGGCGAGCAACCCGAGCAGGGCGGTTCCGCCGGTGGCGGCACCGACGACGACCAGTACGGCCCAGAACCGACGCCGGCCGCGCGGTCCCATCCCACTGCCTGGCGGCTGCCGGGTCGGCCCGGAGTCGCGCACCCGGCGGGCGAGCAGGACGAGCACGATGGCCCCGACGAGGGTGGTGGTGACACCGGTCGGCACCTGACCCGCCCGGTCGGCACCGAGCAGGGCCCGGACGGCCAGGTCCGCGCCGATCACGGTCAGCGCGCCGACGAGGCCGGCAGCCGGGACACCGACGGAGTGTCGGTGCAGCGCCGGCACGACCCGGGCCAGCAGCCGGGTGATCGCCGGTGCGCAGAGTCCGACGAAGCCGATCGGTCCGGCCAGGGTCACCGCCGCTGCGGTCAGCAGGACCGCGAGGACGATGCCGGCCGCGCGGGTCGTCCGCACCGGTACGCCGAGCGCGGCGGCGGTGTCGTCGCCGACGCCGAGCACGTCGAGTCGCCGGGCCAGCAGCAATGCGCCGACGGTGGCCGCCGCCACGACCGGCGCGGCGTACTGGAACGTGGTGAGTCCGAGCTGGCTCAGTGAGCCACTGCCCCAGGCGAACAGCCCGGTGGTCTCCTGCTGGAAGCCGATGAGCAGCGCGGCCGTGGCCGCCTGCAGCGCCATCGCCACCACGGAGCCGGCCAGGACGAGCCGGGTCGTCGAGCTGCCCGCGCCGCCAGCGAGGCCGAGCACCACGGCGGCCGCCAGCAGTCCACCGACGAAGGCGACGGTGCCCGAGGCCCACAGCGGAACCGCCAGCCCGAAGGCCGCGACGGCGCTGACCGCGAAGTAGGCGCCGGCGGTCACCGCGAGGGTGTCCGGTGCGGCGAGCGTGTTGCGGGCCAGGGACTGGAACATCGCCCCGGCGACGCCGAGGGCGAAGCCGACCGCGATCCCGGCGGCCAGCCGGGGCAGCCGGGAGCCGAGGAGAATCTCCCGGGCCGGGCCGCCGTCGTCGCCGAGCGCGCTGAGCACGTCGCCGAGGCCGAGGCCGGCGGTGCCCTGGGTGAGGTGCCAGCCGGCCGCGACGATCAGGGCGACGGCGAGTGACAGCAGGGCGCCGACCCCGCCGAGTAGGGCCCGGCCGGTCCGATCGGGTGCCGCCACCGGGGAACTGGTGGCGGCACCCGGCGCCGGCCGGTTCCCGGCCGGCGGCGCGGCGTCGGTGCGCACGGGACTCAGCTGGTCAGCAGGTCGACGTACGCGTCGAGCACCTGCTGCGACGAGCGTGGCCCGCCGAAGGTCCAGATGCCCGGTGGGAACGCGTGGGCCCGACCCTGCGCGACGGCGGGCAGTGACGCCCAGACCTCGTTCTTCTGCAGCTCGGTGATGACGCTGCCGGCCGGATCGGTGGTGCCGGTGTGGAAGAAGGTGGCGTCGCCGACGGTGCTGATCCCCTCGATGTCGGTCTGCCCGAGGCCGTACGACGGGTCCACCTCGCCGGTCCAGGCGTTGGTCAGGCCGATCGCCTCGCCGAGTTCGCCGACCAGGGAACCCTGGCCGAACGGCCGCAGTGCGACGTTGCCGCCCTGGATCCAGCCGTCGAAGTAGATGAACTCGGTGGTCGACGGCGCGTCGGCGGCGACGTCCTGCTTCGCCTGCTCGAGTCCCGCCTGGAACTGCTCGACGACGACCTCGGCCCGGTCGGTGCGTCCGACGGCCTCGGCGATCAGGGTGAAGGTGTCCAGCATGTTCTGGATCGGGTCGGCGGTGTCCGCGCCCCGGGTGGCGAGCACCGGGACGTCGTACTCGGCCAGCTGGGTGATGATCGGGTCGTCGGCGGTGGTGGCCTCGACGATGACCAGGTCGGGGTTGGCGGCGAACAGGGCGTCCAGGTTGGGTTCGCCCCGTCCGCCGACGTCGGCGACACCGTCGGGCAGTTCCTCGGCGGTCACCCAGGTGCGGTAGCCCTCGGGGTCGGCGACCGCGACCGGAGTCAGGCAGAGGGTGAGGACGTCCTCGATCTGCTGCCATTCCAGCACGGCGACCCGCTCGGCCGGGGCGTCCAGGCTGACGGTGCGTCCGAGCACGTCGGTGATCTCGACCGGCCCGGTCGAGGTCGTCGTGGTGTCGTCGGCGCATTCACCGGAGGCGTTGGCCGGCGGCGTACTGTCCGTGGTGGCCTGCGGGTCGCTGGTGCCGCAGCCGGCCAGGAGGGTGGGAACCAGCGCGGCGGCCGCGAGGGCAGCCGTGATCGATCGGGTTTTCATCGAATCCTCACTGTGGGTGGTGGCGCTCATCGGCGCCGGTGGTGGTGCCTACCCCGGGGCTCGACCCGTACCAGGCCGGTGTCGGGGTCCATCGTGGTGTCGATCGGCAGCCCGTAGACCTCGCTGAGATGGTCCGCGGTCAGCACCTCGGCGGCGGTGCCGACGGCCCGGACCCGGCCCTGGTGCAGCAGGACGATCTGGTCGGCGACGCTCGCCGCCTGGTTCAGGTCGTGCAGGACGACGCCGAGCGCCGTGGTGTGCTGGTCCGCCAGATCGCGGACCAGGTCGAGGATCTCGACCTGGTATCGCAGATCGAGATGGTTGGTCGGTTCGTCGAGCAGCAGGACGCTGGTGTCCTGGGCCAGGCAGGTGGCGAGCCAGACCCGCTGCAACTCGCCACCGGAGAGCTGGTCGATCGCCCGTGTCGCCATCGCGGTGATCCCGGTCAGCCGCATCGCGTGGTCGATCATGGACTGGTCGGCCTCGGTGAGGGCGCTGAACCGGCGTCGGTGCGGGTGTCGGCCGAACGCCACGACGTCGCGGATCCGCAGGCCGGACGGGTGTGGCCGGGACTGCGACAGCAGGGTGACCCGGCGGGCGAACTCCCGGGCGGTCAGCGGCGCGGTGTCCTGTTCGACGCCGTCGTCGCGGCGTAGCAGGACCCGGCCGGACTCGGCCTTGTGCAGTCGGGCGAGCGACCGCAGCACGGTGGACTTGCCGCTGCCGTTCGGGCCGATCAGGGCGGTCACCGAGCCGGGCCGGATGGCGACCGACACCCCGTGGACGACGGTGGTGCGGTGGTAGCCGAGCACCAGGTCGTCGCCGTGCAACGCGGTCGCGATCATGTTAGGTGAGGCTACCCTAAAGCGTTCCGATGACAAGATCCGGGTGACCGGGACCTCGCGATGCGCGGGTACGGACAGCTGGTGGTGTCGACAGCGCTTGACTGGAGAACCGTAACTTTTTGGGCAAAAGCGTGTTTATCAGGCGGGTATCACCGTGGAGTCGACGATGTGGTGCTTGCCCGCACCTGTTCTTCCGACGGACGGCAGCGAGAGGAGCGCGATGACCCGCGTGATGACGGTGGTCGGCACCCGGCCGGAGATCATCCGGCTGTCCCGGGTGATGGACCGGTTGGACCGTACGGTCGAGCACGTGCTGGTGCACACCGGCCAGAACTGGGATCCGTTCCTGTCCGAGGTCTTCTTCACCGAGTTGCGGCTACGCCCGCCGGACCGGTCGCTCGGCGTCGACACCACCTCGCTGGGCCGGGTGCTCGGTGGGGTGCTGGTCGGTGTCGAGGAGGCGATCGCCGACCACCGGCCGGACGCCCTGCTGGTGCTGGGCGACACCAACAGCGCCATCGCCGCCCTGATGGCCCGCCGGATGCGGGTGCCCGTCTACCACATGGAAGCGGGCAACCGCTGTTTCGACCTCAACGTGCCCGAGGAGACCAACCGGCGGCTGGTCGACCATGTCAGCGACTTCAACCTGGTCTACAGCGAGCACGCCCGACGCAATCTGATCGCCGAGGGCCTGCACCCGCGCCGGATCCTGCACACCGGCTCGCCGATGCGCGAGGTCCTGGACCACTACCGGGCCGACATCGCCGCCTCGACCGTGCTCGATCAGCTCGGCCTGACCCCCGGTGGGTACGTGGTGGTCAGCGCGCACCGCGAGGAGAACGTGGACCGGCCGGACCGGCTGCACCGGCTGCTCGACTGCCTGCGGGCGGTCCGCGACGAGTGGGCGTTGCCGGTGCTGGTCAGCACCCATCCGCGTACCCGTAAGCGGTTGGAGGCGCTGGCGAGCGACCCGACCAGCCTCGACCGGATCACCTTCCACGAGCCGTTCGGCCTGTTCGACTACGTGAGCCTGCAGCGTGCCGCCCACTGCACGTTGTCCGACAGCGGCACGATCAGCGAGGAGGCCGCGATCCTCGGGTTCCCGGCGGTGACCCTGCGCGAGTCGATCGAGCGGCCGGAGGCGTTGGACGCCGGCGGCATCGTCATGACCGGGCTGGAACCTGCCGGGGTGGTCGAAGCGGTCCGTGCCACCGTCGAGCAGGTCGCCGCCGACGGCGTGCCCTGCCCGGCGGACTACCAGGTGCCGGACACCTCCCGACGGGTGGTCGACTTCATCCTGTCGACCGTCCGGCGGCACCACGAGTGGGCCGGTCTGCGGCGCTGACCGGCGCCGGCGCGACCGCGTACCCGATCGAGGACGATCGAAAGGTGAGTCGACCGTGCACGACGTGACGACCGCCCGGGCCGCCGACGGCACCGGGGCGGCCCACCCGGAACCGCCCGGACCGCCCGCACCCGTCACCACCTACCGGATCCTCGCCACCGCCGGGGTGTTCGAACCCGGCTACCGGGGCGGCGGGCCCATCCGTTCGCTGCGGTTCATCCTGGACACCCTCCCGACCGACATCGACGTCACGCTGATCACCCGGGACCGGGACCTGGGGGCCGCCGCGCCGTACCCGGGTCTGTCCGGTCGCCTGATCCGCCGCGACCCCCGGTCGTCGGTGTTCTACCTGGATCCGACCAGCCCGCGCCAGTGGGTCAGGCTGCTGTGTCACCTGCGGTCCCACCCGGCCGATCTGCTCTACGTCAACAGCCTCTGGTCGATGTTCTCGGTGCTGGCGATCACGGCGGCGGCGCTGCGGTTGCTGCGCGTACCGGCGATCCTGCTCGCCCCCCGCGGCGAGCTCGCCCCGGCGGCGCTGGCGATCAGACGACGCAAGAAGCGGCTGTTCCTGGCGGTCTGGGCACCGGTGCTGCGCCGCCTCGACGTGCGGTGGCAGGCGTGCAGCTGGCGGGAACAGCGACAGATCCTGGCCGCGTTTCCGTGGGCACGGGTGATGGTCAACGGCAACGAGTGCCCCGTCCCGGACCGCGCCCCGCCGCCGGTGACCCCGCACGACGGGCCGCTGAGGCTGGTCTTCGTCGGTCGGATCTCGCCGATGAAGAACCTCGTCACGGCGTTGGCTGCCCTTGCCCGGGTGAGCCGGCCGGTCCACTTCGACATCCACGGCCCCCGGGAGGACGAGGCGTACTGGGCGCGGTGCCGCGACCTGATCGCCGCGATGCCGGCCCACGTCCAGGTCCGTTACCTGGGCGAGCTCGCCGCCGACGAGGTGCTGACGACCTTCAGTGGCTACGACGCCTTCCTGTTCCCGACCCTGGGTGAGAACTACGGTCACGTGATCCTGGAGAGCCTCGCCGCCGGCTGCCCGGTCGTCTGTTCCGACGAGACCCCGTTCAGCGATCTGATCGCCAGCGCCGGTGGGGTGGTGGTCGACCCGGCGACGGTACCCGCCGTCGCGGCCGTGCTGGACTCGCTCGCCGACCGGTCGGCGAGCGAGCGGGCGGCGGCCAAGGAGGCGGCGGGCCGGCGGTACCGGCTCTGGCGCCAGCAGACCCGGGAACTGCACGTCCTCGACCACGCCCGCCGGTTCTGCCGCTGAGCGACCCGGCGGTGGTGACCGTGACCGGCGGCGGGAGCGGATCGTTGGGTGTCGTGACCGGACCGGATCGGGGCCGGCCACCCGACCGCCGGCCGCGGCCACACCTGCCGGGAGTGAGGACAGCACGTGCCCAGTCGCATCCGTCCGCTCGTCCAACGGGTCCGGGACCACCTGGCGGCGTCCCGGGACCCGGCGGCGTTCGCCAGGTCGCTCGGGGTCAACCTCACCGGCCGGGTCCGGTTCTACGGCGTCAACCGTGCGATGTTCGGCTCGGAACCCTGGCTGATCACCATCGGCGACAACGTGTACGTCACCTCCGAGGTGCAGTTCGTCACCCACGACGGCGGCACGTTGATCCTGCGCAAGGAACACCCGGACCTCGACTGGACGGCACCGATCACCATCGGCGACGACGTCTACATCGGGATGCGGGCGATGATCCTGGCCGGCGTCACCATCGGCAACCGGTGCGTCATCGGCGCGGGCGCGGTCGTCACCCGGGACATCCCGGACAACACGGTGGCGGCCGGGGTGCCGGCCCGGCCGATCCGCACCACCGACGAGTACCTGGAACGGCTGCGCGCCAAGTCGCTGGGCATCGGGCATCTGCCGGTGCCGGCCAAGCACGAGGCGATGAAACGGATCTACCGGGTCGGCGCCGGCTGAGCCGGGGCGACGGTGCTGCGCCTGGACACGGCACACGGTCGGCGGCAGCGCGACCGCGGCGCACGGCCGTTGGTACGGGCGGGCGACTAGGCCCGGCGGTAGGCGAGCCGGGGCGGCGGGTACTGGTGCACGCCGGCGAGGGTGACCGGCCCGAGCGGGCCGCTCACTCCGGCCATGTCGTAGCCGTACCGGTCACCGGACATGGCCGCCGCGACCGGCCCCAGGGCCAGGGGCGTCGCGCTGCCGGCGTCACTGGTGCGCAGCGCGGGTGGCGTGGCCCCGCTGACCTGCCACACGACCGCGTACCAGTGCCAGCCCGCCGGTAGCGTCACCGGAGTGCCGAGAACTGATTCCCTGAGCCCGACGGGGGCGACGGCGACGGTGCCGAAGTCGGCGATCGGGCCGCGTAGCGCGGGTCGGCCGGTCATCGGATCATGGGCGTACACCCCGTGCCGCAGCACCCCGCTGCCGGCGGCGGTCACCTCGATGCACACCCGGTCGACCGGGGTCGCCTCGGCCAGGTGGACCGGCCAGAGCAGCAGCCGGTGGAAGGCACCGGTCCAGCCGGTACTGCGCGACGCCCCGGCCAGCAGCAGAAAATAGCTGCCGACGGTGCCCGTCGCTCCGGGCAGCGGCTGCCGTTGCTCCGGCTGCCCGGCCGCCGCCTGCCACATGCCGTACCCAGGGGAGACCGGCACGCTGTAGGTGACTCCGTCGGCGGCGACCCGGTCGGCCACGGCGAGGTTCGTCGGTCCGGCCGGCACCAGCAGCCGGTGGTACAGCTGTGGCGCCGCCATCCGGGCCTGCGCGACGGTGCCGACCCGCTCGATCATGACGAAGTCGCGGCCGCCGGCGGAGACGACGATCTCGGTGGCCGCCGAGTACGGGGCCAGGTAACGGCGGTACGCCGTACCGGTCACCGACTCGCCCGCCGCCATGGTGCGCCCCCAGACCAGCTGCGGGTAGTTCTTCTTCAGGCTGGAGCTGATGAACCAGCCCTTCGCGGTGGTGTACCGCGACCGGACAGCGGGATGCCCGTCGTCGACCGGCAGCAGGCCGACGGCGAGCCCCCACAGCTGGATGCTGCCGCTGCTCACCGCCCACTGGGTCATGCTGGCCGCCGGCGTCGCCGGCTCGCGCAGGGTCGCCGGGGTGAAGTCGGTGAGCGCGGTGAGCGTGTCGATGGGGGCCCAGGCCGACCAGTTCAGGCCACCGGTGTAGCCGACGTTCGGCATGAACTGCCGACGGCTGCCACCGGCCGGTACGGTCAACGGCGCGCACTGGGTCACTCCGGCGTTGAGCGTGAACCGGCTCAGCGCGGTCACCGTCTGGCTGACCACCAGGCCGCCGGTCACCCAGCGGTAGACGTTGTGGACGCGGCACAGCGAGGGGATCCGGTTCATGATCGTGGCGATCGGGGTGCCGATGTTCGCCTGCGCGGTGTCGATCATTCCCTGGTAGCTGGGGATGACGTACGACTCCCGGATCTGCAGTTCCTGGCCGGTGGAGCGGCCGTCGGGCACCGGCCGGCCGTCGAGTTCGACGGCGACGGTGTGCGAGTGGGTCGCCGGCCGGATCTGGACGTCGGGGGTGACGGCGGTGACCGGGACGGTGGTCCGGTTGGTGGCGCCGGCGACGTGGGTCAGTGGTGCCGCCGGTCTGACCCGGACGCCCTGGGCGATGCCGTCGACGACCGTGTACGGGTTGCCGAACAGCAGGCTGCTGGGGCTGGTGACGGCGAGCAGGGTGAAGGTTCGTACGCCGTCGGTCCACCGTGACCCCACGTCGGCGGTGGTCTTGCCGTGGTTGGTCACGGCGATCTGGGTGCCGACGTTGTAACCGTGGTTGCCGCCGACGTACGACCAGCCGGTGTTGATCGGGCAGTTGTCGTCGGAGGTGTCGTGGATCCGGGTGCCGACCGCGGACATGACCGGCCACACCTGGGCGTCGGTCGCGGTCGACGCGACGATGCTGACCTGGGGGAGCCCGGAGTGCCACATGCCGACCATGGCCTCGGCGTACGCAAGGTTCGCCGGCATCACCAGGTCCCTGGTGGCGTCGAACCTCGAGCGGATGGACATCAGGGCGTTGGACCGGTAGACGATCAGTTCCGGCATGGTGACCACCTCCACGCGAATGTCGCGACGCTGCTGTCAGCGTGCGCCTGTGCGCAGGTCACAGCGGTTCTTGGTCGCCTGGGTGACAGAGGGACGAACCGTTCGGCCGCGCCCGGAGCCGGATGATCGGCCGCAGGCGCGCCACATGATCGGCCGCGCGTGGACCGCACGATCGGCCGGCTGGCCCGGCCGGTCGGGCGACCGCCGGTACGACGTACTGGACAATTAACACTATTGCCCCGTAACGGATGGTGGTCGCCGCTCGATGAACAGGTGATCGGGCCACACACCGAGGGGTTGACCATGCGCATACTGATCACCGGAGGCGCCGGTTTCATCGGCAGCCACCTGGCCCGCGCCGCCCTGGGCGAACCCGCCGTCAAGGAGGTCACCGTCCTGGACGACCTGTCGGTCGGACTGCGCGGCAACCTCGACGGCCTCGACGTCGAATTCGTCGAGGGGTCGATACTGGACCCGGCGGCACTGGCCACCGCGATGGTCGGCCGCGAGGCGGTGGTCCACCTGGCCGCGCTGCCCAGCGTGCCCCGGTCGCTGCGCGACCCGGTCGCCTCCCACCACGCGAACGCCACCGGCACGCTGCTGGTGCTCGAAGCGGCCCGACGCCACGACGTCGAGCACGTGCTGGTCGCCTCGTCGTCGTCGGTGTACGGGCTGAACCCGGCCCTGCCGAAACCAGAGCTGACCTGGACCCGACCGATGAGTCCGTACGCGGCGAGCAAGCTCGCCACCGAGGCGTACGCCCTGGCCCACCAGGCGTCGTTCGGGCTGCCCACGCTGGCCCTGCGGTTCTTCAACGTGTTCGGCCCCGGGCAGCGCCACGACCATGCCTACGCCGCAGTCATTCCCCGGTTCGTGCACGCGGCGCTGCGCGGTGAACCAGCTGTGGTGCACGGCGACGGTACCCAGTCGCGCGACTTCACGTACGTGGGCACCGTCTGCGACGTCATCCTCGACGCGCTGCGCCGCCGGGTGCACCACCCGCACCCGGTGAACCTCGCCTTCGGTGCCCGGGCGAACCTGCTGCAGGTGCTCGACGAGATCGGCACGCTGCTCGGCCACGAAGTGACCCGCGAACACCAGGCACCGCGTACCGGTGACGTACCGCACTCGTTGGCCGACAACAGCACCCTGCGGCAACTGTTCCCCGACGTGGTGCCGGTGGCCCGGATCGACGGCCTGCGCGCGACCATCGACTGGATGGCCCGACGGCGCGACGCCGGCACCGCCACCATCCGGTGACGACGACAGCGCCCGGCCGCCCCACCGCCGGGCCGGTCGCCGCACCCGACCGTCCACCGGGCCCCGCAGGTCCCGGTCGTGACCGCGCGGTCGGCATCGGCATCGTCACCGCGATGGCGGCCCGCGGGGTCGGGATGGCCGCGCCGTTGGTGATCACCCCGATCTGCTTCCGCTACCTCGGCGATCAGCGGTACGGACTGTGGATGGCAGTCACCGCGTTGACCGGGATGGCCTGGTTCGCCGATCTGGGCCTGGGCAACGGCCTGCTCACCCGGCTCAGCCACCTCGGTGCCGACGTACGACAGCAGGCCCGGGAGATCTCCAGCGCCTTCGCCACCGTCGGTGCGCTGGCCCTGGCTCTGCTCGGTGGCCTGGCCGTGGTCGTCGGGCTGGTGCCGTGGGACCGGCTGTTCGGGGTCACCGACCCGGCTGTCGCCGCCGAGGCCGCCGCCGTCGTCCTGCTCTGCTTCGCTGCGTTCGCGATCAACATCCCGTTCGCCCTCGTCCAGCGTGTCCAGTACGCCGCCGGCCAGGTCGCCCAGAGCAGTGCCTGGCAGTCGGCCGGCTCCCTGGCCAGCATGGTGGCGGTGCTCGTCGCCGTCGCCGCCGGTTGGCCGCCGGTGACGGTCATCGCCTGCGCCGTGTTCGCGGTCCCTGCGGTCAACCTGCTCAACACGATGGTCTACTTCGGTGTCCAGCGGCCGGCGACGCGACCCGCACCACGGCTGGTGCACCGGACGACCGCCGCCGGGCTGCTCCGGCTCGGCCTGAGGTTCTTCGTCCTCACCACGATTTCGTCGATCGCGCTCAACGTGGACAGTCCGCTGGTCGCCAACGTCCTGGGGCTGACGGTGGCGGCACACTACGCCGTCGTCGCCAAGCTGTTCGGCGTCCTGTCGGTGTTCGTCGGAATCGTCGGGATGACGGTCTGGCCGGTCAACGGCGCGGCACTGAGCAACGGCGAGGTGGCCTGGGTGCGCCGGCACACCCGCCGGATGGTGCTGCTCTACGGCACGGTCGTGGGTGGGGCCGGACTGGCGCTGGTCGGCTGGGGTCACCGGGTGGCCGACCTGTGGGTCGGTGGCGTCGACCGCACCATCGTCCCGGTGACCGTGCTCGCCGCTCTGGCCTGCTGGTCGTTCGTGGTGGCGGTGACCTCTCCGCTGATGCTCGTGCAGAACAGCGTCGGTCTGCTCCGGCCGCAGTTCGCCGGTTGGGCGGCGTTCCTGCTGCTGGCCACCGGACTGAAGGTGTGGGGCGTGCACCGCTTCGGTTTGGTCGCCGTGCCGATGGCCGCCTGCGTGGCCTATCTGGTGACGCTCTGTCCGGCCGCGGTGGTCGGCTACCGGCGCGCCCTGACCGCCGCCGTCGGCGTCGGTTGCCGTACCACCGCCGTCGACGAGGAGGAACCCGATGTCCGGGTCCGTGGCTGACCGCACGACCATCGGTTCCGGTGTCGGGGAGACCGGCCCCGCCAGTGCCCGCCGGGTGCTGCGGGTGGTCGGCGAACTGAACTTCGGCGGCACCGAGATGCGCACCGCCGAGCTGCTGCCGTACCTGGCCGCCGCCGGCATCGAGGTGCACCTGGTGACGCTGGCCGACCGGGTCGGTCCCGGTCCACTGTCCGGGGCGATCACCCGGTACGGCGGTTCGGTCACCGCCGTACCGCTCGACGCCCGGTTCCCGGCCCGGTTCCATCGGCTGCTGCGCCAGCTACGGCCGGACGCCGTACACGTCGACTGCGCCAACTTCTCCGGTGTCCCGCTCGCCCTGGCCGGGCTCGCCGGGGTGCCGGTGCGCGTCGGACACTTCCGGGGCGACGACGACCAGCACCGCGGCCTGCCCCGCCGGGTGTCCCGGTGGCTCTGCGGCCAGCTGCTACGTGGCTGCGCCACCGACATCCTCGGCGTCTCACCCGGATCGCTCGGGGTCGGCTACCGCCGCGACTGGCACACCGACCCTCGCTGCCAGGTGGTGCTCAACGGACTCGACGTCGAGCGGCTGCGCCGGCCGAGTCCGCTGGACCTGCGGGCGGCGATCGGTGCCCGCCCGGGGGAGCTGGTCTGTGTGAGTGTGGGGCGGGCCTCGGCCGAGAAACGGCGATGGCTGCTCCCGCCGATCCTCGCGGCGCTGCGGACCCGGGGGGTGTCGGCGCACGCCGTACTGGTCGGCCCGGGTGACGCCGCCGACGACGCCCGGGTCGCCGATGCGGCGTCCGCCGCTGGCGTCGCCGAACGGGTGCACCTGCTGGGTGCCCGCGACGACGTCGGTGGCCTGCTGCGCCAGGCCGACGTGGTGATCCATCCGTCCTGTCTGGAAGGGCTGCCCGGCGGGGTGTTGGAACCGGTCGCGCTCGGGATCGGCACGGTGGCTGCGGATCTGCCGGGCGTCCGGTTCATCAGCGGGCACCTGCCCGGTGTCACCGTTGTCGACACCGACGCGCCGCCGTCGGAGTGGGCGGCGGCGGCACAGGCCGCGGCGGCGTACACGGCGGCGACCGACACCGCGACGGCCGTCGCACGCTTCGCTGACAGCGTCTTCGCCATCGACACGGCGGCCGCCACCCACCTGGCGATCTACCGTCGGCGGCCGGCCCGCCGGCACACTGCGTCCCCCGGCGGCCGGGTGCGGCCGCCGGCCGATCCGAAACGGTGAGACAGATGCACGACCAGACCATCGCGCCCGGCCGACCGGTGCCGGTGTCGGC
Source organism: Solwaraspora sp. WMMD791 (assembly GCF_029581195.1). Lineage (NCBI taxonomy): Bacteria > Bacillati > Actinomycetota > Actinomycetes > Micromonosporales > Micromonosporaceae > Solwaraspora > Solwaraspora sp. WMMD791. The sequence goes on from NZ_CP120737.1 coordinate 649,677, forward strand.
ACCCGAGGCCGACACCGGCGCCGGGACCGCCGGTGCGGGCCGGCCGCGTCCGCTGCTGATCGGTGCGTACGCCTTCCCGCACGGCGACGCCACCTCGAACCGCCTGTTGCAGTTGGCCCGCTGCGCGGCCCCGGCCGGGGCGCGCACCCTGGTCGTCAACGACTGGCCCTGTGAGCTGCCCTTCCCTGCCGCGTCCGGTGAGGTGGCCGGCATCGAGCTGATCACCCTGCGGGTGCGGGGGAGGAACCATCTCAGCCGGATGTCGGCCCGACTGGCCCGCCCGGTGCGGGTGCTGCGGGTCCTGCGGGCCCGCCAGGTGCGGCGCGGCGACGTCTCGGTGGTGCTGCTGCCGATGGCGATGCTGACCCTGGGCAACTGGGCCGTGCTGCGGCTGGCGTTGGGCGCCCCGGTGGTGGTCGACGCCAGCGAACGCCACGACCGCCGTCAGTTCCAGCGTGGCTGGCGGGACCCGTACTTCGTCCGCCACCGCTGGTCGACGTTCTTGGCGACGCGGCTCATCCACCGGGCCACCGTGGTCTCCACCACCCTCGGCGGCTACCTTCGGCGGCACGGCCTGCAGGTGCTGGTGGTGCCGCCGCAGGTCGACTGCGCGGAGTTCGCGCCACCACGGCCGCCGTCGCTGGCCGCCGGGCTCCGCCTACTGTACGCCGGCACACCGGGCCGCAAGGACATGCTTCACGTCATCCTCTGTGGGATCAGTCGGCTCACACCGGAGCAGCAGCGTCGGGTGCACCTGACCATCGCCGGGATCACCCGCTCCGACGCCGCCCGATTGTCCGACCTGAATCCGGCGGTGCTGGACGGACTCTCCGCCGAGGTGACCTTCCTCGGCCGGGTACCCCGGCAGTCGGTGCTGGACCTGCTGGCCGGGTCGCACTTCTCGATGCTCGTCCGCCCGACCGGCGGCTACGCGGCCAACGGGTTTCCGTCGAAGGTGCCGGAGAGCCTCGCCGCCGGTTGTCCGGTGCTGCTCAACCACACCAGCGACCTGGCCGACTACATCCAGGACGGGGTCGAAGGGCTGGTGCTGGCAGGCAACGGCCCGGACGACGTACGCCGGGCGGTCGAGCGGGCCCTGGGACTGGACGACGCCGACTGGGCGACGATGAGCCGGGCCGCCCGGTCCAGGGCCCGTCGCTCCTTCGACCACCGTGCCTGGCGGGACCGGGTCTCGACGTTCGTGGCCGGCGGCGACGCGCGGCACTGAGGCACTGACCCGGCGGCCACGTCGGTGCGGTCACCGGGGCGCGTCGCCCGCCGGGCCGGCGGTCAGCGCAGGGCGGGCAGGCGGCGTCGGGATGGTCCGTCGGGAGCGTCCCCGCCACTGCGGGCCGGGCGCGGCCGGTGACCGACCGGCCCGGCGCCGACCCGGACGTCCGCCGGCCGCCGTCGCGGTGTCGGCTGCCCGGTGGCGTCGCCGGTCCGCCGGTCGGTCGGCAGGTGCAGCAGCACCGCCGCGACGGCGAGCCAGAACACGTACGGATAGGTCTGCCCGGTGCCGAACATGGCCGATTCGGTGATCTGGATCAGCAGTCCGGTGACGATGAGCCAGATCAGGCCCGAGTTGATCCGGGTGACCGGGGCCCGTACGGCGGCGCGGAACACGGCCAGCAGCAGCATCAGCAGCGGTACGACCGCGACCAGACCCAGCTCCAACAGCAGCTGCAGGTAACTGTTGTGCACGACGCCGATGTCCAGTCCGAGGAACCTCTCGTAGCTGGTCAGCTGGGTCAGGTGGTCGCGGGAGGCGTACCCGAACCCCAGCGCCGGCCGGTTCTGCCACCACAGGTCGACGGTCGCCTGCCACATGGCGACCCGGCCGTTGGACAGGTCCTCCTGGGCGGTGAACCGCGCGACGATCTGCTGCATCCACGGCGCGGCGGCCACGGCGGGCAGCAGGTTGAACAGGTAGGCGGTGAGCAGCCCGGCGGCTGCGGCGGTGACCAGTCGCGCCACCGGGCCGATACCGTGGCGCAGCACCACCCAGAGGGCCCCGACGGCGACGGCGACCAGCGCGGTGCGGGACTGGGACAGCACGAGCGCGCCTGCGGCCGGCACCATGCCGAGCATCTCGATTGGGCGGCGGGTCTGCCGGTAGACCGCCCAGCCGAGGGGGATCGTCAACGCGCAGACCATGCCGAGCATGTTGGGGTTGTTGTACAGCCCCTGGAACCGTTGGCTGCCGGACAGCGCGGCCGCCAGCGTGGCGTCGGTGAGCCCGTAGCCCAGACTGACCACGGCGGACAGGCTCAGCACCAGGTAGATGACGCGCAGGTCGGCCAGCATGACCGTGCGGTCGGGCCAGCGGCGACGGATCAGCAGGTGCACGAGCGCGGCCAGCAGCAGTAGCGCGACGCCGCGCTGGAAGGTTTCCAGCGCGACGATCGACCAGGTCGCGCTCACCGTGGCGAGCCCGGCGACCAGCCACAGGGCACCGACGAACGTCCCGGTCCACGGGGTGAACCGGGACGACGGCGGGCGCCGCACACACAGCAGCCACACGACCAGCATGCCGACCGCGGCGTACCGGGGGTAGAAGCTGGCGTCGACGAGTGCCTGCACGTCCGAGGAGGCGGCGACCAACAGGCCCATCGTCAGGGCCAGCATCGCCCGCCAGCCGTCCATCCGGCAGGCACAGCCGACCAGCAGCAGCAGTGCCGCCACGGCGCACGCGATCAACAGGTCGTGCATGGCGAGAATGATCGTGACCACCACGAGGCACGCCGCGCCGACGAGACTCGCCAGTTGGCTCACACGGTCTACCACTTGTCGTCCTTCGGCTTGCGGCCGGCCGGCTCACTGCCAGCGGTCTGTCGGTGCGTGGTCAGGCCGGGATCTGCTGCCGGCGCGTCGGCAGCGGTTCACCGGACCAGCGGGCGCGGGCGGCGTACAGCGTCCGGATCATGTCCGGCCAGTCCGGCGGGCGGTACCCGGTCGCCTCGGCCAGCGCGTCGGCCCGCATCGACCGGTCGCAGACGAACTCGTTCTCCGCCACCAGGTCGCCCTGCCATCCGTAGACTTCGGCGACCAGTCGCAACAGGTCGTACTTGGTGATCGGCGTGGCGGCCACGTGGTAGAGCCCGGTCAGGTCAGGGCGGGGCAGCACGACGGTACGCAGCAGCCGGGCGAACTCGACGGTCGTCACACCGCTGTAGACCGCCCGGGTGTAGCCGCGCACCTGACCGGACTGGCCGAGGAACCAGTCCACCAGCGACCGCCGGGTGGTCAGTTCATGACCGACGATCGAGGTACGCAGCGTGAGCGCACTGCCGGTGGTCACCTCGCCGAGCAGCTTCGACCGGCCGTACAGGTCCGGCGGGTCCGGCAGGTCGTGCTCGACGTAGCCGCCCCGGCTGCCGGAGAAGACGCAGTCGGTGCTGACGTGGATCAGCCGGCCGCCGTGTCGGGCAGTGGCGTCGGCGAGCAGGTGCGGCAGTAGCGCGTTGAGGGTCACGGTGGGGACGGCGTCCTGCACGTCCGGCCGTTGTTTGATCACGCCGACGCAGTTGACCACGACGTCGGGTCGGAGCCCGTCGATGACGGTGCGGACCTGGTCGAACCGGGTGGCGTCGACGCCGCTGGTGATCCGGCGCAGCAGCCCGGCGGGATAGTGACGCTCCCGGCCGTCGAGGCTCCTGGCGACCCCGTGCACCTCCAGTTCGGGTGCGTCGGCGAGTTCACGCAGCAGCGCGTGGCCGAGCATCCCGGTGGCGCCGACGATCAGCACCCGACGTACGGCCGGTGCGGTGGCGGTCGCCACGGTGCGTCGCCGGGGGACCATGTCGGGCCGGGGCCGGTCGCCGGCCGCCGCGCTCATGCGGGCACCGCTGTCAGAGCGAGGGCGTCGACCTGCGCCCGGACCTCCGGCAGGGTCAGCAGCAGCGCCTCGATCTCCGGTACGGTCAACCGCCGGGCGTTGTGTGAGTTGTAGTCGGCCAGGCCGCCGCTGTCGAGGTCGCCCTCGTCGACGTACAGGGCGTAGTTGAGGTCGCGGCTGTCGACCGGTACCCGCAGGAAATCGCCCAGGTCCTCGGCGTGGGACAGCTCCTCGCGACTGGCGAGCGTCTCGTAGAGCTTCTCGCCGTGCCGGATCCCGAGAACGTGGAACTTCGCCGGAACGCCGAACAGGTTGCAGACCGCCTCGGCCAGGTCGCCGATCGTGCAGGCGTCCGCCTTGCGGATGAAGACGTCGCCTGACTGGCCGTACCGGAACGCGTGTTCGACCAGCTCCACCGACTGCGGCAGGGACATCAGGAACCGGGTCATTGTCGGCTCGGTCACCGTCGGTAGCCCGCCCCGGCGGATCTGGTCGATGAACAGTGGGATGACGGACCCGCGGGAGTACATGACGTTGCCGTAGCGCACGCAGCAGACCCGGGTCCGAGCGGCCGGGTTGTTGCGGCTGTGTGCCTGGGCGACCTTTTCCATGATCGCTTTGGTCATGCCCATCGCGTTGACCGGGTAGACCGCCTTGTCCGTGCTCAGCAGCACCAACGCCTCGACACCGACCCGCTCGCAGGCGTCGACGACGTGGGCGCTGCCCAGGATGTTGGTCCGTACCGCCTCGAGGGGAAAGAACTCGCAGGACGGCACCTGTTTGAGCGCGGCGGCGTGGAAGACGAACTCGGTGCCCCGGGCCGCCTTGAGCACGCTGTCGTAGTCCCGGACGTCACCGACGTAGTAACGGATCCGTTCGTCGCCGAGCCGGTGACGCATGGCGTCCTGCTTGGACTCGTCCCGGCTGAGCACCCGGATCTCGGCGGCGCCCGCGTCGAGCAGCCGGGAGACCATCGTCTGCCCGAACGATCCGGTACCTCCAGTGATCAGGAAGCGTCTGTCCGATAGTGAGGGAAGCACCACTGCCCCTTAGTCCTGTCACTCCCGTCGGACCAGCCGCAGGGAACCTGGGATCACGTCGAACGCGACCATATCGCCTGAAAGGTGGCGTAGCGGGTTTTTCGCCAAAGCGAATCCGAGTCATGTCCTGCGGTCGTTAGAGCAGCTTTTGTCCACTTCAACCCATATGACACATCTATTGGTACTAGCAGTGATATGCGTACTACATGCAAAAAACTGTGGGGGTCCGGACGGGCCTTCGGCCGAGCGAGCCGGCCGCCGGGTCCGCCCGGATGCGCATCGGCCTGCTCACCCAGTGGTTCGACCCCGAACCGGGCCCGGCCGCCCTACCCGGCATGCTCGCCCGCGCCCTGGCCCGTCGCGGCCACGAGGTCCGGGTGCTCACCGGATTCCCCAACTATCCGACCGGCCAGCTGGCACCTGGCTTCCGGATGAGCCGCCGGCACGACGAGCACGACGGCGAGGTCCACGTCCGCCGGGTCGCGCTCTACCCCAGCCACGACCACCGTGCGGTACGTCGGCTCGCGAACTACGGATCGTTCGCCGCCTCCGCGCTGCTGTCCGGCACCGACGCGCTGCGCGGCCTCGACGTCCTCTGGGTCGGCAACTCGCCGATCACCGTCGCGCTGCCGATGTGGTTCACCCGGTACGTTCACCGGGTGCCGGTCCTGCTCCACGTCCTGGACATGTGGCCGGACAGCGCTGTGGCCAGCGGCTTCGTCGGCACCGATCCGGGCTCGCGGCTGGTCGAGCGGGGCATGGCCCGCTGGTGCGCCGCGATGTACCGCAGCGCCGCCCGAATCGGGTACGTCTCACCCAGCGCCGGCGAACTGCTTGCCCGCAGGGGAGTCCCGAGGGACAAACTCGTGCACCTGCCGATGTGGGCGGACGAGACCGCCCGGGCCCGCCCCGCGGACCTGCGCGCCGAGCTCGGGCTCCGCACCGACCAGGTGGTCTGCGTGTACGCGGGAGCACTCGGCGAGGCGCAGGGCCTCGACTCGCTGATCGAGGCCTGCGCCCGGGTCGACGATCCCCGCTTCGTCTGCCTGATCGCCGGCTCCGGCACCACCGAGCGTCGGCTGCGCGAACTCGCCGTCACCACCGGCGCCCGCAACGTCCGCTTCCTCGGCCAGCTGCCCCGGCACCGGATGCCCGCGCTCATGGCGACCGGGGACGTGCACTACGTCAGCCTGCGGCCGGGCGGCATGTCGGCGTACACCATGCCGAGCAAGGTGCCGGCCATCCTCGCCGCCGGGCGGGCGATGCTGGTCGCGGTCGATGGTGACGCCGCGCGGGTGGCCCACGACAGCGGCGCGGGGATCACCGCGCGGCCCGGTGATCCGGAGTCGATCGCCGCCGCCCTGCACGAGGCCTGCGAACTCGGCCGGGACAAGCTCGATCTGCTCGGCCAGGCGGCCCGCGGCTACTACGACCGGGTCTTCTCGCTGGTCGCCGGGGCCGAGCGGATCGAACGGGCACTCGGTGAGGCGGTGGCGGCCCATGGCGGCCGGGTACTTCGCCGGTGACCCGCGGACCAGCCGGGAGCGGATGCTCGCCGGCGACCTGTACGTCGCCGACGATCCGCAGAGCGCCCGGATCGCGGCCCGTGCCGTCGCGCTGACGCACGCCTACCATCGGGCGAGCGTCGACGGTCCGCCGGCGGCGGCCCGGGCCATCCTGGCCCGGTTGCTCGGCAGCCTCGGCGAGGACGCGGTCGTACGGCCGCCACTGTACGTCGACTACGGTGAACACCTGCACATCGGTGCCCGTACCTTCGTCAACTACCACCTGACGGCACTGGACGTGGCACCGATCCACATCGGTGCCGACTGTCAACTCGGGCCGAACGTGCAACTACTCACCGCGACACACCCGATCGAGCCGCAGCAGCGGCGCGACAAGCTGGAATCGGCCCGGCCCATCACCATCGCCGACAACGTCTGGCTCGCCGGGGGCGTGATCGTCTGCCCGGGGGTGACCATCGGCGAGAACAGCGTCGTCGGCGCCGGTGCGGTCGTCACCCGCGACATCCCGCCGGACGTCCTGGCCGTCGGCAACCCCGCCCGGGTGCTGCGGCAGATCTGAGGCGACATTCTGCTACGCGAAACGGACCGTGACCGGGGGCGAAAGTCCCGCGTACCGGGTCCGGGACGCCCCGGTTTTCACGGCGATCGGCGTTGTAACGTCGGTCAGTGTGAGAGACCACCACGGGCCCGGTCCGGCCGGCGAGATCGTCGACACCACCCGGCACCGGGCGTTGGGCACCGCGAGCCGGGTGTCGATGCTGGAGCTGGTCCGGGCCGCGGGCGGTGGTGTCACCATCGCCGAGGTCGGCGCCCGTACCGGCCTGCACCCCTCCACCGTGCGCGGCCATCTCGACCGACTCGTCGCCGCCGGCCTGCTGGTCAAGGCGCGGGCCACGGGCGGTCAGCCCGGTCGGCCCGCCTGGCGGTACCGGACAGCGGCGGCGCCGGCACCGGCGCCGGCGCCGTACCGGGAGCTTGCCGCCGCGCTGCTGGATCAGCTGGGCCGACGCCGCCGCGCGGACACCCGCACCGAGGCCGGCCGCGTCGGCCAGGACTGGGGACGCCGGCTCGCCGCGGCGGCACCGCCGGGGACCGGTCCGCTCGACACGCTGCTCGCGGTCCTGCACCGGCTGGGTTTCGCCCCTGTCGCACGCCCCACCGGCGCCGACCACACCGAGATCCACTTGACGGTCTGCCCGTTCCTCGAACTTGTCCACCGCAACCCCGACGCGATCTGCGGGCTGCACCTCGGTGTCGTACGCGGTGCCCTGGAGCAGGCCGGCGTGGCACCTGGCGACGCGGTGCTGGAACCGTTCGGCGCGCCCACCGCCTGCGTGGTCCGGCTCCGTCCGGCACCGCCTGCCACCGTCGAACCGACCGTCACGGCGACCGGGCCGCCCGCGTCCGCTATGGCCGACACGGGCACGGCGGCCCGGGGGAGACAACCATGACCGCCGCCGTCGCCGCCCACAGCGGTCCGGCTCCCGCATACCGCCGGGTGCTGCGGCAGTACGTGCCGCCGCAGCACGGTGCCTGGGCGATGCTGCTCCTGCCGTACCTCGCCGGGGTCGCCCTGGTCGGACCGCGCTGGCCGCACCTTCCGCTGCTCGGTGCCTGGCTGGCCGGCTACCTGACCTCCTACTACGTCCTGCAGGCCGTCAAGAGCCGCCGGCCACGTCGGTTCGCCGCCCAGATCCGGCTGTACGCCCTGATCACCGTGCCACTGGCGGCGACGGTGCTGGTCGTCCGGCCAGCGGTGCTCTGGTACGCCCCGGTCTTCGCCGCCCTGCTGCTGGTCAACGGTGCCTACGCCGGCCGTCGCGACGAACGCGCTCTGGCCAACGATCTCGCCTCGGTGCTGCAGAGCTGCCTGCTGGTCTTCGTGGTGGCCACCGTCGCCGCCGTACCACCGGTCCAGGTCCTGCCCGCCTTCGTGGTCCTGCTGTTGTACCTGACCGGGACGGTCCTGTTCGTCAAGACGATGATCCGCAACCGGGACGACGCCCGGTACCGACGACTGTCTGTCGGCTACCACCTGGCCGCGCTCGTCGTGGCCGGGTGGATCGCCGTGCTGCTCGTCCCGGTGTTCCTGGTCCTGCTGATCCGCGCCTGGCTGCTGCCGTACCGGCGGCTGCGGCCTCCGCAGGTCGGCGTCGTCGAGATCGTCTGCTCGGTGCTGATTCTCGTCGTCGTACCGGTCGTGTCGTGACCGGACCGGGGCAGTTCCTCGCTGAACAGGACAGCCCGGGCGACGCGACGCTGCAGGTCCTGCGGGCCAGGTTCGGCTGACCGTCGGCGACGAGCCGACCAGCGGTAGCCAGGGCGACGGCGACGACCGTCAGCCCCGTACCGCGGACCGCGTCAGCCGCGCAGCATCCCCGGGCCGAACACCTCGTAGGCGATCCGGTCGCTGGACACGCCCCGACGCAGCAGGCCGCTGCGAACCTGGTTCATGAAGGGCAGCGGTCCGCACAGGTGCACGTACGCCCCGGCGGGTAGCGGAATCCGGGCCGGGTCCACCCGGCCGGCGGCGACCTCGGCGGCAAGCCCGGCCGCCGCGCCGCCGGCCGGATCCTCGTACCACAGACGCACCGACAGGTTCGGCAACTGCTGCCGCAGACGGGCAAGCTCGCCACGCCGGGCATGGGCGGCGGCCCGCCGGTCGGCGTGCACCAGCACCACCTCCCGCTTGGGGTCGGCCACCGCCAGGTGCTCCAGCGCCGACATCGCCGGGGTGACCCCGATGCCGGCGCTGACCAGCAGCAGCGGATCCCCGTCGGCACCGACCGCGCTGACCTCGCCGAACGGCGGACTCAACCGCAGCGTGTCGCCGACGTGCACCCGGTCGTGCAGGTACGTCGAGACCATCCCGCCGGGTGCGTCACCGGTCGCCCGGATCCGTTTCACGGTGATCCGCCAGTCGGCGGCGCCGGGGCGGCCGGAGAGGCTGTACTGGCGGATCTGCTGCCCCCGGTCGCCGTCGAGGTCGACGGCGACCGACACGTACTGTCCGGGAACGAAGGCGGGCACCGGGCCGTCGTCGGCCGGCACGAGCCGCAACGACACCACGTCGGCGGTCTCGGGCACCACCTGCGCGACCCGCCAGTCGCGCCACACCGGGCTGTCCTCGGCGATGCCCGCCACCGTGTACAGCCGGGCTTCGCGGGCGATCAGTTCGCAGGCCAGCAGCCAGTACACCTCGTTCCAGGCGGTGGCGACCTCGGGCGTGACGGCGTCGCCGAGGACCTCGCCGACCGCCGCGAGCAGATGCCGCCCGACGATCGTGTACTGGGTGGCGGTGATGCCCAGTGAGGCGTGCTTGTGGGCGATCCGGTCCAGCACCGGCCCCCAGGGTACGGCGCCGTCGCCGGTGAGGTGCCCGGCATAGGCGGCCACCGCGGCGGCGAGCGCGGCCTGCTGCGCGCCGGTCGCCTGGTTGCCCCGGTTGAACAGCTGCAACAGTTCCGGGTGGGCACCGAACATCCGCTGGTAGAACCGGGTGGTGATGGCCGTACCGTTGGTCTGGACGGCGGGCAGCGTCGCGGCGACCACCGCCGCTGAGGACTCCGACAGCACACCTGCTCCTTGTCGCTACGTCGACGGGACTGCTCACCACGCAACAGACGCGCAACGTCGCACGTCAGGGCCGAAGGTCCCACGTCGACGGTGATGCGGTCAGGGTGACATCGCGGCGGGCGTGACGGGTGAACGCCACGCGGGCGACGAGACGGGAGACGGTGCACCGGGCGAAAGCGGTCGTTGGAGATGGCCGGCGACCGGGTGGAGCGTGGTCGGCGTACTCGTGGCGGTGCCGCGCGTCGGCGGGTCCGGGGGGACTCGACATGTTCACCAGGCGGGCATCGGCGCGGGTCGCCGGGTGGCCGCTGGCGCCGTTCATGGTGGGGCGCGCCACCACTCGAACACGATCGTCCAGGACCGTGCATCAGCGAACAGGGCCCTGACCCGGCCTTCAGTCGCAACTGGCGGATCTTTTTGGCCTGGCGGTCAAAAGTTCGAGTATTTCGATCGGAAGATCTTGCTACCCGAGCGAATGTAGCTCATGATGTGCCGCAGTCGTGATCGAGATCATCGCGTCCGCCGAGCAGCACCCCTCGGTGATGGTTCCGACCGGCACCCACCCGCACCGCCGAAGGGGGAGGAATGTCTCCACACCCACCACGATTCCGTCGACCAGTCACGTTCGCCGCCGCCGCGGTCATGCTCGGCTCGCTGGCCGCCGTCGGCGCGTCGCCGGCCGCCGCCCAGAACGCCGACCTGCCACCGCAGGAACCAGGCGTGACGTTGCGTACCTATGACGTGCGGGTACCGCTGTCGGAGATCTGCACCCTCAAGCCCGGCCAGACCCCCAACGTCGACAAACTGATGCCGGTCGTCGACTGGTCCACCGCCGCCGACTTCGGCTTCGAGGACAACTTCGTCACCCACGCGCTCGCCAACCTGCACATCGCCACCGCCGGGACCTACACCTTCCGGCTGACCAGCGACGACGGCTCCCGGCTCTACATCGACGACGCGGTCGTGGTCGACCACGACGGGCTGCACGGTGCCACCTCCATGGACGGTGCCGTCACCCTGACCGAGGGACACCACGCGCTGCGGGTCGAGTACTTCGAGGCCGGCGGCGGTCAGCAGCTCACCCTGGCGTGGCAGCCGCCGGGCGCGGCGGACTTCGTCGTCGTGCCCAACTCGGTGCTGAGCACCGACGCTGGCGTGGTCCGGGTGACCGCGCCCGGTCGTAAGGAGTGCCAGGGGGTCACCGACACCCCCGGCGACGGACTTCCACTGGACGGGGTGCACCCCGACTACACGCTGACCGACCTGCGTCCGGACGGCTTCCAACCGCAGGTCTCCGGGATGGACTGGACCGCCGACGGTCGGCTGGTCATCGCCACCTGGGGCGGCAGCGAGCAGTTCAGCGGCGAGGTCTACATCGTCGAGAACGTGGCCGCCGCGAGCGGTCCCGACGAGGTGACCTACAAGCGGATCGCCAGCGGCCTCAACGAGCCGATGGGCGTGGCGGTGGTCGACGACATCGTCTACGTCTCGCAGAAACACGAGCTCACCGAGCTGCGCGACACCAATGGTGACGAGGTCGCCGACGAGCTGCGGACGGTCGCCAGCTGGCCGTACGGCGGCAACTTCCACGAGTTCGCCTTCGGGCTGCTCTACAAGGGCGGCAACTTCTACCTGAACCTGTCGGTGGCGATCGACTACGGCGGCGCGACCACCGACCCGCAGCCGGTGGGCAACCGGGGGACCAGCGTCGTGGTGAACCGACGTACCGGCGAGGTCAGCTACGTCGCCGGTGGGTTGCGTACCCCCAACGGCATCGCCTGGGGGCCGGACAACGAGCTGTTCGTCACCGACAACCAGGGCGGCTACCTGCCGGCCAGCAAGCTGGTGCACATCCAGCCCGACCAGTTCTTCAACCACTACACCAACCCGGCCGGGCCGTACGACGCCAACCCGGTGACCCAGCCCGCGCTCTGGCTGCCGCAGAACGAGATCGCCAACTCGCCCAGCACTCCGGTGCTGCTCAAGAAGGGCCCGTACCGGGGGCAGTTCCTGATCGGCGACGTCACCTACGGCGGGCTGCAGCGGGCGTACCTGGAGAAGGTGAAGGACCAGTACCAGGGGGCGGTGTTCCGGCACACCCAGGGCCTGGAGGCCGGCGTCAACCGGGTCACCCTCGGCCCGGACGGCGCCATCTACGTGGGTGGGCTCGGCGCCGACGGCAACTGGGGTCAGCCCGGCAAGCTGCGGTACGGCCTGCAGAAGCTCACCCCGAACGACAACCGTACGTTCGACATGAAGTCGATGAGCGCCACGCCGAACGGCTTCAAGATCGAGTACACCCGGCCGCTGTCCACGGCGACGATCCAGGACATCGCCGGGCGCTACCAGGTCGAGCAGTGGCGCTACGCGCCGACCCCGACCTACGGCGGCCCGAAGGTCGACGAGGAGACGCTGCGGGTCAGCGAGGTCAAGGTCTCCAACGACCGTCGGACGGTCTGGCTGACCATCGACGGCCTTCAGCAGGGTCGCGTGGTGCACCTGCGCTCGCCCCGGTCGTTCACAGCGTCCAACGGCGAGCAGCTGTGGAGCACCGAGGCCTGGTACACCCTCAACGCCATTCCCGGCGTCCAGCCCGACCGGGTCTTCTACGAGGCCGAGGAGGGCCACCGCCAGGGCAGCGCCCGGGTCGACACCGAGCACGCCGGCTTCTCCGGGGTCGGCTTCGTCGCCGGGTTCGGGGACCTCAACGCCGCGACGACCGTGCACGTCGACGTGAAGCGCAACGGCGAGTACGAGGTGGGGCTGCGCTACAGCAACGGTCCCAACCCGTTCTCCGGCGACAAGACCGTCAGCATCTACGTCAACGGCGAGAAGGTACGCCAGACGGTCCTGCCGTCCACCGTCACCTGGAAGGAGTGGGCCACCAAGACCGAGTTGCTGACGTTGCGTAAGGGTGTCAACGCCATCCAGTACCGGGTGGAGACCGGCGACACCGGACACGTCAACCTGGACCTTGTGACCGTGCGTCAGCCCGGCGAACGGATCGTGCTGTTCGACGGTGGCGACCTGGCGGAGTGGCAGCACACCGACGGGCGTTCGGCGAGCTGGCCGCGACTGGCCGACGGGGTGATGGAGGTCTGCTGCGGCGATCTGCGTACCCGGCAGGCGTTCGGTGACTTCCGGTTGCACGTCGAGTTCAAGGTGCCGCAGTTGCCGGCGGACGTGACCGGGCAGAACCGCGGCAACAGCGGCGTCTACCTGCAGGAACGCTACGAGATCCAGATCCTCGACTCGTACGGTGACCCGACCCTGGACACCAACGAGGCCGGCGCGATCTACCTGCAGAAGGCGCCGGACGTCAACGCCGCGCGACCGGCGGACACCTGGCAGACGTACGACATCACCTACCGGGCGGCCCGCTACGACAGCTCGGGCACCAAGACCGAGGACGCCCGGGTGACGCTGGTCTGGAACGGTGTGACCGTCCACGACGACGTCGCCATCACCGGTCCGACCGGCGGCAACATCCCCGAGGGTCCGGCCACCGGATCGATCCGGCTGCAGGACCACCAGAACGCCGTCCAGTACCGCAACATCTGGATCGAGCCGTTGAGCTGATCCGGCTACCCGGCGGCGCCGGACCGGTGACCCGGTCCGGCGCCGCCGGCTGTCGCCGCCCCCGTCGCCGTCGCTCGCACCGCAGCGATATTCAATCGTTTCGTGACGGGCGACGAGAAATTGTTGACATTGGGTGCGCCGGTGGTTGACCATGGCCGGACGGCGGGGTGACCACGCTCACACCGAGCCGCACCTGCGCCCCGGGTGCACCCGCCAGGATTGACGCACCCCACGACCTTCGTCCCGGAAGGGCCTCGTCAATGAAGAAGACCCTCACCCTCGGGTTGATCGCCACCGTCGCGTTCGCCCTTACCGCCTGCACCGATTCTGACGCGACCCCGACCGACCAGGCCGACGACGACCTGCGTCAGGTCCGCGTCGCGGCGCTACCGATCACGGAGACCGCCGCACTGTGGGGCGGTATCGAGGCCGGCATCTTCGCCGAGCACGGGCTCGCGGTCGAGGTGCTGCCCGCGCAGGGCGGCGCACAGGCGATTCCGGCCCTGATCAACGGGGACATCGACTTCGCCATCGGCCAGCCGTTCGGCCCGTTCCGCGCCGACCTGCAGGATCTCGGTGTCGTGATGATCGGCAACTACGCCTCCTCCTACGCCGACGGCGACGACATCAACGCGGTCGTGGCGTCGGCAAAGTCCGGCATCACCCGGCCCGCCGAACTCGCTGGCCGCCGGGTGGCGGTCAACAGCCTCGGCGCCGCCGGCGATGTGACGATCATGGCAGCGGTGGAGCAGGACGGTGGTGACCCGAGCACGATCCAGTTCGTCGAGGTCGCCTTCCCTGACGTCCCCGCCCAGTTGGAGGCGGACAACATCGACGCCGCCTGGGTGCCGGAGCCGTTCGTCACCCAGCTGCGCAGCCGGGGCGACGTCCTGGTCGTGGAGCCCTACCAGGCGGTCATTCCCGGACTCGCGACCCTGACGACGATCACCACCGCCGAGCGCCTCGAGTCCGACGCCGACCTCATCGCCGACTTCTCCGCCGCGATGGAGCAGACGCTGCAATGGGCGCAGGACTCCGCCAACGAGGCGGCCGTGCGCCAGGCGATCAAGGACAACCTGGAGCTGCCCGAGGCGGTCGCCGACTCGGTGCGGCTGCCGGAGTTCGGTTGGGAGCTCGACCGGGCGAGCCTGGAGTCGCTCGCGACGCTCGCCGGCGAGTACGGCGTCCTGGAGCAGCAGCCGGACTTCGACCGCCTCATCCAGCAGCAGTAGCGGTGCGGTCCCGCCCGCCCGCGGCCACCGGCACGCCGCGGGCGGGACCCCCGACCCCGGGAGCGACATGCACGTTCTGCCCATCCGACGTCCCCGTTCGCTGCGCAAGGCGGTGCTGGGTGCCGTCGGACTGACCGGGTTCCTCGTCGTCTGGCAGCTGATCCCGACGCTCGGCCTGGTGAATTCGCAGTACCTGCCGTACGTCACGGACGTACTCGCACGACTCGCCGACGAGTTTCGTGACCTCGCCTTCTGGCGTCGGCTCGGGTCCACGATGACCGCCTGGGCGATCGGGCTGGGGGTGGCGACCGCGGCCGCCATCGCCCTGGGCACGCTCGTCGGTCTGGTGCCGGTCCTGCGCCGGGCCACCCACACGATGGTCGAGTTCCTGCGCCCGATCCCGTCGGTCGCGCTCATCCCGCTGGCCGTGCTGCTGTTCGGCATCCAGTTGCAGGCGGCCCTCGTGATCATCATCTACGCGTCGTTCTGGCAGGTGTTCGTGCAGGTGATCTACGGCGTCGCCGACGTCGACACGGTCGCTCGCGACACCGCGCGCAGCTTCGACCTGACCCACCGCGAGCGGCTGTTCTACCTGGTGCTGCCGACCGCCCTGCCGTATCTGATGACCGGTGTCCGGCTGGCCGCCGCGGTCGCGCTCATCCTGGCCATCACTGCCGAGATGGTGATCGGCAACCCCGGCCTCGGCCGCATGATCGAGTTGTCCCGCTCCGCCGGCGACGCCGTCGGGCTCTACGCCTTCGTCGTGGTGACCGGGCTGCTCGGGCTCGGCGTCAACCTGGTCTTCCGGTTCATCGAGCGGCGCTCGCTCTCCTGGCACCAGTCGGTACGCGGAGAGGAGGTCCAGTGACCGCGTCAGCCGTACCCGCCGACGGGCCCGCCCGCCGACCGCGTCGGCACTCCGCCGGCCGACGGATCGTCGAGAATCTGCTCTACTCCTTCGGCCTGCCCTTCCTGCTGCTGGTCGTCTGGGCAGCGGCGTCGACGTCGTCGTCGAACCGGTTCTTCCCCGGGCCGGTGCCGATCCTCGACGCGTTCGTCGCCACCTGGGTCGGTCCCGCGTTCGTCTCCGACGTGCTGCCGAGCCTGTACCGGCTGGCCCTGGGAATCGTCGCCTCGATCGTGCTCGGCATCGCCGCCGGCACGCTCATCGGCCTGTTCCGGTGGCTACGCGAGCTGCTCGAACCACTGCTGGAGTTCTTCCGGGCGATTCCGCCGCCGGTGCTGATCCCGGTCGTGATGCTGCTGCTGGGCATCACCGACACGATGCGGGTGGTGGTGATCGTCTCCGGGGCGCTCTGGCCGATCCTGCTCAACACGATCGACGGCGTCCGCGCGACCGACTCGGTCATGTCCGAGACCGCGGACTCGTTCCAGATCACCTGGTGGGAGCGGCTGTGGTTCCTGGTGCTGCCGGCGGCCAGCCCGCGCATCATGGCCGGCGTCCGCCAAGGGCTGTCGGTCGCGCTCATCCTGATGGTGATCTCGGAGATGTTCGCGTCCTCCGCCGGACTCGGATACCGGATCGCCTACTTCCAACGCAACTACCTCATCGCCGAGATGTGGAGCGGCATCCTGCTGCTCGGTCTCGTCGGTGTCCTGCTCGCGGTGACCTTCGGTGTCGTCGAGCGGCGCGTGCTGCGCTGGTACCACGGAGCAAGGGAGATCAATCGTGCCTGAGCGGAGCGTTTTGCTGCGGGTGGAGCACCTGCGCAAGGTCTACGAGTCGGCGAACGGCGACGTCGAGGCGATCGGCGACATCAGCTTCACGATGCACGCCGGCGAACTCGTCTGCATCGTGGGGCCGTCGGGCTGCGGCAAGACGACCCTGCTGAAGTGCCTGGCCGGTCTGCTGCGTCCCACCAGCGGGCGCATCGAGATGGACGGGGCTCCGGTCACCGGCCCGAGCCCCGCGATGGCCGTCGTCTTCCAGGAGTACGGTCGCAGCCTCTACCCGTGGCTGACGGTCCGGGGCAACGTCGAGCTGCCGCTGCGGCACAAGCGGCTCTCCCGCAGCCAACGGGGCAAGCTCGTCACCGACGCCCTCGAGGCGGTGGGTCTGGGCCACGCGGCCCGCAGCCACCCCTGGCAACTGTCCGGCGGCATGCAGCAGCGGGTGGCGATCGCCCGGGCCGTCGCGTACCACCCGGAAGTGCTGATCATGGACGAGCCGTTCGCCGCGGTCGACGCCCAGACCCGCGCGGACCTGGAGGATCTGGTACGGCAGTTGCACACCGACCGCAAGATCTCGATCGTCTTCGTCACCCACGACATCGACGAGTCGGTCTATCTGGGCGAGCGGGTGCTCGTGTTGTCCAAGTCGCCGACCTGGGTGCAGGAGGACCTCGCGATCGACCTTCCGGTCGAGCGCGATCAGATCACCACCCGGGCGCTACCGCGTTTCACCCAACTACGGACGCAGATCTACGGGCAGATCCAGCGGGCCAAGCGGGGGGAGACGGCGACCGCCTGACCGTGCCGTCGGACCAGTTCCGCCCGAGGGGGAGCCGTGCGTAGTCGACAACCCAAGCAGCTGCTGCTCGCCTTCTTCGGTGAGCACGTCGTCGACGACGACCCGGGTCCGATCCGTGCCAGTGTCCTGATCGGCGTCCTCGAAGGTGCCGGCGTCGCCGCCCCGGCGACCCGGGCCACCCTCGACCGGCTCGTGCAGACCGGCGTCCTCGCTCGCAGCCGGCAGGGCAGGGAGATCCGCTTCTCGCTCACCGGGCACGGGGCGGCGGTGCTGCGCGAGGCGACCGACCGGGTCCGTGGCCCCCGGCCGTTCGATCCGCAGGGCCCTGGATGGACGCTGGTCACCTTCTCCATCCCGGAGGGGCAGCGGACCCTGCGTCATCGACTACGGTCGACGTTGACCTGGGAAGGCTTCGCGCCGCTGCGCGACGGGCTGTGGCTGGCACCCGGCGAGGTCGACCTGGCCGGTTCGCTGGAGCCGCTGCGGCGGGATCTGCCGGCCGGCACCGTCGTCGCCTTCCACGCCCGGGAACTCGGCGAGTTTCCGATCGCAGAAAGCGTCCGGGCCGCCTGGGACATCGAATCGATCCGCCGGGAGCACCTCGCGTTCATCGACGTCTGGGACGACCCGGCGGCGGCGACGCAGGCGGCCAGTGCGTTGTCCGTACGGACGATGCTCGTGGCGGACTGGCTCGCGTTGCTGCGGGCCGACCCACGGCTGCCCCGGCAGTTCATGGACGCGCAGTGGCCCGCCGCACGGTCGACACAGGTCTACCGTCGGATGCACGGACAGTTGGCCGCTCCGTCGGCCGCGGAGTTCGCCGCGCTCGTCGGCGCGGCCGACGGAGTCAGCCGGCGAACCGGGCCCGCAGTTCGGCCTTCCGCACCTTCCCCGAGGCGGTCCTCGGCAGTTCGTCCACGATGACCAGGTTCTTCGGCATCTTGTAGCGGGCGATCCGGCCGTCGAGGAAGCCGCGAACCAGGTCGAGGTCGACGCGGGCACCTTCGCGGACCGTCACGATCGCCCAGGGCACCTCGCCCCACCGGGGGTCGGGTACGCCGATCACCGCGGCCCCGGTCACGCCGTCGATCTCGCTGAGCAGCAGTTCGAGCTCCGGCGGGTAGATGTTCTCGCCGCCTGAGATGATCATGTCCTTGAGCCGGCCCGCGATGTACAGGTAGCCGTCGTCGTCCAGATAGCCGAGGTCCCCGGAGCGCAACCAACCGTCCGGGGTGAACGCCGCCGCCGTCGCCTCGGGCAACCGATGGTAGCCGGGGAACACGTTCGGCCCGGCGATCTCGATCTCGCCAATGGTGCCGGCCGGCACCGGCGTACCGTCGCCGCCGGCGATCCGCACGTCGGTGAAGAAGTGCGGCAGGCCGACGCTGCCCTGCTTCGCACGGGTCATCGCCGGAGGCAGCGCCGTGGCCCCCGGTGAGGCCTCGGTCATGCCGTAGCCCTGCGAGAACGACAACCCCCGCTGCTCGTACGCGTCGAGGATCCGCACCGGCACCGCCGATCCACCGCAGGTGAGCTTCGTCAACGACGACAGGTCGGTCGACGACCAGTTCGGATGCTCGGCCATCATCTGGTACGTGGTCGGCACCCCGCTGAGCATCGTCACGCCGTAGCGCTCGATCTGGGCGAGCGCCCGGCCCGGTTCGAAGCCCTTCTCCAGCACGAGGGTCCCGCCCTTGAGGATCACCGGTAACGCCCCCATGCCCAGGGAAGCGACGTGGAACAGCGGCGAGATCATCAGCGCGACGTCAGCGGAGACCACGTCGTAGTCGACGATGCAGTTGAGCGCGACCCAGGTCAGGTTGCCGTGGGTCAGCACCGCGCCCTTGGCCCGACCGGTCGTACCCGAGGTGTAGATGATCGCGGCCGGGTCGTCCACGCTCACCTGACTCGCCGCGGCCCCGCCCGCCTCGTCGGCATCGACGTCCTCCATCAGCCGGGCCAGCCCGGGCCCCTGTGTGCTGCCGAGACCGGTGACGACGATCCGTGACGCCGCCGAGCCACCGGTGGCGGCAGCGACCCGGGACGCGAAGTCGGGATCGTGGATCAGCACCCGGGCGCCGCTGTCGGTGAGCACGTGTGTGATCTCCGGCGGCGCGAGCCGGGTGTTGACCGGGACGAAGGCCGCGCCCAGCCGTGCCGTACCGAACATGACCTGGAGGAAGTCCGGGCTGTTCTCTCCGAGGTAGGCGACGGTGTCGCCGGTGCCGACGCCGAGGCGGCGCAGCGCCGCCGCGACCCGGTCCGCGCCGTCGGCGAACTGCCGGTACGTCATCGCCGACCCCTCGCCGTGGACGAGGGCGGTCCGGTCGGGTGAGACGCGGCGGCGCTTGGCCAACCAGGCGCCGATCCCGTGCTGGTGCATCAGATCCTCCCGGTCGTGCAGGAACCCGATCTCCTGGTCACGCGTGGAAGCGGTACAGTCCCCGCGCCGCGACCGCCGGCTTGGTGCCGCCGTCGATCTCGATGGTCTGGTCGACGACCAGTTGGTAGCCGCCCCGGACCTCGGTGACCTCGACGACCACGGCGCGCATGCGGATCCGGGAGCCGACGGCGACCGGGGCGGGGAAACGCACCTTGTCGAGGCCGTAGTTGACCTTCGTCGACACCCCCTGGACGTCGAGCAGCTCCGTCCAGAACGGCACGGTCAGCGACAGGCTGAGGAATCCGTGCGCGATCGGCGTACCGAACGGCCCGTCCTTGGCCCGCTGCGGGTCGACGTGGATCCACTGGTGGTCGTCGGTGGCGTCGGCGAACAGGTTGATCTGTTCCTGGGTGACCGTCCGGTACTCGGTGTACCCCAGGTCGGTGCCGGCCAGCCCGGGCAGCTGGTCGTAGGTGATGGTCGTTGTCATGGCGTCCTTCCTTCCCCACCCGGTCCTGTCCTCATCCGGCCAGGCGCAGGAGGCGGGCGGCGTTGTGCTTGACGATGCCGGGGAGCACGTCGGGTTTGAGGTCGGTGGTCTCGACGTCCCGCAGCCAGCGGTCCGGGGTGAGCAACGGGTAGTCGGTGCCGAACAGCACCCGGTGTTTGAGGATCGAGTTGGCGTAACGCACCAGCTCGGCGGGGAAGTACTTCGGGCTCCAGCCGGACAGGTCGATCCAGGTGTTGGGCTTGTGCGTCGCCACCGACAGCGCCTCGTCCTGCCAGGGCACCGACGGGTGGGCCATGATGATCTGCAGATCCGGGAAGTCGGCGGCGATCGGATCGAGTCGCATCGGATTGGACAACCCGAGCCGCAGTCCGTAACCGCCGGGCAGTCCGGCCCCGATGCCGGTCTGCCCGGTGTGGAACAGGGCCGGCACACCGGCCTTGGCGATCAGGGCCCACAGCGGCGCGTACTGCTCGTCGCTGGGGTCGAAGCCCTGCACCGTCGGATGGAACTTGAATCCGCGTACCCCCTCGTCCTCGACGAGACGGGCGGCGGCCTCCAGGGCCGCCTCGCCGGTGCGTGGATCGACCGAGCCGAACGGGACGAGCACGTCGGCGTGGTCGGCGGCGGCCCGGGCGATCTCGGTGCTGGACAACGGAGGATGCCGCAGCTGGGTACGCGCGTCCACGGTGAACACGACGGCCGCCATCCGACGTTCGCGGTAGTACCGCGCCACGGCCTCGATCGCCGGCCGGGGACCGTCGGTGCGGAAGTACTTCGACGCGGCGGCCTCGAGTGGAGCCGGCAACGACGAATGGCCGTGGCCGTCGACCTCGATGTGCACGTGGACGTCGATGGCGGTGATCGTGTCGATGTCGATCGCTGGCTGGTACATGGCGCTGACCTCCGGCCGATGGTTCAGGACGCGGCGGGCTCAGGAACCGGCGGGGCGGAACTCCTCGGGCAGCTCCGGGAACCGCTCACCGACACTCTGCAGCGCGCCGGCGAACTCGGTCGACCAGTCGGCGAGCAGCGCCTCGTAGGTCCAGCCGCCCTCGCGGTACGCGGTCGCCACGGCCTCCGGGTGGGTCCAGATCTGAATCCGGTCGCCGCCCACACCGATCACCTGACCGGTCACCCCGGCGGCGGCGTCGGAGCCGAGGAAGGCCACGAGACCGGCGACGTCGTCGGCGGTGCCGAAGCCGAGATCGTGCCGGAAGAACGCCGGCACCGGCTCACCCTTCGCCTCGGCCTGGACCGCCGCGGCGAAGTAGGGCACGGTCGCCGTCATCGCGGTCGCCGCGACCGGCACCACGGTGTTGGCGGTGATCCCGGCCCGCTTCAACTCCAGCGCCCAGGTCCGTACCATGCCGACGATGCCCGCCTTGGCGGCGGCGTAGTTGGTCTGCCCGAAGTTGCCCCGCTGCCCGGTGGGCGAGCCGACGCAGATGATCCGGCCACCCTCGCCAGCCTGCCGCATGTGCCGTACCGCCTCGCGCACCGTGGTGAAGGTGCCGCGCAGGTGAACGTTGACGACGGTGTCGAAATCCTCGTCGCTCATCTTCCAGAGCACCGTGTCCCGGAGCACGCCGGCGTTGGTCACCACGATGTCGAGCCGGCCGAAGCTGTCGAGTGCGCTGGCGACGAGGGCCTGCGCGGTCTCGGTGGGACCGACCGGTGCGACCAGCGCGACGGCGCGTCCGCCGGCCGATCGGATCGCCGCGACCGCCTCGTCGGCGGCCCCGGCGTCGACGTCGTTGACCACGACGCTGGCGCCCTGACGGGCCAACTGCCGGGCGTAGGCCAGGCCGAGACCCCGCCCGGAGCCGGTGACGATGGCGACTTTGCCGTCCAGAGACATCGGGAACTCCTTCGCGTCGAAGCCGATCGGACCATGAACCGTTGAGAATGTCAATTATTGGCGTTGCTTGCTACCATCGTCGCCATGCCTGCGAGCGGGAAGCCCCGGCACGCCGGCGCCGACGGCCTGCGGGGCAGCGTGCTCGGCGCTGACCTGGTGTTTCTTCTCGCCCGCGCCAACGCGATCACGCTCGCGGCGGCGAACGCGGCGCTCGCCGAGCACGGGCTCAAGCCACGGTCCTACTCGGTGCTCGCGTTGGCCGCCGACGACGCCCGCCCCACCCAACGGGAGCTGGCCGAGTTTCTCCGACTGGATCCCAGCCAGGTGGTAGCCGTGATCGACGACCTGGAACGCCGTCACCTGGTGGCCCGCCACACCGACCCCGCCGACCGGCGCGCCAACGTACTGGTCGCCACCGACGCCGGTCGCGACCTGTTCGCCCGCGCCCGGGAGTCGGCCCGCGCCGTGGAACACGGCCTGCTGGCCGCCGTGACCCCTCAGGAGCACCAACGGCTGGCCGAGTTCCTGCGGCTGCTGGCCTTCCCGAGCTGAGCAGCGCCCCGGTCCGCACCGCTGGATGCCCTACCGTCCGCACCGCCGGACGCCCTACTGTCGGGGTCCGGTCAGCGCCCGGGAGATCGCCCGGCCGGCCGCCTGCACCAGCGGTGCGAGAGCCAGCGGATCGGCCCGGTCGTACGCGACCACCAATGAGACCGCCGCCGTCACACCGGTCGGACCCCAGATCGGCGCGGCGACCGAGAGCGCGTCCATCGTCACCTGGCGGTCGCTCACCGCGTACCCGACGCGCCGCGCCTCGGCGAGATGCCGGCGCAGCCGCGCCGGATCGGTGATGGTCAGCCGGGTGTAGCGCTCCAGTGGCGCGGCCAGCACCCGTTCCCGGACCTCGTCCGGCGCATGGGCCAGCAGCACCAGACCCACCCCGGTGGCGTGCAGCGCGAACCGGCCGCCGACGCGGGTCAGCACCGGCACCGCGTGCCGTCCGGCGATCCGTTCGATGAAGACGAGTTCCAGGTCCTGGCGCACCGCGAGCTGTACGTTCTCGTGCGTCACCTCGTACAGGTCCTCCAGCACCGGCAGCGCCAGCTCGCGCAGCCCCAGCCCACGCGGCGCGAGCGAACCCAGCTCCCACAGCCGCAGGCCGATGCGGAAACGCCCGTCCGCGCCGCGCTCCAGCGCCCCCCAGGCGACCAGCTCCGCCACCCGCCGGTGCGCGGTGGGCAACGGCAGGCCGGCGCGCCGGGCCAGCTCACTGAGGGTCAACGCCGGCTCGGCCGGGCTGAACGCGTCGAGCAGCGCCAGCACCTTGCTGGTGACCGACCGGCCCGGTGGCGTACCCATCCCGCCATCATCGCCGCCCGACGGTATCCGGCACGACCCGACGCTCACAGCTCCAGTACGAGTCGGGGGGTGCGGGATCGGGAGACACAGATCATCATCGTGTCACCGGCGGCCCGTTCCTCCTCGGTGAGCAGGCTGTCGCGGTGGTCGGGAACGCCAGCGCGGACCGTCGTCTCACAGGTGCCGCAGGTGCCTTCACGGCACGAGGAGAGCACTGCGACACCGGCCTGCTCCACCGCTTCCAGGATCGACGTGCCGGGCGGCACGGTCACCGTACGGCCGGTCAGTGCCAGCTCGACCTCGACGGTGGTCGCGCCGGCGCCGCCGCGGTCGCCGTCACCGCTGTCGTCGTCTCGCGGCGTGAAGCGTTCGACGTGCAGGTCACCCGTCGGCCACGTCCGGCAGCGCTGCTGCACCGCCCCGACCAGCGACTCCGGTCCGCAGCAGTAGACGACGGCACCACTCGGCCGGTCCAGCAGTTCGGCCAGGTCGAGCAGGCCCACCTCGTCCTGCGGCCGCAGCAGCACCCGGTCACCGTACCGCTGCCGCAGTTGCCCGGAGAACGCCATCGTGGCCCGGCTGCGGCCGCCGTACACCAGCCGCCAGTCGGCTCCGGCGGCGTCGACGGCGGCGATCATCGGACGGATCGGGGTGATGCCGATGCCCCCGGCGATGAACAGGTACCGGCGTGCCGCGACCAGCGGAAAGTTGTTCCTGGGCCCACGCACCGTGATCCGCGCGCCGTCGACGAGCCGGTCGTGGACCTGTCGGGAGCCGCCCCGGCCGGCGGGTTCGAGCTGTACCGCGATCTGCAGACCGCGCCGGTCGGCCGGGTCGCCGCAGAGCGAGTACGGGCGGACCAGACCCGGACCCAGCATCAGGTCGACGTGCGCGCCGGCCGACCAGCCGGGCACCTCACCACCGTCGGGCCGGCACAGGGTCAGCACCACCACCCCCGTCGCCACCTGCTCCCGGCGGGCGACCACCAGCTCCATCGTGGGCAGGTCGGCCGTGGTCGTCCGCCCACCGTGCGGTCCGACGGCGGTCATCCGACCACCAGGCCCCGGTCGGCGGCACCGGCCGGTTGCCGGTGCACCGTCGGCACCGACCGGGCCGGCCAGTGGCCACGCGGATGGTCGAGCAGCCACTGCCACAGCTCGACCGGATCGTCGCCGACCCGCTCGGCGCCGCAGTGACAGGTGCCCCGCAGGGTGTCGGTGCCCGGCAGCCAGTGGATCCGGTAGAGCCGGTCGCCGCGGGGCAACCCGTCGGGGAGGGTCACCGCGTCGCTCCCACCGACCCCGACGCGATCATCCGTGCGATCAGGCGTCGGGCGGCGAGCCCGCCGGTGTCGATGTTGATGCTCAGCTCCTGGTACCGCTCCGGTTCGGCGGCGATCACCTGCTCCAGGGTGTTCAGCGCGGTGACGTCCTGCATGACCACCGTGTGGTTGCTCTGGTAGAGGTACTCGCTGACCGATTCGTCGTCGAGGGCGAAGTCGCGCGCCACCGCCCAGAAGTCGTACGTGGTGTGCTCGGTCGACGGCGTGATGGCGTAGACGATCTCGGCGTGGAAGGCCGCACTGTCCGGACCCTCCGCCGGCGGGTAGACCCCTTGCGGGGCGATGCGGCTGTGCAGCAGGTACAGGCACGGTGGGTGGTACTCGATGTCCTGCCACCGGGTGATCCGGCCCTGGATGCCGGTGGATCGGGCATAGAACGGCGGGCATTCGGCGTCGTCCATGTGCCGGCTGACGTAGACGATGCCCTTGTCGTCGTCGACGGTGGTGGTGATGGGGGTGTTCGCCACTTCGGGGGTGCCGATGTAGCCACCGTGCAGATACGTCTCGTGGGACAGGTCCATCAGGTTGTCGACCAGCAGGCTGTAGCGCGCGTTCAGCGGTGCCATGCCACGGACCACCGTGTAGCCGG